>NZ_JABLSI010000078.1 GCF_019303475.1 Streptomyces sp. JJ38
CGCCGGGGCGGCGGGCGCGGGAGCCACCGGGGCCGGGGCGGAGGGCGCCGGGGCGGCGGGCGCGGGGCGTGCCGGGACCCGGTTCCGCCCGCCCCGCTTGCGTTCGACCAGCTCGACCGCGCCGGCCGGGAGCCAGGCCGAGGCCGTGCCGCTGTCGTCGTTGCCGGAGGAGAACAGGTGCGGGGCGAGCTCGGCCTGCAGGTCGGCCGGGCTGGGCCGCAGCTCGGCCTCCATGTTCATGCAGGACTCGATGAGCGGGCGCAGCTCCTCGGGCAGCCCCTCCAGGTCGGGGCCCTCGCGCAGCAGCATGAACACCGTCTCGACGGGGTTGGCGCCGTGGTAGGGCGCGTGCCCGGTGGCGGCGTAGACGAGGGTGGAGCCGAGCGAGAACACGTCGCTGGCGCCGGTGACGCTGCGGGAGTCCCTGGCCTGCTCGGGGGACATGTAGGCGGGCGTGCCGACGGCGACGTTGGTCATGGTCAGCCGGGTGCTGGAGACGCCGGAGGCGATGCCGAAGTCGATGACCCGGGGACCGTCCTCCACGACGAGCACGTTGGACGGCTTGAGGTCGCGGTGGACCAGCTGGACGTTGTGGATGGACTGCAGGGCCTCGGCGATCCCGGCCGCCAGCCAGCGCACGGCCTGGGGAGGCAGCGGCCCGCACTCGGTGACGATCTCCTCCAGCGAGGGCGCCGGAACGTAGGCGGTGGCGAGCCACGGGATGGCGGCGCGCGGGTCCGCGTCGACGACGGCGGCGGTGTAGAAGCCGCTGACCGCCCGCGCCGCCTCCACCTCGCGGGTGAAGCGGACGCGGAAGAGCTGGTCCTCGGCCAGCTCGGTGCGCACCGTCTTGATCGCCACGCGGCGGCCGGAGGCGGACCTGGCCAGGTAGACCAGCCCCATGCCGCCCGCTCCCAGCCGTCCCAGGACCTCGAACGGACCGATCCGGCGCGGATCGTGTTGCGTCAGCTGATCCACCATGCTCCTGCCACCTCCCCGTAGGGGCTCATCGTCGTCGCCGCCCCCAGCACCTTCTCACCGTTGCCGTGTGGCACCGGTCCCCCGACAGATTGTTCCTGCCGGAGCCCTCCGAGGCGAACCCGGGGCCGGTTCGGCCGTGTCCGCGCGCGATCCGCACAGCCCGTCGACTCCCCCTCGTCCGTGCGCCGGAGCACCGGTGCACCACACACCGCACCGGACTCTCCTCACCCGGACGGCACGGCTCCGGGGCGAGCCGCCCGGGAAACCCAGGACGCCCGGGCCGCCCGGGCCGGACGGTGTGTCACTCCGGCTCGGGCCGTGCGGCGGGCGCCTCCGAGGCCGCGCGGGCGGGCTCCTCGGGAGACTCCCTCGCCTGCTCCTCCCCGGGGTCAAGGACCGCGAAATCGGCTCCCTGGTTGTCCGTGCACACCGCCCAGCGCCCGTAGGGGCCGAGCTCGGGCGCGCGGCGGACCCGGCCGCCGAGCCGTCGCACGGTCTCGACCGCCGCCTCGCAGCCGTCCACGGCGAAGTAGACGAGGAAGTGCGCGGGCAGTTCGGGCGGGGTGCCCTCCTCCATCAGGCAGCGGGCGACGACGGCGTGCTCCTCGTCGGCGGGACGTCCACGCGGGGCCCAGACGAGGATGGCGGGCTCCTCCCCCTGCGCGTCGGGGTCCCGGACGGCGGCGGCGCTCAGCGGCCGGTAGCCGAAGACCTCGGGGTAGAAGACGTCGACCTCGGCGGGGCTCCGGGTGTGCACCTCGGTCCAGATGTAGGAGCCGGGCTCGCCCCACCGCCCGAAGCCGGTGTGGGACCGGGCCTCCCACAGCCCGAAGACGGCGCCGCCCGGGTCGGCGGCGGTCCCCATGATCCCGGCCGGGCCGGAGCCGACGGGGCGTGGGGCCCCGATCACCTGACCGCCGGCGGCCGAGACCCGCCCGGCGGCCGCCCGTGCGTCGGAAACGGCCAGGTAGACCGTCCACACGGTCGGCATACGGCCGTCCGTCTTGCGCATCAGCCCGGCCACCATGCGGCCTCCGCTGCGGGCCGGCGTGTAGTGGCCCTGGGCGGCGGGCGCGGGCTCGTCGAACGTCCAGCCGAACAGCTCGCCGTAGAACCGTTTCGCCGCCGCCAGGTCCGACACCATGACGTCGGCCCAGCAGGGCGTGCCCTCAGGCGGGCCCTCACCCGCTCCCTCGCCCGGGGGCTCGCCGGCGGCTTCGCGTGGGGCCTCGGCCACGGGCCCGCCCCGACTCCCGCCCCGCCCCCCGGCCGGGCTCTCACCCTGGCCGCGCCCCGGGCTCTCGTTCCGGCTCGCCCCCGGGCCCTCGTCCCGGCTCTCCCCCGGGCCCCCCGCCGGAGCCGCGCCGGGTTTCTCGTCCGGCGCCGTCCGCGCCTCAGTCGCCGACCGGTCGGTTCCTCTTCCCCGCGCGCCGCCTCGTGCGACCCGCTTCCACCCGTTCCGCACCCGCATCGGCCTCCCGGTTCGTACGCTTCACAGCGATCTCTAACCATTTGCCCTGTTCACCGCATTTTCCACCCACCTCCGGTTTCCCGCGCCCCGTGGAGCGGCCGGGAGCACCGGACGGGGTGCCACCAGAGGGCCCCTCAGGGGAGGCGGCGTCAGAAGCACGCCGTGAGCCGCCATCGATTCGATCACGCTTGTCCATAATGGACTAGACAACCCATTTGCCCTTGGCCGGATGCATCCGCACCCGACGTCGCTAAGCTGACGATATGGCAGGAAAAGTTCGAACTGTTGACGGCCGGGTGGCCGGACGGCGCGGACAGGCGACCCGTCTGAAGCTGCTCGACTGCCTCAGCGACATGCTCAGCTCGTCGCCCTACCGCGATGTCAAGGTCATCGACGTCGCCCGCAAGGCGGGGACGTCGCCGGCGACCTTCTACCAGTACTTCCCGGACGTCGAAGGCGCCGTCCTGGAACTCGCCGACTCCACGGCCAAGGAAGGCGGCGGCGAACTGAACGCGCTCGTCGCCGACCGGTCGTGGACGGGCAAGGCCGGTGCGCAGACCGCCGAAGACCTGGTCGACGGGTTTCTGACGTTCTGGCGGCGTCACGAGGCGATCCTCCGCGTGATCGACCTGGCCGCCGCCGAGGGGGACAAGCGCTTCACCAGGCTGCGAACGAAGCTGCTCACCTCCGTCGTCGGCTCGCTCACCGAGTCGATCAAGGAGCAGCAGGCCAGGAAGCGCGTCGACCCCGACGTCAGCGCCGCCGCCCTCGCGGGCTCGCTGGTCACGATGATGACCGGTGTCGCCGGGCACCAGAAGAGCTTCTCGACCTGGGGCGCCAAACAGGCCGATCTCAAGCCCGGGCTCACGCTGCTGGTGCACCTCGGCGTCACCGGCCGCAAGCCCGCGGCCTGACCGGGGCCCGGGGCGGGTAGCCGGCCGGAGCCCCGGCGCGTCCGGACGCCGGACGCGCCGGAGCGAGCCGGGACGCGCCACGACGCGCTGGGGCGGGTCGCCACGCCCGGCACCCGGCAGCCCGCGCGGAGGGGCCAGCAGGCCGCCCCCCGGGGGCCCGGGGCAACACCCGGGGCCCGCTCCTGGACTCCGGAGGCGCCCGGAGGCGGCAGCACCCGCCGGACACACGGCCGCCCGCGCCCACCCCACCGGACCTGTCACCGGTCGGGGCGCGGCGCGGGCGGCCGGATGCCGTGGGGCGCCTCCCGCGGGGGCGGGGCTCAGCCTCGGCTGTAGACGAGGCGGTCGGGCGAGCCGGCGAGGTCGGTGAGGACCCCGGTCGTCGCCGCGTCCAGCAGAGCCGTCGTCACCGTCGCGGGGCTCGCCGCGGGGTGGTCGGCCAGGTAGAGGGCCGCCGCGCCGGTGACGTGCGGCGCGGACATCGACGTCCCGCTCTTCGTCGCCGTCCCGGTGTCCGAGCTGTGGCTCGCGGAGGCGATCGAGCTGCCGGGGGCGAGGACGTCCACGCAGGAGCCCCAGTTGGACCAGCTCGTGCGGGCGTCCGTCCAGGTGCTGGCCGCGACGGTGATCACCGAGGGTTCGCGGGCGGGCGAGCGGGTGCAGGCGTCCTGGTCGCTGTTGCCCGCGGAGACGGCCACGGTGATGCCCGCCTCGACCATCTCCCGGACCGCCGCGTCCTTGGTGGCGCTCGCGCTGCCTCCGATGCTGACGTTCGCCACGGCCGGCAGGGTCGCGTTCTGGGCCACCCAGTCGTATCCGGCCAGGACGTCGGCTGTGGTGCCGAGGTTGTCGCAGTTCAGCACCTTGACGGCGACGAGCTCGACCCCCTTGGCCACCCCGAACGACGAGCCGCCGAGGGTCCCGGCGACGTGGGTGCCGTGGCCGTGGCAGTCGGAGGCGACCGTGTTGTCGTCCACGAAGTTGTAGCCGTAGGAGGCGCGGCCGCCGAAGTCGTCGTGGCTGATGCGGATGCCGGAGTCGATGACGTAGGCGGTGACGTTGGACGCCGTCGTGTCGTAGGTGTAGCTGGCGCTGAGCGGGAGCTCGCGCTGGTCGACCCGGTCGAGCCCCCACGCGGGGTCGACCTGGGTGCCGTCGCCCCGTTCGAGGCGGTTGGGCTCGACGTAGGCGACCGCCGGGTCGGCCGCGAGCCGACGGGCCGTCCGCTCGGAGGCGAGGACGGAGAAGCCCTCGACGGTGTCCGTGTAGGTGTGGTCCAGCCGTGCGCCGTGCTCCCGCGCGAGGTCCTCGGCCCGCTCCCGCACCTCGGCCGCCGGCTCGGCGCCCCGGTCCTCCATGACGACGATGTACTCGCCCCGCACCACGGGCCCCACGCCCGCGTCCCTGATCGTGCCCAGCGGTTCCGGTTCGACCGCGCCCGCACTGCCGGCGGTCAACGTGACGACGGCCAGCAGGGCGGCGCTCGCCGCACCCGCCCCCCGCCCCATCCGTATTCGCACGTCCGTGTGCCCTTCTCTTGGAGTGAGAATCCCCTCAGTGGGTGTCGTGCCGAACTCGCACACGACGTGCGCACTTTAGTGCTGATCGGGTGAACGGGACCCGGTTCGAAGGGCGGACGAAGGGAACTGATCGTGTGTTACCGCCGCCGGGATCCGCACACGGCACGTGCTGTACGGGGCTAAGCTCGTGGGCATGCCCATGTCCGATCACCGTATGACTTTCCCGGTGCACGTCGTCGGCGCCGGCCCCGCCGGGCTCGCGACGGCCGCCGCCCTCACGGCACGGGGCATCCACACCGTCGTCCTGGAGAAGTCGGACCGCGTCGGGGCCGCGTGGCGCGGCCACCGCCCCGGGCTCCGACTGCACACCACCCGCCGCTGGTCCGCGCTGCCGGGCCTGGCCGTTCCGCGCTCGGCCGGCCGCTGGGCGAGCCGGGACGCGTATGTGAGCTATCTGGAGCGATACGCCGAGCATCACCGGCTGGAGATCGCCACCGGCGTCGACGTCAGCCGCGTCGAGCGCCTCGACGCGGCCGAGGGCGCCGGGAGCGGGGGCCGGTGGCTGCTGCGCGCCAACGGCGGACGCGAACTGCGCGCCAACGTCGTCGTGGTGGCCACGGGCCTGCACCACACGCCACACCTGCCCGAGTGGCCGGGGCGGGAGAGCTTCCCCGGCCCGCTGCGCCACGCCGCCGACTACCCGGGTCCGGAACAGTGGGCCGGGCTGGACGTGCTCGTGGTCGGCGCGGGCAACACCGGTACCGAGATCGCCACGGAGCTGGCCGCCGGCGGCGCCGCCCGGGTGCGGCTGGCGGTGCGGAACGCGCCCCACCTCGTCCGGCGGTCGACGGCCGGCTGGCCCGCGCAGGCCGGCCACGTGCTGCTGCACCGGCTGCCGACCCCGGTGACGGACCGGGCGGCGGCCCTGTGGCGCCGACTCACCGTGCCCGATCTCGCCGCTCAGGGCCTGCCACAACCGGAGGCCGGCCTGTACACCCGGGCCAGGGAGGGCCGGCCGCCGGTGGTGGACTCGGGCTTCGTCCGGGCCGTGCGCCGGGGCGAGGTGGAGCCCGTGGCGGCCGTGGAGTCCTTCGAGGGGGAGAAGGTGCACCTGGCGGACGGCTCGATCATCGCGCCGCAGGCCGTCATCGCGGCGACGGGGTACCGGAACGGGCTGGAGGAGCTCGTGGCCCATCTGGGTGTGCTGGACGGCCGGGGCCGGCCGCAGCCGCCCGGGCGCGGGTCCACGGCTCCCGGGCTGTACTTCACCGGCTACACCGACCCCGTCAGCGGGCCGCTGCGGAGGCTGGCCAAGGAGGCCGACCGCCTCGCCGCGACGGTGGCCGGGAACCGGTGAGAACGGCGTCGGTGACATGGCACGGGGGACCATGATCCACTGAGGTCATGCAGGCACTCACGGCGGTCATCGCGGTGCTCGGCACCCTCTTCGGCTCCTCGCTCACGTACCTCTTCCAGCGCCGCATCACCGAGCGGGCGCGGGAGTTGGAGGAGCAGACGCGCATGCGGCAGGAGCGGCTGGACGCCTTCGCCGCCTACGCGGGCGCCCTGTTCAACTACCGGCGGCTCGCGGTGCACCGCTGGTTCGTGGTGAACGAGCGGCCCGGCTCTGAGGACGTCAACGCGCTGACGCGGGAGATGTACGAGCTGCGCACGGAGGCCGTCGAGGCCGAGTTCCGCGTCCAACTGCTCACCGACGACGAGGGCATACGGCAGCGGGCGAGTGAGGCGATGCGGTCGATCACCGAGCTCCACGACGTCTGCAACAGCCGCGCGGTGATGGACGCCGGCCGGGGCAGCTCACGCAGCGCGATCAACGCGTTCATCACGACGGCCCGGCCGCTCGTGCGCGGCGCCGCGCGCTGAGCCGCGCCACGCGCTGAGCCGCCCTGCGCCCAGCGCGGCAGCACCCGGCTCGGCAGCACCCGGCCCAACGGCACACGACGGGCGACCGAGAGCCGGGCGGGGCTACGCGCTGAGCGGGCGGGCGGAGACGTCGGTGGCGGCGTCGAGGTCGGGGTAGCAGGCGAAGAGGCGCCGCACGCCGAGCGCGGCGAGCACCCGGTTGACGTGCGAGCCGTCGACGGCGCCCTTGGCGGGCAGGATCAGCCGGAGGCTGCCGGTGCAGGCGTGCATCAGGCGACGGGCGGCGATGAGCACCCCCACCCCGCTGGAGTCGCAGAACTGGACGCTGGACAGGTCGAGCACCACGTTCAGTCTGCCGTCGGCCACGGCGTCGTGCACGTGCTGGCGGACCGCTGGAGAGGTCACGAGGTCGAGCTCGCCGGACACTCGGAAGACGGTCCACTCCCCCCGCTCTTCCTCCATCACCTTCAACGACACGTACTCGAAGCCCTTCCCTCGACCCGCCGGAATCGACCCTTCCACGGCTCGGCTGCCCTTGGTGACAGCCCATGAAACGAACTGGTTCTCCCCCGACCCTAAGCCCATGGCGGGCGACAGCGGCGGCACATGCCCGGCCGCTGTGCCCAACTCGACACCTGAACTCCCCACTTTCCATTGCAAAACGGACAGAATCTCAACCATCGTGGACACCGGCGCGAGCGTACGGTGACACAGTGGCCACCCCGTGGAGTCATGCGATGTTGACGCATTGCCGCAAAGAGCCGCACGCTGTCGGCGCCTTCACCTACATTCGACCTACGCGAAGGGCTGGGGGCGAGACCATGGCGCAGGACACACCACCGCGTTGGGACCGCAAGATGCAGCAGCGCCTCGTGCGCGGCGAGGCCGCGGCGTTGGGCGAGCTGTACGACCGGTTCGCGTCGCTGGTGTACGGGCTGGCCCACCGCGTACTGCAGGACGAGTCGGCAGCCGGCAGCGTGACGCGGGAGGTGTTCGCGCACGTCTGGGAGCATCCCGACACCTACCGGCCGAAAGAGGGCACGATGCGATCGTGGATGGCCGGGCTCGCGCAGCGGCACGCGGTGCAGCAGCTCCGCAGGCGGCACCGGGAGGCCGACGCCCCCGAGGAGCAACTCGAACAGCAGGTCCGCGCGGCCTCCGCCGCCGCCCGTGCCGACTACATCGTCACGGCCATGCCGACGTCCCTGCGGGCCGCCCTGGAGCTGGCCCACCGGGAGCGGCGCACCTACCGCGAGGCGGCCCGGGACCTCGGCGTCACCGAGGACGAGGCGCGGCGCAGGCTGCGGCTGGGGCTCCAGCTCCTGTCCACCGCCACACCCGCCACACCCGCCACACCGCCGCCCCACGGGTCCGCGGGGCGGGGCGGCGAGCTGTGAGCGGCCCCCGGCAGCCGGGCGCGGACGGCGTACCGGGAGACGGCCGCGAGGAACCGCCGCGCATACCGTCGCCCCGCAGCGCCGCGGACGACCACGAGCCCGGCCCCCACGTGCCCAGCCCCCGGGACGGGTCGGCCTGCCCGCCTCCGCCGCCCACGGGCCCGGACGCCGCCCGGCCCGTCCCCGTCACCGAGGATCCCGTGGCGCCACTCGACCACAGCACCCTGAAGTCCCTTCTCGGCGCCTGGGCGCTCTCGGCCTGCCCGCAGAACGAGACGGCCGCCGTCGAGGAGCACCTGACCGACTGCGCGGCCTGCGCCGAGGAGGCGCTGCGCCTGCGCGACGCCGTGGGGCTGCTCCAGCACGAGGAGAACCTGGACCTCGACCCGCTGCTGCGCGCCCGCGTCCTGGAGGGCTGTCTGGACCGTCGCCCGGCCCGCATCCCCGTTCCGCTGTGGGCCGCGCCCTACGACGCCGAGACAGCCCGGCTGGACGCGCTCCTGCGCGACATGGGCTCGAGCGAGTGGGGCGCCGAGGTCAGATGGCGCTGGTTCGACGGCGAGCGACAGCGTTCCCGGACGACGACGGTGGGCCGGGTCATCGGCCGGCTCACCGCGGTCGACGGGGTGCTGGCGGCCGCCCTGGGCCTGCCCGACCCGGTGCCGGGCGCACCCGCCACCCCGGGCCCGGAGCGGGAGGAGGCGTACTGGCGCACCGTGGCCGGGCGCTCGCCGCGCACGGTCCACGCGCCCTGGCGCGCGCAGACGCACAGCCTGGTGCAGGCCGCGTCGTTCGCGTCCGGGCGCACCGGCCTCGTCGTCCCCGGGTCGGGGCGCCCGGTGCCCGACGCCTTCCTCGACCGCGCCTTCGACTGCTGGGTGCACGCGACGGGCATCGCCGAGGCCGTCGACTACCCGGCCCAGCGGCCGGCCGCCGCCCATCTCCACCGGCTGATCGACCTCGCCGCCCGGACGCTGCCGACCATACTCGCCGACCGCCGCAGGTCCGGCCTCGCGGCCCCGGCCCGCGGGCTCTCCCCCACGGGCGCGGCCGGCCGCTCGCTGCACCTGGAGATCGAGGGCCCGGGTGGCGGCCACTGGCACATCCCGCTCGACTCACCCGGTGCCGAGGGCACCGAGGAGACGTCGGTGGCCCATGTGGCACTCGACGGACTGGAGTTCTGTCAGCTCGCCGCGGGGCACGTGCCGCCGCTGGACGCCGCGGCCGGGGCGGAGGGCGATCCGGAGGCCGTGCGCGACATCCTCCTCGCGACGGCCTCGCTCTCCCGTCCGTGAGCCCTGAGCCCTGAGCTCCGGCCTCCGGCTCGGGCTCAGGTGAAGACGACGGTCCGGTTGCCGTTGAGCAGGACGCGGTGCTCGCTGTGCCACTTGACGGCGCGGGCGAGCGCCTGACACTCGACGTCCCGCCCGATCGCGACGAGCTGTTCGGGCGTGACCTCGTGCCCGACCCGCTCGACCTCCTGCTCGATGATCGGCCCCTCGTCGAGGTCGGCCGTCACGTAGTGGGCCGTCGCCCCGATGAGCTTCACGCCCCGCGCGTGCGCCTGGTGGTAGGGCTTGGCGCCCTTGAAGCTCGGCAGGAAGGAGTGGTGGATGTTGATGATCCGGCCCGCGAGCTCCTTGCAGAGGTCGTCGGAGAGGACCTGCATGTAGCGGGCCAGCACGACCAGCTCCACGCCCTCCTCGCGGACGATCTTGAGCAGCCGGGCCTCCGCCTCGGCCTTCGTGTCCTTCGTGACCGGGATGTGGTGGAAGGGGACGCCGTAGGAGCCCGCCAGCTCGGCGAAGTCGGTGTGGTTGGAGACGACGGCCGCGATCTCCACCGGGAGCGCCCCGATCCGCGCGCGGAACAGCAGGTCGTTCAGGCAGTGGCCGAACTTGCTCACCAGGAGCACGATCCGCATCCTGGCGTCGGCCCGGTGCAGTTGCCAGTCCATCTGGAAGGAGTCGCCGACGGCGGCGAAGCTGGCCCGCAGCTTCTCCAGGCTCACCGGCGGCTCCGCGCTGAAGTGCACGCGCATGAAGAACAGCCCGGTGTCGTGATCCCCGAACTGCTGACTGTCCTCGATGTTGCAGCCGGTCATGAAGAGATAGCTCGACACGGCGTGCACGATGCCCTGTTTGTCCGGGCAGGACAGCGTGAGGACGTACTGTTCGGGGGCGGCGGCGGGCGACGACGGGCTCATGGCACCAGGGTGGCACACCGGTGGGGACCCTCAGACCGCTCGCAGCATGATGGCCAGCACATCGAGGGACTTCGGCGGCTCGTCCGCGTCCTCCCCGTCGTTGCCCGCGAGCAGGACGTGCGCGGCGCGGGCCGCGCCGCACGCCTCCGCCCAGCCCGGGTGCTCCAGGTAGGCGGCCACGGGGGCGTCCGCCCCGACCTGGTGCAGAATCCGCAGGACCCGCAGCACCGCGGCGTCGACGGCCGCGGCCTCCTCGGCGTCCCGGAACACCGAGCCGACGTACTTGTCCGCCGACCAGTGGTCCAGCCAGGTGTCCTCCACCAGGCGGTAGACGGCGTCCGTCACGTCCCCGTAGCCGGGGCGGGCCTCCAGCCAGTAGGTCCGCTGGAAGACAGGGTCGGAGAGCATGTGCAGCGCCGAGCGCACGTTGGTGCGCCAGCGCCACCACGGCATGTCGTTGACCGGCATGCCGCCCATGGTGCGGGACCGACGGCCGCGACGGGAAGAGCTGTCCTGAGCTTGCACGGTTCACGATCGTACGTTCGTCCGCCGACACCGCCGGTGCCGCCCCTGTTCTTCACCTGCACGATGCTCACTGTTAGGGGAGCATCACTCAGGTGTTACACGCGGCCCGCCAGGGTCGATTGTCATGACCGCCTCGCGCGCTCCCCGTACGCAAAGCCTCCGACCCCGATTCCGCTCCGTCGCCGCCGCGGCTCTCGCCGCCGCCGCGGTGGGCTCCTCGCTCACCGGCTGCGGCAGTGGCCCGGCGGACTCGAAGGGCCCGATCACCGTCATGACATGGGCCCCCGCCGACACCAAGGCCACCAACATGCCCGGCATGACGGCCATCGCCTCCGCCTACGCCCGCTGGGTGAACGACAACGGGGGCATCAACGGCCGCGAGTTGAAGGTCGTCACCTGCAACGAGGGTAACGACAGCGTGCGGGTCGCGGCCTGCGCGCGCAAGGCCCGGGACGTCGGCGCCGTCGCCGTCGTCGGTTCCTACACCACGCACGCACGCACCGCCCTCCCCTCCCTCGAGGTCCACGGCATTCCCTACCTGGGCGGCTACGGGCTCACCGAGGAGGAGTTCTCCAGCCCCTACTCCTTCCCCGTCAACGGCGGTCAGCCCGCGCTCGTGGCGGGAAGCGGACGGCAGCTCGCCGGCCTGTGCGACGAGGTCGCCCTCGTCCGCCCCGACACCATCGCCGGGGACGAGCTGCCCGGCGTGTTCGACGCGGGCCTCGGCCGCAGCGGCGACACCGAAGCGGTGACCGACGTCCCCGCGCCGGAGGACTCCGCCGAGTACACCACCGAGGCGCGCGCGGCCCTGAAGGCCGCCGGAGTCGCCCTCGCACCGGAGGAGGACGCCCAGACGGGCCCGACCACCCCCGAGGACGTCTACACGACCGCCGACGGCAGCGCCGAGGACGCGCCCTGCGTGGCCGCCGCGCTCGGCGGGCGCACCGGCACCTTCCTCGACTCCTTCACGCGCCTGCGGGACCGGGAGGAGAAGGTGACGTTCGCCTCCGTGCTCGGCAGCGTCGAGCAGTCCCTGGTCAACCGCACCGGCGGCTCGGCCAGCATGCTGGAGGGCTCCTACGTCACGAGCTGGTACCCCGCCAGCCAGGAGCCGGAGTGGGACGAGATGCGCTCCGTCGTGCGGGAGTACGCCTTCGGCGACAACCGCATCGACCCGGCCGACCCGGGCGTGCAGACCACGTGGGTCGCCTACACCGTGCTCCGGTCCGTGCTGGAGAGCATGGACGGACGGCAGATCACCGCCCACAGCGTGTACAAGGCGCTCGACGGCTCCGGCCCCATCAGCACCGGCGGCCTCACGCCCGACCTGAGCTGGCAGTACGAGGACCTCCTCGGCTTCCCGTCCTACCCGCGGATCGTCAACTCCATGGTGAACTTCCAGAAGGTCCGCGGCGGACAGCTCGTCTCCGCGCACAAGGAGCCGGTGGACATCGGCGAGACCCTCAACCGGCTGACGGACAGCTGACGTACACCGGAGCCGGGACGGCCCGAGCCGGGCCACGGACTTGCCCGGCGCGCCTCAGAGCTGCGTCGGCTTGCGCTCCGTCAGCCCGTACTCGCGCGCGACCGGGTTCCACAGCGCCGCGGCGTCCTCCTTCGCGGACGTCGCGTCGCCGCTGGCCCGGTGGCCCTTGCGCAGCGACTCGGTGAGCTTCGCCTCGCCGTCGTCGCAGCCGTCCTCCCCCGCGACCTGATCGGCCCAGTCCGCGTAGTGCTCGTCGGCCTCGGCGGAGGCCTTCCAGGCGTCCTCCAGCCGGCCGCTGAGCTTCTCGTGGTCCGGCAGCTTGTCGAGGCTCAGCTTGCCGAGGCGCTCCACCAGGCCGTCGCGCTGTCCCGCGGCGGCCCGCAGGTCCTTGGCGGACTGGCCGAGCTTCTTGCACCGCTTGATGTTCTCGACCGAGCTGATGACGGAGTCCCGGCTGTTGTTGCTGTCCGCCAGCAGCTCGTCCAGCGCCTGGGCCTGCTCCTCCGCGGTGTCCCCTCCGGTGGTCCCGCCGTCCGCGCCGGGCTCGGACGAGGGCTGCGAGGTCTTCGTCTCCCCCGGCTGCGGCTCGTCGCCCCCGCTGTTGAGCGCCGCCCCTCCGGCCAGGCCCGCGGCGACGATGGCCAGCGCGGCCACGGCGACGATCAGGACCGGGCTGCGGCGCCGGCCGCCCGCGTCGCGCGGCTCCTCCGGCTCGTACCCGTAGCCGTCGTGACCGTCACCACCCTCATAGCCGCCGGAGCCGCCGTGCCCGTGTGCGGGGCCGGGATCTCCGGGGCGGCCGCCGGGGTGGGGAGCGTGCGCGGACCGCGCGCCCTGGGAGCCGTGCGGATAGCCGTAACCGCCCTGGGCCGGCCCGGCGCCCGCGTCGGGAGCGGGCCGGAAGAGGCTGTCGAACTCGGCCGGCGGCTGGCGCTCCTCCGGGGCGCCGGGCCGCAGGCCGAACGGTTTCTCCTGCGGCTGCCGCGGCTGCGCGTCCTCCCGCGCCCCCGCGCGGCGCCTCCCGGGAACACGGCGCAGCTGCTGGGTGCTCTCGGGGTTTCCCTGCGCGTGGGGTGACGGCGGCATCCCGCCGGGTGCCGGGCCCGTCCCCGGGCCCGCCACGAGCCCGGGCCCGGCCTGCGGCGGCAGGACCTGCGTCTCGTCGGCCGGCGCCCCGTGGGGCGGCGGCATCGCGCCGCCGTAGGAGCGCTGGGGGTCGGGCTGCTGCGGCGGGAGGAGCTGCGTCTCGTCCGCGG
>NZ_JABLSI010000079.1 GCF_019303475.1 Streptomyces sp. JJ38
CAAGCCGTCCTCACCCTCCACCTGACCTGCTCAAACGGAGGTTGAAATCAACTCCGTGACTCAGCAGGCGGCTACTCGGCAGTACCGTCCTCTGACAAAAAAACTTGTCAGATGAGGTATGAGGCTTAATTTAATATGGGTCATACCCTCTCTGACAACTTTTTCTGTCAGACGCACAACGCAAGAGGGACGAGCATCCCGACCAGGATGCCCGCCCGTTCTCGTCTCTCAGCCGTGCACGCCTACAGCTCTTCGATTCCGTCTTCCGCAGGCTCCAGAACAAGCCTCACGTCCTGGCTCGTCTGCCTTTGAGACGGTATGTAGTCCAGGAGCTTGATGCCAAGGAAGCCTTGGTTTCCCGCGCCGTCCCGCTTTCGCTCCACGCGGCCCTGCTCCTCGAACGTCCGCTTTACCGAGATGGGCGTGAATCCCTTCACGTCGTTGTCCCCGCGCCACATCTTCAACACGCGGTAGAAATCGGATTGCTTCACCCACTCGCCCTCGGCGTACTCGAACACCTCACCCAGCAGCGGCAGAAGCGCGTCCGAGCCCTCCCGATACTGCTCCGTGGCTTCGGTCACGCTCTCCGCGTCTCTCAGACCCTCCGCGTAGTAGTTCACCGCTCCGCGTACGATCCACGCGGCAACGCCCTCGGCTTCCTCGCCCTGGATCGTCGGCTCCAGCTCGGGGTCAGTGCGGCCCGCGAACGACACCCCGAAGTGAATGGCCTTGGTACGTGCCCATAGCGCCGTATCCGACTGAGGGAACTTGGGCAGGTTGTTGGTCACGAGGACCAGCGTGAACTTGGGGTCAAGCTGGAACACGCCCCTACGCAGGTGCCGAGCCTGGATGAGGTCACCACCGCTGTGGTTCTTGAGCATGGCGGTATTCATCCGTGTACCCGGATTACCCTCCTGCGCCACGACCATTCGCGCACTGCGCAGGGCGGCAATCTCTTCCGTGTGAGGCTTGTGGTTACCCGCCTTCTCGTACATCGAGAAGTCCACGGATCGGATGATGGAGGTCCCGAAGATCTTCTGGAGGGTGCGCACGGTCGTGCCCTTCCCGTTACGCCCCTTGTCCCCGTAGAACACACCCAAGATGTGCTCTCGGGTCTCGCCGGTGATGCAGTAGCCCAGGAACGTCTGGTAGTAGCCCTGGAGCTCCACGTCATCCGGGAAGATCTCTTCCACGAACCGGAGCCAGCGCGGGCACTCAGCATCCGGCAAGTAGTCGATATCGGCGCACTGGGTCAGCATGTCGTCGGGGCGGTGTGGAAGAAGCTCACCCGTGCGGAGGTCAACGGTCCCATTCCGGAACGTCAGGAGATGCCGCTTGGTGTCCATCACGTTCACGTCCGTGTGAAGCTCGGGGAGTACGGCCATCTCCGCCACGATGGCCTTACGCACGTAGTGGACGGTCAGCTTGTTGGCCACCTGTGAGCACCAGCCAGCATCGCCCTTATCCTCCGCACCGCGGCACATGAGGATGTGCTGGGCCTCGTTGATCGCCTGGTACGCCGCGCCGTCGTCACCCGTCGCGGCCCACACAGTCCCGTTCCACTTGAACCAGCCCACGTCAGTCACGTACCTGAGCCCCTGCCCGCAGTGGTCGGCGACGAACCGAGCCAGGTTCAAGTGTCGAATCTCGCCCTCGGACACATCGAGGAGCTTTGCTTGCTGGTCCCAGTAACCGACCCCGAAACGCGAGTCGGAAGCCGCAGACAGCGCGCTAGTCTTGCTCATGATTGAGCGTCCTTTCTCGTTTTGCCGCGTAGGTGAGGACTCATCGGAGCGGTCCGCTTGCCCGAGCGGGCCGCTCTGCTCTCCCTCGGTTGCCTTGGCGTACACCCGAGCTACGTCCTGGGCGATCTGCCGATCCGTCCACTTGTCCTGAGCAGCCAGGCACCCAGGATTCGGCGTGTCCTCGATTCCATGCCCGAGCATCACGCCCAGCGCCTCAGCTTCGGTAAGCCCCCTCTTCCACAAGTCCCGCGTAAGACCCCCGGCGAGCTTGTGCCGCGCGTCGTAGTTGCCTGCCCGGAACATCTGATTGGCCTTGCGGAGTAGAGGCCGCGCAACCGGGCACCGCTCGAACGTCTCAGCGGCGCTTACGGCGCTCTCGACGGCGACAGACGCACGCTGATACTCGCTCGCACTCAGAAGCTCCGTACGGAGCGCTGAGACAGCGTCAGGGACGCTCACACGCTGACTCGCGTACGTCTCGACAGTCACGAGACGACCGATGCCGTCCGCGTCGTGGTTCTCCGGCTTCCAGTTCCGCGTGCCAGGCAGGCGCAGGATCACGCCCACGCTGGTCTTGCTGTCCCCGCCGAGCCTCTTGGTCAACGCCTGGTTGAGCTGTTCGACCTCGTGATGGGCTGGTGTGGCACTCCCGGCCTCCAGCGGCAAGTGCACGTGGTAGCGCGGGACTTCCTTACCGGCCTCGGTCACTACCACACCGCCCGAGCGCACGAGGCAGGCGCCCAGTCCGCGAAGCCAGGCGAGCGTACGAGCCGGAAGGGCGCTCTTGTCCACGTCGGCGTACACGGTGCGAGGCACGCCGGCATTCGCGGCCGACGGGTCACCCTTGGCACTGCGAGGCACGGGGGTGAAGAACACTTCTCGGCCCGGCTTGTCGGACGCGGCAACCAGCTTGGCAACGTTCTCGTCCGTCAGGCGGACGTACATCACCTTGCGGTTCTTCCAGTCCAGCTCGCCGTCATCCTGTCGAGTGGCGACGACGACGGTAAAGCGGAGCATCTGGTATTCCCCGCCATAGAGCGACGATAGGAATTCTCGGATTTCCGTTTTCCGCGCCTCAAAAGAGCGTGCTACGCTCACGAGTGGTCCCTTTCTCGTGATGGACGGTTCGTCTCCCGCCCGTCTTCTCTCATGGTTCCTGAGAGGCCCCGTGCTGAATTCCGCGCAGCACGGGGCCTCTCACGGTTATCTCTTCTTGCCGAGATGGTGGTCTAGCTTCTGCTCCATGCGCCTCAGAATCTCGGACGGGCTAGGTTCTGGATTCTGGGCCATCAGATCTGACCAGCCTTACGGCGGGCCCTTAGGATCTCGGCAGTGGTGGGGGCACCCTCACGGGGCATTCCCACCCTTGAAGACCAGTAGGGTCGTCCCCAATGGACCTTCACGGCGATCTCGCCGTTACGCTTCCGGCATGGGAATCCTCGTGAGGCTCCGCACGTCGGACACTTGCTCTTTTGGTGCTCGGGGTTCTGCATGACTCACCTCTCTTATGGTTCGAGGTGAGTCCTCACTCTCAGATGGGGCGCACTTCCGTGATGGCGTACGACTCTTCGCCGTCAAGGTCGCTCACGTCGGCCACAATGAAGGCGTGACCACCCATGCGGGAAAGCTGCCGCATTCGCTCCCGCTGTCCCTCGTCAAGGCTGGCCAGAGTCTCCTGGAGCCGCGTCTTTACGCGAGGGTCCTTGGTGGCCTCGAATAGGAAGTCCTGCAAGCTCATTACCTGGTCCTCTCGGGTACGGGAAGGAACTGAAACAGGACGTTGGTCTCGCTCTCGACCCGAGCGCGGACGCGGAAACCGTTCTTCCTGGCCCAACCACGAGCGGCAGAGAGGAACGCATTGGGCTCCACCTCGAAGTCCTCACCGCGCTTTGCCTCCCAGACTTCTCCGGTAGCCCAGTCCCTCCACTGGTACTTCGAATTTCCCCGAGGCCGGGAATGAGCTGAGCCGAGTCGAGAATTGCTGACCTTGTCAGCCATAACGGTTCCTCCTTTCTGCGCAATTCGCGCTGACCTCAACGACTTTACGCAGTGCGCGAAAGGCGTGGGAAATGTTTCGACGTAAGATCACTCAACGGGATGAAGGTTTCACTCTTCTGTGCTTAGGCGGTCGCTATCGCGTGTCACAGCGTGTCCGCATTCGTGTACGGACAGTGCTGGAGAGCGCCTGTCCCACACCGCCCCGTCTCGCGCGACGTGCGCCATTGCAGAGCCAACGACTCTGACAGAAAAAGTTGTCAGTTCAGGTAAGTCTCTAAGTTAAATAAGCCTCTTCGCTCGTCTGACAAAAAATCTGTCAGAGAGCGGCTGAGTAACTGTCGCGGCTCACGAGAACGCGCAGGGCGGTGTGGCAGAGTGCGTGAACGCTGAGCGCGCACGTGCGAGACGTCGATAGCGTCGATGCATGATTAGGACGCTCAGAAGCGCCTGTAAGGCTCTCAGTAGTGCTCGCCGGCACGAGTGCTCAGCGAAGCATTCCGAGAGCCCTAGAAGCGCTCTTGGTGCGTTTACCTCTTGCCGAGATGTCGGTCAAGCTTCTGTCCCATACGGCGGATGATCTCTGACGCATTGGGCTTCTGTTCCTGGCTCATGACTCACCCCCTTGCCACGAGGATGATTCGGTGTCGGCCATCTCAATAGAGCGGATAGCGTTCCGCTGCCACGGCTTCATAGCGGCCCACGCCTCGTCAGTAAAGCCGAACCTGTTCACCGGGGTATCTAGTCCCGACACGGTGACCGCCACGGGAATCTGTAGTCCATCCTCGCCTACGGCGCGGTTGCTATCCGGCAAGGCCCAGTAGACGAGATTCCAGTGCCGAGGGCTCACGTCCTCGCCCTTGACCTGGATGATCTCGCCCGACCACATCAAGCGGTTGAGGTGTCGGAGAGCCCGACGGCATGACTTGGCTTTCCCGCCGCCACGAACACAAGCCTTGGCCACCTGGAAGGTGCTCGGCAACGTCTGGCGGTTACCTTCCACACCAGCCGTGAATTCCTTGGTCACGTAATCCAGGATGCGTTCCGTTAGCTCTGTGCGGGCGTAAGTGGTCATGAGTCGGATTCCCTACGCTTCCGCCGCTGGCAACACCTCACCACCGCATTCCGCGTGTTCCGGTGGGTACAGTTCTCGTGCTCAGGCACAGGAGGTTTGGCTTTTGTACGTGCGGGCGGCGGGGCAAGCTCCGGAGGGTTCTCCTCGATTGCTGCCATAACTGCCGCCACGTCGTCATCCCACGAGTCAGCCACGGCTTACCTCTGGATACTGAAGTGGAGAACACCGCGCTTCCTGTATGCGGTGTACGTCCAGCCGTTCCTACGGGACCTCTTCGAGAGGCGGTCACAGAACACCCGGAGACTAATCCCGTACTTATCCCCGGCTTCTTCTTCGCTTAGCTGGTGGTTACCGTCGGGGTACTGGTCCCACTTGATGTACCGCGTCACCTCAACACCTCCCGCGGATTCGGATATGCGAAAGGCTGGGCAGCGCAGTGGTGGCTACGCTGCCCAGCCATTCCCGGTCACCCACTCAGGAACCGGGACTCCCGGCCACACCTCCGGGAGTTGAGAGGCTGGTGTGGGACGGCCCTCTGGAAAGCACGGGCCCAAGAGGGGAAAGGCCCGCGTCCCACACCAGCCAGCTTGCAAGCACGCCATGCGTGCGGGGTCAGGCGGCTACTCGGCCGCGAGAGCCGGAGAAGTCCCTGCCGATCTCTTCCCGGCCGTACAGCTCCAGCAGAACGGCGGTCATGCTGTCGTAGTCGACCTCCGGGAACCGCTCGGCGAGTTCGCCTCGGGTCAGACCCTCCGGCTTCTCACGGAGGGCACTGAGCACGTCTTCACGGCTTGGTGCCGTGGCGGTCTCGGCGCTCATCAGGCCGCCGCGTCGATGTCGGCGATGACGGCGGTGATGTCCGTGGCGGCGTTGACGTGGTCGCGGACCTCGACGGCCGACACGTCGGCAACCTCGGCCTTGCCGTTCTTCACGCGGAGCGCGTTGTAGACGGCGACGCCCTGAGACTTGCGAGCCTGGCCCACGAGGAGCCAGCCGACGACGGTCTCCAGCTCGGCGGTGTCGATGGATGCGGTAGCCATGATGGCTGTCCCTTCTGTAAGTCCCGCTCACGGCGTGAGCGAGCCTGGTAGGTGTGTCGTGCAATCGGCCGGCTCAGGTGCTGACCGACTCGTTCCGAAGCTGGGCCATGAGCGAGGCCACGAGCCGCTTGGTGTTCTCCTCGCGGCGCTGGGTCGTGCTCGCCTTGACGCGCTCCCGGAGAGCAGGAGTGGAGTTGGCTTCCATCTCCGCGCGGTTGCCGGAGACCATCGCGTCGTAGACGGCCTTCCTCTCGGCCTCCTCCGAACGCTTCTGAGCGGCCATGTGGAGCTCCATGCGAGCGGTCGACTCCGGGTGATGCACACCCTGTGCACGGAGCTCCTGAGCGCGCTTGTGGACAGCCCGCTCGTGCTCCTGCCGACCCTCGGCGTTGCTCTTGTGGACAGTCGCCGCGTACTTGGCTGTGTCCTCATCCCGTCCCTGCCGGAGCAGAGCCAGGGTGGTTGCGTCGGCCTTGGGCTCCGGTGCCTCGTAGCGGGAGTCATCGCCCCGCATGGTGGCCATGAGCCGAGCGGCCATGGTGTCGGTCACGATTCCTCCTGGATCTGACGGGCCAAGAGGCCCAGTTCTCGAATGGCCCCCACGACATACGGAGGCAGCGTCACCGTGACCGAGTCGTCCTCATTCACGACGGCATCACCATTAGCGATGGCCCGGTCTAGCCACTCCTTGAAGGTCACGGCTACTCGCACTCCTCGAACTCGGGTGGTGTGGTAGATCCGTAGCCCTCACGGACATCCCGGAGGAGTTCCGCTAGCGCGGGGTCGAATGTGACCCACGGTGGCCGAGGCGGGAGATGATTCTTCTTGACGGCGGCGCGGTACGTGTCCACGTATTCACGACGCTGGCGGATCTGCTCATCCGAGAGTTTCCGCGTCTTGCAGGGGCGGGGAGTTTCCCCGGCTCCGGCTGCCCGAAGCAACTCGACCAATTCCAGGTCGAGACGACTTACGCGGGATTCCGGGTTCATGGTGTCCGGGTATTTCGGGCACGCTGGGCCGTGAGCGGTGCAAACTTCCACACCAGCCTGAGCGCGTTCCCGGAGAATTCGAGAGGACATGAGCGGCATTACGTACCACCGTCTCCCCACACCGGATCAGGCTGGGTGTGGAGAAGCTGTAGGGCCTGCTCCATTTCCAGGGTGACCTTCGACGGCATCTCAAGCCCGAGGAGCTTGGCTTTGCGCATCTTGAGGTCAGCAATGGTGCGGATGATGCTGTTCCGCTCCATTACGGTCTCGGCGTTCTGGAGGTTCTGGTGGGATTCACGGATCAGATCATCCAAGCTGGATTCCGTGTCCGTCCTCATGTCGGCCAGCGCATCTTCCCCCAGATTCTTCCGAGCCCGAGAGAGACGCCGGTTCACGACGTCCAAGGACATACCGTAACGACGCCCGATCGCCTTCCGGTTAACACCCTTCTTCCACAGGTTGTAAACCTTCTCGGCCTCGCGGTCCAATTCGTCGTCATTGATAGCCACGCTATTACCTCCCTTCGGCAAATAGAGTTCCGCACCGAATTCCGTCTGTCGGTAATTCAAGAATGACAGACGCTTGACAAAACGGCAAGGTATTGCATATGGCGCGCAATGTGGCGGAGGATTCGCCTAGAGGCCTAGGGTGCAACGCTTGCAGAACCGCCGTTAGGCGGGGCTGAGCTTGAGAACCGGATGCGATTACCTACGGGCTGGTGTGGTACGGGGAATTACCACACCAGCCAGCGCGTAAGCGGCCCGAGGCCATTGCTTGATAACGACTCTCCATGGAATCCAGCGATAGTCCTTCGGACGGCTCGTCTGCTCTTGGGAGTGTCTGCCGTGTCAGCACGACAACGACCCGAGGAGCCCACGATGACCAAGACCCGTTTCTCCCACGCACAGTGCGAGCACCCCTCTACGAAGGCAGCGCGTGCGAAGTGCCGTAAGGAGATGCGAGGCGAAGCCGTCGCAGCCAGCGCGCCGAAGCCGGTTGCCGTGACGCCTGCGAAGAAGGACCCGCGCAAGGCTGCGAAGCCTGCCTCCGTCGAGACGCCCGCCGAGGGGGTCGCCACTGTCGAGACCATCGAGACGGCTCCCGCTGCTGAGCCCACCGAGATCACGCCCGACACCTGGCGCGACCACAAGGACGCCGCTGCGCTCGTCCACATCAACGGCGTTGCCGAGCCGTTCGCCGCCCAGTGCATCACCGGCTGGAGCATCAAGTTCCTCCAGTTCACCGACGCCGAGGGCAAGCGCCAGCGCATCCCAGCCAGCACGGTTGGGCGCGTGACCGTCTGACGTTCCACACCAGCCCCGAGCAGAGAAGCCCGGTCACTCGCGAGGAGTGCCGGGCTTCTCGGTGGTCTCGTGCAGTGCTCGCCGGCACGCGCTGACCTGCCGAAACGCTGTGCGTGCGTCTAACGAGATCGGTTGCTGAGTGCGTGTCTTCTGTCGCGCTAGCTCTGTCGGGAGCCGAGAGGCGCGCCTGAGCGCCGTTTGGAAGCAAGAGCGCGCGTGATGCTCGCTCGCAGACGCGAGATGAGACGTACAACTGTCCCGCCGGGCAAGTGATCGCGCAGGCATAATCACGCAGCATGGATCAGGGCGCAGCAGCCATTTGGGCAGCAGGCATCGGTGTCGGTGGTGTGGTGATCACCGCTGGAATGGGTTGGTACGCAGCACGCAAGGCGGCAGCCGCTCAGATGAAGGCAGCCCAGGAAACGGCAGCCGCTCAGGTCGAAGCGGCACTGGCGGGTGTGCGGGAACAGATCTCGGGGCAGCACCAGGCCGCCCTCTGGCAGGTGCGTCGGGAGGCCTACGCGACATACCTCGGCCAGATCCAGGCCGTATACATGGGCATCTTGCATCTGACCTCGCTGTGCATGGTGGCCATTGATCATCTGGGAGGTGTTCCCGGAGAGCCTCCCAATCTGGCCGAGCCTCGACAGCAACTCCTGGATCGCTTCACGGACTTGTACTTTCGTGAGTCGGCGCTCCACCTGGCTGTTGACGAGGCCGAGGCCGAGCAGGCGGAAGCGCTGAGGAGGCTCGCGGGGCGAGCGGTGGAAGACGTTGGTGACCTGGTTGAGGCGATCTACACCCATCACAACGTCGGTCCCCCGCAGGATGCGTCGGAGATCTCGCGAGAAGAGTTGGCAAGGGGCATCAAGGAGTGGGCGGCCAACGCCCGCAGCAAGCTGCGGATGACGGACTAGCGATCGGAGCTCTGACACGAACGGGCCATCAGCGAAGCCGTGTTGGTCCCGGATCGCTGCTGGCTGTGCGCTCTTGACGACGCTCCGCAGTGCGGGCGACGCTCGTGCAACCAGACGCAACCGAGTAGTCAGGGGACAAGGTCATGGCTCTACTGTTCTTCGGCAAGGACCCGAACACGAACGGTGACGACTGCCCCACCGTGTGGGTGGACGACACGTCATCGGACCTCGTGTTCCAGGGCTGGAAGGCCGACGACGCCACCGAAGCGGAATGCCTTACGGTCGGGCACATCCCCGACACCGAGGCGGTCATCCGCATCCCCGCGCGCATGGTGGCCCAGATCAGGAAGGCGTGTGATGAAGCCGAGCAGCGTTCCGCCGTTCAGTGAACTGATCCGCGACTGCCACCACTCCGCCGTGCACCTGGAGTTGCGCGACTCCTACGGCGTGGCCGCCGAGGCTGACGACTTCGCGGAGTGGAAGGCAGCCGGGCGGATCACGCCTGAGTCCGTGGAGCGTCGCCGCCCCTGGCTCGACCTCGTGCGGGAAGCCGTCGGCCGTGGCGTCGTCATGCGCCGTGCTCGTGTTGTCTCCGTGCCGGTCAGTGAGTACATCCGGTACGAGCACGCGGGTACGTACCTCAACGTGGAGGCTGGCGAGTTGGTGCGCTGGCTGCCCCGTCGAGAGGCCGCGACGCTGGCTCTGCCTGGTGCCGACTTTTGGCTTCTCGACGGTCGGCTGATCCGCTTCGGCCACTTCGCCGGGGACGGTGCGTCGGCAGGGCACGAACTCAACTCGGACCCGGACGTGATCAAGCTCTGTGCCGACGCGTTCGAGTCGGTCTGGGAACGCGCCACACCCCACGATGGGTTCACGGTCTGATTCGCCCCAACACCTAGCCAGCTCATGCCCCAGTACCAGTCATCCAGCGTCGAGAACGCCCGCAAGGCCGTAGCCGCGCGGTTGCGCGAAACCCGCCTGGACGCCGGGCTGAAAGGGCATGAGCTGGCCGTGCGTTGTGGCTGGCACAAGTCCAAGGTCTCCCGCATCGAGAACGCGCGCACGCCGCCCACCGACGCGGACATCCGCGAGTGGTGCACCGCGTGCGACGCCAACGACCAGGCCGCCGACATCATCGCCGCGAGTCGTACGGCCGCCTCGATGTATATGGAGTGGAAGCGACTCCAGCGCACCGGCCTGCGTCGTCTCCAGGAGTCCCGTATACCGCTGTACGAGCGGACCAAACTGCACAGGGGCTACGCCTCGCACGTCGTGCCCGGCCTCTTCCAGACGCCCGCCTACGCCGCCGCTCTGCTCTCCACGATCCGCCGCTTTCACCGTGCGCCCGACGACATCACCGAGGCGGTAGACGCGCGCATGGCTCGTGCCCGCGTGCTGCACGAGACCGGCCACCGCTTCACGCTCCTGGTTGAGGAGTCGGTGTTGCGTTACCAGGTGGGCGACGCCGAAGCGATGGCAGGGCAGTTGGGACACCTGCTGTCGGTCATGTCGCTGCCCGCCGTCTCGCTCGGCGTGATCCCCTTCTCCGCCCGCGAACGTGGCATGTGGACGCTGGAGGGCTTCAACATCTTCGATGACCAACGGGTCCATGTGGAACTCCTGACGGCTCAGGTCACCCTCACAGCTCCGGGCGAAGTGGCTATGTACGTACGGGCGTTCACCGAGCTTCGCGAGATGGCCGTGTACGGGTCCGACGCACGGGCGTGCGTAAGTGCCGCGCTGGATTCCCTGGGCTGAAACTCGCGTGCAACAACGTAGAACTCACTCGGAGTCGGAGCGCCCACCTTCCTAGCGTTGTCGTCACACGGACGACGTGAAGGGGTCGGGCATGAGCGAGCCGAGAACGTACCCGAGTGCTCCGGTGGTGCTGCCGGACCGCACGAGCGAACTGGAGCCCACGCCGGTTGATGGCTGCCTCGGCTGCCTGGAGCTGGCCAAGGTGCGCGACCGCGCACGAGCGGGCGGCGACTACACGACCATCACCGACTGCAACGTCCTCATGGCACGGCACCCGGAGGGGCACTGATGAGCGTCCGAGCCGTGTACCGATTCGTTGACCACACGATCCGGCACGTGCCCGAGGGCGGGTTTGTGTTCGAGATCTTCTGTGCCTCGGCTGGGTGTGATGAGGACAGCGGTCCACAGGGTGAGCAGGACGCCGCCCAGGACTGGGCGCTCAAGCACACCGGGCGCACGGGGCACGACCTGTTCCGACGAGTGGCGACCGACCACGCGAGGGTGACCCGAGCCGACCGGGAAGAGGGCGGACGATGATCCGACGCTTTCTCGGGCGGATCGCCTGGCCCTCGTACGTCCTGACCGTGGCGGCCACGTGTGCCTATCTGATCGCCGCCGCTGCACGCGGCTCGTTATGACGACGGCGGGAGAGACCGCGATGAGGGCGGGTGTGGGACATCCATCGAGACGTTCCACACCCGCCCTCTGCTGTGCGCGCTGACTGGCTCGTGGTGTGCTCGCCGGCGTGCGCTTAGCCGCTGGTCAGCGCTGGGTCAGTACCTGTCGCCCAGGGCGTGCACCGCGTCTACTGCTCGGCGGCTGGCCATGTCCGCGCCGTAGCGTCGGAGCATGGCCGGTGACTTCCACCCACGCACGGCCATGATGTGCTCTCCCGAGACTCCCGCCGCCTTGAGGTCGTCGGCCCAGGTGTGACAGAAGGAGTGCGGCGAGACGTGCGCCGGGTCGTAGCCTGCGAGAGCGGCGATCTTCTTCACGAGCCGGTGAAGACCCTGGTAGCCCAGCTCCCCACGGTTGCGTGTCCCGAGCCACAGCCACTCGACGTGATCGGGTGAGTTCGGGTTCGCCATGCGGTGCTCGGCTCGAACGCGGAGGTACCGCGTCAGTGCGCGAACCGTCTTGGGCTGGAGCGGGATGACGCGGCCGTCCAGGCTGTTCCTGTCCATCTTGATCGGGACCACGACGAGGGTGCCGTTGGGTAGGTCGAGATCCTGGATGCGCAGGTTCAGAAGCTCGTCCGAGCGCAGGCCCTCCGTGAGCACGCGCAGGATCGCGTGGTTCCTCACCGTCTCGAAGTCGCGGACCTTGGGTGAGCCGTTGCCCGTGGCTGCCAGGCAGTCAGTGATGAAGTCCTCGGACAGCGTCTTGGGCTTGCCCATCGGGGGCGTGGCGTAGCGCTGGAGCTTGGGGTCGTCGTACGGGTTGGGGTGGTCGTACTCCTCGGCCAGGTAGAGGAACAGCGCGCGGAGGTTGCGTTGCGTCGTGCTGGTCCCGCCTGTGTAACCACCTTTCCCGTCCTGGCTCTTGGGCACGTCGTGCTCCGTGTAGTACCAGCGGAAGTAGCGGTTCAGCGTGGCGGTGTCCACGTCGGTGAACGAGGAGACTTCCACACCCACCGCGTTGATCTGCGGAGATCGGGTCAGCCAGCGGTGAAGCTGGGTCGCCGCGTACTTGTAGGCGTTGACCGTGCGCCGCTGGAACGGGCGCCCGTGCTTGTTGGTCGTGGTCGAGAGGTGTAGCTCAAGCTCTGCGATCGTTGCGAGACGTACGTCCTCAGCGCTCCTGACGCTGCGCACAGGCGCCGCTGACAGCGTGCGCGTGCTCTCGCTCGATCGTGCTGTGTCGGCGCTCCTGACGCGCTGCTGTGCGCGCAGTGGACTCCGCCGTGTAGCGGAGGACTGGTTACGTGCTGCCACGGTGCGTGACTCCCTGTCGTGAGGGAGCTAGACGAGTCCGAGTTACCGAAGCGTCTCGTCTAGCTCCGCCTGGATGCGGAGCCGCAGTGAGAAGCAAAGAACCCCTGAGCCGTGTTGTCACAGCTCAGGGGCACTATGGCGGAGGATACGAGATTCGAACTCGTGAGGGGTTGCCCCCAACACGCTTTCCAAGCGTGCGCCCTAGGCCTCTAGGCGAATCCTCCGCGGTGAACAATACAAGACCGGTGGGGGTGGTTGCGAACTCGATCCCTGGTCCGGGGATCGGGTAGGGTTGGGGCCAGCCCCTCACGTGGCGCTATCTGACTGAACTCCCCCAGGGCCGGAAGGCAGCAAGGGTAGGTTGGCTCTGGCGGGTGCGTGGGGGGCGTCGACGTTTGTGCGGCGGCTCACATGTCGGCGGGCTCCGATACCGTCGTAGACGTGTCATCCCTCGCGCTGTACCGCCGCTACCGCCCCGAGACCTTCGCCGAGGTCATCGGGCAGGAGCATGTGACCGACCCGCTGCAGCAGGCGCTGCGCAACAACCGGGTCAACCACGCGTACCTGTTCAGCGGGCCGCGTGGCTGTGGAAAGACGACGAGTGCGCGGATCCTGGCGCGCTGTCTGAACTGCGAGCAGGGGCCGACGCCGACGCCGTGCGGCGCGTGCCGGTCCTGTGTGGACCTCGCCCGCGGGGGCGGGGGCTCGATCGACGTGATCGAGATCGACGCCGCGTCGCACGGTGGTGTGGACGACGCCCGTGAGCTGCGGGAGAAGGCGTTCTTCGGGCCCGCGGCCAGCCGGTACAAGATCTACATCATCGACGAGGCGCACATGGTCACCTCGGCGGGGTTCAACGCCCTGCTGAAGGTGGTGGAGGAGCCTCCGGAGCACCTCAAGTTCATCTTCGCGACGACGGAGCCGGAGAAGGTCATCGGCACCATCCGGTCGCGGACGCATCACTATCCGTTCCGGCTGGTCCCGCCGGGCACGCTGCGGGACTACCTGAGCGAGGTGTGCGGCCGGGAGGACATCGCGGTGGACGAGGCCGTGCTGCCCCTGGTGGTGCGGGCCGGGGCCGGCTCGGTGCGTGACTCGATGTCCGTGATGGACCAGCTGCTCGCCGGTGCCGACGAGGGCGGCGTGACGTACGCCATGGCGACGGCGCTGCTCGGGTACACGGACTCCGCGCTGCTGGACGAGGTGGTGGACGCCTTCGCGACGGGGGACGGCGCGGCGGCCTTCACCGTGGTGGACCGGGTCATCGAGGGCGGGCACGATCCGCGACGCTTCGTGACGGACCTCCTGGAGCGGCTGCGGGATCTGGTGATCCTGGCTGCCGTGCCGGACGCGGTGGAGAAGGGGCTGATCGACGCCCCGGCCGACGTGCTGGAGCGGATGCGGGCCCAGGCGGAGGCGTACGGGGCGGCGGAGCTGAGCCGTGCCGCGGACCTGGTCAATGCCGGGCTGACGGAGATGCGGGGCGCGACGTCGCCCCGGCTGCAGCTGGAGCTGATCTGTGCGCGGGTGCTGCTGCCCGCCGCGTACGGGGACGAGCGGTCCCTGCAGGCCCGGCTGGACCGCTTGGAACGGGGCGTCGCGTTGGCCCCCGGTGCGGCTGCCGCCGCGCCCGCCCCCGTTTCCGCGCCCGGGCCGGTCGCCGGGACGGCGGCTCCTGGGCCGGTTCAGGCCGCGCCGCCCGCCGCGGCGGCTCCGGAAGCGCCGGCCCCGCAGAACCCCGGCCCGCAGGC
>NZ_JABLSI010000007.1 GCF_019303475.1 Streptomyces sp. JJ38
ACGCCCCGACGATCCCGGCCGCGGCCCCGGCGGCCCGGGAGGCTCGCGCTGCCGACGCCCCCGGGACGCCGGCCGGGCCCGCTGAGGCCCCGGCGGCCCCCGCGCCGGGCGAGGACGCGTACGCGACCCGGGCACAGCTGGCCGAGCTCTCCGCCCGGATCGAGCAACTGGCCGAACACCAGGCCCAGCTGATGCGACAGCTCACGCTGCTGCTGGACGCCCAGCTCGCCGCCCGCCCGAACGGCCAGGTGGCCCGATGAACGCCCTGGACGAGGTCGCCGAGCTCTCCGCCCGGATCGAGGCGCAGCTCGCCCGGCTCCACGGCACCGCGCCCGCCGGGCCATCCCCCGCCACACCCCCGGCTCCACCCCCGTCCCCCGCCGCCGAGGCCGACCCGCCCCCGGTGGTGCACGGGCCCCGCGTGTCGGTCCCGCGGGACGCCTCGATGGCGGCCGACGGCGTCCCCGGCACCCGGGCCCACCTGGCCGACGTCATCCAGCGCTTCACCGCCCGCACCGCCCGGTCCAAGGAGCTGGCCCAGCGGCACCGCCGGGTGCTCGCCGACAGCCGGGCCACGGTCGGGTTCCGCAGCAGCACCAAGGAGATGCTCTACCCCCTGGCCGCCGCCGCGGCGCGCGGCGCGCGGCTCACCGACGTGGACGGCAACGACTACGTCGACATCACCATGGGCTTCGGCACCCTGCTCTTCGGCCACGAACCGGAGTTCCTCACCGAGGCGCTGCGCGAGCATCTCGCCTCCGGGCTCCGGCTCGGTCCGCGCGGCCCGGAGGCCGGGGAGGCCGCCGAACTCCTGGCCTCCCTCACCGGGATGGAACGGGTCGCCTTCGCGACCTCCGGCACGGAAGCCAACGCCTCCGCGATCCGGCTGGCCCGCGCCGCCACCGGACGGGACAAGATCGTCGTCTTCCACGGCGCGTACCACGGCCACGCCGACGCCACCTTGGGCCGCGGCGTCGTCCAGGGCGGCGAGCGCACGACCGTACCGCTGTCACCGGGCATCGCACCCGGCGCGATGAGCGACCTGATCGTCCTCGACTACGGCGACGACGTCGCCCTGGAGGTCATCGCCGAGCACGCCGAGGACATCGCCGCCGTCCTGGTGGAGCCGGTGCAGAGCCGCCGGCCGTCGCTGCGGCCCGTGGACTTCGTGCGACGGCTGCGCGAGCTGACGGCGCGCCGGGGCATCGTCCTGCTGTTCGACGAGATGCTCACCGGGCTGCGTCCCCACCCGCGCGGAGCCCAGGAGCTCTACGGCGTCGTCCCGGACCTGGCCACCTACGGCAAACTGCTCGGCGGCGGCTACCCGGTGGGCGCCATCGCCGGGCGGGCGGACCTGCTGGACGGGGTGGACGGCGGCGCCTGGAGCTTCGGCGACGACAGCTACCCGGCCCGCGAGACCACCTTCTTCGGCGGCACCTACCTCCAGCACCCGCTGGTCATGACGGCCGCCCGCGCGGTGCTCGCCCACCTCACCGAGCAGGGACCCGTCCTCCAGGAGCGGCTGGGCGCCCGTACCCAGGAGTTCGCGGACTCGCTCAACCGCCTCTTCACCGAGGAGGAGTTCCCGCTGCGCGTGGCGCACTTCGGCTCGATGTTCCGCTTCGAGCACCGCGCCAACATGGAACTCCTCTACCACCACCTGATCCTCAAGGGCGTCTACGTCTGGGAGTGGCGGAACTTCTTCTTCTCCACCGCGCACGACGAGGGCGACATCGCGCGGGTGCACGACGCGGTGGTGGACTCCCTGCGCGAACTGCGTGCGGCGGGCTTCTTCCCCCGCCGCACCCCGGCCGCCACGGCCCCCGTGGCTTCCGCGGCCGCCCGCACCGCCGCCCCCGCCCCCGCCGCGGCGGCCGGCCGGGGCGCTCCGGAACGTCCGGCCCCGGAACTCAGCCTGTACTTCTTCGGCGACTACCCACAGGACGCCGGGGAGGCGGGGGGAGCCACCGCCGCCGCGTCCTACGAGACCATCACCGAGGCCGCCCGCTTCGCCGACCGGGCCGGCTTCCACGCGCTCTGGCTGCCCGAACGGCACTTCCACTCCTTCGGCGGCCTCTTTCCCAACCCGTCCGTCCTGGCCGCCGCCCTGGCCCGCGAGACCGAGCGGATCCGGCTCAACGCCGGTTCCGTGGTGCTGCCGCTGCACGACCCGGTCCGGGTGGCCGAGGAGTGGTCGGTCGTGGACAACCTCTCCGGCGGCCGGGTGGGCATCGGCTGCGCCCAGGGCTGGAACGCCCGCGACTTCGTCTTCTTCCCCGAGCGCTTCGGCGCCCACCGGGAGCTGATGTACGAGCAGGCCGAGCAGGTGCGGGAGCTGTGGCGCGGTGGAACGCTGCGCAGGCGCACCGGGGACGGCGAGGCGGACATCACGCTGTACCCGCGGCCGGTGCAGCGTGAGGTACCGCTGTTCACCGCGATCGTGGGCAACCCGGAGTCCTACGAGCGGGCGGCCCGGCACGACCTGGGCGTGGTCACCAACCTCATGGGCCAGTCCCCCGAGCAGCTCGCCGAGAACATCGGCCGCTACCGGCGCGCCCGGGCCGCCGCCGGGCTGGACCCCGACGCCGGACACGTGGCAGTGCTGCTGCACACCTACCTCGACGAGGACCTGGAGCGGGCCAGGACTGCCGCGTACCAGCCCCTGCTGCGCTACATGCGCTCCTCGCTCTCCCTCTTCGGCCAGATGACCAGCAGCCTGGGCGGCAGGATCGACCTCGCCGCCCTGAGCGAGAGCGACCTGGAGGCCGTCTTCAGCCGCGCCTACGAACGCTACTGCGACCAGCGGGCGCTCATCGGCACCCCGGAGAGCTGCCGCCCGGTGATCGAGCGGCTGCGCGCGGCGGGCGCGGACGAGGTCGCCGCGCTGGTGGACTTCGGCGTCCCCCCGCGGGCGCTGCTGGACGGCCTGCCGAGGCTGGGCGCCCTGCGCCGGGCCGTCCACGGCGCATCCCACGGCGACGACCACGCCGAGGCCGGACGGCCGCCCGGGGGACGGGAGTCCATACGGGCCACCGGATCACCCGCCCCCGTCGCCTCGCCACCGGACCCCCCGGACCCCCGGGAGGGGCCGCTGTCACCGGGCCAGCAGCGCATCTGGATCAGCCAGCGCACGCACCCCGCCAGCACCGCCTACAACGAGGCGGGCGTCGTCCGCCTGGACGGCGAACTCGACGTGCCCGCGCTGCGCACGGCGTTCGCGCGTCTGGTGGACCGGCACGGTGCCCTGCGCACGGTCTTCACCACCGTCGACGGTGAACCGCGCCAGCGGGTCCGGCCGCCGGGCGCGGCCGGTGCCCCCGCGGTTTCCGACCTCACCGTCGAGGACGCCGCCGGGCGAGCCGAGGCCGACGTGGCGCGCGAGGCGCTGGCGGCCGAAGGCACGCACCGCTTCGACCTGGAGCACGGGCCGCTGTGGCGTGCCCGGCTGCTGCGGCTGGCCGAACGGCGCCACCTGCTCGTGCTGGGCTTCCACCACATCGTCGTGGACGCCGCCTCGCTGGAGGTGTTCAGCCGCGACCTGTCCGCGCTCTACCGTGCCGCCCTCACCGGCCGTCCCGCCGGACTCCCCGCCCCGGGCACCGACTACCTGACGCACACCGCCCGGCTGCGCGCGGGGCTCGGCTCGGCCCGGCAGCAGGCGGACCTCGCCTACTGGCAGGACACCCTGCGGGGCGCTCCGCCCGTGCTGGCCCTGCCCACGGACCGGCCACGGCCCGAGGTGCCGAGCTCCCGCGGCTCCTGGGTGCACCGCGACCTGGACCCCGAACTCGCCGATGCCGTCCGGGCACTGGCCCGCGGCTCCCGCGTCACCCCGTTCATGACCCTGCTGGCCGGCTGCGCCGCGCTGCTGGGCGAGGTGAGCGGGCAGCGGGACCTGGTCGTCGGCACCCCGGTCAGCGAACGGCCCGAGGACTGCCGGGAGACCATCGGCTTCTTCCTCAACACCCTGGCCCTCCGGCTCGACCTGACCGGGGACCCGTCCTTCCGGGAGCTGCTGACCCGGGTCCGCCACACCACACTGGACGCCTACGACCACGCGGCCGCGCCCTTCGACGCCGTCGTCCGGACCACCTCCGCGCAGCGGGACGTGAGCCGCTCACCGGTGTTCCAGGTGTTGGTGGAGTACGAGACCGGCGAGCCCTTCGCCCTGGACCTGCCGGGGGTGAGCGCGGAACCGGTGGCGATCGGCGCCGACAAGGCACTGGTGGACCTGGCCTTCTACCTCACCGCGAGCACCCGGGGCATCGGCTGCCGGCTGGAGTACCAGACCGACCTGTTCGACGAGGAGACCGCGTCCGGCCTCCTGGCCCGGCTCGAGGACGTGCTGCGGCGCGCCGTGGCCGCGCCCGACGCGTCGCTGAGCGCCCTGCGCGGCGTCCTGCACGGCCCGCGCCGGACGCTGCCCGCGACGACGGTCGACCGTCTCGTCGCCGAGCAGGCCGCCGCCCACCCGGACCGCCCGGCCGTGCTGGACGCCGACGGCACCCTCGGCTACGGGCGGCTCCTCCAACGCGCCGAGCGGCTGCGCCGTCGACTGCCCGCCCCGGAGTCGGACCCCGACGCCCCGGTGGCGCTGTGGCTGCCCCGCTCGGCCGCCCTGGTGACCGCCCAGCTCGCGGTCCTGCGCTCCGGGCGCGCCTTCCTGCCGCTCGACCCGGGGCTGGGCGCGCAGCGCGTCGCCGCCGTCCTGCGGGACAGCGGCGCCCGGCTCCTGCTCACGCACCCCGACGCTCCCCCGGTGCCGGACGTGCCGGAGTCGGTCACCGTGCTCTCCCTCGCCGACGAGACGGGAGCCGCGGGCCTGCCGGACCGTCCGCCCGCCGACCCGGACCCCGACCGAGCCGCCTGCGTCATCTACACCTCCGGCTCCGAGGGCACGCCGAAGGGCGTCGTCGTCACCCACCGCAGACTGCTCAACATGGTGCGCTGGCAACACCGCCGGTTCGGCACCGACGCGAACGCCCGGGCGGCGATGGTGTGCAGCCAGAGCTTCGACGCCGCGCTGCTGGAGGTCTGGCCCGCGCTGACCGCCGGGGCCTCGCTGGCCGTCGCCGGGGATGACGTCCGTCTCGACCCGCGGGCGCTGGCGCGCTGGTACGGCGAGCGGGAGGTCACCTTCGCCGTCCTGCCCACCGCGCTGGCCGAACAGCTGCTGTCCCTCCCCGACGACCGCCAGCCGCCCCTGCGCCACCTGGCCACCGGCGGCGACGCGTTGCGGGTCCGGCCACCGGCCGCCGCCCCGTACGAGACGGTCAACATCTACGGGCCGACCGAGGGCACCGTCCTGGTGACCGCGCACACCGTCGCCCCCCGGGGCACCGCCGAGGGGCCCGTCCCCATCGGCCGTCCGATCGACAACACGCGGCTGTACGTCCTGGACGCCGAAGGGCACCCCGTGGCCCCGGGTGAGCGGGGCGAGCTGCACCTCACCGGCGCCGGAACAGCCGCCGGCTACCACCGGGACCCCGCACGCACCGCCCGGCGCTTCCGCACCCGCCCGGACCTGGACCCGGACGTCCTCTACGCCACCGGCGACCTCGTGAGCACCGACGAGCAGGGCCGGCTGCTCTACCACGGGCGCCTGGACGACCAGGTGAAGATCCGCGGCTTCCGGGTGGAGCCCGCCGAGGCGTCCCACGCGCTGCGCAGCCTGCCCTCCGTCGCCGACGGCGCCGTGCTGGGCCGCAAGGACGGCAGGGGCGAGTCGGTCCTGGCCGGATACGTCGTCCCGCACGGCCCGCGTCCTGCCGACCCGGCGGCGTTCCTGGCCGGAGTGGAGCGCGAGCTGTGCGGGCTGCTGCCCGACTACCTGGTCCCCCGCGGCTGGGCGCTCCTGGAGGCACTGCCGCTGAACGCCAACGGCAAGCTCGACCGCACCGCGCTCCCGGAGGCGCGCGTCCCGCGGCCGGACGGCGGGGCGGGCCGGACCGCCCCGGCGCCGCTCGACGCGACCGCCCGGCTGCGGAAGCTGTGGGCCGCCGAACTCGACTGCGCCGAGCAGGAGCTGGAGGAGGACGCGTCCTTCTTCGCCCTCGGCGGCGACTCGCTCGGCGCGATCCGGCTCGCCGGACGGGTCAGCGAGGAGTTCGGCACCGACTACCCGGTGGTGGAGTTCCTGCGCCGCCCGACGCTGGACGCCATGCGGGCGCGGGTCACCGACGGCGCGCCCGGTGCCGAACGGGTCCGGGGGGCGGTGTGAGCACGCCGGAGGAGCTGGACCTCGAAGCGCTGCTGAACCACCTGGCCGCCCAGGACGTCAGGCTCACCCCGGACGGCGCCCTGCTGCGCTACGACGCCCCCGCCGAGGCCGCCGGGCCCGCCCTGGAGGCGGCGCTGCGGCGTCACAAGGAGCAGCTGCTCGCGTGGGCCGACGGGAAGCCGGTGGTCCTCGCCCGCGAGCGCGCCGCCGACGGGGCCGCCGACCTGGCCCTGCGCCACGCCGCCGAGACCCGTCCGGAGACGTGGAACGTCGCGATCGCCATGGACCTGCGCGGACCGCTGGACCCCGAGGCACTCGGCAGCGCCCTGACGGCCCTGACCGCCCGCCACGAGGCACTGCGCAGCCGCTTCGTCCCGGCGGCGGACGGGGTGTGGCAGGAGGTACTGCGCGCCGCCCCGGCCTCCCTGCCCACCGAGGACCTCCGCCCCCTCGTCCCCGCCGCCCGCGAGGCACGGCTCGCCGAGGCGTGCGCCGAACTCGCCGACCGCCCCTTCGACCTGACCGAGGGCACCCACCCCAGGACGCGGCTGCTGCGGCTCGCGGACGAGGAGTGGCGGCTCGTGCTCGTCCTGCACCACGTCACAGTCGACGGCCGGGCCTTCACCGTCCTGCTGCACGAACTCGGCGTCCTCTACCGGCAGGCGGCCGGCGACACGGGCGTCCCGGCGCTCCCGCCCGCCCCCTCCTGCGTCGCCCACGCCCGCGCCGAGGCCGCCCGGGCCCCGGACGAGGCCGAGGAACGGCGCCGTCTCGCCTTCTGGGCCCGCGAACTGGCAGCCGCCTCGGCCGAGTGCGGCCTCCCCCCGGACCGGCCCCGGCCCCCGCGGCTCTCCGGCCGCGGGGCCACCGACCGCATCGCGGTCGAGCCCCGCGTCCGGGAGGCCCTGGAGTCCTTCGCCCGCGGACACGGCACCACCCCCTTCGCCGTCACCCTGGCCGCGACGGTCCGCATGGTGACCACCCTGAGCGGCCAGCGGGAGGTCGTGCTCAACACCTCCTACGCCAACCGCCCCGACCCGGCCTCCCAGTCCCTCGTGAGCTGCACCGCCACGGCCCTGCCCCTGCGCATCCGTTGTGAGCGGGGCGACACCTTCGCGACACTCTGCGCGCGCGTGCACGCCCAACTCGTGGAGGGCATCGCCCACCTGCTGCCGTACGGCCGCATCCGCGAGGGCCTGGCCCGCCACCACGACCTGGACGTACCCGCCCCGCTGCCGCTGAGCATGACGTACCAGAGCTCCCTGGAGACCGCCCTCGACCTGCCCGGCCTGACCGTGACGCTGGTCGACCTCCACCCGCCCGGCGCCCGCCGCGACTGCACCTTCGGCTTCACCCCGCTCCCCGACGGCTCAGGCGAACTCACCGCCGAGTACAGCACCGACCTCTACGACCCGGGGACGGTCCGAGGCTGGCTGGACACCTGCGTCACCCTCCTGGCCGAGCTGGAAGCGACGGAGCCCGTCGCCTAACCGCCCCACGCATCCCGGGACCATCCCGTTGACGACGCGGCGAACGCTGCTTCCGCCCGCGCGGCTGGACTCGACCGTGTGGCCACCCGGGCACGACAATGCCCGTGCGAGCACGCCACACCCATGGCGGGCCGGGTGCCGGTCCGGAACACTGCTGAGGATGTGAACACGATGAGCGATCGGGGCACCGGAAGCGGCAAGGTGGTCGTCAACAGGTCGATGTCGCTGGACGGCTTCATCGCCGCTCCCGGCGACGAGATGAGCTGGATCTTCGACGTCATGGCGCCGGACGCGTTCCCGGAGATCGCGGCGGCCACCGGCGCCATGCTCGTCGGCCGACGGACCTACGAGGTAGGGGCCGCCATGGCGGCCGAACAGCCCGGCGGCGCGGACTATCCCTTCTCCGGCCCCGTGTTCGTCCTCACGCACAGGCCGCCGGACACGTCCGACCCGGCGGTCACCTTCCTCACCGGTGACATCGGGGAGGCGGTCGCCACGGCACGCGCGGCGGCGGGCGGCAAGAACCTGGAGGTTCTCGGCGCCGACGTGGCCGCCCAGTGTCTGCGCCGGGGGCTCGTCGACGAGATCCTGGTGTACGTACTGCCGGTACTGCTCGGCGACGGCGTCCGCTTCTCGCCCCCGGGCCTCGGCAGGGTCGACCTGGAACCGGTGAGCAGCACCCGTGCGGGCGCCGTCACCGTCCTCCGCTTCCGCGTCCCCGCCACTGCGGGGTAGGGGCCGAACGCCGGGCCCCAGCCAGCGATGATCGGCTACTCCCGCTGCCAGATCCACCGAGGTGAGTGGACGCCCCGGCAGCGGAGGAAGACCAAGAAGCGCTGACACCACCAGGCAGCGGACTGCCGCCAGGCCGCCGAGACGCTCGGTGGCCTGGGACGCCATCAGGATGACACCGGTGGTGCTCAGGCACGGCGGTAGGTGTCCCGCCAGCGCTTGCGGTGGGCTCGATCGCCCTGGCCGGTGCCGTTCAGCGGCACCATGGCCTGCAACGGGGTTCCCGTGTTCCACACACCGAGCAGATCGCGGTGGACGGCGAGCACCCCATGCCGCACCGCCAGAGCGAGGGCGGCCCTGCTGAACGGACAGGTGGCCGCGAAGACGGCTACGTCGGCCTTGTGGTGCAGCCAGGCGGTGCCGAGGAACTTCTGCATGTCGCCACTGGGCACGTAGCGGTGCGGAGCATAGTGCTTGCACTGGATGACCAGCAGCCGGCCGTCGGGCAGCCTGGCGACGACATCGGCCCCGAGGTCGCCCGACTTTCCGCTCACCTCGACGTCCGTACAACCGTCGCGGCGGCACAAGCCCGCAACGTACTGTTCGAACTCCTGCCAGGTCATCGCGTCCACCTCAGCCAGTAACCGCTGGCCTTCCTGGATCGCGTCCTCGCGCCGCCACCGCAGGTCCCGTCGACGCGCCAGCCGGTCCGTACGCCAGAGCCAGCAGGCCCCGCCGCACAGACACCCGAGGACCCCGATGCCCGCGAGGTACGGCCAGACCTGCGACCAGAACGTTGCCAGCAGGGCCGCCACCAACGCCCCAGCAAGCAGGACCGTGTCGCGTCGCCCCTTGCGTCTCGTCCACGCGACCGCTCGACGCCTGCGCTTCCTCGCCACTCTTCCCCCTGTGCTCTCAACCCGTTGCCGAAGTCTGGCGAGGGTCACGCCGAAGGAGAAGGCCGCCTTCCCGGCCAGTGGCTCGATTCCGCCGCGGAGCCATGCCCCACCCGGGGCGCGAGGAATCGCCGAAGGCCGCTACCCGTGTTCCGGGTGGCGGCCTTCGGCGCATTGCCTGATGCCCACGTTCGGCCCGGTTTCCACCCAGCCGCCCTCGGCTCTTAGATGTCGAAGTAGAGCTCGAACTCGTGCGGGTGGGGGCGGAGCTGCATCGGGGCGATCTCGTTGGTGCGCTTGTAGTCGATCCAGGTCTCGATGAGGTCGCTGGTGAAGACGCCGCCGGCCTGCAGGTACTCGTTGTCCTCCTCCAGGGCGTCGAGGACGGCCGGGAGGGAGGTCGGGACCTGCGGGACGCCGGCGTGCTCCTCGGGGGCCAGCTCGTAGAGGTCCTTGTCGATCGGCTCGGCCGGCTCGATCTTGTTCTTGACGCCGTCCAGGCCCGCCAGGAGGAGGGCGGAGAAGGCCAGGTACGGGTTGGAGGAGGGGTCGGGGGCGCGGAACTCGACGCGCTTGGCCTTCGGGTTCGAACCGGTGATCGGGATGCGCATCGCGGCGGAGCGGTTGCGCTGCGAGTACACCAGGTTGACCGGGGCCTCGAAGCCCGGGACGAGGCGGTGGTAGGAGTTCACCGTCGGGTTGGTGAAGGCCAGCAGCGACGGGGCGTGCTTGAGGATGCCGCCGATGTAGTAGCGGGCGATGTCCGAGAGGCCCGCGTAACCCTGCTCGTCGTAGAAGAGGGGGGCGCCGGCGCTCCACAGGGACTGGTGCACGTGCATGCCGGAGCCGTTGTCGCCGAAGATCGGCTTGGGCATGAAGGTGGCGGTCTTGCCGTTGCGCCAGGCGACGTTCTTCACGATGTACTTGAAGAGCATCAGGTCGTCGGCGGCGGCGAGGAGGGTGTTGAACTTGTAGTTGATCTCGGCCTGGCCCGCGGTGCCGACCTCGTGGTGCTGGCGCTCGACCTGCAGACCGGCCTTGGCGAGCTCGAGGGAGATCTCGGCACGCAGGTCGGCGAAGTGGTCGACCGGCGGGGCCGGGAAGTAGCCGCCCTTGTAGCGGACCTTGTAGCCGCGGTTGCCGCCGTCCTCGATGGCGCCGGTGTTCCAGGCGCCGGCCTCGGAGTCGATGTGGTAGTAGCCGGCGTTGGCCTTGGTCTCGAAGCGGACGTCGTCGAAGACGTAGAACTCCGCCTCGGGGCCGAAGAAGGCGGTGTCGGCGATGCCGGAGGAGGCGAGGTAGGCCTCGGCCTTCTTGGCCACGTTCCGGGGGTCACGGCTGTACTGCTCGCCGGTGATCGGGTCGTGGATGAAGAAGTTGATGTTGAGCGTGGCGTCCTTGCGGAACGGGTCCAGGCGAGCGGTGGACAGGTCGGCGACGAGGGCCATGTCCGACTCGTGGATGGCCTGGAAGCCGCGGATGGAGGAGCCGTCGAACATCAGGTTCTCGGCCGGGTCGAAGATGTCGGCCGGAACCGTGAAGTGCTGCATGATGCCGGGAAGGTCGCAGAAGCGGACGTCGACGAATTTCACGTCGTTGTCCGAGATGAACTTCTTCGCGTCGTCGGCGTTCTGGAACATCCAAGTCCTCCTAGTCCCGTCGTGACGGGACGGAATTGCAGCTTCAGGTCGCAGCCCGGTGCGGTGGTCCGCTGGGCTCGACCCTAGGCATGCGGGATTTCTCCAGCATGACCCGATTGTTTCGCCGATGTTAACCAGGTCGCGACGATCACCGGTGTCACCGGGCGCGCGGGTCGCGGTGGCATACGTTTCCGTATACCTCAAGGGTGCACCCGGCCGCCGTCGGGTGCGCGGGTCGGCCGGGTTACCGTTGTCGGGTGGACAAAAGGCAGGCAATCGGATCATGGCTCTCCGGCCCGCAGGCTGCCGCCGAGGAGCTGATGGGCGCGGACTTCGGGTACCGCGGTGAGCGGCTGGGGCTGCCGAAGGAGGGGCCGGGGTCGATCGCGCCGGTCGGGCGCCGGATCGTGGCGGTCTTCATCGACTGGATGCTGTGCCTGCTCATCGCCTACGGGCTCCTGTCGGGCGGCGGGCCGACGAGCGCGGGCAACTGGGCGCTCGTCGTCTTCGGCCTGATGTCGCTGCTGCTGGTCGGGACGCTCGGGGTCACCCCGGGCAAGCGGCTGCTGGGGCTGCGCGTCGTCTCGGTACACGGCGGCCGGCTGACCTTCCCGCGCGCGGCGCTGCGCACGCTGCTGCTGGTGCTCTTCATCCCGGCCGTGGTGTGGGACCGCGACTCCCGCGGCCTGCACGACCGGTTCGCGCAGGCGGTCCAGGTCCGGATGTGACACGGCCGCCGCCCGCGCGGCGGTTCCGCCGCGCGGAGGTCGCGCACCGTACGGGGCCGCGTCGCCGTGTGCCGCGTCGCCGTATGCCGTGGCGCGGTGTGCCGTGGTGCGGTGTGCCGTGGTGCGGTGTGCCGACTGTGCCCCTGCGTCGTGCCCCGTGGCTCGGCTGGGCCCCTGCCCGGCACGCCTCCCGGCACGCGACGAGGGGGCCGGACGTGGCGTCCGGCCCCCTCGGGGGAACGATCTGCGCGCGGCGGCGCGGGTCAGCGGCGGTTGCTGGGGCCCTTCGGCATACGCATGCCCTTCGGCATGGGGCCCTTGGGGACGGGCATGTTGCTCATCAGGTCGCCCACCGCCCGCAGACGGTCGTTGATCTCGGTGACCTGGGAGCCGGCCAGTACCCGCGGCTTCTTGACGATCGTGGTACGCAGCTTCTTCAGCGGCACCTCGCCCTCGTCGTTGCCGACGATGATCTGGTGCACCGGGACGTCGCCGAGCAGGCGTGCCATCTTCTTCTTCTCCGAGGCCAGGAGGCCGCGGACGCGGTTGGGGCTGCCCTCGGCGACCAGCACGACGCCGGGCCGGCCGACGGCGCGGTGCACGACGTCCTGGCTGCGGTTGATCGCGACGGCCGGGGAGACGTTCCAGCCCCGGCCGATGTTGTCCAGTACTGCCGCCGCCGCTCCCGGCTGGCCTTCCATCTGTCCGAAGGCCGCCCGTTCCGCGCGCCGTCCGAAGACGATCGCCACGGCGAGGAAGGCCAGCAGGAATCCGAGGATGCCCAGGTAGATCGGGTGCCCGATCAGGAAGCCGATCCCGAGGACGGCGCCGAAGGTGACCAGGCCCACGCCCAGCAGGATGAACCCGATCCAGCGATCAGCCCGCCGGGTCATCTTGTAGGTCAGGCCGATCTGCTTGAGTCGCCCGGGATTCTCGGGTTGTTCCTTCCTCGCCATACGAAAGAGTTTACGTGGCCGGAGAAGTGCCTTCCGCTGTGGCCTCCAGCACGTGCTCGGTCTCGTGGCGGGCCCGGGCCCTGCGCCGGTCCTCCTGGACGGAGATCCAGGCGTTGCGGCGGGCGGCGACGTGGCTGCCGCGCAGGAGGACGGACTCCAGGGCCCGCAGGACGCCGGGCAGCCCCGGCCAGGCGGCGGTCACGGTGAGGTCGTCGCGGGCGGGAGCATCCGGCATGGCGCAGCCTCCTGGGGTGACGGACGGGTGCGTGCTGTGGGTGACAACAGCATCACCCACCGGTGTTACCACCGTATGACCCGACCGTCACCACGGACCGAACATCCCTGGCCACTCACGGCCCGGGGGAAGCACTACGCCGCGGACTCGGCGTTCGCCGCGCGACGGTCGATCGCCTGCTGGTAGAGGCGTCCGGCGCGGTAGGACGAGCGGACCAGGGGCCCGGACATGACGCCCGCGTAACCCATCTCCTCCGCCTCCTGCTGGAGCTCGACGAACTCCTCCGGCTTCACCCAGCGCTCGACGGGGTGGTGGCGCGGCGAGGGGCGCAGGTACTGGGTGATGGTGATCAGCTCGCAGCCGGCCTCGTGCAGGTCGCGCAGGGCCTGGCTGACTTCCTCGCGGGTCTCGCCCATGCCGAGGATCAGGTTCGACTTGGTGACGAGGCCGTCCTCGCGGGCGCGGGTGATGACCTCGAGCGAACGCTCGTAGCGGAAAGCCGGGCGGATGCGCTTGAAGATCCGCGGCACGGTCTCGACGTTGTGCGCGAGCACCTCGGGGCGGGAGGAGAAGACCTCGGCGAGCTGCTCGGGGACGGCGTTGAAGTCCGGGATGAGCAGCTCCACGCCGGTGTCCGGCATGAGGCCGTGGATCTGGCGGACCGTTTCGGCGTAGAGCCAGGCGCCACCATCCTCCAGGTCGTCACGGGCGACGCCGGTGATCGTGGCGTACCGCAGCTCCATCTGCTGGACGGACTCGGCGACACGGCGCGGCTCGTCGCGGTCGAGCTCGGCGGGCTTGCCGGTGTCGATCTGGCAGAAGTCGCAGCGCCGGGTGCACTGCTCGCCACCGATGAGGAACGTCGCCTCGCGGTCCTCCCAGCACTCGAAGATGTTGGGACACCCGGCCTCCTGGCAGACCGTGTGCAGACCCTCCCGCTTCACGAGGGACTGGAGCGCGTTGTACTCCGGCCCCATCTTCGCCCGGGTCTTGATCCACTCGGGCTTGCGCTCGATGGGGGTCTGGCTGTTCCGGACCTCCAGGCGGAGCATCTTGCGACCGTCGGGTGCGACAGCGGACACGTCCGGCTCCTCAGCTTTCGATTCCTCGGCGCGTACCAGCGTACGCCCCGTGCTCGGTGTCCCCCGCACCCCGGTCGGCCGGGGGAAACAAGGTGGGTGGCTACCAACCGGTAGAACGCCCGTGCGATCAGATGGTCCGCGGTTCCGGCGACGACTCCTCCAGGACGGCCCGCAGGTGCTTCTCGACGACGGGCAGCACCTCGGTGACGGGCACGGGACGGCCGAGCTCCCTGGAGAGCGAGGCGACCCCGGCGTCCCGGATGCCGCAGGGCACGATGCGGTCGAACGAGGTGTTGTCGGAGTCACAGTTGAGCGCGAAGCCGTGCATCGTGACGCCCTTGGCGACCCGGATGCCGATGGCGGCGAGCTTGCGGTCCTCACCGCGCTGCCCGGCGTTGGACGGCGCGTACTCCGGCCCGGCCATCCGGGGGTCGAACTCTCCCTCCTCGCCCGCCTTCGGCGAGGAGGGGCCCACCTCCTCGCCCGCCTTCGGCGAGGAGGGGCCCGCGAGCCGCGGGTCGAAGTCGAGCGAGAGTCCGCCCGGCGCGGGCTTCGCGGGCAGGGGGTCGCCGAGGATCCAGACGCCGCTGCGGCCCTCGATGCGGCTGGTCTCGACGCCGAACTCGGCGCAGGTGCGGATCAGCGCCTCCTCCAGCCGCCGCACGTGGGCGACGACGTCCACCGGGCGGGGCAGCTTGAGGATCGGATACCCGACGAGCTGCCCGGGCCCGTGCCAGGTGATCTTCCCGCCCCGGTCGACGTCCACGACGGGCGTGCCGTCCAGCGGGCGCTCGCTGTCCAGCGTGCGGCGCCCGGCGGTGTAGACGGGCTGGTGCTCCAGCAGCAGGCAGGTGTCCGGGATCTCGTCGGCGAAGCGGGCCGCGTGCACCTCGCGCTGCCGCTGCCAGGCTTCGCGGTACTCGACCGCGTCCTCTCCGAAGCCCAGGTGGACGTAGCGCAGCTCACTCACGGCGGCTCTCCCTCTCGACGTTCACGCGCGTCGCCGGTGACGCACCTGTCCCTTACTGTACGGCGGCCCGCGGGCACACCTTCGGGCGTCCCCGTCTCACACGTATGGATGAATACCCGCCCGTGGCCACCGGAGCCGCTGCTCAGACGGCTACATTCACGCCCGTTCCGCAGGGCGCCCAGGCGTCCCCACCAGACCGACGGGCAGGAGACCGCACAGCCGATGCCGACGGAACGACCTGGGGCCCGCCCCTCCGCCCAGCGCACCCACAACCGGCAACTTGCCGCACTCATCGCGGAGGCGGGGTTCTCCAACGCGGGCCTGGCCCGGCGGGTGGACCAGCTCGGGCTGGAGCACGGGCTCGACCTGCGATACGACAAGACGTCCGTCACACGCTGGCTGCGCGGTCAGCAGCCACGCGGCACGACCCCGGCCCTGATCGCCGAGGTCTTCACCCGCCGACTGGGCCGCCGCCTGTCGGCGCAGGACCTTGGCCTGGACCCGTGCGCGCCGGTGTACGCGGGGCTGGAGTTCGCCGCGACGTGCACGGAGGCGGTGGACATCGTCAGCGGTCTGTGGCGCAAGGACGCCGGCAGCCACCGCGAGCTGCGCAAGATCGCGTTCACCCCGGCCGGGCTGGTGGTGCCGAGCCGGGACTGGCTCATCGGCCGCCCCGACGAGCACGTCGGGCGCGGTGAGCCGCCCGCACCGACACCCCCCGCACCGACGACCCCCGTGCCGACGACGGCGGGGCCGACGGCCCCGTCTTCCCCCGCCCGCATCCCGGCGCAGTCCCGACCCACCGGGGCGGTGCAGCGCGGGACGAGGGGGGAGCGCCCCGACCTGGTGGAGCGCAACCCCGGTCAGCCCGTCGGCGAGGGGGACGTGGCGGCGCTGCGTTCCGTGGCGGAGCTGTTCCGCTCGCTGGACGAGGCCCACGGCGGCGGCCACGCCCGCCAGGCGCTGGTGCGCTATCTGGAGCACGAGACGGAGCCCCTGCTGCGCGGGGCGTACGGCCACGCGCTGGGCCGCAGGCTCTTCGCGGCGGCGGCCGAGCTCACCCTGCTCGCGGGCTGGACGGCGTACGACGTCGCCGCCCACGGGCTGGCGCAGCGGTACTTCGTGCAGGCGCTGCGCCTGTCCCAGGCCGCGGGTGACCGCGCCTACGGCGGTCGGGTGCTGGCCACGATGAGCCAGCAGGCCGTCTACCTCGGGCACGGCCGGGAGGCGGTGCAGCTCGCCCGGGTGGCGCAGCAGGGCGTGGGGCCGGGCGGCCCGGGGGCCGTCCAGGCGCTGCTGCACGCGGCGGAGGCGCGCGGGCACGCGCTGCTGGGCGACGGGCGGTCCGCGGCGGCGGCGCTGTCCCGGGCGGAACGCTCGCTGGAGACGGCCGGGCCGGACGGGCAGGAGGACGAGGAGGAGGGACGGCGGTGGGCGCGGGTGTTCGGGCCGGCGCAGTTCGCGGACGCCGCGGGGCACTGCCACCGTGACCTGCGGCAGTACCGCGCGGCGGCGCTGCACGCGGAGCGGGCGCTGCGGCTGACGGAGCCGGGGCAGGAGCGGGGCGCGGTGCTGACCCGGCTCGTGCTGGCCGGAGCGCGGCTGGGTCTGGGCGAGGTGGAGGAGGCGTGCCGGCTGGCGGCCGAGGCGGCACGGGGGGCCTCGGAGCTGCGGTCGATGCGGGCGTACGAGTACGTGCGGGACTTCGAGCGCAGGCTGGAGCCGCACCGGGACGCGCCGCCGGTGCGCGGCTACCGGGAACGCGTCGCGGCCCTGGGCTGACGGGCCGGGGCCGCCGACGGGCGGGGCCGACGACGCGCCCCTCAGAAGGCAGCCGCGCCTCAGGCCAGCCGTGCCTCCGCCGCCGCGAGGATCTCGGTGACGCGGAGCCCGTACGCGGCGTCGCAGGGGTGCGGCTCACCGGAGAGGAGGGCGTCGACGGCGCGGCCGTAGGCGGCGGAGGCGGGCGCGTCGCGCTCGGGGAGCGTGGCCACGCCCGCCGCGCCGCGCAGTTCGGCGGTGACGCCGGAGGCGGCGGGCGGCACCGAGTGGCTGACGGTCGCGGTGCTGGACGCGCCGGAAGCGTGCCGCAGCAGCAGGTGGACGGTGTCGCCGGGGCCGCGGGCGGCGGTGACGGCGGCCGGGTCCTCGGGGTCGACGTCGCCGAGCACGCCGGTGAGCAGGGAGAGGGCGTGCGGGCCGATGTCCCACAGGGCGCCCTTCTCCCGCCGCCAGGGTGAGGCGGCGTACGGGCTGCCGCCCGGCTCGCCCTGGGGGTGGCCCGGGGCGAAGACGGGCGAGAACCACTCGGCGCGGCCGGTGGTCCAGTCGCCGGTGAGGCGCTGCTCGGCGATCCAGCGTGCGGAGGTCTCGGCGAAGCGGAGGGTGAAGAAGACCACCGAGCGGACGCCGGTGCGCCGGACGGCGTCGACGACCTGACGGGCCCCGGGGACGGTGGTGGCGAGCGGCTTGTCGAGCAGGAGGTGCCGGCCGTGCGCGGCGGCCCGGACGGCCAGGGCGGCCTGGACGTCTGGCGGGAGGGCGAGGGCGACGGCGTCGCAGTCCGCGAGCAGGGCGTCCACGTCGTGGTAGGCGCGGGCGCCGTGCTGCCGGGCGAGGGACTCGGCGGCTTCGGGGCGGCGACCCCAGACGCCGGCCAGCTCGACTCCGGGGTGGGCGGCGAGCGCGACGGCGTGGGTGCGCGCGGCCCACGTCCCGGTTCCCAGCAGGCCGAACCTCACGCGGACGCGGCCTGGTCGCGAGCGTCCTCCTGATGGGCGACGTAGGCCTGGCGGTCCAGGTCGGCGATGTGGACGGACAGGTCGAGGCGGCGTCCGGGCAGCGGGGCGACCCACTTGCGGGCCAGGTCCAGCACGGCGCGGGCCAGCTCCGTCTTGGCGTCCTGGGTGCGCCCCGAGAGGACGGCGACCTCGATGTGGACCATGTCGACGTCGGTGTCGCCGCCGGCGATCACGCACTCCTCGACGGGCCGGAAGCGGGTCTTGCAGGCGGCGACCGAGGCACCGACGGTCTCCTCGGTGACCCTGTGCAGCTCCCTGCCGAAGGAGGGGCGGTCGAAGGTGGCGGCGAGCGGCGCCGCGTAGTCGACGGTGATCTGCGGCACGGTGGAGACCTCCTGTTGGTCGTGGTTCGTGGGCCAGACTATGGCCTGCCTCACGGGGCGGCGCGCCGCGGGGCGCGGTGAGGCCGCCCGCGGCGCGCCGGGACCTCCGCGGTCAGCGGTGTCGCGCGCGAGGGCGAGTTCACAACCGTTTAACAGTGGAGCAACTGGCGGGAAATCGCTCCCGATGACGGTGGCATGCAGCGCGACACCCGCACCGAGCTGCCGAAGGACACCCGTCACGTGAGCTACAAGGCCGAGTACATCTGGATCGACGGTACCGAGCCGACCGCCAAGCTGCGGTCGAAGACGAAGATCCTGCCCGACGGCGCCGAGCCGCCCGTGTGGGGCTTCGACGGCTCCAGCACCAACCAGGCCGAGGGGCACGCCTCCGACTGCGTGCTGAAGCCCGTCGCCTCCTACCCGGACCCGATCCGCGGTGGCGACGACAAGCTGGTGCTGTGCGAGGTCTTCAACATCGACGACACTCCGCACCCGTCGAACACGCGGGCGCTGCTGCGCCCGCTGGCGGAGAAGTACGCCGCCCAGGAGCCGATCTTCGGCATCGAGCAGGAGTACACCTTCTTCGACGGCGCCCGCCCGCTCGGTTTCCCCGAGGGCGGCTTCCCGGCCCCGCAGGGCGGCTACTACTGCGGCGTGGGCGCGGACGAGATCTTCGGCCGCGAGATCGTCGAGAAGCACCTGGACAACTGCCTGGCAGCCGGGCTGGGGATCAGCGGCATCAACGCCGAGGTCATGCCGGGCCAGTGGGAGTTCCAGGTCGGCCCGCTCTCCCCGCTGGAGGTCTCGGACCAGCTCTGGATCGCCCGCTGGCTGCTGTACCGCACGGCCGAGGACTTCGGCGTCTCCGCCACCCTCGACCCCAAGCCCGCCAAGGGCGACTGGAACGGCGCCGGTGCGCACACCAACTTCTCCACCAAGGCCATGCGCGAGGGTTACGACGCGATCCTGGCCGCGTGCGAGTCGCTGGGCAAGGGCGACAAGCCCGCCGAGCACATCCGCGAGTACGGCGCCGGCGTGGAGTCCCGGCTGACCGGTGCGCACGAGACCGCGCCGTGGAACGAGTACAGCTACGGCGTCTCCAACCGCGGTGCCTCGGTACGCATCCCGTGGCAGGTCGAGGTGGACAAGAAGGGCTACATCGAGGACCGGCGTCCCAACGCCAACGTCGACCCGTACGTGGTGACGCGGCTGCTGGTGGACACCGTCTGCACCGAGCTGGAGTCGCTCGACCTGGTCTGACACGACCTGGTCTGACACGAGCTGTCGGACACGAGCTGTCGGACGCGCGCCGGGGTGGCCGCCGTCCGACGCACCGGGGGCCTGTGGGGCCTTCCTCCGCACCGGAGGGAGGCCCCACAGGCGTCTTCGGTACGTGACCAACTCCGGGGTTCGCTCGTTCAGATGAACGTGGCCCTGAAGGATGCGACTACTCCCCCGTCCCCGTCCGCCGGTCCCGTGGATGTCGAGCGGGCCGAGGCGGCCCTCGTCGAGCACTACCCGCGGCTCGTGCGCCTCGGCTACCTGATCCTCCCGCCCTCGCTGGGTCGGCACCGCAGGTCCCTGACCGCGCACGCACTGGCGCAGCGCGCGCTGCCGCGCGGGAAGGCGGCCAAGGAGGAGCCACCGCTTCCGGTCCAGCGGTCCGGCGAGCGGCCCGGCCCCGGCGCCGGGTACGCGTATCTGCGGCTGCGGGTGGTGCGGGGCGCGCTGGCGGCGCCGCGTCCGCCGCGGCTGAGCCGCTGGGAGCTGGGCTGGCTGCCGAAGCCGCGTCCGCTGCTGCCGCAGGTGGCGGGGCTGCGACTGTTCCCGGGGGCCGGGGGCGCGGACGAGGTCTCCCTCGAGCAGGCGCTGGCCGCCGTCAGCGGCCCGGGCCGGGCGGCGTTCGTGCTGCGCGGGCTGGAGGGGCTTTCGGACGCGGACGTCGTCCGGCTGCTGGATGTGGCGGGGGTCGCCGCGCCGGAGGAGGCGCTGGCCGAGGCGGACGAGGTCAGGGTTCCGGCGGGCAGCCGGGATCGTCCGCTGCTGGAGTCGCCGGAGTTCGACGCCTGTTCGCTGCGGGCCCGGCCCACCGATCTGATGCGGCGCCGCCAGCACGTCCGGGCCGCGGTGGTGGCGGCGGTCGCGCTCGGGGCGTGCGGGGTGCTGCTGGGGCTGCCGGGGGACGGCTGGGGGCCGCGGGGCGCGGCGGCGCCGGTGTACGCGCAGAACCCCTCGGCCGAGCGCGCGCTGGACCCGGGGAAGCTCCAGCGGATCGCGCCCGCCGCGTGGCGGGACTCCTCGCGGGCCGACTTCTCGGTGTGGCCGACGCGCGGCGAGCTGGCGGAGGACGAGGCGCTGCTGCGCCGGGCGCTGGCGGTGTGGGCCCGGCCCGGGGAGCAGGTGGCCGTGACCGCGACGCCGGGTACGGCCTCGGGCCCGGCAGCCGGTCCCGCGCAGCTGCTGTACGCCGGTGAGGTGGACGGCGCCGCGGTGGTGCTGCTGTACGACGGCCTGCGGGTCGTGCGGTACGCGGAGCCCGTGGACGGTACGCGGGGCCCGGTCGCGCTGGACTTCGCCCGGGCCGACGCCGCCCTCGCCGAGGCGGCCGGCGCCGTCCTGCTGACCCGGAGCGACGGGAACGCCCGCTACCTGGTGGCCCCCTGGGTGACGGGGCTGGCCCTGACGGACCTGCTGAACCCCGAGGACACGACGACGCCGGTCAAGCGGCGCGCCGACGGCGTGACCGAACCGGTCACCAGCCCGCCGCTCGGGCAGCGCACGTGCACGGCCTGGTCGGCACTGCGGGTGTCGACCGCGGGGCGGGAGCATCCGTACCTGCTGACGGACCTGGGCGAGATCATGCCGGCCCGGCTGACCTTCGGGGAGCCGGGGGCCGGGCAGCCGGACGCTCCCCTGGACGCGGCGGCGAAGACGGTGCTCGCCCGTGGCGCGTGCGGGCTGAACGCGCTGGCCGGGGGCGGGGTGAGCACCGTGAACACGTGGGCGTTCGCCGCGCAGGAGCTGCCGGAGTCGAACGGGACGGCGCGCTGGGTGTGCACCCGGGCGGAGACCTGGCGCGGGCCCGGCTCGAAGACCTCGGTGCAGTTCCAGGCCCCGTCCGACGACCCGACCGTGCCCGGGGCGGTGCTCGTGCGGGCGACGGACGAGCCGGCCTGCGGCCCACGGGAGCCCCGGGTGCTGAGCGGGGTGCTGTGGAGGGCGTCGGGCGGCTCCTGGTACCTGTTGGCGGCGGGGAGCTCCGAGGTCACGTCCATCACGGCCGCCGGAGAGGTGGAGGCCGCCGAGAGCGGCCGGCTGCTGGCCGTGCCGGCGTCGCAGGGCGCCGAGGCCGAGCTGACGGCCTCGCTGGAGGGCGGGGGCGAGCTCAAGCCGCTGGAGGCCACCGAGGCCCCGTAGCCGCAGCCCCGCGGCCGGAGCCCCGCCGCCCCCGTGTCGGGGCCCCGTGAACCGGACGCCCGTCGTTCCTCCTCCCCGCGACGGGCGTTCCGCACGTGTGGGGCCCGTTGGCCGAACGTCGCGGCGTGGTCTGCCCGCTCCCGGCGGCCCTCGTTAGGGTGACCTCATGACTTCCGGGGTTCGGCGCAGAATGGGTGTCCAGGAGCGGCGGGAGCAGCTCATCGCGGTGGCGCTCGACCTGTTCAGCGAGCGCTCCCCCGACGAGGTGTCGATCGACGACATCGCATCGGCCGCGGGCATCTCCCGTCCGCTCGTGTACCACTACTTCCCCGGCAAGCACAGCCTCTACGAGGCGGCGGTGCGGGTGGCGGCCGAGGAGCTGGCCGGGCGGCTCTCCGAGCCGTGCGAGGGGCCGCTGGGCGCCCGCCTGCTGCGCGTGATCGGCCGGTACTTCGACTTCGTCGCCAAGAACGGCCCCGGCTTCGCCGCGCTGCTGCGCGGCGGCATGGCCATCGGCCCGGCCCAGGCCAACGCCATGATCGACCGGGTGCGCCAGCGGGCCTACGAGGAGATCCTCCGGCATCTCGCGATCGTCTCCCCCGGCCCGCGGCTGGCGCTGGTGATCCGCTCCTGGGTGGGGCTGGCCGAGACGACGGCGCTGACCTGGCTGGACGGTCGGACGATCCCCCGCGCCGAGCTGGAACGCCAGCTGGTGCACGACTTCCTGGCGCTGGCGGCGGTGGCGGCCGCCACGGACGAGGAGACGGCGGACGTCGTGCGGCACATCGTGGCGCAGGAGCCCGCCGACAGCCCGTTCACCGAGCTCGTCGACCGCCTGCTGGCCCTCGTCCCCGACGGCCGGAGCGGGGCCGGCGGCTCCTGAGCCACGCCCTGGCGTCCGGTGGACCTCCCCGGCGGTACCCGGGCCTGAGCCCGGGGTACCGCCGGGGAGAGCCGTCGGCGCGCCGTCGCGGCCGCCCGCGTGCCCCCGGATCGTGGGCGTTCCCCCGGACGGGGCCGTGACCCCGCCGGCCATCACTCAGCCGGTGCAGGCGCAGCCGGCGGCGGCCTTGGCGTCCGCGGGGCTCTGCGCGGGGTCGAGGGCCTGCTCTTCGGGCGTGCAGCAGGCTGTGGTGCCGCAGCAGGCGTCCGGGGAGGCGTCGGCCTTCTCCATGGAGTCGGTATCGCCCTTGACCACGTACACCTCCCACGGCTCCTGGCCCGGGCCCGTCACCCACACCTTGTCCTGGAGGGCGTAGCAGCAGGACGTGTCGTTCTCCTCGAACGTGGCCAGGCCCGCTTCCTTCAGGCGGGTCGTGGCGGCGTCGACGTCCTCGGTGCTTGCGACCTCGACGCCGAGGTGGTCGAGACGGGTGTCGGCGCCGGCCTCGCCCTCGATCAGGACCAGCTTCAGCGGGGGCTCCGTCAGGGCGAAGTTCGCGTATCCCTCGCGCCGCTTGGCGGGCTCGGCGTCAAGAAGCTTGGAATAGAAGGCGATCGAACCCTCAAGGTCGGCGACGCGCAGGGCGAGCTGGACTCGGGACATGACGGTCTCTCCTCTGAGATGGACGCTGCATCGACATTTGTCGATACAGGAGAGCCTGACATCTATATAGACAGTCGTCAACATAGAAGTGCGTCAAAGCAAGCCGATGGGCCGACGTCCGGCTGCCGGAGCAGGGGCTCGGCTCTCCGCAGGGCGAGGCGCACGACGGCGGCCCGCCCCCGCGAGTGGCGGGAGCGGGCCGTGCGGACGTCGCGCGGGCCTGGCCCGGTGGGCCGGTCAGGCGGCGGTGAAGACGGCCACGGTGCGGGCGGGGACGGTGAAGGTTCCGGTCTCCTTGTCATGGGTGGCGGACTTGACGGTCGCGTCGGAGCCGGTGGCCTGCCGCTCGTGCAGGGTGTAGCCGGTTCCGGCGGTGGCCGCCAGGCGCTGGTCCTGGCTGTCCGGCGTCGCGTTGAAGACGACGACGAGGTCGTCCAGGCGCATGGTGATCACGCCCGGGGTCTCCCCGCGCCCGGACAGCGGGAAGCTCAGCCGCCGCTGGACGTCGGCGGTGCTGCCCAGGGAGAAGGCGTCCTCACCGGCCCGGATGGCGAGCAGGTCGCGGTAGGCGGCGGAGGCACCGTCGATCTCGGCGCAGCCGGGGACGGCGTTCGGGTTGGTGAGGAGCGGCTTGGCGTAGGACCACTTGTCCCGGTTGTCCCAGGCCGGGGGCAGCCCGCGGCCGAAGCCGTTGCCGCGTTCGCAGGTCCAGTTGAGGACGTTGAACCAGTCGCCGGAGTTGTAGCTGTTGCGGTCGAGCGACTTGCTGCGCAGCAGGTCGGAGCCGGCCTGGCTGAGGGCCGGGCCCTGGGAGAGCACGGCGGTGGCCATGGCGAGGACCTGCATACGGGCGCGGTCGGCGGCCGGGGTGTCGGCGGGCAGCTTGAAGGTGAGGGCGTCGTAGAGGGTCTCGTTGTCGTGGGCGTCGGCGTAGGCGAGGGCGTCGCCGGGTGCCTGGGCGTACCCGGCGGGCGAGCCGTTGTAGTCGACGTCGGCGCCGGTCAGGGTGCGCCCTGAGCTGTCGGTGAACCGGTAGTCGGCGAGGTTGCCGGTGAGGCCGACCTTGATGAGGTCCTGGTAGTGCAGGAGGCGGGCCTTCTGTTCGGCCTCGGTGCCGTTGGCGGCAGAGCCGTTGGGGTCGGTGTAGAGGCCGGAGGCGAAGCCCTGGATGCCGGGGTCGGCGTCGAAGGGCCCGCCGCCCCGGACGGCGTCGCGAGCGCGGTCGGAGAAGGTGGCGACGCCGGTTCCGGCCATGTTCGCCTGGGTGGCCTGCTCGAAGCGGGCGTCGTCAGCCACCTCGCCGAAGTTCCAGCCCTCGCCGTAGAGGATGATGCTCTTCCCGTCGACGCCGTCCTTCTCCAGCGTCAGCGCGTCGAGGGCGGCGCGGACGGCGCGGATGTTCTCCTTCGGGTGATGGCCCATGAGGTCGAAGCGGAAGCCGTCGACCTTGTACTCCTTGGCCCAGGTGACCACGGAGTCCACGGTGAGCTTGCCCATCATGGTGTGCTCGGGCGCGGTGTTGGGGCAGCAGGTGGACGTGGCCACGCCGCCGTCGGCCGTCAGCCGGTGGTAGTAGCCGGGCACGATGCGGTCGAGGACGGACTTCTCGTCCTGCCCGGCGGCGTAGGTGTGGTTGTAGACGACGTCCAGGACGACGCGCAGTCCGGCACCGTTGAGCCCCTGCACCATTTTGCGGTACTCGAGGGTGCGCCCCGGCCCCTCCGGGTCGGTCGCGTAGGAGCCCTCGGGCACGGTGTAGTGCAGCGGGTCGTAGCCCCAGTTGTAGGCGTCCCGGTCGCGGATCTCGCCGACGCACTCCTGCTGCTCGGCCGAGTCGGCCGGGTGGGAGGCCAGGTCGCAGTCGGGGCGGGCCTGGTCCTCCGGGCGCTCGGGGGTGGTGGCGATGTCGTAGGTGGGGAGCAGGTGGACGTGGGTGGCGCCGGCGTCCGCGAGGCCGCGCAGGTGGGTCATGCCGTCGCTGTCGGAGTCGGTGAAGGCCAGGTAGCGCCCGCGGTGTTCGGCGGTGGGGTCGGCGGCGGAGAAGTCGCGGACGTGCAGTTCCTGGATCTGGGCGTCGCGCAGGGCGACGGCGCCCGGCTTGTCGAGATCGTCCCAGCCCTCCGGGGCCAGTTCGGCGTCGTCGAGGTCGACGACGAGGCTGTGCTCGGAGTCGGTGGTGAGCGCCGTCGAGTAGGGGTCGGTGACGTCGTTGGTGACGACCTTCTGGACGGTGGGCGCCCACACCTTCACCTGGTAGCGGTAAGGCCTGCCCGCCCAGCTCCGGTTGCCCCGGACGCTCCACACGCCGGTGGTGTCGTCGCGGCGCATGGCGACGGTCCGCCCGTCGAGTTCGAGGGAGACGGACTGCGCGGTGGGCGCCCACACGGACAGCGTGGGCCGTCCCCGCTCGTCGAAGACGGGCCCGAGTTCGGCCTGTGCGGCCTGGGTGCCGTAGAGGTCGTCCAGGACGCCGGGGAGCTGCACGCCGGTGGCGGCCAGCAGGGCGCCGTCGGGTGCGCGCCGGGTGGCGACGACCTGGCCGCGCAGGGCCTCGCGCACCCGGTCGCGGTCGCGCGGGTCGACGCGGAAGGCGGCGTACTCGCTCAGGTGCGGGTACTGCTCGCGCTGTTCCTCGGTGAGGCCGCCGGGCACGGGAGTGAGGCGCAGCCAGCGGCCCTCGTGGGTGAGGGTGCCGTCGTCGGCGAGGGCGATGCGGCCCTCCCGGTCGTAGAGGAGCTGCGTGGTGGCCGCCGCCTCGCTGTCGGAGACGTTCCAGGCGAGGGTGGAGCGGTCGATCCACTGGGCCTCGGCCTTGCCGAGGTCGAGGTCGGGTGCGCCGCCGGTGGTGGGCAGCAGGTAGCCGGGGGTGCCGGAGAGCTTCCACACCTCGCGGCCGTGGGTGGCGAAGTCGATTGACTGGTCGGCTTGTTCGTCCTTCTCGTCGCCGCGGTGGATGATGTGGCTGAGCGTCGTGGCGCCCTCGGCGAGCGGCACCTCGAAGGTGAGCCCGAAGGCGTCGCTGCGGGCGGGCGCGAGCGGCTTGGTCCACTCGGTGGGCTCGGCGGCGCCGGTCCAGGTGTGCAGGCCCCAGCCGTCGTAGTCGCCGTCGGGGCGGTGGTAGTGGAGGACGGCGGTGGTCTCGTCCTGCGGCGGGTAGACGCCGTCGGGGCGGGTGTGCGCCGCGCCGTCGCCGCCCTGTTCGACCCAGACCTCTCCGGAGCGGGCCAGGTCGATGGTGCGGGTGGCGCCGTCGGCGGTGCCGTTCTGCTCGATGGTGAAGGAGAGTTCGCCGCCGCGTTCGGCGTCGGTGGGCTTCACCCAGGCGAAGGCGCCGTAGGCGTCGCGTCCGGTGAAGGCGGCGGTGCGGTCGCCGGCGACGAGCTGCCAGTCCGCGTAGTCGCCCTCAGGGCGGTGGTAGTGGACGACGGCCCAGTCCCGCTCGACGGCGGAGGGCGCCTCGGGGGCGGGCGGCGTGCCGGAGACGCTCTCGGCCCGGGCGGCGGCGGTGCGCCCGGCGTGGTCCACGACGACGGCCTTGTACCGCAGGGGCGTACCGGGGGCGAGCTCGGCGTCGAGGTGCTGGGTGACGGTGTGGGGGGCGTGGTCGGCGGTGCCGAGGGTCTGCCAGCGGCCGTCACCGACCTGGGCGGAGAACACGACTCGGCTGAGGGCGCCGCCGTCGACGTCGGCCGTGACCTCGACGGTGCCGGTGGCTCCGTCGGCCGGTGCGGTCAGGGTGACGCCGGGCTCCTCCTGCGAGGCGGGCAGCGGCCGGTCGGCCCGGTGGACGGTGGCGGACAGGGCCGGGACGGTGATCTCGATGGCCCCGTCGCGAGTGGTGACGGCCTCCGTGTCCGTGCCCGTGCCGCCGTAGAGGCGGGTGAACGCGGCGCCGTCGGTGGCGACGGGCACCCTCACCGTGCGCGGCTCCTCCGCGTTGTTGAGGGCGACGACGTACTCGACGGGCTGCTCGTCCGCGCCGAAGCGGGAGGTGGCGTGGACGCCGGCGCCGTCGTCGGCGTACCGCTGGATCTGGGTGCCGTCGCGCAGGGCGGGGTGCTCGGCGGTGAGCCGGGACAGCTCGGCGATCGAGCGGTACAGCGGGTGCCCGGTGTCGTAGGCGTCCTGGGCGTGGGTGCGCTCCGGGCTGCCGATCTGCCGGTTCTTCTCGGCGTCGAGGTAGTCGGGGGTGCGGGAGGCGAAGAGGGTCTGGCGGGCGTCCTTGTCGCCGCCGGCGCCGGTGAAGCCCTGCTCGTCTCCGTAGTAGACCACCGGGTTGCCGCGGCTGAGGAACATCAGCTCGTGGGCGAGGGTGGCGCGGCGCAGCAGCTCGGCGTCGTCGGCCCCGGGGTTGTCCTGGGCGACGAAGGTGCCGATGCGGCCCATGTCGTGGTTGCCGAGGAAGGTGACCTGCTCGTAGGCGTTGGACCGGGCGGTGGTGTAGCGGTAGTCCTGTGCGAAGACGTCGGAGAGCGCGCCGGCGTCGCCGCTCAGGGACGCGAAGGTGCGGGCGGCGCTCTGGAAGGGGAAGTCGAGGGTGGAGTCGAGCCTGCCCTGCGTCACGTAGGGCGCGGTGACGGCCGGGTCGGCGGAGTAGACCTCGCCGAACATGAAGAAGTCCTCGTTGCCGCGCTTGGCGGCGTAGGCGTCGAGGGCCGTGGCCCACTGCGTCCAGAACTCCATGTTGACGTGCTTGACGGTGTCGACGCGGAAGCCGTCGATGCCGAAGTCCTTGACCCACCGCTGGTAGATCCGCTCCATGCCCTTGACGACCTCGGGGCGTTCGGTCCACAGGTCGTCGAGGCCGACGAAGTCGCCGTGCCCGGAGGACTCGCCCGCGAACGTCGAGTCGCCGCGGTTGTGGTACATCGTCGGGTCGTTGAGCCAGGCGGGGACCTTGAGGTCCTTCTCGTCCTCGGGCACGACCGGGGTGCGGGGGAAGGAGTCCTCGTCCACCTCGGGGAAGGACGTCCCTCCCGCGTACGCGGCGTCGTCGAAGGGTTCGCCGTCCTTCGTCAGATAGGGGAAGGCGCCCTTGGAGAGGTAGTGGGAGGAGTCGCCCTCGTAGCCGACGACGTCGGCGGTGTGGTTGGTGATGACGTCGAAGAAGACCTTCATGCCCTTGTCGTGGGCGGCGTCGACGAGTGCGCGCAGCTCGTCGTTGGTGCCGAAGTGCGGGTCGACGCGGGTGAAGTCGGTGATCCAGTAGCCGTGGTAACCGGCGGAGGCGTGCTCGCCCTCGCCCTGGACGGGCTTGTTCTCGAAGATCGGCGCCATCCAGATGGCGGTGGTGCCCAGGCCCTCGATGTAGTCGAGCCGGTCGATGAGCCCGCGGAGGTCCCCGCCCTGGTAGTAGCCCTTGTCGGTGGGGTCGAAGCCGGTGGTGGCACGCCCGCCGGTCAGCCCGCCCCGGTCGTTGCCGGCGTCGCCGTTGGCGAAGCGGTCGGGCAGAACGAAGTAGAACTGCTCGCGGGTCAGCTCGTGCCGGGTCGCGGCGGCCGCGAGCTTGTCGTCCGACGGCGGCGGGGGCGCCGTCTTCGGAGGCTCGGCGGGGCCGCAGGCCGACAGGAGCGTCGTGAGCAGGCCGGCCACGAGGGTGGCGGCCGTGCCTCCTCTGCGGCGCGCGGTGGGACGGTTCACGGCGGTGGTCTCCTTGCGGGAAGGGCGGGCGGGTCGTGCGGGAGGTACCGGACGGGTGGGGTCGTGCGGGAGGTACCGGAGAGGCGGGCGGGCCGCCCGGCCCCGTCGGCGGGGACGGTGGACGGGGCCGGGCAGCCGGTCTGTGGGGTCAGGCGCGCCAGGTGTCGTTGAGACTGACGCGGCCGTGCGCGGGAACCGTGAAGGAGCGGTTGGAGCCGCTCTCCCAGGTCACGCCGCCGCTCTCGTCCTTGCGGATGTACTTGTAGGCGCAGGTGGTGCCACCGGGCAGGTCGAGGTCGAGCTTCCAGACCGGGTAGGCGGCGGGGTCGAGTGCGGGGGCCGCGCCGGTGTCCCAGCCGCCGAGGGCGGAGCAGTCCCCGGCGACGTGGATGTTCTGGCCCCACTGGGTCGTCGCCTCGACGTTGAGGGAGACGCCGGTGTCGGTGCCGGTGCCGCCGTCCGAGCAGTCCCGGGCGCCGGTGTGCAGGGCGAGGGCGGTGCCGGGCGCGAGCGTCGCGGTGAACCGGCCCGCTCCGTCCACGGTGACGGGGTTGCCGCTCTGCACGTCGCAGTACGTGCCCCCGGGCAGCGAGGTCTGGAACGTGTGGGTCAGCGAGGAGCCCTCTTGGTTGAGCGCGACGTAGGCGACGTCGCCGCGGCCGAAGGCGATGGCGTCGTTGCCGTTGTCCCACCAGTTCGTGACCGGCTGGCCGTGGGCCGTGTTGCGCAGGCCCACCATGGCGGAGATCTCCGGCCAGGCGTGCTGGCACTTCCAGCCGTCCTGGTAGCAGGCGTTCACGGTGCCGCCGTTCGGCGGACCGGCGTCCTTGTGGTCGAAGGTGTAGCCGGAGTGCACGTCGGGCGCGCCGTAGGGCCAGGCGAGCATGAAGACGTGCGCCAGGGTGTAGTCCGCGCCGTCCTTGTAGGTGAGCGTGTCTCCGACGCGCTCGGTGTCGTGGTTGGTGACGAACACGGCCGACTGCCCGGAGTTCAGGAAGCCCCAGCTCTCGCCGTAGTTGCTGAGATAGGCGAGCTTCTCGTGTCGGAAGACGCGCTTGAGGTCGCGGGCGTAGCGGAACTCCTGGACGTCGCCGGTGCCGAGGTACTCGTCGGGCTGGACGGCCTCGCCGGCGCCGTGGATGGCCTCCTGCTTCCAGTAGACGTCCGGCTGGTCGAGCTTGGACTTGATGGCTTCGAGGTCGGAGGCCGGGATGTGCTTGACGGCGTCGACACGGAAGCCGTCGACGCCGAGGGAGAGCAGGTCGTTCAGGTAGTCGGCGATGCGCTGGCGCACGTACTCCTTGCCGGTCCGCAGGTCCGCGAGGCCGACGAGTTCGCAGTTCTGGACCTGGTAGCGGTTGCCGTAGTCGATGGAGTCGTCGCGGCAGTCGCTGAAGTCCCCGTCGCTGTAGGGGGCCGCCGGGTAGTCGTACTTCGTGTACGACGAGCCGCCGGTGCCGGTACCGCTGCCGGCGGACATGTGGTTGACGACGGCGTCGGCGATCACCTTGACGCCCGCGCCGTGGCACGTGTTCACCATGGCGCGGAACTGGTCGCGGTCGCCCAGACGTCCCGCGATCTTGTAGCTGACCGGCTGGTACGCCGTCCACCACGCCTCGCCCCGGATGTGCTCCTGGGGCGGCGAGACCTGGACGTAGCCGTATCCGGCGGGGCCGAGGGTGTCGGTGCACGCGCGGGCGACGGAGTCGAACGTCCAGGAGAACATCACCGCGGTGACGTCCCTGGTTCCCGGGGGTGCGGCCTGTGCCGGGGCGGGTGAGTGGGCTATGAGCGCGCCGGCGGCGCTCGCCACGAGGGCGAGGGCGGCGGCCGTGGTGCTGCGGACCACGATTCCTCCTGCCTGAGGGGAGCCTGCTGCGGATGCCTTCGCAGGCCACGCGCCGCGCCCGTAAGGCTGATGAGGGGGCGGCCCCGTGGGGTGGGGAGCCACTGAAAATCTCTGAAAGAACCTGGAAGCTCTTCCGACGAGAGACCGTAGAAGACGCCGACACGGCGGTCAAGACTCTGGACAAACCCTGGAAACAGAGCGGTTACCTGGCCGCAACCGCTATTGCAAGCGCTTGCAGGCTGCTACCTTCCCCTCAACCCCGGCCCGGTGGTGACGGGGGCCCGACAGGGCCCCACGCGCCCGCCCCCGCCGGGCCGGGGCCGCCTCCGCACCCCCGCGCAGCGTCCGACGCGACGGAGCCGGCACCCCAACTCTTGACGCATTCACGTCAGTTAGTAAGGGTGCGGGCTACCGCCCGCGTCGCCCACCCCGTGACGCGACAGTCGTCGAGACGAAGGACGTCGATGAAGAGGCTTCCCGTCGTACTCATGGCCGTGCTGGCCGCGCTCCTCCTGGGAACGCTGCCCGCCACGGCGCACCCCGGACACCCCGGCGAAGGCAAGGACGCACCGGCGGAGGAGTTCGACCCGGACTTCCCCACCAGCTCCGACAACCCCGCGACCTCGCGCCAGCCGTGCGTCGGCGGCCAGGCCGGATACTTCCCCTGCGACAACGTCAACCTCATGGCCTACCTGCCGATGGACGAGATCGGCGGCGGCCGGGGCTCCGACGTATGGGGCTGGACCGACCCGGTCACCGAGCGCCGCTACGTGCTCGCGGGCCGGGACAGCGGCACCGCGTTCGTCGACGTCACCAACGCGACCAAGCCCGTCTTCCTCGCCGACCTGCCGAACTCCGGCACCGTCGACGTCATATGGCGTGACATCAAGGTCCACGACGACCACGCCTTCATCGTCTCCGAGTCCAGCGAGCACGGCATGCAGGTCCTCGACCTCACCCAGCTCCGCGACATCGACCCGGCCGACGCCCCCGTCACCCTCACCGAGACCGCCCTCTACCGCGGCTTCGGCTCCGCGCACAACATCGCGATCAACGAGGACAGCGGCTACGCCTACGCCGTCGGGGCCCGGGCCGACGTCGAGGAGTGCGCGGGCGGCCTGCACATGGTCGACATCCGCCGGCCCGCCTCCCCCCGCTTCGCCGGGTGCGCCGCCGAGGACGGGTACACGCACGACACCCAGTGCGTCACCTACGACGGCCCGGACGCCCGCTTCACCGGCCGCGAGGTCTGCCTCAGCTCCAACGAGGACACCTTCACCATCATGGACGTCACCGACAAGTCCGACCCGGTGATGCTCTCCCGCATCGGCTACGACGGCGCCGCCTACACCCACCAGGGCTGGCTCACCGAGGACTCCCGGCACTTCCTCATGGGCGACGAGCTGGACGAGTACTTCGACGGTGAGAACACCCGCACGCTGATCTGGGACGTCTCCGACCTCACCGCGCCGCAGCTGCTGGGCAAGCACACCCACCGCACCGCCGCGATCGACCACAACATGTACGTCCGCGACGGGCTCGTGTTCCAGTCCAACTACCGCGCCGGGCTGAGCATCCTCAGCACCGGGGAAGCGGACTCCGGCAAGCTCACCGAGATCGCGTACTTCGACACCTGGCCGATGGACGACAAGACCGCCTTCGGCCACGGCACCTGGAGCAACTACCCGTTCTTCGAGAACGGCGTCGTGGCCGTCCACGGCTTCGACGGCCTGTTCCTGCTCCGGCCCACCGTCGGCCTCGGTTGACCCACCGCGGCGGCGCGGGCATCCTGCCGGGGTGCCCGCGCCGCCCGCCGTCCCTCCCTCCCCGGCTCACCGCCGGGAGGCGAGGACGGCCCCAGATCTTCCCGACGTACCGCGCGCCGCCGACCGGCCAGGCAGCGCGCCCCACGTGGACCCCGCGCTCACTCCCGCCGCCCTCCTCCCCTCCGGCCCGCCGCCAGCCTCGGCGTCCGCCGTCACGCGGGCCGGCACGGCGGGTCGGCGCACAGGAACCGTCCGATGCTCGGACGAGCGGCGACAGCCGTGGGTCCCGCGACTGCGGCCCCGGTACACACCGCCGCCTCGCCCGGGCCTGGGGGTGTTTCGAAAGTCCCGTCCGGCTGGGAACATCTGGCACCCGTTCCCCGGCTGACGCTGGGAGGTGCCCCCAGCCTCCTCCCTCCCTCCGCCTGCGATCGCACGCACCAGACGCCCCCAGCCCGCCCCCGGGGAATGACGCTGCTTTCGAAACACCCCTAGCCGATCGGCTACCCCTCTCGGCCACTTCTGCGGGCATGAGCCAGCGGGATAATCTTCATCGCGCGCAGCCGGCCGAGGTGGCGGAAAGGAAGACGCGCCCGTGTTTCACGGGTGGACCCGTTCGTGGTCTTTGGGGGTTCGAGTCCCTCACTCGGCACCGTATTCGCGGAGACCGACGAATACCTTCAGGCACCTTAACAATCCTTCACACGAGGGGGATTCATGAGCGCCACCGCATTCACCAGCGACTCGATCGTCACCGAGCTGTCCGACACCGTCGGCAGCGAACTCGAGAACAGTGCGTTCTGGAGTGCCTTCACCGCCGGTGAGCTCCCGCTGGAGCACGTCAGCAGGGTGTTCCAGCAGTACTACCTCTGGCGCAACACCTTTCACCGCTGGTTCGGGGTGTGCATCGCCAAGAGCCCGGCGTTCGGGAGCACTTACGACACCGACTACATCCTCCGCGAGCTGAGCGAGCACATCGAGGAGGAGGTCACGGGCGACCACCACGGGCTGGCCCTGCAGTTCCTCAAGGTGCTCGGTGTGGACAACCCCCAGGCCATCGAGCCGCTGCCCGTCACCACGGCGTACGAGAACCACTTCGCCGAGCTGTACCTGGCCCCCGAACGCACCGGTCAGGAATCCCTCGCGGCCCTGGCCGGACGGGAGTTGGTGGCACCCCGGCGCAACCGGCTCACACTGGACGCCTTCCAGGACCGGTACGGCGTCACCGAGTCGCTGGAGTTCTTCCACCTGCACGAGGAGCTGGAGGTCGAGCACTTCCGCGGGCTGTGGGGCGCGGTGGCGACGCAGTCCGAGAAGGACCGGAAGCTGGTCGAGGCCGCCAAGGACCAGATCGTCCGGCACGTGCGCTTCTGGGACGACGTACACGCCGCAGTCTGACGTCCACGCGAGCGTAGGAGGAGATGGACCGTGTCCGCCCCCACTGTTGGACATCACGCCCCGCCGGCCACCGAAATCGCCCGGCGCCGCTGGCAGGAACTGAGCGAGACCGAACGCGAAGAGCTCCTCGGAAAACTCCAGGAACAGGTGGTCGTGCCCCGGCCGCTGCAGTTCTTCGTCGGTGAACTGTCCGTCGACAACGACGGAGCGGTCGAAATGATCGCGGACTGCCGGCGCGCACCGGTGGCCGAATGGACCGACGAGTCGTTGATTCTCGTATCCACGCTGTGGCTCTGGCAGATCAGCAAGGTCGCGGTGAGCGAACTCAACCAGGCGGACCTGAGTTTCAGTCTGCTACAGGAGTTCTTCCTCACCAAGCGCCGTGGCTACCGGAAGATCCTCGCCGAGCCGGACCCGGGCCTGGCCCCCGGTGAGACGCTGTTCGACCTGGCCGCCTCGCTGGTGGCACTGCGCAAGCGGATCGAGCGCGACCGCATCCGCTGCATGCGCATCAACGGGGCGACGTGGGAACGGCGCGAGTGGTTCCTGCCGAAGGCGGACATCCGGGCGGACGAGCTGCCCGAGGGCCTCCAGCAGCACCTGGAGGCCCGCACGGGCCACCGGCTGCCGCCGGGGGACGGCCACGTGGAGCGCTTCACCGCCTTCACCGAGCAGGTCATGGACAGCGGGACGAACCCGGCGGAGATCCTGGTGGCGCTCGCCGAGTACGCCCTGACGCTGCCGGAGCTGGGCGCCGACTACTCCATCATCACCTGTGCCCGCGGCAACAAGCTGGAGACGCCCTACGACATCGCGATGAGCGACGTCATGTCGTACACGGCGGTGCGGCAGGACTTCGATCCGGCCTCCCGGGGCGTGCGGCTCAAGCACGACCAGATCATGAACGCCATCAGCCAGCGCATGCGCTACAACGTGGTCTGCCGGGTGCGCAACTACAGCCCCGACCCCGCCCAGCGGATCCAGGCACAGGCCTTCCAGCACCCGGACATCGCGGTGATGGAGGACGCCCACCACAACGGCCACCGGGCCAACGGTGTGCGGTTCGTGACCCGGGCGCCACTCGTCTTCGACGTCGACCTGCCCGGCGGCACGCGGCGGCTGAAGGGGCTGGCCGACTTCCGCATCAACCGCGCCACGCACGACGACGACGGCCAGTTCACCCCCAAGGAGCTGGCGATCGTCATCCGGATCAGCTGGTGGATGAAGGCCGTGACCGAGGCGACCTGGCGCCGCGGCCTGTGGTTCGACGAGAAGTACTGCGTGAAGCTCGACAGCTACGAGGACAAGGACGGCGGCAAGCTCGCGCGCCGCAAGGCGATCCTGGGAGAGGGCCGATGAGCCACCGCACCGAGACGAGGACGGCGGAGGCGCGGGGCGCGGCCCCGGCCGAGGCGTCCGCCGACGCGCTCACCCTGCCGCTCGCCGACATCCCGGAGTTCACCCCGCACCCGGTGACGATCGGCCGCCGCGCGCTGCTCCTCTTCCGCTACGGCGAGCGGGTCTACGCGACCGCGGCGCGCTGCACCCACCAGGGCGTGGAGCTGCTCGGGGGCGAGCTGGAGGGCGCCCTGATGCGCTGCCCGTGGCACGGGGTGCGGTTCGACGTGCGCACCGGAGCCCGGGTCAACGAGCCCGCCTGCCGCGACCTGCGCACGTTCCGCACCGAGGTGCGTGGCGGTGAGGTCACCGTGTTCAACGAGGCGATCAGCAGGCCGACGGGAGGTGCGGCATGACGTACGTCATCACCCAGCCGTGTGAGGGAGTCAAGGACGGGGCCTGCATCGACGTGTGCCCGGTCGACTGCATCGAGGGCACGCCCGACACCCCGATGCTCTACATCGACCCCGAGGTGTGCGTCGACTGCGCCGCCTGCACGTCCGTGTGCCCGGTGGACGCCATCTACCCGGACGACGAGGTGCCCGAGGAGTGGGAGCGGTACACGAAGATCAACGCCGACTACTTCGGCCGGGGGGAGGCCGGAGACGATGACGAGTAGCCCGAAGCCGCCGCGCGTCGGCACGCCACCCGCCGACGCGGCCGGGGCCCCGCAGCTCCGCACGGACTCGCTGGACGACTACGGCCCCATGGTGGCGCTGGCCGTCCGGCGGCCCGACGTCGTCCCGCTGCCCTACCTGCGGGCGCACCACTCGCCGCTGCCCGACCCGCCGGGCGCGGTCACGATGCACGACTTCCTGGCCCGGGCGGACGACGAGACGCTCGACCTGTGGCGGCACTTCCAGCGGCTGTGGCACCGCTGGGCTGCGCCGCTGGACTCCTTCCACCCCGTCCGCTGGTATCTCACCGCCTGTGCGACGGGCCCGCACCGGTCGGTGCACACCACGGTCGACGGCTGGCTCCAGCAGCTCGCCGCGCTGCCGGAGGGGCAGTTGGAGGCGACGGCCGCGCTCCTGGGCCTGGAGCCGGAGGACGGCGAGCTCGGCGCGGTGCTCGGCTGGGGCGCGCCCGAGTGGTCGCTGCCCGCGATGCTGCTCGCCGCGCGCACCGGGCGGCCGTTCCGCTGGGTACCCGACGCCGCGCAGGCGCGGCGGGAGGCGGAGCGGTGGCCGGGCACCCTGACGCTGGCCTTCCCCCACGACGAGATCGGCGTCCAGGACCTGCCCGCGCTCACCCTGTCCCGCTCGTACCACGCGGCCGGCCGGCTGACCGACGGCCTGGAGCTGGCGTCCCGTCCCGTGGGATTCCTCACCGCCACCTCGCTCCAGGTGCTCAGCTCCGTCACCAGCCGCCGGCTGGCCCTGCCGGGCCCGCTGCCGCCGACCAGCGCCGCCGTCTTCACCGGCCTGGACGCGGACCCGGACGTGGGCCCGGACAGCTTCCTGCTCAACCGGGAGCGTTCGGCGGCCGGGTATCTGGAGGCCGTGGGCGAGGTGAGCGCGCTGTTCCTGTCCGGGCACAGCCGCGAGGACCTCTTCCACCTGGGGCCGGACGCGCTGTGCGGCCGTTCCCTCCAGCCCGCGCCGTCCGGTCCCAAGACCCGGCTGCCCGCGTGTGTGCTCGACGGCGACTGCGTCAAGGGCGGCGAGGTGCTCCCCGCGCACACGCTGTCCGCCCCGGTCGCCTTCTTCAACAGCTGCAACGTGATGCGGCTGGGCGGGGACGGTGCGTTCGACGAGCACTTCACGCTGCCCTTCACGTACCAGGAGGGTGAGGGCGTGGCGCTCGTGGGCAGTCGTCGCACCCGGTTCGGCGACGACAACGTGGAACTCGTCCTCGCCGAGCGGCTCGTGCGCACGGGGCGGCCCATGGGCGAGATCGTGCGCACGCTCAACAACGCCATTCCGCTGTGGGGCCGCGAGGCGCCGGACTACCTGCTGCTGGGCGACCCGGAGTTCCGGCCCTTCCCGCCGGGCCCGGACGCGGCCGAGGTGGCCGTGCGCCCCGGTGCCGAGGGCGGGGGCGAGGGCATCGAGGTGGAGTTCTCCGGCGTCGACGCTGAGCTGCTGGAGGTGCTCCTCCCCGACCCGGGCCCGGCGCCCTCCGTCCGGGTCACCGGGATCACCGCGGCGGACGGCGGGAGCGACGAGGTGGACCTGCGCACGGCGCTGGTGCGGGAGGAGGACGGGGGCGTGCGCCTCTTCGTCTTCTCCTGGAAGGCGCTGCGGTTGCGGCGGCTGGCGCTGCGCGTCGACCCCGGCCGCCCCCACCGGGAGCTGAGCGACGACGTCGCGCGGACGCTGGGCAACGCCTCCGCCTACCGGCGGCTGCTGCGCGGCTACCTCGGCGGCTTCGACAACGCCGAGCAGGAGCTGCGGTCGAAGGCCACGGCCCTGTCGCGGCGGCGGGCCGAGGCCCGGACGGCGCCGCTGGCGCTGCGGGAGGCGGACGCGGCGGCCGACGAGCTGCGCTCGGGCCTCTCGCGGCTCGACGAGGCCCTGTGCACGCACCTGCTGGACCGGATCGCGGCCGGGGCGTTCGTGTGGCTGGAACAGTGCGAGTCGGCCGACGGGAACTTCCACGTCGCCCGCCACCTGCCGCCCACCACCTGCCCCTACTGCGCGGCACGGGTGGTGCTGCGCGAGTACCGCAACGACCACCACCCGCAGGCCAGCCGCGAGTTCGCGCTGTGCGCCAGCTGCGGCAACATCTGGGACGTGCCCGGCGCGGTGTCGCCCCCGGTGGTGCTGGGTGCGGACACCGCCCGTCGGGGCGGCGAGCACCGGCAGGGCGTCCGGGTGACCAACGACGCGGACGCCCCGCTGTACGGGGCCGTGGGCATGCGGCTCTACCAGGCCGACCAGCACGGGGTGACCGTCACTCCGGGCGTGCGGGAGGTCGCGGTTCCGCCACGCTCCAGCCGCGAGTTCTGGTTCACGCTGAAGCTCCCCGAGGGCGTTCCGGCCCACATGGAGTTCCTGCGCGGCTTCCTCGTCTCCAACCTGGACGTGGCCATGTTCCAGCGCAACCTGTGGACCCGGCCGGCGGACGAGGACGCGACGGCGCCGGAGGCGGAAGGCGACTCCGCCGTGCCGCCGGTGTGGCCGCCCTCCGGGACGGTGGTCAGCAGCGTCGTCCGCGGGCGCGAGCGGTGACGGCCCGCGGACGGCGGCGGGTCGTCCCGATGCCCCCGCCGAACGTCACCGGGACCCTGCACGTGGGTCACGCGCTGACGATGGCGGTGCAGGACGCCCTCGTGCGCTCGCTCCGGCTGGACGGCACCGAGGTGCTGTACGCGCCGGGGACGGACCACGCGGGCCTGGGCACCTACGCCGCCGTCCGCAGGGCCACCGGCTTCCGTCCCGAACTCCCCCCGGACGAGCGGGTCCGGGCCTGGGCCGAGCAGCACCGCGGCCTCATCTCCGGGCAGTTGCGGGAGCTGGGCCTCGGCTGCGACTGGGACGCCGAACTCCACACCCTCGACCCGGACTACCGCACGCTGGTGGACGGCACCTTCCGGCGGCTGGGCGAGGCCGGGCTGCTCTACCGGCAGGCCCGGATCTCGCCCTGGTGCCCGAGCTGCCGCAGCACGGTGCCGGACGTCGAGCAGTCGGCCGCCGAGGCCCGGGTGCCGGTGGCGCTGCTGGCCCTGAAGCTGGCGGGGCGTCCGCACGTGCTGGAACTGCCGGCCGTCGAGGAGCTGTGGGGCGCGGTGGCGGTGGCGGTGCCCACCGGGCACCCGGCCTCCGGCGGCACGGCGGCCCTGCCCACCCTCAGGTGGGAGCTCCCGGCGCTGGCGGCACCCGTCGAGGCGCCGCGGCTGGTGGTCCCCGCGCTGCGAGAGGCCGACCGGGAGCTGGCGGAGGCCCACGGCCTGCCCTGCCCCGAGCTGCTCGACGCGGGGGGCCGCTCCCTCGTCGGCACCCCGCCCGAGCCGGACGGGCTGACCGGGCTGGCCGGGCTGTCCCGGGAGGAGCTGCGCGAGGCGACCGTGGCCCGGTTCCGGCTACGGCGGACCACTCGTCCGGTACGCGTCGTCAGCTGCGGCCTGTGCGGTACGGAGTTGACCACCCGCCGGGGCTACCAGTGGTACCTGAGACTGCCCGAACTGCTCGGTCCGGTGCGGGAGGCGCTGGACAGCGGCACGCTGCGCATCGGTCCCGCGGCCGTGGAGCGGGAGGCCCGGCACTGGCTGGACACCGCCCGCGACTGGTGCGTCAGCCGCCAGATCGCCTGGGGGCAGCCGATTCCGGCGCTCGTGTGCGACGCCTGCCCCCGCTGGGCCCCCTCCCCGCCCGAGGGCGCGGCGCGGGAGGCCACCGGCCGCCCGGACTGCCCGGTATGCCCGGACTGCGGGACGCCGCTGCGCCCGGAGACCGACGTCTTCGACACCTGGTTCAACTCGGCGCACTGGCCCCTGGCCGTCACCGCCCGGGAGGGCGCCGACCCGGACGGCCGGCCCGTCCCCGCCTCCCTCATGACCTCCGGGCGCGACATCCTGTTCTTCTGGTTCGTGCGGCTGCTGGCCGTCGGCACGTTCGTGCGGGGACGGCCGCCGGTGGAGGAGATCTGGCTGCACGGGCTCGTCCTGGACGAGCACGGCCGGAAGATGAGCAAGTCCCGGGGCAACGTGCTGACCCTGGCCGACGGGCTCGCCGAACACGGGCGGGACGTGCTGCGCGCCGCGCTGCTGTCCGCCTGCCGGGAGGCCGAGGACGTGCGGCTGCGGCCCGAGCTGTTCACCGCGCAGGCCGCCGTGCGCTCCGCCGCCGTCGAGCTGGCCGCGCTCGTCGCCGCCGGGACGGGCGGGCCGGTACCCGGCCCCGGACCGGACCGCGAGCCCGACGCGGTGGAGCACCACTGCCGGCGCGCGGCCCGGCACGCCCGCGCCGAGGTCCGCCGCCACCTGACCGCACGCCGCTTCGACCGGGCGACGGAGGCCGTCACCCACTTCGCCGCCCATGTCCTGCGCCGCTATCTGCGGCTGCGCTCGACGACGGGTGCCGCCGCCGTCACGCGGGCGCTCCTGCTCGACGTCGCCACCGTCTACGAGCCGTTCATGCCCGACGCCGCCGACCGGCTGCGGCGGGCGGCCGAGTGCCGTCCCGGGGCGGTCTGGGAGGTGGACGCGGCGCTTGCGGACGCCGTGGCCGCCGTCGTCGGCGCGGCGCGCGAGGCCGAACGTCTCCACGGTGTGACCGGCTACCCCCGGGGCGAGCCCGTCGCCGTCGACGCCGCCGATCCGGCCGTCCGCCGCCTGCTGGGCACGGCGTGGCTCCCGCACCTCGGCGGCGTCCCGCTGAGCCCTGCCGCGTCCCGGCCCGAGCGGGGCTTCACCGTCCACGTGCCCGGGTTCCGGGACGTGCGGCTGTGGCTGCCCGACGGCGCGGCCCGCGCGGTGCGGCGCGACGGCCGCCGGCGGCTGCGCCGCCTGATGCAGACGCGCCGCCGCCTGGCCCAGCGGCTCGGCCAGCTCGCCGCCCCGGCGGGCGGGGACGAGGCGGGTGCCGGGGCCGCGGTCGCTCGCCAGGAGCTGCGGGCGCGGCTCGCCCGGGCCGAGCAGGACACGCACGAGCTGCGGCTGTTCATGAAGGCGGCACGGGAGGCGCAGGGCCGCACGTCCCCGCCGGCCTCGCGCCGGCCGGACGCGGCCGCGCGAACCTGATCACCATGACCCATCCCGCTCCCACCCCTTCCCACCCCCGTTCAGGAGAGCAAGGTCTACCCCCATGGACGTGATGACGGCCGTGCTGACGCGGCGCAGCGAGCACGTGCTCGGCCAACCGGCCCCCACCCCGCAGGAGTTCGGCTATCTGCTGGGCGCCGCCTCGCGCGCCCCCGACCACGGCGAACTGCGGCCGTGGCGCTGGGTGCTCGTGGGCGGCGAGGACCGGGCCGAGGTCGGCCGGGCACTGGCCGAGAGCAGCGGCAAGGACGCGGAGTCGATGCGCGTCAAGGTCGAGCGGGCGCCCCTGCTCGCCGGCCTCGTCTTCTGCCCGCAGCCGCACGCCCGCATCCCGGAGTGGGAACAGCTGGCCGCCACCACCGCCATGACGACCTCGCTGATGCTGCTGCTGCACGCCCGCGGCTTCGGCAGCATCTGGCGCACCGGAGCACACGCCGACGCCGCGGCGATGCGCCGGCTCCTGGACGTCGAGGGCAGCGAACGGGCCCTGGGCTGGCTGTATATTGGCACCCCCGATCCCCGCCGGAAGGCGATGCCCCGCCGTCAACCCGTCAGTCCGGACGGCCGGTTGCGGGTGTTCCGGCGCGAACCGGCCTCGCACACGCTCCCGTCACGAAGGCTCGCGATCCATGACACTGAATGAGGACATGCGACGGCTCGTCTCGGCCCAGGGGCTGGGCTTCGTCGCCACGGTGCGCCCCGACGGGACGCCGAACCTCTCCCCCAAGGGGACGACGGAGGTCTGGGACAGCGAGCACCTCGTCTTCCTCGACCTCCACTCCCCCGGCACCGTCGCCAACCTCGCGGTGAACCCGGCGGTGGAGATCAACGTCGTCGACCCGGTCCGCCGCAAGGGCTACCGGTTCCGGGGCGTGGGCCACGTGCACACCGAGGGCGAGACGTACGACCGCGTGGTCCGCCGCTTCCGCGAACAGCGCGGCACCGACCCGGCGAAGGTGCGGTCCGTCGTGCTCGTGCGGGTCGAGGAGGTCGGGGAGCTGATCTCGCCCGCCTACGACGACGGCACGAGCGAGGCCGAGATCGCCGCCCGCTGGCGCGCCCGCCTCACCGCGGAACCCGCCGCGGAGTCGACCTCCGGGCCGGGCACCGGGCCCACCGCGGGCCCGGCCCCGGCCGCGGCACCCGGAGCGCCGTGACCGAGAAGACCGCTGACGAGGGCCCCATAGCCCCGGCCGCTGGCCCTGCCCCTGCGTCTGCCACCGCCCCCGGCTCTGCCCCCGTGCGGTCGGCGCGGGAGGCCGAACGGGCGGTGCGCCCGCTCCTCCTCCAGTACGTCATCGCCTTCACCAGCCGGTTCGCCCTGGCCCCGGTGCTGCCCGTCCTGCTCAAGGACGGCCTGCAACAGCCGGGACTCGTCGTCGGGTTGGCCCTGTTCGCGTTCGCCTGCTCCTCACGCGCGGGCTCCATCGTGCTCAGCCCGTGGCTCGCCGGGCGGTCCGGCGTCCGGCTGCTGCTGATCGCCAACCTGCTGTCCGGCGGCGCGTTCGGGCTGCTCGCGCTGACCTCCTCCGCCGTCCCGCTCATCGTGCTGCTCGCCGCCGGCGGCACCGGAGTGAGCCTGAACGGGCTGATCGTGCGGTCCGTCGTCGCCGAGTGGACCTCCGGGACCGGCTCCCAGGTGACGGCCTTCGCCAAGCTCAACGTGATGCTGAACCTCGCGGCCTCCGTCGGGCCGCTCATCGGCACCGCGCTGCTGGACACCTCCGCACCGCGCCGCCTGCTGCTCGTCCTGGCCGCCGGGTACCTGGCGGCGGCGCTCGTCATGCTCGTCGTCGCCCGCCGCGGGGACGAGGGCTACCAGCCGGACGACCGCCGCCGGTTCTCCTTCCGGGAGCACTGGGGCCTCCTGCGCACCTCGCCGTTCCTGCGCCGCCTCATGGTGACCTCCACCATCGGCTGGTTCCTCTACGCGCAGCTCTACTCGGCCCTGCCCATCTACCTGTTCTCCACCTCCGACTCGAAGCTCCAGGTCGCCAGCTACTTCACGATGAGCGCGGTCCTCATCGTGCTGGTCCAGGTTCCGGTCTCCAAGGGCGTCGCCCGCCTGCTCGACCGGGGCCTGGACCTGATGACGGTGCTGTTCACCGGGCTCGCCCTGTTCGCCGCGGCCTTCGTCGTCCTCGCCCTCTCCGGCGGCAACCCCGTCGTCCTGTACGTGGCCGTCGCCGTCTTCACCCTGGGCGAGATCCTCTTCGCCCCGACCGTGGACAGCGCGTTCGCGGCAGCGGGCGAAGCCTCCTCCAGCAGCTTCGTCGCGACGTTCACCGGCAAGCAGATCACCCTCGCCACCGGCGAGAGCATCGGCGCCCTGATCGGCGGCAGCGTGTTCCTCGCCGTCCGCGACAACCTCTCCCCCGCGCTCTACTGGTGGCTGTGCGCCGCCGTCACGGCCGTCGCCGTAGCGGCCCTGGTCACGGGGCGGGTACGCATCCCCGTCCGGAAGAACTCCCCGGTGTCGTAAAGCGGACGCGCGCGTTTACCACACGCCCTCTCAAGGGATGATTGCGGTTGGCGCGAAACATGAGCATGACGCAAAACGTTCGCTTTCATCGCTGGCCTGGACCCGCACGGGGGAGAGATCGTGACCCACGATCCGTACTCAGCACGGCCCGACACGGAACCGGAGACCCGCCCCGGAGTCTTCATCGTGATCCGGAACCTCCTGGAGCGGTACCGGTTGGAGCACCTGTTGAACGGGATGCCGCGGCACGGTCCCGTCCGCGGCTCCGCCGCCATCACGGTCACCGCCAGGGAGGCGACCCGGGAGGCGGTACGCGACGAGGCCCCGACCGTCCTGATCGTCACGCTGCACGAGATCGACGACGCCGCCCGCTCCGAACTCGCTCTGGCCTCGGCGAAGGGCGTCAAGGTACTCGTCCTCGTGGACCAGGAACGGCAGGCCGAGTGGGGCCGGCTGGCCGGCATACCCGTGGGTGGCTGCCTCTCCACCGGCGAGCTGTCCGAGAGCACCCTGCGCACCGCCATCGCCCGCATGCTGCGCGGCGAGGTGCCCATCTCCGCCAACCTCGTCCACGCCCTCCTCAACCGGGCCCAGCACACGGCCTCCCCCACACCCGGCAAGCCCGCGGCCGTGCGCATGACGCCACGGGAACGCGAGGCGCTGGAGCTGCTCGTCGACGGACTCAGCAACCAGCAGATCGCCAGCCGCCTGCACATCTCCCTGCACGGCGCCAAGCGCCTGGTGTCCAACATCCTGGCCAAGCTGGACTGCAGCAACCGCACCTCGGCGGTCACCCGAGCCGTCCGCGACGGCCTCTGCGACACCCGCACCCCCTCCGCCTGCGGGTAGGCCCCGGATCCGCCGTTGTCGTGACACCCTGACGAGGGAGCGGACGCCCGGTGTGGCGACGCCACGTCCCGCGCGCCTGGACGAGAACACCCGATCACCGGTCGAACTCCCACGGCAACAGGCCCGTTGACCTAGGCTCGGCGTTGTGGACCTTGGAACCTCGGGGCTGCGGATCGCCTCTTCGGCGCTGCTGCCGCTGATCAGGAAGCTGCTGCGCAAGGATGAGCCGGTCGTCGTCGACCAGCCGGTGCGGCTGGGCGTGCTCCTCGCCTTCCGGGGCCCGGGCGCCGCGGTGCGGGATTCCGAACTCCGGTTACTCGCGGACGAGCTGGTGCGGCGTGCCGCCCGCGCCGCCGGGCCGCACGACGTACTGCCCTCCGACGAGCTGACGGCGGTCGCCCACTCGCTGACCGGGACACTGGGCACACTGGGCGAACTGGAGATGGACGACCTCCAGGCCGTGCGGCTGGGCCACCGGGAGCTGGCCCGGAAGCTGCTGCGCTCCGCCGGACGGCCCACCGCGCTCTCCCGGGACGCGGAACTCCTTCATGACCGGCTGCTGGAGACCGCCTGCCTGCACCTGCTGAACCACTTCACCCAGCGCTCCCCCTTCGTCGCCCGCACGCTGGTGGAGCAGACCCGGCAGTTGGCCCACCTGATCCGCCGCGTCGACCTGCTGGCCGAACGCGTCGCGGACCGTTCCGCCGAGGACACCGCGTTCGAGGAGCGCTACGCCCGGTACGTCGCCGAGCAGCACGGTCGGCTCACCATCTTCGGCCTCGACCTGGAGGAGGAGTGGCCGTTGGACGACGCCTACCTCAGCCTCCGGTCCACCGAGACCGCCCCGGCCGGCCCGGCGCACGGCGCCGACGACGGGAAGGTCGCGGCTCCGGGACCGCCGCAGCGCGCCGAGCTGGCCCTCCGCGACTGGGAGCGCGTGCTGATCCGCGGGGCCGCCGGTTCCGGCAAGACCACCCTGGTGCAGTGGCTCGCCGTGACCACCGCCCAGGGCAGTCCTCCGGACGGCCTGGGCTCCCTCCTCGGTCGCGTGCCGTTCGTGCTGCCGATGCGCAGTCTGACCCGCGGCGGCCGGGAGCTGCCCACCCCCGGCGAACTCCTGAGCGCGGTGCGGTGCCCGCACACGCCGCCCGAGGGCTGGGCGGAACGGGTGCTGCTCGCCGGGCGTGGTCTGCTGCTGCTCGACGGCATCGACGAGGTCCCGGAGGCCGAGCGGGAGACGGCCCGCCGCTGGCTGCTGTCGCTGGTGCGCTCCTTTCCGTCCAACCTGTGGCTGGTGACCTCCCGGCCCTCGGCCGTTCCGGCGGGCTGGCTGTCCCGGCACGGCTTCTCGGACCTGTCCCTGGCCCCGATGGGCCGTGCCGACATCGCCACCTTCGTTGAGCGCTGGCATCACGCGGCCGGAGCGGACCCGGCCGACGCCGACGACCTGCTGGAGACCGTCCGCACCCGCGGCGACCTGGCGCGGCTGGCCACCAGCCCGCTGATGTGCGGGCTGCTGTGCGCGCTGCACCGCGTCCGCCACGCCTACCTGCCGCGCGGTCGGCAAGCTGTGTACGACGCGGCGCTGCGCATGCTGCTGGAGCAGCGGGACCAGGAGCGCCGCGTACGGGCCGGTCTCATCCTGGACACCGAGTCCCAGACGGTGCTGCTGCAGAAGCTGGCCTACTGGCTGATCCGCAACGGCCGGTCCGAGATGGAGCAGACGGACGCCGTGGAGCTGATCGACCAGTTGCTGCCGTCGATGCCGCAGGTCGCCGAGCAGGGCGACGCGCCGATGGTCTTCCGTCACCTGCTGGTCCGCTCCGGGCTGCTGCGGGAACCGGCCGAGGGCGTGGTGGACTTCGTCCACCGGACCTTTCAGGACTACCTCGGCGCACGGGAGGCGGTGGACGGCCGCGACCTCCCGTTCCTGGTCGGTCACGCGCACCTGGACCTGTACGAGGACGTCATCCGGATGGCCGTCGCCCACGGCCGGCCCCGGGAGCGCGAGCGCCTGCTGACGGGCCTGGTCGAGCGTGGCGACGAGGAGAAGCCGCACCGCGTCCGGCTGCACCTGCTGGCCATGGCCTGCCTGGAACACGCGATCCAGCTCGACCCGGAGGTCCGCCGGGAGGTGATGGAGCGGGCGTCCGCGTACCTCCCGCCCCGCACTGCGGGGGAAGCCGAGTCGCTGGCGGCCGTGGGCCCGGTGGTGCTGGAACTGCTGCCCGGACCGGACGGGCTCGGCGAGGAGGAACAGATCGCCGTGGTGCGCACCCTGGCCGCCCTCGGCGGAGACGCGCCCATCCCGCTCCTGCGCCGCTACGCGCGAGGCGCCACCCCGGCCGCCCAGTGGCACGTCGCCCAGGCGTGGCCGGACGTGGACGTCCCGCTCTTCGCGGAACAGGTCCTGCCGGACCTTCCGCAGGATGCGTTAGCCCGGTTGTCCGTCCCCGCGCAGATTCCGTTGGCGCGAGGGCGGGAGCACCTCTACGTGCTGAAGCCGCTGGCGGACCGCGTGGCCGAGATCTGCGGTCCCGGCACGCGCACGCTCAACCTGATCGGCCCGACGGACCTGTCCGCTGTCGCCCAGCTGCCGAATCTCCGCTCCCTGTCGGTTCAGCAATCCGGTGTCTCGGATCTCTCGCCGCTCCGCGTCCTCCCCCTGAACGAACTGCGTCTGTTCCGGTGCCCCCGGATCAGCGAACTGGACCACCTGCACCGACTCCCGCTCGGCCGCCTGCACGTCGACCAGGTTGGGCAGATCCCTCCGGAGGCCTTCCTCGCGTTCGCGGAGGTACCGGACCTGGAGATCGGCCTACGCGAAGCCCGGGAACCCATGGCGCTGCTGCCGCCGAGGTGCCCCGCGACCGCGCTGATCCTCGCCCCCCACTGCCGGGAGCTGCGCGGCGTCGAGAACTTCCCGCGGCTGCGGCGGATCATCCTGGAGGACGCCGGCCACGAACCGGCGACCGGGGTGGACGACTGGCGCCATGTCGCCGCCGTCCCCGGCCTGGAGTACGTGTCGCTGTCCGGCGCAGCGGTCAGCCTGCTGGTCGAGGCCGGCCTCTTCTTCCCCGGTGTGCGCAGCGCCATGGTCCGTCAGGGAGCCGAGGTGACTCTGGCCGCGATCGCGAGGGTGTTCCCCCGGGTGGAGCGGGTGTCAGTAGATGCGGCGGACAAGCTGGACCTGGCTGACCTCAAGGAGCTGCACAGCCTCCGTCGGCTCCGTCTGAGCAACGTGGCACACCTTCGCGGCACCGGGCACCCGGGCCATGTCGACGTGTCCGTCAAGCCGCCGCCCCGCTACTGACCGTCGGCCTCGCCGTGAAGGCTTCGGCGAAGCCGCCCTGCCAACCGGCCCGGCCGTCGCACTCCGGGGTCGCGGCAGCGGCCCGAAAGGCCTAACCAGCCGCCGGGGCGGGGCGGAGGGATATCCGCACGGCGCTGGCGAGGCGGTCGGCGTTGGCGACGGCCTCGGCCGCCGTGTCGCCCCTGGCGCAGACGAAGGACGTGCGGTCGAACGAGGACTTCAGCGGCGGCACCTCGCTGCCCGGCTCCAACGTGAGCTTGCCGCTCAGGAACTCCGGCGCGGACGTGACCTCCGCCCACCCTCCGACGTCGGCCACCGTGCCCGGGGGCGGGGTGAGGAAGCGGATCGCCGCGGCATGCCGGGGGCGCCAGGAGTCGGCGTCGACCGGGTTGCCGAGCAGCTGGTCGAAGACCACCCCGTGCATCCCCACACCGGTGATGCGCTGGGCCATGACGTAGATGGAGTCGCCACCGGGGCGCACGTGGAACTCACCGAGCACGATCCGACCGTCGCCGGTGAGCCAGAACTCGATGTGGAACACGCCCCAGGACAGACCGAGCGCCTTGGCCGCGGCGGCGAGGGTCTCCTGAGCGTGCTCGGCGACCGCGGGTGAGACGGGCGCGGGCATCGAGTGGCCCAGCTCGACGAAGTGCGGGCCGCCCGTGGTGACCTTGGCGGTGAGCGCGAGCACCCGGGGCACGCCGTCCACGAAGACGCCCTCCGCGCTGAACTCCTCCCCCTCCTGGAACCCCTCGACCAGCACCCCCGCCTCGAACGCGTCCGGCGCCTCGACGGTCACGCCCTGCCGGTGCAGGTCCGCCGTCAGCTCGCGGTGGGCGGCGATGAGGTGGTCGAGCGCCGCGTCCAGCTCCGTCGCGTCCCGGACGAGGGACACGCCCGCGCTGCCGCGCCCGGCGGCAGGCTTGACGATCCACGGCCCCTTCGGGTGCGCGGCCAGGAAGCTCCGCAGGGCCTGTGCCGAGTGGCACCGGGCCGAGGGCGGCTGTGGGAAGCCCGCCTCCACGAGGGCGGCCCGGCACGCGTACTTGTCCTGGATGCGGCGGACGGCCTTCTGCCCGTTGCCCGGAAGGCGCAGCACCTCGGCGGCCGCGGCCACGGACTCGGCCGCCGTCTCCCGCGTCCCGTACACCCCGAGGTACCGCTCGCCCTCGGCCGCGGCTGCGGTGGCCCACGCCCGGACCTCCTCCGGGTCGGAGTAGGTCAGCTCCACGGTGTACAGGGCACGCTCGACCACCTCGGGCGCCCTGCGCAGGTTGTCGGCCGTGTCCGCGACGACCACGTCGATGCCCCGCTCGGCGGCCTGGTCCATGCAGTCCAGCCCGGTCGGCTTGAGGGCTCCGCCCAAGAGCAGCAGCGGGAGATGGGGTGCCATCGGTTCGCCTGCCTCCCGGTCGGGGTCCCCGACCATGTCGTCACCGGTATCCCGCCATCATTCCCGACCCGGCCGAGGTGTCAACGGCCTTGATCGGCACGGCAGATGGGGCTCCGGAGCTCAGCAGGCAAGCTGCGCGTCGGACTGGAAGGCCGTGACCACGGGGGGCCGTCCCCGTGGTTCCATGGCGCCGTCCGGTGCTACGCCGCACCGAGCCGACCGCGACCGGGCCATGCTGCCAACAGCATGGCCCGCCACGGGAGATGAGGTGACGGCTCAGGCAGCGCCCTGCCTTCTCGGACTACTCGTTCCGCAGGGCCGGGAGGGACCCCGTGGTCAGACCCGACACGAAGGCGGACCAGCCCGCAACGCCGAACGCCAGCGCCGAGCCGTGAGGCCGCTTGCTGTCCCGCACGGGGACAACCCCCGGCATACCGTCGCCAACCTCCAGGCAGTTGCCGCCGTTGCTGCTGCTGTAGCTGCTCTTACGCCACGAAACCGGCAACCCGCTTGCAGTATTCATCCGTCTTGGTACCTCTTCAAATAGGTGCCGATCAGTTCGGCAGAGTCCTCATGCGACAGAGCGACGGCCCTCAACAAATCATAGGCGTGCGCCGCTTCGGTGACCTCGGAAGCATCCAGCTCGATCCGGCCCTTCCTGAAGCCGTCCACGTAGAGCACCTTGGGGCCGTCGTCGAGCGTGAGCATGGTGAAGGCCCCTTCGACTCCAGGGTGGGCCGTGACTCTTTCCGGCACAACCTGAATGACGGTGCGTGGTTCGCGACCGGCGTCGAGCAGCCTCCCAAGCTGCCTGGACATCACGGCGTTACCGCCGATGGGGCGCCGCAGAACCTGCTCGTCCAACACGAACCAGGCGCGGGGACGCTCTTCGGCGTCCAGAATCTCTTGCCTGCTCAGGCGTGCGGCCACCAAGTCGTCCAGGTGGTCAGGCCGGGCCCCGGCCAGCAGAGGTCGCGCGTAGTCCTCCGTCTGCAACAGCCCGGGGATCACCTGGCTTTCGAACGTCCGGATCGAGATGGCCTCCCGCTCCAGCTCCACGTAGGGCAGGAACCAGGACGGGTAGGCGTAGCGGAGGACGAGCGGGTGCAGGCGGGTGAAGTGGCCGCCGGAACCGAACGCGGAGTCGAGATCCTTCGACAGTTCCTCGGAGGGCACGCGCCGGGCTGCCTCCACCTTGCTGATCATCGACTGTGTCGTGTGCGCCCGCTTGGCGGCCTCGCACTGACGAAGGCCCGCTTCCGTCCGGATCCGGCGCAGCTCGGAGCCGAAGAAGGCGAGCATGGACGAGGAAGGGTCCGGCCCTTCGATTTCAACTGCCATGATCTGTTCCCCTCATGACTGCTCGATTGTCATAACCACCCTCGAATGACAGGCGGTTGGTCATCCAGTCCCCGCTTTTCGAGTTTACGCCGACCGGTAATGCTGTGAATGCGAAACGTGACATCACGACAGACGGGACGGGAGCAGTGGACGAAATCGAGTTGGCCGAACAGGTGTGTGGCGAACTGGCCACGGCGTTGCGGAAGGCGGGCATCGTTCTGCCGCCGCTCGGCCTTGACGTGGCCTCATGCGCGGGAGAACCGCCAAGCCCACTCGTTGAGCTGGGACGTTGCCGCCCCGAGACGGCGAGGGCACTGGTGGCGGTCGTGCGGGCGGGGGCGCACCGGTGACGTCGCCCGATGGCCTGAGTGGCCGCCTCCGGCGGCTGAGCCAGGAAATCGACGCCCATCTGGAAGGGCTCGGGAAAGGCGTGCCCCGTGCCACGTACCGGTTCCGGGAGTTCCGCATCGAGCCGGACAGGGAACCCGACGCCGAGGAGATCACGTTCAGCGCGCAGTGCGCCGTGTGCGGGGCCTCTGGTGACTCCAGCACTGACCCGGGAGAGGCTCAGCGATGGATTCCGCGTCACCTCTCCACTCACCCCGAGCATTATTCATACCGGGAATTGATCAGCCGTCCGTATCGAGCCGTTCCGGGGGTTTGGCGGTGAGCCCGGGGGCCGACGGCTACCTGTGCTCGGCGCTCGCCCTTCCGGTCGCCACGGGGCACGAGATCGTCCTCGGCCGTCACCGCGCCTGGACGCCACGGCTGGCGCTGCGCTGGCTCCAGGGGCAGGCCGGGCGGCTGGCCGATGCCCTCGACCCGGTGCCAGGACACGGCCCATTCCCCGCGTGGGTGCTGCGGCCGGTACCGACTGACGCGCCCGACCCCGGCGGCGTCATCCGAGCATGGCTGAGAGACCACCAACGGCAGTCGGAGCAGCTCGCGTCGTTGCGTGCGGGAGATCACGTGAGCGTCATCGCTCGTGACGCGGAGCTGCTCTACGCTCTGTGCGCGCAGCCCATCCCGGCGGAGGTCCCCCGGTCGAGGAACTCGACGGCCCTGAGCACGCAGGCGCGGGCCTCCGCCCCGTAGACGGCCGGCCGCACCAAGGCTCCCGGAGTTACCGCGACTCGGCCGGGTGTGGATCCCAGCGGCGGCGGATGCCGTTGTGGTCGCTCCAGATCCACTGGTCGTGCTCGGTGCGCGTCATGCCGAAGTCGTACAGCGACGGGCTTCCCTCCCGCTCCCATCGGTCCCAGCCGAGCGTGACCTCGGTGTCCAGACGGCGGGGGCCGCCGTGGGCGACCGTAGTGCGGCCGTCCGGGTGGTCGGTGAGGAGTGCCCAGGATGTGTGGCCGTCATGGAGCCACGCCGTTCCCAGCTTCCCGGCCGAGCGGGTCGCTACCCGCACGTCGGGGAGCTGAACGCGCAGGGCGAACTGGAGGCTGGGGTCGGACAAGGGGGCGGCGGAGCGTGCGAAGGGCTCCTCCGTTCCGGCTTCTTCGGCGCGGCGGCGGACCTCGTGGAAGGCCCGACCCTGGTCAACGCCGCGGCTGGGCATAAACGTCGCCAGGCCCTGGACCCAGCCGGACGCCGATCCACCGTCCTCGGCGACGGTGAGGGCGACGTGTCCCAATCGCCCCCACGGGGTCACGATCCGGCCGCCGGGCCGGGTCTGTCTCACCCAGGCCCACGGCACCCGGTCCACCGCGTAGGTGGCGATCAGCCGGTCGTACGGGGCACCGTCCGGCCAGCCCAGTGCGCCGTCACCGGCCTGGACCGTCACGCCGAGCCCGGCATCCGTCAGGCGCTTCGCGGCCTCGGCGGCGAGTCGTGGGTCGACCTCCACGCTGGTCACCCGATCCGAACCCGCCCGCAGGGCGAGCAGTGCCGCGTTCCAGCCGGACCCGGTCCCCAGCTCCAGGACCAGGTGGCCGGGCTCGACCACGAGCGAGTCCAGCATGTCGGCGACGACCGAGGGGCAGGAGAGGCTGGAGGAGGGCAGGCCGTCCTCGACCTGGGTCACGGTCGAGTCGTACGGACCTCCGTACACGGCCGCCGCCCAGCGCTCCGGCGACAGGGAACGGTCCACGGGGACCCACTGCGTGGCCTCCCACTCCCAGACCCGTTCCGGGGCGAACCGGTGCCGCGGGGCCGTGTCCATCGCCGCCCGCACCCATGGGGAATCGGTCGGCCAGCAGCCCTCGTTCCCCATCTCCTCCGCCAGGCGCCGCCAGCGCGCGTCGAGGCTCACTTCTTCTTGTGCTTGCCGTTCGAGGGCTGAGGGGGCGGTACCTGGCCGTCCGAATTCCCCGGCGGCGGGGTGCCCTCCGACGGGTCCGGCTCGGGTTTCCGATGCTCACCCATAGCGACCTCCTGGACACAGGTGGCTTCTGCGACGGCATCATCCCGCAGCTGGGCACCGCCCGGCCACGGCTCCCGACGGCATGGCCGAAAACAGCTCCGCCGAGGCAGGGTGTCCGCTCATCCCGGCGCCTGGGTCCGTGTCCGCTCAGCCGACCCCGGGGTCAAACCCAGGATGAAAGGTCCTCAGTGAGACGGCCCGATCCAGCCCGAGAGGAGGGTGAGCGATGTCGGCCACGTTTCTGTTGGGAACAGGTCAGTCCGGCACGCCGTGAGGGGAAGTGCCTTGACGGGCTTCTCGGGAAGCCGCTTCCGTTCGGATGGTCTGATCAACCAATAAGGGGAGGGAATATGACGCCCAAGAGGCGTTACATCGTCGCGGCGGTCGGCGCCGCGATGACACTCGGATTAGGAACTCAGGCCATCGCCGCCCCGGCCGATTCGCCGCGCTCGTTCGCTTCGTACGAAGATGCCGTTCCCGGCGTTGCCCCAATAGGCGCTGAGGCGACAGCGGTCTACCTGGACAGCTCGGGCCAGGAGATCGCCATGGAGGAAGCGGCCAAGGAGACTTCCGGCACGTCGGCGCTTGCCGGCTGCACGCCCTACAGCGGCAGGGACAACCCGCACTACTCCGGCGGAGACGTCTCCGGCCACGGGTGGTGGAAGAAGGGAACGTGCACCGAGAACCGGGCTGTGGTGTACAACTGCCTCTACGAGTGGTACACGGACAACTCCTGGCGACGAAAGGCCTGCTCGGAGAAGGAAACCCTCAAGCCCTACACCGGCAGTGGTCAGCGCACTGTGGCCCGTGCGAAGTGCGACAACAGGGCACAGACGTCCTGGCGCAACCACGTTGACGTCGACGTGATCGGCCAGGGCGACACCGCCGAGCGGCCCTACCGCCAGGCCGAGGTCGACTGCCGGGTCTACTAGGGAGCCAGGCAGCGGCCACACAACGAGCGAAGGAGCCAGCGTGTCGGAGAGCGGAAGCCCTGCCCAGCCAGGTGTCATGCCCGGAGTCCCACGGACCGCGGGAACCATGATCGCCGCTCTCTACGGCACGCTGGCTCCTCACGCCTGGCGTGACCCCGGCTCACAGCTCGACGCCTCTTCGCTGTTCTACCACTACTCGATCGCCATGGGCTGGCTCGACGACCGGTCGGCCGGGGGCTGCGAGGACCAGGTGGCCCGCGCTCCCGGACTGTGGGCCATGAACGATGCCGGGTGGAGCCACCCGCTCACCGTGCCCGGAGCGGGACTGATCTCCTGGTTCCAGGTGGAGGTCAGCGCGGTGGCAGATGACCGGCCGCTGCCGGTGCAGCCGTTCCTGCGCTGCGCCCAGACCGCGACGGCGCGGGCCGGCGCCGTGGACCTGGCCGCCATCCAGCTGCTTCTGCCGGTCCACGGGCTCGACCCTGCGGCACGCGCACCCTACGCACCCGTGCCGGCGATTCTGACCCAGGAGTGGTTCGCCGAAGGCGCCGCGGAAGCGAGGACTCAGGTGGAGGTCAACGTCAACAGTGGTCAGGACCAGTCGGTGGCGATGGCCGCACAGGACCTCATCGACCGCATCGTCCACCTCGACCAGGACGTCTTCAGACACGAGTCCTACGAGGTGACCGGTCAGAACGCCGTCGTCCACCCGCCGTTCGATGACCGAGCCTGGAATGGGCCGCCCCTGCACAGCGTAGTACTGCGCGGAGAGCTCGCAGAGTGGTCACCAGAGGCGATCGGATGGGTCAGCGAGATGATCGCCGACTCCGGCTCCCAGTCCGGGATCCGGTCCCCACTCCTCCTCACCATCACGCGCAACCCCACGGCTGAGGGCACCTCCGGCACACCGCTGGTGCCGTAACGCTCCAGCCGATCGTCCGGGTGGACGGCCACCGCAAGGCCCACCGCCCTTCCGCTTCGGTGTGTTCGCGGCCGGAGGCCCCCCCGGTCAGGCCGGGGCCTGGGAGGTGGAGGAGCGGACGACGAGCTCGGGCTGGAAGACGAACTCGGTGCGCGGGACGGGGCTGCCGCCGATCTCCTCCAGCAGGGACTGGACGGCGGCGTGGGCCATGGCCCGGACGGGCTGGCGGACGGTGGTCAGCGGCGGGTCGGTGAAGGCTATGAGCTCGGAGTCGTCGTAGCCGATGACGGAGACGTCGCGGGGGACGTCGAGGCCGCGGCCACGGGCGGCGCGGACGGCACCGAGGGCCATGAGGTCGGAGCCGCAGACGATGCCGGTGCACCCCGCGTCGAGCAGGGCGCCGGCCGCGGCCTGCCCGCCCTCGACGGTGAAGAGGGTGTGCTCGACGCGGCCCTCGACGTCGGGGCCGGCCTCGGCGACAGCGGCGGTGAAGCCCTCCGTCTTGCGCAGGGACGGGACGAAGCGGGTCGGGCCGACGGCGAGGCCGATGCGGCGGTGGCCGAGGTCGGTGAGGTGGCGGACGGCCATGCGGGCGGCGGCGTCGTCGTCCGGGGAGACGAAGGGCGCGCTGACGCGTTCGTTGTAGCCGTTGATGAGGACGAAGGGGACGCCGCGCCCGGCGAGGCGGGTGTAGCGGCCGGGGTCGGCGGAGAGGTCGGCGTGCAGGCCGGACATGAAGATGATGCCGGTGACGCCGCGTTCGACGAGCTGGTCGACGAGTTCGTCCTCGGTGACGCCGCCGGGCATCTGGGTGCCCAGGACGGGGGTGTAGCCGTAGCCGGCGAGGGCCTGCTCGATGACCTGGGCGAAGGCCGGGAAGATCGGGTTGGTCAGCTCGGGGATGACGAGGCCGACGAGGCCCGCGCTGCGCTGGCGCAGGCGGACGGGACGCTCGTAGCCGAGGACGTCGAGCGCGGCCAGCACCTTCTGCCGGGTGGCCGTGGCGACGCCGGCCTTGCCGTTGAGGACGCGGCTGACGGTGGCCTCGCTGACCTGGGCCTGGGCGGCGATGTCGGCGAGCCGGGCGGGCGCGACGGCCGCGCCCGGCTCGGTGACGCTCACACGGACCACCAGATGGTGGTGTCGGCGGGCAGGACGGCGTCGCCGGCGCAGGGCCCGCTGGCGAGGAGGACGGTGCCCGGGGTCTGGGGCAGCGTGACGGGCTCGGCGGTGGTGTTGGCGGTGCAGACGAAGCCGCCGCGCCGGAAGGCGAGGACGCCCTCGGGGGCGTCCAGCCAGGTCACGGCGTCCCCGGCGCCGAGGTCGGGGTGCTCGCGGCGGATGCGCAGGGCACCGCGGTAGAGCTCCAGGGTGGAGTCGGGGTCGCCGGTCTGCTCCTCGACGCTGAGCCCGGCCCACTCGGCGGGCTGGGGCAGCCAGCTGTCGCCGGTGCCGAAGCCGTAGGAGGGGCCGGTGGCCGTCCACGGGATGGGGACGCGGCAGCCGTCGCGCAGGCCGTCCTGGCCGTCGGACTTGAAGAACGACGGGTCCTGGCGCACCTCGTCGGGGAGGTCGGTGACCTCGGGGAGGCCGAGCTCCTCGCCCTGGTAGACGTAGGCGGATCCGGGCAGCGCGAGCATGAGGAGGCTGGCGGCGCGGGCGCGCGGCAGGCCGCCGTCGAGCCGGGTGCGGTGCCGGACGACGTCGTGGTTGGAGAGCACCCAGGTGGTGGCGGCACCGACGGGCCGCAGGGAGTCCAGGGACTCGTCGATGACGGCGCGCAGCTCGGCGGCGTCCCAGGGGGCGCCGAGGTAGTGGAAGTTGAACGCCTGGTGGAGCTCGTCGGGGCGCAGGTAGAGGGCGGTGCGGTCGGCGCTGGGCGTCCAGGCCTCGGCGACGCCGATGCGGTCGCCGCCGTACTCCTCCAGGATGCGGCGCCAGGAGCGGTAGATCTCGTGGACGCCGTCCTGGTCGAAGAAGGGCAGTACCTGGTTGCCGAGGAGCTTGAGCTGTCCGCCGTGGCCCATGTCGGGCAGGCCGGGGGCCTTGACCATGCCATGGGCGACATCGATGCGGAAGCCGTCGACGCCCATGTCGAGCCAGAAGCGCAGCACCGAGCGGAACTCGTCGTGGACGGCGGGGTGGTCCCAGTTGAAGTCGGGCTGTTCGGGGGCGAAGAGGTGGAGGTACCACTCGCCGGGGGTGCCGTCGGGGTTCTCGGTGCGGGTCCAGGCGGGGCCGCCGAAGATGGACTCCCAGTCGTTGGGGGGCTCTTCGCCGTGTCCGCCCTTGCCGGGGCGGAAGTGGTAGCGCTCGCGCAGCGGGGAGCCGGGGCCCTCGCGCAGGGCCTGCCGGAACCAGTCGTGCTGGTCGGAGGAGTGGTTGGGGACGAGGTCCACGATGACGCGCAGGCCGAGGGTGTGGGCGTCGCGGATGAGGGCGTCGGCGTCGTGCAGGTCGCCGAACATGGGGTCGATGGCCCGGTAGTCGGCGACGTCGTAGCCGGCGTCGGCCTGCGGGGAGGCGTAGAAGGGGCTGAGCCAGACGGCGTCCACACCCAGCTCGGCGAGGTAGGGGAGCCGGCGGCGGATGCCGGGCAGGTCGCCCATGCCGTCCCCGTTGCCGTCGGCGAAGGAGCGCGGATAGACCTGGTAGATGACGGCGTCGCGCCACCAGCCGGGCCGGTCGGTCGAGTCGGCCGGGACGGCCGTCCCGGGCGCGGGTGCGGCGAGGTGCTGGGTCATGTCATCCCTGGGTGTCGTGAGGCGGGTTGAGCGATGCGGTCGGACAGCGGCTCCGGGCCGGGCGTCAGGACTTGACGGCGCCGGCGGTCATTCCGGAGATCAGGTAGCGCTGGGCGAAGCCGAACACGAGGGCGGCGGGGACGGCGATGAGCACGGCGGCGGCCGTCATGGAGCCCCAGTCCTGGGTGTACTGGTTGACGAAGGTCTGTAGGCCGCGGGCGAGGGTGAGTTCGTCCTCGCCGGTCATGAAGGCGGAGGCGTAGGCGACCTCGGCCCAGGCGGTGACGAAGCTGTAGAAGCCGGTGACGGCGATGCCGGGCTTGGCGAGCGGCAGGACGAGCCGCCAGAAGGTGCCGAAGGGGCTGAGGCCGTCGACGCGGCCCGACTCGTCGATGGAGACGGGGATGGTGTCGAAGAAGCCCTTCATCATCCAGGCGCAGAAGGGCACCGCGATGGTGAGGTAGGTGATGACCAGGCCGATGGGCTGGTTGAGCAGCTGGAACTTGGCCATCAGGTTGTACAGCGGCACGATCAGCACGGCGACCGGGAACATCTGCGTGATGAGCAGGGTCCACAGCAGCGGGCGCATGCCGGGGAAGCGGAAGCGGCTGAGCGCGTAGCCGGTGGTGGCGGCGATGAACACGCCGAGGATGACGGTCAGGGTCACCACGAGGACGGAGTTGCCGAACCAGGTGAGGAAGGCCGTCTCGCCGAGGACGTGGGTGTAGTTCTCGGTGGTGAAGTCCTTGACGAGGTCCAGGCTGAAAGCCTCGTTGCGCGGCTTGAACGAGGTCACGAGCAGCCAGAACGGCGGGAAGACGGCCACGAGGACGGCGGCCAGCAGCCCCAGGTGGAGGGCGGCGGAGGCGGCCGGGCCGCGCTCGCCGCGCCGGCGGACGCGGCCGCGCGATGCCACGGGACCGGCCGGCGTGCCCGGGGCGTCCTGGGCGTCCTGGGCGTCCTGGGTCTTCTCGGGTGCGCGGTTGGTCATGTCCGTCACCACTCCTCTCCCTGCTTGCGGAGGGCGCGGCGGTAGAACACCGCGAAGATCATGAGGATGAGCAGGATGAGCACGCCCCAGGTGGCCGACCCCGCGAAGTCGCGTGGGCTGCGGACGAAGGCGAGGTTGAAGGCCTCCGTCACCAGGATCTCGGACGAGCCGTAGGGGCCGCCCTGGGTGAGCAGGAAGATCACCGGGAACATGTTGAACGTCCAGATGGTGCTCAGCAGGATGACCGTGGAGCTGACCGAGCGGATGCTGGGCAGCGTGATGTTGGTGAAGCGCTGCCAGGGCCCGGCGCCGTCCATCTCGGCGGCCTCGTACAGCTCGCCGGGGATGGACTGGAGGGCGCCGAGGGTGGCGACGAGCATGAAGGGCACGCCGAGCCAGACGTTGACCGCGATGACGGCGACCTTGGCCCAGGTGGGGTCCTCGAGCCAGGTGACGCCCTCGATGCCGCCGCCGGACAGGACGTTGTTGAAGACGCCGTCGCCGTTGAACAGCAGCCGCCAGGCGAAGACGGAGACGAACGCGGGCACGCCCCAGGGCAGGATGAGCAGCACGCGGTACAGGGCGCGGCCGCGCAGCTTGCGGTTGAGCATGTTGGCCAGGGTCAGGCCGAGGGTGAAGGTGATGCTGACGCAGGCGACCGTCCACACGACCGTCCAGCCCAGCCGGCTCCAGAAGACGTCGCCGGTGAGGACCTCGATGTAGTTGTCGAGGCCGACGAACTCGTAGCTGGCCTCCAGGGTCCGGGCGCCGATGGTCCGTTCGACGTTGCGCTCGTCGGCGTCCGTCATGGACAGGTAGACGCCGCGTGCCAGCGGGTACCCGATGATCACGCCGATGACGATCACCACCGGGGCGACCATCGTCCACGCGTACCAGTGCTTGGCGAGGGCGCGCCGGATGCGTGCCGGTGTGCTCGCGTCAGCCCCGCGGCGAGGGCCGCGAACGGTGGTGTCACCGTCCGCGGCCTTCGTCACCGGCTGACCGGTGTCGACAGCCATGATCCTCCGTCAGCCTTCTCTTCCCGTCCGGGCCCTGTCCGTTACTTCCAGCCCTCGAGGAGCTTGCGGTACTCCTTGGCGGTGGACTCGGCGGCGCCCTTCGGGGAGGCGGCGTCCTTGATCACCTTGGCCAGTTCCTTGTTGAGCGGGTCGAACAGGGAGGCGGCCTGCGGAATCCAGGCGCGCTGCACGGCCTTGTCGACGGCGGGCTTGAAGAACTGGACCATCTGGTTGTTCTTGACCGAGTCCACCTCGTAGACGGAGGTGCGGGTGGGCAGGAGGCTCAGCTCCTCCGTGGTGCGCTGCTGCACCTCGGGCGAGGACATGTAGGCGGCGAAGGCCTTGGCCGCGTCCATGTTCTCGGGCGCGGTGCCGGCGTAGACCGAGAGGTTCCACCCGCCCTGCGGGGCGCCCTGGCCCTCGCTGCCCGCGAACACCGGGGCCACACCCAGGTTGTCGGGGTTGTCCTTGAACTGCTCGCCGGCGAGGGTGCCCGCGATGGCCCAGGGGCCGTTGACCATCATGGCGACGTCGCCGTTGTTGAAGGCCCGCTCCTGGTTGGCGTAGCCGTCGGTGAGGTCCGTCTCGGCGACGCCGGAGTCCAGCAGGTCCTTGACGGTCTCGAAGGCCGCGACGCCGGCGGGGTCGCCGATCGTCACCTTCTCGGCGCCGGCGTCCACCAGGTCGCCGCCCTCGCCGTAGAGGTAGGGGAGGAACCAGTAGGAGTCGTCGCCGCGCAGGTAGAGCGGGGTGACCCCGGCCTCGTCCTTGATGGCGTCGGCGGAGTTCTTCAGCTCCTCGATCGAGGTCGGCACCTCGACGCCCGCCTTCTTCAGCAGCTCCTTGTTGTAGAAGAGCGCCAGGGTGTCGGTGACCTGGGGCAGGGCGTAGGTCTCACCCTCGTACTGGGTGGAGCCCCAGGCCTGCGGCAGGTAGTCGTCCTCGTCCTCGACGACGTCACCCAGCGGCTCGATGAGCTGGAGGCTGGCGAAGTCCGAGACCCAGGCCACCTCGGTGCGCATGACCTCGGGCGCCTCGCCCGCGTTGGCGGCGTTCTTGAACTTGTTCTGGGCGTCGTCGAAGCCGATGTTGACGTACTTCACGTCGACCTTGGGGTGCTTCTTCTCGAAGTCCTCGGCGAGCGTCTCGAAGACGCCCTTCTCCGCCTCGTTCGAGGTGTCCCAGAAGGTGACGGTGCCGGACAGCTCGCCGGAGGCGTCCTTGCCGGAGCCGTTGCCGCCGTCGCCGTCGTCGCTTCCGCAAGCCGTTGCCGCAAGAGCGATGGCCGCCACGAGGGCGGTGGTGCCTATGCCACGCCGCATGATGAAAGTCCTCCAAGAGTGGTGAGCCCGATCGGAAGCCAGGACCGCTTCCTTTCGGCCGCGCCCCGGGCGGCTGCGGGCCGAGCAGGAACGTAACAGGGCTGCAAGCTTTGCGAAAGACCTTGCGGCAACTTTCCGAAACTCTGGTTTCAGCCACTTACGCAAGAGCTTGCAGCCCTGCTAGGTTCCTCCGAGCCCAGCGAACGAACGGGCAAAGGGGAGATATCGATGAGGCGACGAAGAGGTCACAGCGGCCCGGGCAGTGCCGCCGCGGCGGCACTCACCACACTGGCGCTGGCGGCCGGGGTGGCGGGGTGCGGCACGGCCCCTGGCCCGGACCCGGCGGACGTGACGGGCAGTATCACCTGGTGGGACACGTCGGGGCCGACCGAGGCGCCCGCCGTCCACCGGCTCGTCGCGGAGTTCGAGAAGGAGCACCCGGGGATCGACGTCAGCTACGTGAACGTCGACTTCTTCGAAGCCCAGCAGAAGTACCGGGACGCGGTGCGCGACGGCGGCGAGGTCCCGGACGTGCTGCGGGCCGACGTCGGCTGGATGGCCGGTTTCGTCCAGGACGGACTGCTGGCCGACCTCACCGGCACCCCGGCCGTCCCGGAACCCGAGGGCTTCCTGGAGACGACCACGGCCTCGGTCGTATACGACGGCCGCACCTTCGGCGCGCCGCAGGTCACCGACCCCCTCGCCCTCCTCTACAACAAGGAGCTGTTCGCCGAGGCCGGGCTCACCCGTCCCCCGGACACCTGGGAGGCCCTGCGGGACGCGGCCCTCGAGATCAAGGAGGTCACGGGGGTCGACGGCGTCGCCCTCAACACCGACCCCTACTACGCCCTGCCCTTCCTCTACGGCGAGGGGAGCGACCTCCTCGACCCGGACCGGTCGCGCATCACCATCGCCGACGAGGCGTCCGTGCGGGCCGCGACCACCGCCGCCGAGCTCGTCACCTCCGGTGCGGCGCGCAAGCCCCCGGCCGAGGACGCGTACGGCGCCATGCAGTCCGCGTTCCGCAGCGGCGAGGTCGCGATGATCCTCGACGGGCCGTGGGCGACGACGGGCATCTTCGAGGGCGAGGCCTTCACCGACCGCGCGAACCTGGGCATAGCGCCCATCCCCGCCGGCTCGACGGGCGAGCGCGGCTCCCCCACCGGCGGCCACAACCTCGTCGTCTCCGCCGGCACCCGGTACCCGGAGGCCGCGCAGCTCTTCGTCGGGTTCATGACGGCCGCCGAGCAACAGGAGCGGCTGGCGCTGGAGCTGGGGCTGCTGCCGACGCGCAAGGCCGCCTACACGCGCGCGGTGCTCTCCGACCCGGTGCGCAACTCGTTCTACTTCGCCAGCACCAAGTGCGTGCCGCGGCTGTCCGTGCCGGAGGGCGCGGAGCTGTTCGCGCGCTTCGGGCCCCGCTGGGAAGCGGTCCTGCGCGGGGACGAGCCGCCGGCGAAGGCCCTCTCGGAGACCGCGTACGACTGGCAGAGCTCGCTCCTGCCCGGCTGGTCGGTCACCCGCTGACGCACCCGGCACGGCTGACGAAGGCTCACACCCCGCACCACCCCTGACCGTCCCCTGTGGGACGGGGGCGGTGCGGGGTGCGGGGCATGGCCGGTACAGTCCATGAGCGTGACCGCACGGCTAGCCGACATCGCAGCCCAGGCGGGGGTCAGCGAAGCGACGGTGAGCCGGGTACTCAACGGCAAGCCGGGCGTCGCGGCGGCCACCCGCGAATCCGTCCTCGCCGCACTCGACCTGCTCGGGTACGAACGCCCCGCCCGCCTGCGGCAGCGCAGCGCCGGGCTCGTGGGGCTCATCACCCCGGAGCTGGAGAACCCGATATTCCCCGCCTTCGCGCAGGTCATCGCGCAGGCACTGACCCGGCAGGGCTACACGCCCGTCCTGGCCACCCAGACCCCCGGCGGCTCCACCGAGGACGAGCTGACCGAGATGCTCGTCGAGCGCGGGGTGGCCGGCATCATCTTCGTCTCCGGCCTGCACGCGGACACCACGGCCGACGTGCGGCGCTACGAGAGGCTGCGCGGGCAGGGCGTCCCGTACGTCCTGGTCAACGGCTTCTCCCCCAAGCTGCGGGCCGCCTTCGTCTCCCCGGACGACCGGGCGGCCATGCGGCTGGCGGTGACGCACCTGGTGTCCCTCGGCCACGAGCGGATCGGGCTCGCGCTCGGCCCGGCCCGGTTCGTTCCGGTGCAGCGCAAGATCGAGGGCTTCCGCCAGTCCGTCGCGGAACAACTCGGGCTGATCGGGCCGGAGGCGGACGTCCTCGTACAGCACTCCCTCTACACCCTGGAGGGCGGGCAGGCGGCCGGTGCCGCACTGCTGGAGCGCGGCTGCACCGCCGTCGTCTGCGCGAGCGACATGATGGCCCTGGGCGTGATCCGGGCCGCCCGGCAGCACGGGCTCGCGGTCCCCTCCGACGTCTCCGTCATCGGCTTCGACGACTCGCCGCTCATCGCCTTCACCGATCCCCCGCTGACGACGATCCGGCAGCCGGTGACCGCCATGGGGCAGGCGGCGGTGCGGGCGCTGCTGGAGGAGATCGGCGGCACCCCGGCCCCGCACGGCGAGTTCGTCTTCCTCCCCGAGTTGGTCGTTCGCGGTTCAACCGCCGCGGCCCCCGCGGCTGCGCGCGGCGCGGCGGGCTGAGAAACTGGACGGCGTGGACCCGCACGGCGCGGGCCCCCGCGGGGTGTGACACCCCGACGACTGTGGGGCGGGCGGCTCAGCCCTGGGGATGACGGTCGGTTGCCAGAACCCGACCGGCGTAGGATCCGGGCCCATGACCCGTCTGGCAGACTGACCTGTCATGGGGGTACCGACAACGCGACACGAGGGTGACGACGGGGTGGCGACGGCGACAGCGCTCCAGGCAGGCGGCTCGCCGGAAGGGTCCCGCTGGGCCCGGGGGCGGCGCACTCCACGGCGGCCGGTCATCTGGTTCGAGCTGGGGCTGATCGCCGTCAGCTACGTCGTGTACTCCATGATCCGCAACGCGGTGCCCGAGCACGAGACGGTCGCCATGGAGCACGCCCACTGGATCTGGGACGTCGAACGCAGCATGGGGCTGGCGTTCGAGGAGAGCTGGAACCACGCGATCAACGGCGTCACCTGGCTGATCGTCTCGATGAACTACTACTACGCGACGCTGCACTTCGTCGTGACGATCGGCGTGCTCGTGTGGCTCTACCGTCGCCATCCCGGCCGGTACGCCGCCGCGCGGAGCGTGCTGTTCGCGACGACGGCCGTCGCGCTGCTCGGCTACTACCTGTACCCCCTGGCCCCGCCGCGCCTGATGACCGGCGAGAACTTCATCGACACCGTCATCGTCCACGGCACCTGGGGCTCGATGGCCTCGGGTGACATGGCCGACGTCTCCAACCAGTACGCGGCGATGCCGTCGATGCACATCGGCTGGTCCGCCTGGTGCGGTGTGCTGATCGTGCTGCTGGCCCGGAGTCTGTGGATACGGGCGCTCGGCGCGCTGTACCCGGTGGCGACGCTCGTGGTGATCGTCGCCACCGCCAACCACTTCTGGCTGGACGCGGTGGGCGGGCTCCTGTGCCTCGCCTTCGGCTTCGCGGTGGCCTACCTCTGGTACGGACGGCTCCCGCACCGGATGCCGCGGCTCGCGGGCGCGCCCTCACCGGCGGCCCCGGACGCCTCCGCCCCGGACGCCTCCGCCCCTGCCGGAGCCCGGCGGCCCGGAGCCGCCCCGCTGCCCGTCCCGGCACCGGCTCCCGCCCAGGCGCCGGTGCCCGTCCGGGCCCAGGCCGGGCAGGCGCGGCCGGGCGCTCAGGCCTCGGCCTCGGCGCCGTCCTCGCCGTCCTCGTAGAACAGCCGGTCCACGACGGCCCTGGCGCGGCGCGTCGTGCGCCGGTAGTCCTCCAGGAGCTCGCCCACGTGCCCCGGCTCGTACCCGAGGTAACGGCCGACGGCGGCGAGCTCGCGCGGCTCCGAGGGGAAGGTGTCGCCCGGGCGTCCGCGCACGAGCATCACCGCGTTGCGCACCCGGGTGGCCAGCAGCCACGCCTCGTCCAGGTGGACGGCGTCGTCGGCGGAGATCAGCCCCGCCTCCAGGGCCGCGGCCAGGGCCTCCCGGGTGCGGGTCGTGCGCAGCCCCGGCACCGCGTGGGCGTGCCGGAGCTGGATGAGCTGCACCGTCCACTCGACGTCGGACAGGCCGCCGCGGCCGAGCTTGGCGTGCGTCGTCGGATCGGCGCCGCGCGGGAGCCGTTCGGACTCCATGCGGGCCTTGAGCCGCCGGATCTCCCGCACGGCCTCGGCGGACAGCCCGCCGGCCGGGTAGCGCAGCGGGTCGATCAGCGCGAGGAAGCGGCGGCCCAGCTCCTCGTCCCCGGCGACGGGCTCGGCCCGCAGCAGCGCCTGGCTCTCCCACACCCGTGACCAGCGCCGGTAGTACGCCTCGTAGGAGGCCAGGCTGCGCACCAGCGGGCCGGACTTGCCCTCGGGGCGCAGATCGGCGTCCACGATCAGCGGCGGGTCGGTCGTGGGGAGCTGGAGCAGCCGCCGCATCTCGTTGGCGACGGCGAACGCCGCCTCGGAGGCCTCGCGCTCGCTCACGCCCTCCCGCGGCTCGTGGACGAACATGACGTCCGCGTCCGAGCCGTACCCCTGCTCGAACCCGCCGAAGCGGCCCATGCCGATCACGGCGAACCGGGTGGGCAACGTCGGGCCCCAGCGGGCCCGGGTCGCGGCCCGCAGGGCGCCGGCGAGCGTGGCGGCGTTGAGGTCCGAGACGGCGCGGCCCACCCGGTCCACGCCCGGCGCCGGATCGGTGTGCGCCGGGGAGCCCTCGGTGCCGTAGGCGCCGATGATGTCGGCGGCGGCGGTGCGGAACAGCTCGCGGCGCCGCACGCCCCGGGCGGCGGCGACGGCCTGCTCGGCGGTGTCGGCCCGGCCGACCGCCGCCAGCACCTCCTGCGTCAGGGCCGCCCGGCTGCGCGGCGCCAGCTGGTCGACGCTGCCGAGCAGGGCGACGGCCTCGGGCGCGCGCAGCAGCAGGTCGGGGGCCAGCCGGCCCGCCGACAGGACGCGGGCCAGGTTCTCCGCGGCGGCCCCCTCGTCCCGCAGGAGCCTCAGGTACCACGGCGTCTTGCCCAGGGCGTCGGAGACCTGCCGGAAGCCGAGGAGCCCCGCGTCCGGGTCGGCCGAGTCGGCGAACCAGCCGAGCAGCACCGGCAGGAGCGTGCGCTGGATCGCCGACTTGCGGCTCACCCCCGAGGCCAGCGCCTCCAGGTGCCGCAGCGCCCCGGCGGGATCGGCGTAGCCGAGGGCCTCCAGCCGCTCCCGGGCGGCCACGGCGCTCAGCCGGATCTCCCCCGGCGCGAGCTGGGCGACGGCGTCCAGCAGCGGGCGGTAGAACAGCTTCTCGTGCAGCCGCCGCACCGCCGCGGCGTGCCGCTTCCACGCCTGGTTCAGCTCGACGACGGGCTCCGACCGGAAGCCCAGCACGCGGCCGAGGCGGCGCAGGTCGCGCTCGTCCTCGGGCATGAGGTGGGTGCGGCGCATCCGCTGGAGCTGGATGTGGTGCTCGACGGTGCGCAGGAAGCGGTAGGCGGCCTCCAGGTCGGCGGCGTCCCGGCGGCCCACGTAGCCGCCCGCGGCCAGCGCCTCCAGCGCGTCCAGCGTCGTCGGGCTGCGCAGGGTGGTGTCGCTGCGCCCGTGCACGAGCTGGAGGAGCTGGACGGCGAACTCCACGTCCCGCAGCCCGCCGGGGCCGAGCTTCAGCTCGCGCTCGACGTGTGCGGCCGGGATGCCCGCGACGACGCGGCGCCGCATCTGCTGGACGTCGGTGACGAAGTTCTCCCGCTCGGCGGCCTCCCACACCAGCGGGGAGACGGCGGCACGGTAGGCCTCGCCCAGCTCCGCGTCCCCGGCGACGGGCCGGGCCTTCAGCAGCGCCTGGAACTCCCAGGTCTTGGCCCAGCGCTGGTAGTAGGCGAGATGGCTGGCGAGGGTGCGCACGAGCGGGCCGTTGCGGCCCTCGGGGCGCAGGTTGGCGTCGACGGGCCAGATCGTGCCCTCGGCGGTGGTGTCCGAGCAGATCCGCGTCAGGTGCGCCGCGAGCCGCGTCGCGGCCTGCATGGCCGGGGCCTCGTCCGCGCCCTCGGGAGCGCCGTGCGGGGGCTCGGCGACGAAGATGACGTCCACGTCGGAGACGTAGTTCAGCTCCCGGCCGCCGCACTTGCCCATGCCGATCACGGCCAGCCGGCAGGCGGCGGCGTCCTCGGGGGCCGCCGCCTGCGCGATGGCGAGCGCCGCGCGCAGGGTGGCGGTGGCCAGGTCGGCCAGCTCGGCGGCCGTCGCGGCGATGTCGCTGGTCCCGCACACGTCGCGGGCCGCGATCGTCAGCAGGGCCCGGCGGTAGGCGACGCGCAGGGCGTCGGGGGTGTCGGCCCCGTCGAGGGCGGCCTCGAACTCCTCGACGCCGGGGTTGAGGTCGGCCGTCTCGTAGGTGACCAGGGACTGCCAGTCCCCGGGGTGGGTGGCCAGGTGGTCGCCCAGCGCCTCCGAGGCGCCCAGGACGCCGAGCAGCCGGTCCCGCAGCGGCTTGGCGGCCAGCAGCGTGTCCAGGAGCCGCTGGGCGCCGTCCTCCTCCTGGGCCTCCAGCAGCCGCAGCAGGCCGCGGAGCGCCTGGTCCGGTTCGGCCGTGCCGCCGAGGGCGTCGAGCAGCACCGGGTCGTCGCGCCACGCGGCCAGTTCGGGCGCGGAGAGCAGCTCCGCCGCCTCCACGGGGTCGGTGAACCCGTACTTCAGCAGCCGCCCGAAGGCGCTCCGGCGCCGCCCGCCGCCCGCGCCCCGCCCGTCGTCCCTCACAGGACGGGCAGGGACTTGCGCAGCTCGAACGCGGTGACCTCGGAGCGGTACTCCTCCCACTCCTGGCGCTTGTTGCGCAGGAAGAAGTCGAAGACGTGCTCCCCGAGGGTCTCGGCGACGAGTTCGCTGCGCTCCATCAGGTCGATGGCCTCGCCCAGGTTCTGCGGGAGGGGCTTGATGCCCATGGCGCGGCGCTCGGCGTCGGAGAGCGCCCACACGTCGTCCTCGGCGCCGGCCGGGAGCTCGTAGCCCTCCTCGATGCCCCTGAGCCCGGCGGCCAGCAGGACGGCGTAGGCGAGGTAGGGGTTGGCTCCGGAGTCGAGCGAGCGGACCTCGATGCGGGTGGAGCCCGTCTTGCCCGGCTTGTACATCGGCACCCGGATGAGCGCGGAGCGGTTGTTGTGGCCCCAGCAGATGTAGGACGGTGCCTCGCCGCCCGCGCCCGCGGTGCGCTGGGTGCCGCCCCAGATGCGCTTGTAGGAGTTGACCCACTGGTTGGTGACGGCGGAGATCTCCCCGGCGTGCCGCAGCAGTCCGGCGATGAAGGAGCGGCCGACCTTGGAGAGCTGGTACTCGGCGCCCGACTCGTGGAAGGCGTTGCGGTCGCCCTCGAAGAGGGAGAGGTGCGTGTGCATGCCGGAGCCGGGGTACTCGGAGAACGGCTTGGGCATGAACGTCGCCTGCACGCCCTGTTCGAGCGCGACCTGCTTCATGACCAGACGGAACGTCATGATGTTGTCCGCGGTGGTCAGGGCGTCGGCGTAGCGCAGGTCGATCTCCTGCTGGCCGGGGGCGCCCTCGTGGTGGGAGAACTCCACCGAGATGCCCATGGACTCCAGCATGGTGATGGCCTGGCGCCGGAAGTCCATGCCGACGTTCTGCGGGGTGTGGTCGAAGTACCCGGAGGAGTCGGCGGGGGTGGGCCGGCTGCCGTCCACCGGCTTGTTCTTGAGCAGGAAGAACTCGATCTCGGGGTGGGTGTAGAAGGTGAAGCCGAGGTCGGAGGTGCGCGACAGGATGCGCTTGAGGACGTACCGCGGATCGGCGTAGGAGGGCGAGCCGTCGGGCATCAGGATGTCGCAGAACATCCGGGCGGTGCCGGGGGCTTCGGCCCGCCAGGGCAGGATCTGGAAGGTGCTGGGGGCGGGCTTGGCGATCATGTCCGACTCGTAGACCCGGGCGAACCCCTCGATGGCCGAGCCGTCGAAGCCGATGCCCTCGTCAAACGCCTGTTCCAGCTCGGCGGGCGCGACGGCCACGGACTTCAGAAAGCCCAGCACATCGGTGAACCAGAGGCGCACGAACCGGATGTCGCGCTCTTCCAACGTACGGAGAACGAACTCCTGCTGCTTGTCCATATCCACCCATCCTCGCTGGTCAGGCCGCCCCACTGGCGGATTCGAGGGCCGGATTCGGCGCCGTCGAGCATGCCATTGCGCGGTTTCGGCCGCGTTACCGCCAGGGGCCTTGAGGGCCCACGTCTCATTGTGCGCCACACCCCCGATCTTGGTCGATCTGCCCCGTCCGGCGGGCGCTCCGGGTGGGGGCGGCGCCGTCGCGTCCGACTGGCCCCACGCGCCACGGGTCCTAGGCTGGAAGAGCGGGCTGGGCGGGGCTCTCTTGTCAGGAGTGGTGACGCCATGGCAGTCAATGGGGTGACGAGTACGGCGCTGGACCGCCTGCGCGCCCGTGTCACGGGGGATGTGCTGCTTCCGGGCGCCGAGGGTTACGACGCGGCCCGGACGCTGTTCAACAGCATGTACGACCGCCGGCCCGCGGTGATCGTGCAGTGCGCCCAGCCGTCCGACGTGGTGACCGCGCTGCGCTTCGGCCGCGAGCTGGGGCTGCCGATCGCGGTGCGCGGCGGCGGGCACGGCGTCGCCGGCAAGGCGATGGTGGACGGCGGACTCGTGCTCGACCTGCGGCGGATGCACGAAGTCGAGATCGACCCGGGGGCCCGCACGGCGCGGGTGGGGGGCGGGGCGACGATGAGTCACCTCGACCGGGCGGCCGAGCCGTACGGCCTGGTGACGACGGGTGGACGGGTGTCGACGACGGGCGTGGGCGGCTTCCTGCTGGGCGGCGGCACCGGCTGGCTGGACCGGAAGTTCGGGCTGGCCTGCGACAACCTGCTGTCCGTCGACCTCGTGACGGCGGACGGGACGCGGGTGACGGCGAGTGAGAGCGAGCATCCCGAGCTGTTCTGGGCGCTGCACGGCGGCGGCGGCAACTTCGGGGTGGCCACGTCGTTCACGCTGCAGCTGTACCCGCTGCCGGTGCTGACGGTCATCCTCGGGCTGTGGCCGCCCGACCGGGGACCGCAGGTGGTGCGCGCCTTCCGCGACCTCATGGCGGAGGCGGGCGACGACGTGTCCGGCGGCGTCATCTACCTGACCGCCCCGCCCGAGCCCTTCGTCCCGGAGGAGCTCGTGGACCGGCTCGCCTGCGGGGTGCTGGTCGTCTACACGGGCCGCGAGGAGGCGGCCCGGCGGGCGGCGGCCCCGCTGCTGGAGCTGGAGCCCGCGGGCTCGATGATCGAGGAGATGCCCAACGCGGAACTCGAGTCCATGATCGACGACCCGCCCGGCTACCGGAACTACTGGTCGGTCGAGCACCTGGACTCGCTGCCCGACGACGCCGTGCGGCGCTTCTGCGCCCGGGCCGACGACATGCTCGTGCCCTCTCCCACGCAGCACGCGCTGTTCCCGCAGGGCGGGGCGGCCGGGCGCAGCACCGCCGACTACCCGCTGCCGTGGCGGCACGCCCGGTGGGCCGTCCACCCCTTCTGCCTGTGGGAGGATCCGGCCGACGACGAGCGGTCCCGGCGCTGGGCGCACGCCGTGCGCGAGGACGTCAGGCCGTGGGCGAGCGGCGCCGTCTATCTGAACTTCGTCGGGGACGAGGGCCGGGACCGGATCGTCGCCGGGCTGGGCGAGCGCAACTACCGCAGGCTGGCCGCGGTGAAGGCGCACTGGGACCCGGAGAACGTCTTCCGGCTCAACCACAACATCCAGCCCGCCGCCGCCGACGGAGCTCCCGGTTCCGGCCCGGGGCATCAGGGGACGCGGAGGACCGCGGCGTAGGAGCCGATGCTGACGAGCGCGGTGCCGGGGTACTGGTCGTCGGCGGTGCGGAGGGTCAGGACGGCGCCCGAGTCGGCCGCGAAGTCGATGTCGACGAGCTGGCCCACATCCGTCCCGGCCTCGGTGAGAAGCCGCTTCCCGACGAGGTCCTCGCTGGCCTCGGCGAGCGGCTTCAGCTCGCCGTCCGGGCGGCGGAGGGCGTCTCGGTCGGTGGCCATGACGGCGTCCTCCCCGACGGCCCGGATACCGGACCAGGGCAGCAGGTTCGCCGAGCCGCCCGTCTTACGCAGGCGCAGGGCGGCGACGCGGGCACGGTCAGGGGCGAGCACGAGGCCGTCCACGACGCCGAGGGTGGTGGCCTCGGCGGCGCTCATGACGGTTCGGCCGGAGATCTCGGAGAACAGCATCAGGCCCCCGTCGGTCGGTCGGCCGGGGAGTCGTCGCCTTGGCCCCGGTCCTGGTCCTGGTCCTGGCCCTGGTCCCCTGCGTCCCCCTGCGCCGAATCGCCGCCCATGCGCTCGCGGAAGCCGCGCACGAGGTCCTCGAAGCCCGGCAGGTCGTCGGCGACGTACTCGGCGGCCTTCGCGGGGACGACGAGGGCCTCGCCGGAGACGGCGACCGTCTCGGCGAGCGGCAGGTAGACGGTGCGCTCGGGGTGGCCGAGCGCCTCGGTGGCGGCGATCTGGTAGCCGACGACGACGGCGGTGGTGCGGGTCGTCTGGAGCACGACGTCGGTGACCCGGCCCAGCTCGACGCCGCTGTCGGACAGGACCCGCGCCCCGAGCACGTCGCCGCCCACCCCCGCGCCGGAGCGCTCGGCGAGCTGCTTGCGGCTCTCGAAGACGTGCTCGTCGCGGATCATCACCGCATCCGGGCCGAGCCCGGTGACGCCGTCCATGGGCAGTGCCTGCTTCATGGGCCCGGCGAGCAGTCCGCGCCCGCTGAGGGTGAACCCGGCCACCCGGCCGCCGGCCTCGAAGACGACATCCTTGACCTGGCCGACGTCCTCCCCCGCCAGGGTGACCACCGGGCGCTTGGCCAGCTCGGTCGCGAGCATCAGCACGTCATCCGCCGCCCTTCCGGGAAGACCGCTTCGGGGACCGCCTCCGGGACGGCCGTTCCCCGACGACGACGGCCCCGCCTCCGCGCCGCCGCCGGGCCTGGACCCACAGGGCGGCCAGGCAGAGGACCACGAGGACGGCCGCGACAAGGACGATCCAGAGCCACAAGTCCACCGCGCACCTCCGGGGAGTGGAATGTCCTGGTCTCAGCCTCCCTCCGACGCCGGTGGCTGTCCAACGGTCCGGCCCGGTCGGTGGCCCGATGCCTCCGACAGGAGGAATCGCGTCAAAGTGACGGTTACTCTTGGCGTGTGCCTCAGATTCGCATCGCCCTGAACCAGATCGACTCCACCGTCGGGGACCTCGCCCGCAACGCCGAGGCGGTCGTGCACTGGACCCGCCACGCGGCGGATCAGGGCGCGCACCTCGTCGCCTTCCCCGAGATGATGCTGACCGGCTACCCCGTCGAGGACCTGGCCCTGCGCCCGTCGTTCGTCGAGGCCAGCCGGAACGCGCTGACCGCGCTCGCCGCCCGGCTGGCCGACGAGGGGCTGGGCGAGGTGCCCGTCGTCGTCGGTTACCTGGACCGCGCCGAGCACCACAGCACCCGCTACGGCCAGCCCGCCGGCGCCCCGCAGAACGCCGCGGCGGTGCTGTACCGGGGTGAGCCGGTGCTCAGCTTCGCCAAGCACCACCTGCCCAACTACGGGGTCTTCGACGAGTTCCGGTACTTCGTGCCGGGCGACACCCTGCCCGTCGTACGGGTGCACGGCGTGGACGTGGCCCTCGCCATCTGCGAGGACCTCTGGCAGGACGGGGGCCGGGTGCCGGCGGCCCGCAGCGCGGGCGCCGGGCTGCTGCTGGCCGTCAACGCCTCCCCCTACGAGCGGGACAAGGACGACACCCGGCTCGACCTGGTGCGCAAGCGCGCCCAGGAGGCGGGCTGCACGACGGCGTACCTGGCCATGATCGGCGGCCAGGACGAGCTGGTCTTCGACGGCGACTCGATCGTCGTCGACGCGGGCGGGGAGGTGCTGGCACGGGCCCCGCAGTTCGCGGAGGGCTGCGTCCTGCTCGACCTGGACCTGCCGGCCGCGGCCGCCGAGGCGCCCTCGGGCACGGTGGACGACGGGCTGCGCATCGAGCACCGCACGCTGAGCGCCGAGCCGCTGCCCGCCTACGCGCCGGAGGTCACCGGGGAGATCGCCGAGCGGCTCGGGGACGAGGAGGAGGTCTACACGGCCCTCGTCGTGGGGCTGCGGGCCTACGTCGCCAAGAACGGCTTCCGCTCGGTCCTCATCGGGCTGTCCGGCGGCATCGACTCGGCGCTGACGGCCGCCATCGCCTGCGACGCGGTCGGGGCCGAGCACGTGTACGGCGTCTCGATGCCCTCGCGGTACTCCTCGCAGCACTCCCGGGACGACGCCGCCGAGCTGGCCCGGCGCACCGGGCTGAACTTCCGCACGGTGCCGATCGGGCCGATGTTCGACGCGTACAAGGCATCCGCCGAGCTGACCGGGCTGGCGGAGGAGAACCTCCAGGCCCGGCTGCGCGGAACGCTGCTCATGGGCCTGTCCAACCAGGAGGGCCACATCGTCCTGGCTCCCGGCAACAAGTCCGAGCTGGCCTGCGGCTACTCCACGCTGTACGGCGACTCCGTGGGCGCCTACGGGCCCATCAAGGACGTCTACAAGTCGACCGTCTTCCGGCTGGCGCGGTGGCGCAACCAGGCGGCGGAGGAACGCGGCGAGACCCCGCCCATCCCGGAGAACTCCATCGCCAAGCCGCCCAGCGCGGAGCTGCGCCCCGGGCAGGTGGACGCCGACTCCCTGCCGGACTACGAGGTGCTGGACGCCGTCCTGGAGCTGTACGTCGACGGCGACCAGGGCGCCGCGGAGATCGTCGCGCGCGGTCACGACCCAAAGCTGGTGACCCGGGTGCTGCGGATGACGGACACCGCCGAGTACAAGCGCCGCCAGTACCCCCCGGGCACGAAGATCTCCCCGAAGGGCTTCGGCAAGGACCGGCGGCTTCCCATCACCAACGCCTGGCGCGAGTCCGCGGCCGGCGCCCGGCCGTCGTCCGGCGGTCCCCGGGTGACGTGACGCGGGGCTGCCGGGCCCGGCCGGCCCGGCCTCCGGCGCCCACCGGCCTCACGGTGGGCGCCGGAGGCGTCACAGACGCACCGAGGCGGCGACGGGCAGATGGTCGCTTCCGGTCGAGGGCAGCGACCAGGAGGCCACGGGCTCCAGGCCGCGCACCATGATCTGGTCGATCCGGGCCATCGGGAACGACGCGGGCCAGGAGAAGCCGAAGCCGTCCCCGGCGGCGCCCTGGGTCGAGCGCATCTGCGCCGTCACCGGGGCCAGCGCCCGGTCGTTCATCGTGCCGTTGAGGTCCCCGAGCAGCACCACGTGCTCCAGCGGTTCCCGGGCGATCGCCCGGCCCAGCTGCTCGGCCGCGTCGTCCCGCTGCCCCGCGGTGAACCCGGCCCTCAGCTTCACCCGCACCGAGGGCAGATGGGCCGCGAACACCGCGACCTTCCCGTCGGGGGTGTCCACCGTCGTCCGCAGGGCCCGCGTCCAGCCGATCTTGATGTCCACCGGAGCGGTGTCCGAGAGCGGATAGCGGCTCCACACCCCGATCGTGCCCTTCACGACGTGGTACGGATACGCCTCGGCGAGCGCCCGCTCGTAGACGTCGGTGGATCTGGCGGGCAGCTCCTCCAGCGCGAGGACGTCCACCTCGCTCGCCACCAGGGCCTCGGCGGTGCCCTGCGGGTCCGCGTTGCCCGCGTCCACGTTGTGGGTCAGGACGGTCAGGTCGGCGTCGCCGCTCGTGCTGGACTTGGCGGTCAGCAGCCCCCCGAACAGCCCGGTCCACACGACGGCGGGCAGCAGGAGCGCCGCCAGCGCCGTCATCGAGCGCCGCAGAAGGGCGCAGCCGAACAGGACGGGCACGCCGAGACCGAACCAGGGCAGGAAGGTCTCCACGAGCGAACCGAGGTTGCCGACGGCGTTCGGAACCCGTGCGTGCAGGGCGAGCACGACCCCGAGCAGCACGGCCAGGACGGCCAGGACCAGGCCGCGGCGCCAGATTCCCGGGCCGCGCCAGTCCCGCCAGTCGCGCCAGCCTCCGCGGGAACGGCGTTCCGCGGCGCCGGGACGCTCGGCGGCCGGCTCACCCTCGTCCGCCGCGGCGTCCGTGTGCGCCGTGTCCGCCCGTGCCATGCGTCGTCCTCACTGCCGGTGGTCCAGATCTCTTCCGTTCCCGCCGTCGTCGGAGCTCGCACCCTAGGCGATCATCGCTCCCCGGTGGGAACCGCCGTACGGCCGACCTTCGGTGACCGTACTGCCAGAAGGACGACCACGTACACACGAGCAGTTCCGCAGGTCGGGAACCAGCCGGATTCCGTCGCTCCGCCTCACGCGTCCCGCCTCCCGGGCACCGGGCCGCTGTGACGCTCGCCCCGCTCCCCTTCCCCGTGCCGGTGACAGGTGCCACTATGGACAGCGATCCGGAGACGCCGTCAGGGCGCTTCGAGACGACACCTTCAGGAGCCCATGCCATGACGCATGCCCACACGGCTGCCGACAACGGTCAGGCCGTCAAAGCGCTGTACGGCGGCAGCCAGAACCGCCGCCTCACCGTTCGGGACCTCGCGACCGCCAAGGAGCGCGGCGAGAAGTGGCCCATGCTCACCGCCTACGACGCGGTCACGGCCTCCGTCTTCGACGAGGCGGGCATCCCCGTCCTGCTGGTCGGGGACTCGGCCGGGAACTGCCACCTCGGCTACGACACCACGGTCCCCGTCACGCTGGACCAGATGGCCCTGCTGTCCGCCGCCGTCGTGCGCGGCACACGGCGCGCCCTCGTCGTCGGCGACCTGCCCTTCGGCTCCTACCAGGAGGGCCCCACGCAGGCGCTGCGCAGCGCGACCCGGCTGGTCAAGGAGGCCGGCGTCGGGGCGGTGAAGCTGGAGGGCGGCGAGCGCTCGCTGCCGCAGACGGAGCTGCTGGTCTCGGCCGGCATCCCCGTCATGTCACACCTGGGCCTGACCCCGCAGTCCGTGAACACCATGGGCTACCGCGTCCAGGGGCGCGGGGACGAGGACGCCCACCGGCTCCTGCGGGACGCCAAGGCCGCCCAGGACGCCGGCGCCTTCGCCCTCGTCCTGGAGATGGTGCCCGCCGAGCTGGCGGCCGAGGTCACCCGCTCCCTGCAGATCCCGACGGTCGGCATCGGCGCGGGCCCCGAGTGCGACGCCCAGGTCCTGGTGTGGACGGACATGGCGGGCATGACGGGCGGCCGGGTGCCGCGGTTCGTCAAGCAGTACGCACAGCTGCGCGAGACCCTCGGCGGCGCCGCGAAGGCCTTCGCCGAGGACGTGGCGGGCGGCGCGTTCCCGCAGGAGGAGCACACCTTCCACTGACGCGCGCGTCCGCAGGACCTGTCGGACCCTTCCGGCACACCGCCCGGCCCGTCGGCGGCGGCCCCTCCCCCAGGCCGCCCGCCGACGGGCCGCGGCCTGTCGGCGGGCTCGCGCGGGGCCCGGTGGGCCTGGGCTCAGTGGGCCGCGCCGGGGATCAGCGGGCCTGGGCGGGGGCGGGGCTCAGTGGGCCTGCGCAGCGGCCTCGCGCTCCATGCGGGCCTTGCGCCAGTAGAAGTAGGCCATGTTCGAGGACGCGCCCGCCATCAGCAGCCACACGACGCCGAGGAAGCTGCCGTGGACGAACGACAGCACCGCGGCGGCCGTGGTGAGCACGAAGACGAGCACGGCGAACAGGGCGATGCGGGGCATGGGGCGGAACTCCAGGTTCAGGGGGTCGGGACGGCGGGCACGGCCCCCATTGTCCCCCATGCCCCGGCGCGCTCAGATGTCGGTGAGCCGGACGCCCGCGTGGGCCTTGTAGCGGCGGTTGACCGAGATCAGGTTGGCGACCAGGGACTCGACCTGATGGGCGTTGCGCAGCCGCCCCGCGAAGACTCCGCGCATGCCGGGGACGCGGGAGGCCAGGGCCTGGACGATCTCGCAGTCCGCCCGCACCTCACCCAGGACCATCACGTCCGTCTCGATCCGCTCGACGGCCGGGTCCTGGAGCAGGACGGCCGACAGGTGGTGGAACGCCGCCGTCACCCGCGACTCGGGCAGCAGCGCCGCCGCCTGCTCCGCCGCGCTGCCCTCCTCAGGGACCAGCGCGTAGGCGCCCTTCTTGTCGAAGCCCAGCGGGTTCACGCAGTCCACGACGAGCTTTCCGGCCAGCTCGGCGCGCAGGGACGTCAGCGTCTCCGCGTGCCCCTCCCAGGGCACGGCGACGATCACCACGTCGCTGCGGCGGGCGCACTCGGCGTTGTCGGCGCCGTCCACGCCGGGCCCCAGCTCCCCGGCGGCGGAGGCGGCGCGTTCGGCCGAGCGGGAGCCGATGACGACCTTCAGCCCGGCCCGCGCGAACCGGTAGGCCAGGCCGCGCCCCTGGTCGCCCGTGCCGCCCAGCACACCGACGGTGAGCGCGCTGACGTCCGGGAGCTCCCAGGGGTCCTTCCTGGCGGTGGGCTGTGCTGCGGGCGGGCCTGCGGGCTTGGCTGCGGGTTCAGTCATGCCCCGATCCTGCCAGGCGCCGCGGCGCGTCCGCCTACCGGTCGGTAGGCCGGTGCGGCGCGGCCGGGACCGAAATCGCTTGCCGAGAGCCGGAGAACCGGCGGAGCATGGCTGCTCGTGCCGTCGTTCCCGAAGTCCGCCCTGCCCGACCTCGCCCCCTGGCGCGACTCCCGCGACTTCCGCGTCCTGTGGTGGTCGGGGCTGAGCGCAGGGCTCGGGCACGGGCTCACCGCCGTCGCCCTGCCGTTCCAGCTCGCGCAGCTCACCGGCTCACCGGTCGCCGTGGGGCTCATCGGCGTCGTCCAGCTCGTACCGCTCGTCGTGTTCGGGCTCTACGGCGGGGCGCTCGCCGACGCCGTCGACCAGCGGCGACTCATCCTCTGGGCCGAGGCCGGGCTCGCCGCCGTGGCGAGCCTCCTCGTGATCAACGCCCTGCTCCCGGCGCCGCCCGTCTGGCCGCTCTACGCGGCGGCGGCGCTGGGCAGCGCGCTGGCCGGGCTGCAGCGGCCCGCCACCAGCGCCCTCGTCCCCCGCGTCGTGGCCCACCGGCACCTCCCGGCCGCCGCGGCGCTCACCTCGCTGCGCTGGCAGTGCGGCGCCATCGTCGGCCCCTCGATCGCCGGCCTCGTCGTCGCCTGGGCCGACGTGAGCGCCGCCTACGCCCTCAACGCCCTCGCCTGCGTGCTCGCGGTGCTGACGGCCCGCCGCCTCGCGCCCTCGCCCGCGCGACACGACGCCCAGCCGGTGTCGCTGCGCGGCATCGCGGAGGGCGCGGGCTACGCATGGCGGCGCAAGGAGCTCCTGGGCACCTACGCGGTGGACGTGCTGGCCACCTTCTTCGCGTTCCCGATCATCCTCTACCCGTTCCTGGCCGAGGACCTCGGAGCGACCTGGGCGCTCGGGCTGATGTACGCGGCCCTCCCGGCGGGCTCGGCCCTCGTGGGGCTCAGCAGCGGCTGGACGGCCCGCGTCCACCGGCACGGCCGGGCCGTGGCCTGGGCCGCCGCGGCCACCGGCGCCGCCATCGCGCTCGCCGGCTGGGCGGCGGGCACCGGCCAGGTGTGGCTGGTGCTCCTCTTCCTCACGCTGACGGGCTGCTGCGACATGGTCAGCGGCATCTTCCGCCGCACCATCTGGGACCAGTCCGTTCCCGACGCGCTGCGCGGCCGGCTCGCCGGGATCGAGCTGCTGTCGTACTCGGGCGGCCCGCAGCTCGGCCAGCTCCGGGCCGGGACGATGGCCGGGCTGACCTCGGTGCGCACCTCCGTCTGGGCGGGCGGGCTGCTGTGCGTCGCGGGCGTCGGCCTGCTCGTCCTGTGCCTGCCGAAGCTGCTGGCCTACGACGCCCGGACCAACGCCCACACCCGGGCCGTACGCGAGGAACGGGCCGTGGCGGCGGGCCCGAAGGAGGCGGACACCGTGGCCTGACCCGGCGCGTGGCCGGATGCCGGGCCGCCCGCCGGCCCGTGGGCCGACGGAGGGTCAGGCGGAGCCGGGCGGGCCGTCCCGGCCGGGGCCACCCCCGGGGCCCTCACCCCCGGCGTCCCCGTCCGTACCCGGCTCCTCGTCCTCGTTCCAGCGCGGGTCGGTGCGCCACTCCTCGTTGCGCTCCCGGGCCGTCTCCATGGCGTGGGCCGCCGCCTCCCGGCTCGGGTAGGGCCCGAACCGGTCGAGCGCCCCGCACTGCGGGCCTTCCTCAACCGTGCGGTGCTTGAGGCAGTAGTACCACTCGCCGGGTTTGCCCGGTGTGCCGCGCTTGAAGAGAGCCATACCAGCATGCTGCCCCACCTGGGCCGGGGTCACCACGCCCGGCACGGCTAGACTCGTCCGCATGTCCAGCCAGTCGCTCCTCGTCCCCGGCACCCTCTCCCCCCGGCGTACCGTTCCGGCGTCGATCCCGCGCCCCGAGTACGTGGGCAAGGAGGCGCCGACGCCCTACTCCGGCCCCGAGGTCCAGGACGCCGAGACGATCGAGCGGATGCGCGTCGCGGGGCGCATCGCGGCGGGCGCGCTGGTGGAGGCCGCCCGGCACATCGCCCCCGGCACCACCACCGACACGCTGGACGAGGTCGTGCACACCTATCTGTGCGACCACGGCGCCTACCCGTCCACGCTGGGCTACCGCGCCTTCCCCAAGTCGCTGTGCACCAGCGTCAACGAGGTCATCTGCCACGGCATCCCCGACTCGACGGTCCTGCGCGACGGGGACATCGTCAACCTCGACGTCACCGCGTACATCGGCGGCGTCCACGGCGACAACAACAAGACGTACCTCGTCGGGGACGTGGACGAGACCTCGCGACTGCTCGTCGAGCGCACCGAGGAAGCGCTGAACCGGGCCGTCAAGGCGGTGCGCCCCGGCCGGCAGATCAACATCATCGGCCGCGTCATCGAGTCCTACGCACAGCGCTTCGGCTACGGCGTCGTGCGGGACTTCACCGGCCACGGCATCAACAGCTCGTTCCACTCCGGGCTGATCATCCCGCACTACGACGACCCGCGGGCCACCACCGTGATGCAGCCGGGCATGACGTTCACCATCGAGCCGATGCTGACGCTGGGCAGCCACGAGTGGGACATGTGGGAGGACGGCTGGACGGTCGTCACCAAGGACCGCAAGCGCACCGCCCAGTTCGAGCACACCCTCGTCGTCACGCCGACCGGCGCGGAGATCCTCACCCTCCCCTGACGGCCCCGGGGCGAGGGCTCACCCCGTAGCGCCCTCGCGCGATCCTCGCCCGCGGCGGCCTCGTTCGGCCGGGTGAAGGCCGAGAAGCGGGCGCGGGCGAGGCCGACCCCGCGCCGAGGTGGCGGGCGCGGGCGGGTAGGGTGCCGCCTGCGAGGACGGAACCGGGGGCTCGGGGAGGGCACGGGCACATGTGGGCGTGGGTGCGTGCGGCGGCGGTCACGACCGCGCTGGCCGGCATGCTGGTGGGACTGACCGGCTGCATGACGGTGCACGGTGAGACGGCGCTCGTGCCGGCCACCACCAAGGCCGAGGCCGAGAAGGTGCTGGAGAACTTCGTCGGCGTCCGGAACACGGCGCACCGCTCGTTCGACGCCGACCTGAGCACGACCGTCCAGCACGGTCCCCTGGGCGACAGCGAGCGGGCCGCGCTGACCGCGCTGAAGGCCGTGCACCCCGAGGGGGACAAGGAGTTCAAGCCGCTCGAACTGCGGGACGCGGAGTTCCACATCCCGCGGCAGGCGGGCTGGCCGAAGTACTTCCTCGCCTCCGCCCCCGGGCAGGTCGGCGACGTCAGGGCGCACTGGCTGGTGATGTTCTCGCGGGACGGCATCGACGCGGACTGGAAGGCGTCGTACCTGTCCGTGGTCGAGCCGGGCGCCGCCCCCGCGTTCGCCACGGACAAGGACGGCTACGCCCGGCCCCTGCGCAAGGACGCCACGGACCCGCTGGCGGTCGAGCCCGCCCAACTCGGCACGGAGTACACGGAGTTCCTCCAGAAGGGCGAGGGTGAGGTCTTCGCACCCGGCCGCTTCACCACCGAGCGGCGCGAGACGCGTGCCGAGTCCGCCAACCGGCCGGCGGCCCGCAACGAGTGGGCGGACACCCCGGCCGACCCGGAGCGGTACCCGGTGATGGGCCTGTACACGGAGGACGGGGGCGCGGTCGCGTTCTTCGCCGTCCACCAGCACACCAAGCAGACCGTGGCCGAGGGCTACACCCCGACCGTCGACCCGCTCGTCGAACCGCTGCTCAAGGGCGAGGCCCGGCAGACGCTGACCAAGGCGTACCTGTACCAGCAGCTCGTCACCGTGCCCGAGGCCGAGGACGCCCGGGTGGAGTTCCTGGACCAGCGCGCCGGCCTCATCTCCGCCGAGGGGTCGTAGGCCCTGTCCTCGACGGGGCGTCTCTTCGGCGCCCCTCGGGCCGCGCCGCGACGCGCGGAGACGGGCACGGGCACGGTCAGCCCCCGGGGACCACGAGCCCCGTCTCGTAGGCGAGCACCACGGCCTGGGCCCGGCTGGCCAGGTTCAGCTTCGTCATCGCGCGGTTGAGATGCGTCTTGACCGTGGCCTCGGATATGACCAGGCGCTGAGCGATCTGCGGATTGGACAGCCCCCGCCCGGTCAGCCGCAGCACCTCCGTCTCGCGGGCCGTGAGCTGGTCCAGCTCCGGGTGCCCGCCGACGGGCTGCGTGGCCGGGGCCGTGCTCGTGAACGCCTCCACGAGTCGCCGCGTCACGCTCGGCGCGAAGAGGGTGTCGCCGCCGGCCACCGCGGCCACCGCCGTGAGCAGGCGTTCGGGGCCGGTGTCCTTGAGCATGAAGCCGGAGGCTCCGGCACGCAGCGCCCGGTAGACGTAGTCGTCGAGGTCGAACGTGGTCAGGATGAGGATGCGCGGTGCCGGATCCGGCGCGGCGGCCAGGATGCGCCGGGTCGCCTCGATGCCGTTCATCCCGGGCATCCTGATGTCCATGAGGATGACGTCCGGGCGGCACCTCGCGGCCTGGAGCACCGCCTCGGGGCCGTCCGCCGCCTGGCCGACGACCTCGGTGCCGTCCGCCGCCTCCAGCAGCCCCACGATGCCCGCCCGGACGAGGAACTGGTCGTCGGCCACAAGGACTCGGGTCGTCATGGTCCGCGCCAGTCCCCTTCAGCCTTCGGCCCTCTCCTCCGGTGCCGGTGTGGCGGAGGTCGGCAGCGCAAGACTCACCTGGAAACCCCCCTCCGGGCGGGGGCCGATGGTCACGGTGCCACCGTAGAGCTTGGCGCGTTCGCGCATGCCGATCAAGCCGTGGCCCTCGCCGGTCCCGGTTCTGGCCGAATCCGTCCGCTGTCCGTCGTCGGTGACGCTGACGTGCAGGCTGTGCGGCCGGTAGCGGACGCGTACCTCCGCACGGGCGGGGCGTGCGTGCTTCAGCACGTTGGTGAGGGCCTCCTGCACCACGCGGTACGCGCACAGCTCCACGCCGGGCGGCAGCGGCCTGGCTTCGCCCTCGACGATCAGGTCCACGGGCACTCCCCCGGCACGCACCCGCTGGGCCGCCTCCGCCAGCGAGCTCAGCCGCGGCATCGGGGCGTACGACTCGGGGTCCTCGGAGCCCCGACGCAGCAGGGTCAGCATCCGGCGCATCTCCTCGAGCGCCTCGCTCGAGGTGTCCGCGATGGTGTCGAGTGCCCGGCGGGCGGTGGCGGGATCGGTGCGGTAGACGTACCGGGCCAGGCCGGACTGGACGGAGATCACCGACATGTGATGGGCGATCACGTCGTGCAGCTCGCGCGCCATGCGTGCCTGCTCGTCGGCGACCGCCCGGCGCGCCTTCTCGTCCCGCTCCGCCCTGAGGTGCGCGGCGAGCTCCGCCAGCCGCTCGCCGCGCCGCTCGGCCTGGTGCGCCGAGCGGCCGAACCGCACCAGGACCGCCGGGACGACGACGCCCATCGCCCCGGCGGCCGGGACCGAGCCGTGGGGTGAGACGAACGCGGAGTACGTCCAGATCGTGCCGAGTGCCGCGGCGACGGCCGCGGCGACGGCCAGCCGGCGGGCGGCGGCGACGGTGTACAGGGCGAGCAGCGCGGCGAGGCTGTTGACCGCCGGCCAGTATCCGAGCGCGATGTACGCCGTCCACAGGGCGAGGACGCCGGCGGCCACCGCGACCGGGGCACGGCGCCGGAGACACAGCAGCAGGCCGACGGCGGTGGTGAGCGTGTAGCCGACCGGGTCGAGCGGCGGATATCCCTCACGGGTGTCCTGTTGGCCCATCAGCAGCGCACAGCCCAGCATGGCCAACGCGATGCCGATGTCGAGGGCCAGGGGGTGCCTGCGCATCGAAATCCGCGGCAACTGCATCGCCGCAGCGTATCCGGGGTCGGCCGGGCGCGGCGTCACACTTTCGCGGTACCGCCGAAGTCGTGGGGTCCGGGCCGATACCGCGAGTCTCACGCCCCGGCTCCACCCCGTGCCGGACGCGGTGCCGCGCGCCGCGCCCTAGTGTCAGGGCTGTTCACGGGGGCGGCTGCCATAACGGGAGCGGGGGACAGCCGCCCCCGTGACGAGCCGCGGGCGCTTCGGGCGTCCCAGGTGGGTGGGGGCACTCGCCCGCGGCCCGCCTCGTCGTCGGCGGTCGCGTGGGCGCGTGGGCCTGACCTCGCGGCCCGCCCGGAGTCCTCGTCAGGCGGGCCGCCCCCACGTGCCGGGCAGGTGGGGGCGGTGAGGGGGGAGGACGGCTCAGCGGACGGGCCAGGCGGCGGAGCCGTGGGTGTCCTGCCCGGCGGTGGAGTCGGCGTAGGCGGAGCACGCGTCGGTCAGCGCCTCCAGCAGGGTCAGCGGATCGGGCAGGGGACGTTCGGGGGCCCGTACCCAGGCGACCTCGGGGGAGGTGACGCCCGGCAGCCTGGACGGCGGGAGGAGGACGTAACTCCCGCGGCAGTGCCAGCGCATGCCGGGATGCTCGTCCATCGTCTCCGGGTGGCAGTCCAGCTCGCAGGGCCACCACTCGTCCTCGTCCTCGGGGGTGCCGCGGGTGGCGGTGAAGAAGAGCATCCGCTCCTCCCCGAGCACGGCCACCGGGCCCGTCTCCACGCCCTCGCGGTCGAGTCGCTCCAGGGCGGCGCGCCCGGCCTCGTGGGGGACGTCCAGCACGTCGTGGGTGATCCCGGTCGCGGTGATGACGTTGGCCTGGGGTCGGCTGCGGGCCCAGCGCAGAACGGTCTCCGGGTCGCTGCTGGCCTGCGTCAGCCAGGCGAAGGAGACGGGGTGCCGGGCGGGGGTGGGGCAGCCGATGCGTTCGCACGAGCAGCCGTAGCCCTCGGGGTGGGCGGCGACGGCGAGCGGGAACCCGGCGGCGGCGGCGGCGAGCAGCAGGGCCTCCCGGGCGCGGGCCGCCTCTTCGGCCCGGCTCTCGGCGCCGCGCGACCGGCGGCGCAGCCACCCGGAGAGTTTGCTTTCCCGTTCCATCCGCTCTCCTTCGCTGCCGTGGCGCCCACATCCCGCTGAGTCCCGCGAGGACCACTGAATCCTCCGAGGATACGGAACGTCGGGCCATGTCCGGGCATCCGGGGCCATGACCACCGGTTCCATCGGGTCCCGCACCGGATGCGCCCGGGCCCCGCGGTGACCTCGGTCAGGCGTCGCGCGGGCGCAGCCCGGCGAGGACGGTGTCGACGAGCCCGTCAGCGAAGGCGTGGGTGAGCGGGCCGCCGCGGGTGAGCCAGCGCTGGAAGAAGGGGCCGGTCAGCAGGGCGACGGCGAGGTCCAGGTCGACGTCGGAAGCGAGCTCTCCGGCCTCCCGGGCGGCGCGCAGCCGGTCGCGGTAGGCGGCCAGACCCGGATCGGTGAGACGCTCCGCGAACTGCCGGGAGAGTTCGGCGTCGGCGGCCCCGGCGACGGCCAGGGCGCGGTAGGGGGCCTCGAAGTCGGGGTCGTTGAACTCGTCGGCGGTGGCCCGCAGAACGGTCTTGAGGTCGGCGGCGAGGTCGCCGGTGTCGGGCAGGCCCGCGGCGTACTCCGGGTCCTCCACGCGGGCGGTGAAGGCGTCCAGCAGGATCGCCGCCTTGGAGGGCCACCAGCGGTAGATGGTCTGCTTGCCGACGCCCGCCCGGGTGGCGATGGCCTCGATGGTCAGCTTCTGGAACCCGACCTCGCCGACGAGCTCGAGGCTGGCTTCGAGGATGGCGCGCCGCGAGCGCTCGCTGCGGCGGCTGGCGTCGGGGGTGCGCGGGGCTGGCGTCGGAGGCATGGGAACACCGTAGCAACGAAGGAGACGAGACGAACCGTCTTGACGAGACGGACCGTCTCGTCTCATAGTGGATCGCGTCCGGAACACACCGAGTCCCGGACCGGAACGAACGACAACAGCGGCACGAACGGACGACGATCAGGAGGCCCGGATGAGCAAGGGACGCGACGGAAAACTGCTCGGCGTCGGAGGCCGGCGCACCCACCTCTCCCGCAAGGCCCTGTCGGGCGCCGGCGGCACCGGCGGGCCGGGCGGACCGCCGGGGACGCGGGACGTCATGGCGGCCCGGCGGGAACTGCTGCGCAAACTCCGGGAGGAACGCGGGTGACCGCCTGGGGCGCCAGCCACCCGGGGGGTTCCCCGGGGCGGCTGTGAATCCCCCGGAAGGATCATGCGCAACCGGTGCCCCACGGTGGACGATGTGGCCACCAGTCCACGGCGACCCCGTGAGGAGCTCTCGTGTACGCAGCCAGACGCTATCTGATGTGCCGACCCGTGCACTTCCGAGTCACCTACTCCATCAACCCCTGGATGGACCCCGGCAAGCCCGTCGACCTCCCGCTCGCGATCGCCCAGTGGGAGGCCCTGCGGGACCGCTACCGCGAGCTCGGCCACACCGTCGAGGAGCTGGAGCCGGACCCCGCGCTGCCGGACATGGTCTACTCGGCCAACGGTGCGACGGTGGTGGACGGCCGGGTGCTCGGCGCCCGGTTCGCCCACCCCGAGCGGGCCGCCGAGGCCGCCGCGCACCGCGCCTGGTACCGGGAGCGGGGCTTCACCGAGATCCACGAGCCCGAGCACGTCAACGAGGGCGAGGGCGACTTCGCGGTGACCAGGTCGTGGCTGCTGGCGGGCCGCGGCTTCCGGAGCAGCCCGCTGTCCCACCCGGAGGCCCAGGAGTTCTTCGGCCGCCCGGTCGTCGGCCTCGACCTGGTGGACCCGCGCTACTACCACCTGGACACGGCGCTGAGCGTGCTGGACGACGGGTCGGACAGCGAGGTCATGTACTACCCTCCGGCCTTCTCGCCCGGCAGCCGGGCCGTGCTCGCCCGGCTGTTCCCCGACGCGATCATCGCCGAGAAGGCCGACGCCCTCGCGTTCGGGCTCAACGCCGTCAGCGACGGCCACCACGTGCTGCTCCCCCAGGCCGCTTCCGGGCTGTTCGAGCCGCTGCGGAAGCGCGGCTACGAGCCCGTCCCGGTCGATCTGACGGAGCTGCTCAAGGGTGGTGGCAGCGTCAAGTGCTGCACGGCGGAGCTGCGCGGGTAGGGCTCCGCGCGGCGGGGCCCGGCGCACCTCCCGTGCCGCCGGGTCCCGGCCCCGGCCCCGCCCCCGGCCTCGGCCCCGGCCCCGGCCCCGGGCAGGTCAGTCCGCCGGTGGCCAGGTGTCGCCCCAGTCGGTGTCGCGGGCCGCGCGGTAGGCGTCCCGGTCCCGTTTGGTGACCGTCGTCCGGCCGAGCCCGTCGGCGGGCGTGCACAGCTCCAGCAGCACCTGCCCCTTGCGGATCTGTGGCCGGCGGACGACACGGGAGTGCCCGGCCCCGCCCTCGGGGGCCAGCTCCGGCCGCACCGCGGCGACATAGCTGAACTTCTCGTCCTCGTACGGCAGCGTCCCGCCCTTGACCCGGCGGTGCAGGGAGGAGCGGCTGACCCGGGCGGCGAAGTGGCACCAGTCCTCGCCCGGCACGATCGGGCACTCCGCGCTGTGCGGGCAGGGCGCGACGACCCGCAGCCCCGCCTCCACGAGCCGCTCGCGGGCGGCCCTGATCCGCAGGTACCCCTCCGGCGTGCCCGGCTCCACGACCACCACGACGCGTCCGGCCCGGGCCGCGGACGCGACCACCGCCGCCCGGTCGGCCTCCGTCAGCTCACCCAGCACGTAGGAGACGGTGACGAGGTCGGTTTCCGCCCGCTCGCCGTCACCGCCCAGCCTGCCCCGCCGCCAGCGCACGTCGGGCAGCGCGGCGCGGGCGAGTTCGGCCCCGAGTTCGAGGGCGGGCTCGGCCCAGTCGAGCACGGTGCTCGCGCACGTCCCCGGCCAGGTTCCGGCCACCGCCCAGGTCGCGGCGCCGGTGCCGCCGCCCAGGTCGGTGTGGGTGGCGGGGGCCCAGCCGGGCAGCCGGGCGGCCGTGGCGGCCAGCGCGGCGGCCGCGGCACCGTGGGTGGCCGGCATCCGGTAGGCCGCGTAGGCGACGGCGTCGGCCCGGTTCCGCAGGACGGGGGCGTGGGTCTGGGTGGTGCCGCGGTAGCTGGCGATGAGCCGCTCGACGGCCGCCGTGGCCTGCCGGGGCGGCAGACCGGTCAGCAGCGCGTCCAGCGCGGCGCGGAGGTTCTGCTCGTACACGCTGTAAGGGTAGGCCGGACGGGTGGGGCCGACGGCGCCGGTCAGCGCACGGCACGGGCCAGGTGGCTCGCGGCCACGGCCCGGGGCCCGCTGTCGGGGTGCCGCGGCCGGACGGGGTGGACGGTGGTGGCGAGGAGGACGAGGAACGTGTCCGTCGCGCGGTCCAGCACGAGGCTCGTGCCGGTGAATCCGGTGTGCCCGGCGGCGCCGCGTCCGGCCAGCCCGCCCATGAACCAGGGCTGGTCGACGACGAAGCCGAGCCCGGGGGCGTCCAGCAGCAGCCCCACCGACTCGGGGGCGAGCAGCCGGACGCCGTCGACGGTCCCGCCGGCCAGCAGGGCCCGGCACAGCGTCGCGAGGTCGCGGGCGGTGGAGAACAGGCCCGCGTGCCCGGTGACGCCGCCGAGCGCGTGGGCGTTCTCGTCGTGGACGACGCCACGCAGCATCCCCCGGTCGGCCTTGGCAACGGGACGTCGCTGGTCCTCGGTGGCGGCGGCCCCCGGTACCGGGCCGAAGCGGGTCGAGGTCAGGCCGAGCGGGCCGGTGACCCCGTCCCGGATCAGGGTGTCGAGCCGCTGTCCGCTCGTGCGCTCCAGCACGGCCTGGAGGGCGAGCAGGTTGAGGTCGGAGTAGCAGTAGCCGCCGCGGGTGGGCGGTTCGGCCCACAGCAGGTCCAGGCCGTGTCCGTCGTGGAAGGGCAGCTCGGGACGGAGGCCGGAGGTGTGGGTGAGCAGCTGCCGCGGGGTGATGTGCCGCTTGCCCGCGGCGCCGAACTCGGGCACGTGCGCGGCCACGGGCTCGTCCAGCGCGAAGGCGCCGCGCTCGAGGTGCTGGACGGCGACGATCGCGGTGAACAGCTTGGTGAGGGAGGCGAGGTCGAACGGGGTGTCCGGGGTGGCCGGCACCGGGTGGGCGGCCGGTTCCGTGGCGGACGCCCAGCGCACCGCCCAGCCCGTCGCGTGCTCGACCACCAGGTGCGGGCCGCGCCCGGCGGCCACGACGGCCCCGCCGCACCAGCCGCGGGCGGGCAGGGCGTCCACGGCGGCGACGAGGCCGGCGAGCTCCCCGGCGTCCAGGCCGGCCTGCTCGGGCGTGCCGGGCGTCAGCGGTCGGCGCGCCACGGGCGGCACATCCCCACGAAGCAGGCGGCGGCGAGGGTCAGGGTGGCGACCTGGACGACGGCCATCGGCACCGCCGTGTCCTCGCCGGCGACGCCCACGAGCGGCGAGGCGACGGCGCCGACGAGGAACTGCGCGGTCCCGAGCAGCGCGGAGGCGGAACCGGCGGCGTGCGGGGCCCGCTGAAGGCCCTGCGAGTTGGCGTTGGGCAGCACGAGCGCCATGCCGGACATCAGCACGAACAGACCGGTGGCGATGGCGGGCAGCCCCGGCTCGCCGAACATCCCGGACGTCATCAGCAGCAGGGCGAGGGCCGCGGCGCCGGTGACGCCGAGGCCGAGCAGCAGGACGCGGTCGAGGTCGAAGCGGCCGACGAGCACCTTGCCGTTGAGCTGGCCCACGGCGACGAGTCCGATGGAGTTCACCATGAACAGCAGGCTGAACGCCTGCGGGGAGGCGCCGTAGATCTCCTGGACGACGAAGGGCGAGGCCGCGATGTAGGCGAACAGCCCGGCGAAGGCCAGCGAGCCCGTGAGCAGGTAGCCGCTGAACACCCGGTCGGCGAGGAGGCCGCGCATGGCCCGCAGCGCCGTGGGCAGGCCGCCGCTGTGCCGCCGGTCCGGGGGCAGGGTCTCGGGGAGGAGGTTCGCGGTGACGACGGTGAGCGCGAGGCCGAGGACGGCGAGGACGAGGAAGACGCCGCGCCAGTCGGTGACGCGCAGGAGCTGGCCGCCGAAGACGGGTGCGAGGACCGGGGCCGTGCCGGAGATGAGCATGAGGGTGGAGAAGAACCGGGCCATGGCCAGCCCGTCGAACAGGTCGCGGACGACGGCGCGGGCGATCACTATCCCGGCGGCACCGGCCAGCCCCTGGAGGAGGCGGAAGAGTGTCAGCGTCCCGATGGTGGGGGCCACGGCGCAGGCGACGCTGGCGACGACGTAGCAGACCATGCCCACGAGCAGCGGGCGGCGGCGCCCGAACTGGTCGCTCATCGGGCCGACGACGACCTGACCGAGGGCCAGCCCGAGCAGGCAGGTGGTGAGGGTCAGCTGCACGCCCGCCGCGCTGCTGCCCAGGGCCTCGCCGACCTGGGGCAGTGCCGGGAGGTACAGGTCCATGGAGAGCGGCGGCAGCGCGGTGAGGCTGCCGAGGATCAGGGTGAGGAGGAGACCGGCCCGCTGGTTGCGGGTGAGCCGCGGCCCCTCGGCGGCGCTCGGGGAGACAGGTGTGGCTGGGGTGCTCGGGGCGGTCGGGGTGCTCGCGGCGGCTGGCGGGCTCGGGGCGGTCGGGTGGTCGGGGCTCGTGGGGGCGGGGGCAGCCGGGCAGGACGGGCCGGGTTCGGACATGCACCTCTCCGGAGATCGTTGACGGCTCACGCATTCTCCCAGGCGCCCGGCCCGGCTCCGGCCGCCCACGCGCATGCCGCCGCTCACATCGGCGCCCGCCGCCGGTGCGCCGATGTGAGCCGGGGCCTCCCGGCGACGCCGGACCGTCAGGCCGGGCGCAGGCCCGGATCCCCGACGGCCGAGACGAGGGACGCCGCCGTCGTGACGGGCGCGCCGGGCCTGGTGACGTGTGGGACCACGCGGTAGTCGGCCCGCAGCCGCCGCTCGTCCAGCCTGAGGACGACGTAGCCGCGCCGCCCGTCGTACAGCCTCAGGTGGGGGTTGGCGCCGGTCAGACGGTCCCAGTTGCCGGGGCGTTCCGCGCCGTCACCGCCGCTGGATACGGAGGACGTGACCACTTCCACACCGGCGGTGCGGGAGGCCGGGTCGTCGGCGTCCCGCTTGATGTCCAGGCCGTAGTGCACGTGGACGTCGCCCGTCAGCACGGCGAGGTTCTCGATCCCGGCCGCGTCCGCCGCCCGCAGGACCCGCTCCCGGGCCGCGGGGTAGCCGTCCCAGGCGTCCATCGACAGCGGCGAGGTGCTCTCGGCTCGGCTGCGGCGCCGGGAGAAGACGACCTGCTGGGCGAGGACGTTCCACACCGCGTCCGAGGCGTGCCAGCCCTCGGTGAGCCAGCGCTCCTGGGTCGCGCCGAGGAGCTGCCGCGCGGGGTCCTCGGACTCGGGGGTGGGCGGCTTCCAGCCGTCGCCGTTCGCCTGGTCGTCGCGGTACTGCCGGGTGTCGAGGACGTCGATCTGGGCCAGCCGCCCGTAGTGCAGCCGCCGGTAGAGGGCGAGGTCGGGGCCCTCGGGACGCTGCGGACGGCGCAGCGGCATGTTCTCCCAGTACGCGCGGTAGGCGGCGGCCCGGCGCAGGAGGAACTCCTCGGGCGGGACGCCGTTCTCCGGGATCGCGTCGGCGTAGTTGTTCTCCGTCTCGTGGTCGTCCCAGGTGACGATCCACGGGGCGGCGGCGTGCGCGGCCTGGAGGTCCTCGTCGCCCTTGTAGAGCGAGTAGCGCAGCCGGTAGTCCTCCAGCGTGACCGTCTCGCGGTGGAAGAGTTCGGGCAGCCGCGCCTCGCCGGTGTAACCGCGGGCTCCCGCGGCGGCGTTCACCGCGTACTCGTACAGGTAGTCGCCGAGGTGCAGGACGGCGTCGAGGTCCGGCTCGGCGGCCAGGTGCCGGTAGGCCGTGTAGTAGCCCTGGTCGTAGCGCTGGCAGGAGGCCAGGGCGAAGCGCACCGCCCCGGGGGCGGAGCCGGCCGCCGGGGCCGTGCGGGTGCGGCCGACGGCGCTGAGGTGGCGCCCGGCGCGGAAGCGGAACCAGTAGTCGGTGCCGGCTTCCAGACCGCGCGGCTCGGCGTGGACGGCGTGGTGGTACTCGGGGTGGGCGACGACGGTGCCGCGGTGGGCGACGCGGCGGAAGTCCGCGTCGTACGCCAGCTCCCAGTGGACCGGCACGGGCCGGGCCGGCATGCCGCTGTCGGGCTCGAAGGGCTGTGGCGCGAGACGGGTCCACAGGACGACGGAGTCGGGCAGGGGGTCGCCGGAGCCCACGCCGAGAGTGAAGGGCTCCCGGGTGAATCGCGGCTCGCGGGCGGCGGCCGCCGCCCGCGCGGTGTCGGGGAGGTTGGTGCCGAAGGCGAGTGCGGTGGCGGCACCCGTGACCGTCAGAAACCGGCGGCGGCCCAGGTGTCGGGCAGCGGCCCTCAGTTCGCTGTCTGCGCTCCCAGAGTGCGTCATGAGGACGAGTGCAGCGGACCAGGGCGGCGACGTGTTGGCACGTACGCGTCACCGGGGTGGCCATCGGGTGACGCCCGGAACCGCTCAGCGCATCGCGTACGCTGCGGACATGACGGACATCAACGAAACGTTGAAGAGTGGCGGACGAGAGCCGGACGCGGATGGACCGCGCAGCGCCGTGGTGACGGGAGCCGGTTCCGGGATCGGCCGTGCCGTGGCTCTCGCCCTGGCCGAGGACGGCTGGTCGGTGACGCTGGCCGGGCGCCGGGCCGCCGCCCTGGAGGAGACGGCCGCCCTGGGCTCCGCCGAGGCCGCCGGACGCATGACGGTCACCGCCACCGACGTCACCGACCCCGCGGCCGTGACCGCGCTGTTCGACACCGCCCTCGCCCGCCGGGGCCGCGTCGACCTGCTGTTCAACAACGCCGGCACCTTCGGTCCCGCCGTCCCGCCCGACGAACTCTCCTACGCCGACTGGCAGTCCGTCGTCGACGTCAACCTCACGGGTGCGTTTCTCTGCGCCCAGGCCGCGTTCCGCGTCATGAAGCGCCAGCGCCCCCAGGGCGGGCGCATCATCAACAACGGCTCCATCTCCGCCCAGACCCCCCGCCCGCACTCCCTCGCCTACACGGCGACCAAGCACGCGATGACGGGACTGACGAAGTCGCTCTCCCTGGACGGGCGCCCCCACCGCATCGCCTGCGGACAGATCGACATCGGCAACGCCGCCACCGAGATGACCGAGCGCATGCGCAGCGGCATCCTCCAGGCCAACGGCACGACGGCCGTCGAGCCCGTCATGGACGCCGCCGACGTCGCGCGCACCGTCGTGCACATGGCGGACCTCCCCCTGGAGGCGAACGTCCAGTTCGCCACCGTGCTGGCGACGACGATGCCGTTCATCGGCCGCGGCTGAGCGCGGGGCGGACCCGTCGGGCCGGACGGATTCCCGGCAGGTGGGCGGATTCCGGCGGGCGGACGGGCTCCGGCGGGCGGACGGCGCGCGAAGTTTGTCACGAACAAGTCTTGATGGCCCGTCAGGCGGGCTGATGAGATCTCCGGCACCGAGGAACCACCGTACCGACGTACCGGAGGTCCGCCCGTGTACCGACGCCTGCTCGCCGCCCTCGCCGCGCTCCTGTGCTGCGTCGTACTCGGCGCCGGGACCGCACCCGCGACCGCCGCCGGCCAGGACCCCGGGCCGCCGGGGCCGCCCCGCCTCACCGACGACCGCGGCCGCGTGCTCACCCTGCGCGGCTGGAACGTCGAGGACAAGGCGAACCGGGGCGAACAGGCGCTCTCCGCCATCACCGAGCGCCACTTCAGGGACCTGCGCGACCGGGGCTTCAACTTCGCCCGGCTGCTGGTCTTCTGAGACGACCTGGAGCCCCGGCGCGGCCACTACAGCGAGGACTACCTGGACAGGATCGAGCGCGTGCTGGACTGGGCGCACCGCTATCGGATCCATGTGCTCATCGACGCGCACCAGGACGTCTTCGGGCCCGCCTTCGGACACCGCGGCATCCCCGAGTGGGCGACCAGGACCGACGGCCTGCCCTTCGAACCGAACCCCGACGACTGGTTCTCCGAGTACTTCGAGCCCGCCGTACAGCGCGCGTTCACCCACCTCTACACGGACCCCGACCTCCAGCGGGCCCAGGCCGGCATGTGGCGGGCCCTGGCCGAGCGGTTCGCCGCCCATCCGGCCGTCCTCGGCTACGACCTGATCAACGAGCCCATGGGCGAGATCCGGCCGGGCGAGGACCTGCCGAGAGCGGCCCGGCGCATCGAGGCCGAGTACCTCACCCCGATGTACAACCGTCTCGCGGACGCGATCCGCTCCGTCGACGAGGACAACTGGATCTTCTTCGAGCCGACCCCGATCGTGGGCGAGGGCGTGCCCACGGGGCTGGGCCGCGTCCACGACCCCAGGGCCGTCTACGCGCCGCACTTCTACAACACCGCGATGGAGGCGGGCGCCGACTACGACCCCGAGGCCGGCTGGGTCGAGGCCTACGAGGCGGCCGTGACCGTCTACCCCGAGCGGTACGGCGTGCCCGTCGTCGTCGGCGAGTGGGGGCCGCTCAACAACGCCCTGCCCAACATGGGCCTCTTCTACCGCGACGCGCTCGCCTCGCTGAACCGCTACAGCTCGGGCTGGGCGGGCTACGTCTGGTGCTACGGGGGCGGCTACTGCGCCGTGGACGAGGAGGGCCGTTTCCGCACCAACAAGGAGCAGACGGCGGCCCCCTACGCCCCGGCGGTGGACGGCACCATCAGCGCGGAGGAGCAGGTGCCGGACACCGGCGCCTACCGGCTGGTGTACCGGGCGGGGCACGGCCTCACCGAGGTGCGCGTGCCGCCGCGCCGGGGCGGCTGGCGGGTCCGGGTGACGGGCCACGCGGGCACGCCGACGCCCCGGCTCCCCTCGGACCGGGCGGCGACGGCGCGGGTGCACGCCCGGCCGGGCGCGACGGTGACGGTGGTCGTCACCCCCCGGAACGCGTGCCGAGCCGGGTGACGGGCGGGCCGTGCCCGCCACGATCGGCGGCGTCCGGCATGCGCGGAGCGGTGAAGCGTGCTCACAGTGGACCCATGGACACGGAACGCCCGGACGAGCCGCGCTACCGGGTCGTGGTCGGGTCGTTCGGCGACGGCGACCGCGGCTACCGGCTCGTCTGGCTGCGCGGCGTCGGCTGGGAACCCGTGGCCGAGAAGGACCTGGAACGCCGCGTCCGCGAGGTCTTCCCCGACATCGACCTCAGCGACCCGGAGCAGGTGCACTGGGTCGGCGAGGACGAGGCCTGGCCTGCCGCCCCCCGCCCGGAGGACGAGGCCTGACCCACGGCCGGCCGGAAACCGCCCGGCGGCGGGCTCCCCGCGCCGCGTGCGGCGCTCAGGGTATGCGCACGGCCGGGCCCGAGACGTGGACGCGGGTGTCCCCGTGCCGCAGTTCCACCGTCAGCACGCCCGGACGGCCCAGCTCCGCGCCCTGGTGCAGGGTCAGCACCGCGCTGTCCGGCGAGAGGCCCAGCTCCCGCAGATAGCCGCCCAGCGCCGCCGCCGCGGCCCCCGTGGCCGGGTCCTCCACGACACCGCCGACGGGGAACGGGTCCCGGACGTGGAAGACCGTGGCGTTCTCCGGATCGCGCCACACCAACTGGAGCGTCACCAGGTCCAGCCGGAGCATGAGGGCCCCCAGCCGCTCGAAGTCGTACTCCAGGTGGGCGAGGCGGTCACGGGTGCCGGCGGCCAGCACCAGGTGGCGCGCTCCCGCGTAGGCGATGCGCGGGGGCAGCGCGGCATCCAGCTCCTCGGCCCGCCAGTCGAGCGCGGCGAGCGCCTCCTCCAGGTGCTCCCGCGCTATCTCCTCCGTGTGCGGAGGCACGCTCGTCAGCGTGGCACGCAGCTCCCCCGACGGCGTCCGGACCACCCCCACCGGCACGGCGCCCGCCCGCGTCTCGAACAGCAGCTCCCCCGGGCCGGCCCGCTCGGCGACGGCCACCGCCGCGGCCACGGTGGCGTGGCCGCAGAACGGCACCTCCGCCAGCGGGCTGAAGTACCGGACGGTGAACGTCCGGCCCGACCCGCCCGCCTCCGGTGCGCGGGTCAGGAAGGCCGTCTCCGAGTAGCCGACCTCGGCGGCGACGGCGAGCATCGCCGCGTCGTCGAGCCCTGCCGCGTCGAGCACGACGCCCGCGGGGTTGCCTCCCTCCGGGTCGGCGGAGAAGGCGGCGTAACGCAGGACTTCGGTCTCTTGCCGTTGCGGCTGTGCGAGGTTCCCCATGCCCTTCGCAACCGTCCGGCACGGCCCCCTATTCCGCTCGCGCGGCCCACCCCTTCGGGTGACGTGCGCGTGAACAGAGAATGAACAATCAACCCAGGTGTCCACCAGGCGAGTTACTGCCCGGTTGGCATGGAATCCGCGTCACCCTTCGGGTACGTTCCGTGACGCCGTCGCCACACCCGGGGCACGGGGCCCCGCTGGGACTAGTGACGGCGAGAAGGACCCGAACTTCCTGTGACCACAGCAGTCGAACTCTTCACGGTCCGGCCGTACACCCCGCAGTGCCAGGTCATCCACGACGAGGGAGAGCACGCCGTCATCGGCATCTCCCCGGGGAACTCCTACTTCTCCGCGCAACGCGTCACCGACCTCGCACGCTGGGGCGCCGACCACTTCCGGCGCGTCGACCTGATCTACACCGACCTGCACGTCGCCGACATGTACGAGGCCCTCGGCTACGACCCGGACGACGCACGCCGCAAGGCCGTCAAGAACCTCCGCGGCGTCCGCGCCAAGGTCACCAACGCCGCCGCCGAGGTCGACCCCACGGGAACCCGCGTCCGGGCCCGGCCCATGTCCGCCCTCACGGCCAACGGCGCCTACCGCGCACTGCGCACGCACCTGGGCGAACTGCTCGCCACCGACGCCGAGTTCCGCTCGACCTGCGAAACCCTCGTGGACACCTTCCTGACGACGAGGGTGCTCGACCACGGTGGCAGCACCGAGCGGCAGCGCGAGGTCTGCCTCCAGTACATCGCCGCCGAGGTGCCGCTGTTCCTCGACACCCCCGCCATCCTCGGCGTCTCGTCCTCCCTGAACTGCTATCACCAGGCGCTGCCACTGGCCGACCTGCTCTACTCCCGTGGCTCCGGGCTGCGCGCCTCGCGCAACCAGGGGCACGCCATCGTCGCCCCGGCCGAAGGAGACCACCGATGACCACCGGCACGCTGCTCGACTTCCCGTTCTCCGCCCGCGGCGACCGCCTGCCCGCGGAGATCGAGCCCCTCCTGCGCGACGAGCCGGTCCGGCGCGTGCGCACCATCGCCGGGGACGAGGCGTGGCTCGTCTCCTCCCACGCCCTGTGCAGACAGGTCCTCGAGGACCCGCGGTTCTCCCTCAAGGACACCTCCGCCCCCGGCGTGCCCCGGCAGTACGCGCTGACCATCCCGCCCGAGGTGGTCAACAACATGGGCAACATCACCGGCGCGGGGCTGCGCAAGGCCGTGCTCAAGGCGATCAACCCCAAGGCACCCGGCCGCGTCGCGTGGATGCGCTCCCACTCCGCGACCCTGCTCGACGGCCTCCTCGCCGAGGGCGCCCCCGCCGACCTGCGGGACCGGTTCACGGTGCCGTACTCCACCGCCCTGCACTGCCACCTCCTCGGCATACCCCTCGACGACGCGGACCGCCTCTACCGCAGCCTCGACATCGCGTTCATGAACTCCGCCTGCCCCATCACCGGGGCCCGGCTCAACTGGGACCGCGACATCGGCTACATGGTCGAGCGGCTGGACGACCCGGCCACCGGCGGGCTCATAGCCGAACTCGCGGCCCTGCGCGGCCGGCCGGAGTACGAGCACCTCACCGACGAGATGCTCGCCACCGTCGGCGTCACCATGTTCGGCGCCGGCGTCGTGTCCACCATGGGCGCCCTGACCATGATGGTCTTCTCCCTGATCCAGCGCCCCGAGGTGTGGGAACTCCTGCGCGAGCGGCCGGAGAAGATCCCGGCCGCGGTGAACGAGCTGCTCCGGATCAACCTCTCCATCGCCGACGGGCTGCCCCGCCTGGCCCTGGAGGACATGCGGCTCGGCGACACCACCGTGCGCAGGGGCGAGCTCGTCCTCGTCCTGGTCGAGGCCGCCAACCACGACCCGGCCGTCTTCCCCGACCCGCACATCTTCGACGTCGACCGGCCCAACGCCGCCGAGCACCTCTCCTTCGGCGGAGGCGGCCACTACTGCCCGGCCACCGCCCTCGGCAAGAAGCACGCCGAGATCGCGATCGAGGCCCTCCTCGACCGCATGCCGGGGCTGGGCCTCGCCGTCCCCGTCGAGCAGCTCGTCTGGCGCACCGGCTTCATGAAGCGCGTCCCGGAACGCCTGCCCGTCCTCTGGTGACGCCCCGGCCCGGGCCCGGCCACCAGCCGGCCCCGGGCCGCCCCCACCAAGGCGGTGCGGGGCAGCGTCCTCAGTGCACGTCGGTGACGATCACGTCCAGCCGGGCCGAGCGGCCCGCCCGCTCCGGCGACTCCAGCTCCACCCGGTGTCCGAGATCCCCCAGAGCCTCCGCCAGCCCGGCCGCCGAGGCGGGCTCGACGCCCTCGGTGAGCAGCGAGCGCACCAGACGCCCCTTCGTCGCCTTGTTGAAGTGGCTCACCACCGAGCGCTTCTCCACCCCGTCCACCAGCCTCGACTGGAGCACCCGCACCGCGACCGTCCGCTCGGCCAGCTCTCCCTTCGGCTTCCACATGGCCGCGTACGCCGACGAGCGCAGGTCCAGCACCAGCCCGTCCCCCGCAGCCTCCGGCAGCACCTCGGCCAGCGGACCGCGCCAGAACGCCCCCAGACCGCCGAGGCCCGGCAGCTTCACCCCGCCCGAGCACCGGTACGACGGGATCGGGTCGTCCACCCCGACGGCGCCCCACAGCCCGGAGAACACCAGCAGCGCCCGTCCCGCCCGCCGCCGCGCCGCGGCGTCGAGCGAACCCAGGCCCAGCGCGTCGTAGAGCACCCCGGTGTAGATCTCCCCCGCGGGACGCGCCGGCGCCTCGCGCAGCCCGGCGTTCTTGGCGATCTCCCCGCGCAGTCCCTCGCTCAGCCCCAGCACCTCGCGGGCCTTGGCGTCATCGCCGTCCACCGCCTCCGCGCACAGGGCCACCAGCTCGGCCAGCACCCGCTCCCGCGCCTCCGTCAGCCCCGGCAGGGACAGCGCCTCCAGCCGTAGCGGCTCCCCGGCCCCACCGGGCGCGGGCGGGGCCTTCCCCTCGGACGGCGGCAGCAGCACGAGCACGGTCTCTTCTCCTCACGGTCTGACAAAAGCGGCGACGAGCAGCCTACGGCCCTACGCTCGCCGTATGCCCAGCCGCCAGCTCCAGGTCACCGGCGGTGACGGTGCCGCCCTGCGCAGCGCACTGGACGACCTGCGCCACCGGACCGGCGTCCCGCACGCCTTCCCCGCCTCCGTCCTCGCCGACGCCGTGCGGTCCGCCCGCAGCCCCCGGCTGCCCGCCGAGGACGCCACCCACCTGCCGTTCTTCACCCTCGACCCGACCGGCGCCCGGGACCCGGACCACGCCCTGTACCTCACCCACCGCCCGCACGGCGGCTACCGCGTCCGCCACGCCGTCGCCGACATCGCCGCCTTCGTCACCCCCGGCCGCCCCCTGGACGCCGAGGCCCACCGCCGCGTCACCACCCTGGCCTACCCCGACCTGCGCGTCCCCCTGTTCCCCCACCGGATCGGCGAGGACGCCGCCGCCCTGCTCCCCGACGTGCCCCGCCCCGCCCTCCTGTGGACCCACGACCTCGACACCGACGGCGTCCCCACCGCCACCCACGTCCGCCGCGCCCTCGTCCGCTCCCACGCCCGGCTCGACCACGCCACCGCACAGCAGCGGATCGAGGACGGCACCGCCGAGGAGTCCCTCGCCCTGCTGCGCGTCGTCGGACGGCTGAGGGAGGAGCAGGAGCGCGCCCGCGGCGGCGTCTCCCTGTCCGTGCCCGAGCAGCAGGCCGTCCCGCACGGCGACGCCTACCGGCTCGCCTTCCGCGCCCCGGCCCCGACCGAGGTGTGGGCCGCCCAGCTCTCCCTGCTCACCGGGATGGCCGCCGCCGAGCTGATGCTGCGCTCCGGCACCGGCCTCCTGCGCACCCTCCCCAGCGCCCCGCACGGCGCCGTGGCCCGGCTCCACCGGGTCGCCCGTGCCCTGGACGTCCCCTGGCCCCGGCACACGTCCTACGCCGAGCTCCTCCGCTCGCTCGACCCGCGCGACCCCCGGCACGCCGCCTTCCTCCAGGAGTGCACGGCGCTGCTGCGCGGCGGGGGCTACACCGTGCTCGGGGCCGGGGCCCCACCCCCGGACCACACCGTGCACGCCGCCGTCGCCGGGCCGTACACGCACTGCACCGCCCCCCTGCGCCGCCTCGTGGACCGCTACACCGGCGAGCTGTGCCTGGCCGCCGACGCCGGACGCGAGGCCCCCGAGTGGGTGACCGCCCACCTGTCGGCCCTGCCCGCCACGATGGCGGCCGGGGAGCGCCGCGCGGCGGCCGTCGAGCGGGACTGCGCGGAGCTGCTGGACGCCGCCGTCCTGTGGGACCACGTCGGCGAGGTCTTCGACGGCCACGTCGTCGACGTCGACGAGGACCACCCGCACGAGGGCACGGTCCACCTCGCGTCCCCACCCGTCCCCGGCCGCGTCTCCGCCCCGCCCGACGGGCCGCCCCTCCCCCTCGGCGAGCCCCTGCGCGTCCGCCTCCTGCACGCCGATCCCGGCAGGTCACCCGTGCGCTTCGCCCCGGCGTGACCGCGTAGGATGGCGGCACGGCAGACGAGCCGTGCGGGCGGTCGCGGTGTGGCCTCACAGCCACGTCGAGGAACGTCCGGACTCCGCAGAGCAGGGTGGTAGGTAACGCCTACCTGGGGCGACCCACGGGAAAGTGCCACAGAAAGCAGACCGCCGGAGCCGGCGACGGCATCCGGTAAGGGTGAAACGGTGGTGTAAGAGACCACCAGCGCCCAGGGTGACCTGGGCGGCTCGGTAAACCCCACCCGGAGCAAGGTCAAGAGGGGCCGCCGCGAGGCGGCCCTGCGCGGACGCACGAGGGCTGCTCGCCCGAGTCCGCGGGTAGACCGCACCGAGGTCGATGGCGACATCGGCCCCAGATGGATGACCGCCTCCCGAGGGCCCGCGAGGACCCCCGGAGACAGAATCCGGCGTACAGCACGACTCGTCTGCCACGCCCTCGCTGCGCGGAAGTCGTCGTCACAGCGCCTGGCGCACCCGGCTGATCACCCGCTGTGCCTCGGCTCCGAACACGGCCGACTCGCGGAGCAGCTTCCACACACGCGTGTACGTCATCACACTGTCCCGGTCGTCCAGCCACATCTCCGCGTGCCAGTCCTCGGTGATGACCAGCCTGTCGTCCATGACCCAGAATCCGTTCGCGGCCGGGATCTTCAGCGGTACGGCGAGCGGGACGATCCCCAGTTCCACGGTGTCCATACCAACGATCCCCGTGAGCCGGTCGAGCTGGGCGGCCAGGGCGGACGGCGGACACACAAGGGCGTGCAGTGCCGCCTCCCACACGAGAACACGGAACATCCTGCCCGGCTCGTACAGCCATGACTGACGCTTGAGCCGGGCTCGTACCGCTTCTTCGGTGTCACGCTTCGTGCCGTGCAGGTCCGCGTACCGCAGAAACAGGTGCCGCGCGTACTCGGCGGTCTGCAACATGCCGGGGACGACAGCCTCTTCCCAGGCATGGATGACCCTCGACCTGGCAACCTCCATGTTCCAGTTCTCCTGAACAGGTAGGTGCCCTACGGCCAACTGTCTCCGCCATGAGCGGATATGAGACTCGAAACCTCTCAGGCGGCCTTCCAACTCGGCGTAGGCGTCCGGCTGCTTCACCCCGTCCGCCCAGGCCCGCAGGTCTTCCGGTGTCGCTGTCTGCTGACCGTTCTCCAGCTTGTAGACCTTCGAGTGCGCCCAGCCGAGACGCCGGGCAAGCTGTGTACCGGTGAGCCGACCTTCGGGACACCCGAGCCGAAGTGCTCGCAGTCGTGCTCCGAGGGCTTCCCGCGCCTGCTGATAGTCCGTGCTCACCGGTCCACGTTCACTGGTCGGCCACCAGGGCGGCGAACTGGTCGTAGGGAACGGCGTGGTGCGTCACCGCGTCGCGCACCTGGCAGTAGCGCAGCACCTCAGCGGGATCCGTGACCACCTCGACGTTGACCAGTACGTCGGATGCGTCGAAACGGAGGATCGCGACCAGGCGGGAGTCGAACAGCCACCAGTCCTCGGCGGGCACATTCAGCCGGTCGAAGTCCGCTCGCCACAGGCTTCGCACGTCTTCGCCAGTGGCCGCGTTGCACTTCGCGTAGTCCAGCAGGAACAACTGCCCCTCGGTGGGCGGATTATCGACGACGCGAACCCGGCCCACCGTCTTCCCGGCCGCGGTCTGGCGGCGGATGTTCGTGCACCACTCGCTGTCGAGGTCGCAGGGGGCCGAGCCGGTCTGAGTGAAGACGCGGTAGCCGTCGTCGTCACGGTCGGACGCGTAGCCCCGCCGCGTCTCCAGATGCCACGCCGTGTGCTCGAACGTCTTGAACAGCTTGCCGAACTCTTCCAGGCCGATCAGCTCGGGCACGCGGTTGACCTCCTTGGGGCCGTGGTTCACGAGAAGTTCGCGCGGTACGGCCACTGCGGCATCGCCGGTACCCAGGTGCCGCAACTGAGCGATGTCCTCCGGATCGTTGACCGGCACCCTGCACGATGATCTCGCCTGAGTCGATGTCTTCGTGCACGGCGGGACACGTGCCGTTCTTGCTGTCCGTCCCGATGAAGCGCAGGCGTCGCGGCATGACCATCTCTCCTTGTTCCGCGATTGGGCCTCCAGCATCACCGGGCTCCGAAGGCTCGCACCACACCCCACGGAGACCCACGTGAGAACTTACGCGAACAGGACGACCGGAGGTGCGAACACTCGAGAACATCGCATCGCGGCGGCCAACTCCCGCTCCCTACGGTCGTGTCCGGAGTCATACGAGCCGGAGGGGCATCCATGACCACACACCACTTGACGACGGACGGCCCGTCCCCCGTCCACTTGCCGGACCCGTTCCCCGCCCCCGAACCGCCCCCCGCGCCGGGCTGCGATGTCTGCCGCGCACTGGCCGCACAGCGGCTGGAAGCACGGAACCGAGGCGACCTGTCTGCCGCGACCGACTGCAACGTCGAGATCCGCAACCACCCGCACCGCACCCGAGGACGACGGTGACCCGCGCCGTGCTCCGCTACGTGCGGCACACCATCCGGCACGAGCCCCTCGGTGGCATCACATTCGAATCATTCTGCGTGACTCCCGGCTGCGGTGAGGACTCCGGCCCTCAGGAAGCCCAGGAGCAGGCCCAGGACTGGTGCCTTCGCCACACCGGCCGCACCGGACACGCCCTCTTCCGCCGCATCGCCACCGATCACGCCCGCGTCACCCGCGAGGAGTAAGCCCGCGCTGCCGCCTCCGTGCGCCACCAGCGCTATCGCGACCGGCGAACCACCTGGCCCCCAGTCGGGGCGGGGTTTCGAAACACGATCAGTAGAGAAAGGAGTTGCCGCACATGACCGGTCTGGCAGTGGAGACGTACGAAACTCGTACGCCCGACACTGAGGGTTGGCGTGGTGTGCCGTTCGCGCACCCGCTGATGGACGGCGGCAAGCACGACGGGGGACCGATGCCCCCGGAGGCCCCGCGTCCGCCTGAGCCGAAGCCCTCTGACAGCAAGTAGCCACACGCCGCCCCGCCCATGCGTCGCCCCGTGTGGCGCATGGGCAGGGCGGCGGCATGCCACGGCCTGGCCGACTGCGAGGGCGGCCTACGGCTGGGGGCTGGGGCGGCGGGTGCGGAGGTCGCGGTAGACGTACGTGGCGATGGCCAGCGCCGTCGTCAGGTAGAAGAGCGACAGGCCGTAGTGGAGCTCGTCGGAGTGGTCGTCGTAGTGGGGCGGGGAGGACGTCGCCTGCCAGCCGAGGCAGAACACCGTGAGCAGAACGCCCCCGTAGCCCGCCAGCCGCTGCGGGAGCCGGGCGTGTGGGGCGAGTGCCGCGGCCATGGCCAGGACCGTCACCACTCCGACGCACGCTCCGAGCGTGGTGACGACTCCCCAGGCGGAGTCGTTCCACAGGATGGCGTCATCCTCTTCGGGTTCGAGGATCTGGATGGCGAAGAACCGCAAGACGGGCCTGCTCCAGCCCGCGTCTCCGTAGCCGGGCAGGAACAGGACGATCGCGTACAGCGACAGCAGCACCGCGAGCGGGACGAACCGTTCACGCCGCTCCTGTCGTGTCGTCGGCGTGCTCCGCGACGTCGTGGGCCTGGCGGACGCGCGCAGCCGTTCGGCGCACTCGGCGGCCGTGGGCCGCTGCTCGGGCTGTGCCGAGGTCATCCGGGCGAGCAGGGAGCGCAGGGGCTCGCCGATGGCGGACCGGACCTGGGGCATGAGCTGGGCGACGGGCAGGCGGTGGCCGGTGAGCTTCTCGACCAGGACGATGCCCAGCGCGTAGACGTCGGAGGCGGGTGTCGCGGCACGGCCCTGCAACTGTTCGGGGGCCATGTAGGCGGGCGTGCCGAAGTACCTCCCGGTGACGGTGGCGGTACGGGTGAGGGAGTCGTCGTCACGGGCTATGCCGAAGTCCATCAGCACGGCGCGCCCGTCCGAGCAGATCATGATGTTGGCGGGCTTGACGTCCCGGTGCACGATCCTGGCCTCGTGGACGTGCGCGAGAACCTCCGCCACGCGCGCCCCGGTCTCCACGACCGACTCCACGTGGGCGTACTCCCAGGTGATCCCGTCCAGCAGCTCCATGACGAGGTAGGGCAGGGGCTGTTCGTCAAGCTCGGCCGTTCCGGCGTCGTGGACGGTGACGATGCTGCCGTGGCGCAGCGCGGCGAGCGTCCGGGCCTCCCGGGCGAACCGCCTGGCCGCCTCCGGGTACTGCCGGACGCCGGTGACGAACTTGACGGCGACGCGTCGACCGAGGGTGGCGTCCACCGCCTCCCAGACCTCGCCCAACCCACCCCTTCCCAGCAGGCGTTCAACCCGGTAGCGCCCCCCGACGGTCATGCCCTCACGCACCCGGTCCCCCTGTCTCCCCCAGGTCGGCTACGCCGCCACCCTAGAGCAGACAGCCGCGTCCGGCGTAGGGCGCTGCGCCCGCGGGCTCAGCTGAGGTGGGAGGTGTCGTTGAGGAGGCGGAGGGAGGCGTTGCCGTCGGCGTAGTAGGCGACGGCCGACAGGGACGCGGCGGACAGCTCCATGCGGAACAGCGACTCGGGCGGGGCGCCCAGGGCCAGCCGCACCAGGGTTTTGACGGGGGTGACGTGGGTGACCAGCAGAACCGTGCGGCCGGCGTAGCGGGCGATGAGCTTGTCACGGGCGACCGCGACGCGGCGGGCCACCTCGGCGAAGGACTCGCCGCCGCCGGTGGGGGCGGCGGTGTCGGAGGCCAGCCAGGCGTCGAGGTCGGCGGGGTGGCGCTCCTTGACCTCGGCGAAGGTGAGGCCCTCCCAGGCGCCGAAGTCCGTCTCGCGCAGCCCGTTCTCGGTGCGGACGTCGAGGCCGAGCCGGGCGGCGACGGCGGCGGCCGTCTCCTGGCAACGGCGCAGCGGGGAGCTGACGACGGCCTGGACGGTGCCGCGGGTGGCGAGGGCGGTGGCTGCGGCCTCGGCCTGGCGGCGCCCGGCCTCGGAGAGCTCCGGGTCATCGCCGCCGCTGCCTGAGAACCGTTTCTGCGGGGTCAGGGCGGTCTCCCCGTGCCGCAGCAGCACGAACGTCGTGGGGGTGCCCAGGTCCGCCGACCAGCCGGGCGGGGGCGCGGCGGGGGCGGTGGCGCCGACGTCCTCCTGGGAGGGGGCCGCGGCGGGCTCGGGGACGCCGGAGGGGCGCCACTGCTCGCCGCGCCGCCCGGCGTCCATGGCCTCGTTGGCCAGCCGGTCGGCGTGGCTGTTGCGGGCGCGCGGCACCCACTCGTAGCGCACGGCGTCGGGCGGGAAGATCTCACGGGCCTCGGCCGCGAGCGGGCGCATGGCCGGGTGCTTGATCTTCCAGCGCCCCGACATCTGCTCGACGACGAGCTTGGAGTCCATGAGGACGTGCACCGAGGCCTCGGGGTCGAGCTCGCGTGCGGCGTGGAGCCCGGCGACCAGGCCCCGGTACTCGGCCACGTTGTTGGTGGCGTGGCCGATGAACTCCGCCGTCTCGGCCAGCACTTCACCGGTGGCGGCGTCCTTGACCACCGCGCCGTAACCGGCGGGGCCCGGGTTGCCCCGGGAACCGCCGTCGGCCTCGATGACGAAGCGTCGTCCCATCGCCCGTGTCACAGCCCCGACTCGGGGGTGCGCACCAGGATGCGGCGGCAGTTCTCGCACCGCACGACGGTGTCGGGCGCGGCCTCGCGCACCTCGTTCAGTTCGGTGATGTTGAGCTCCAGCCGGCAGCCCTCGCAGCGGCGCTGGTAGAGCCTGGCGGCGCCCACGCCGCCCTGCTGCCCGCGCAGCTTGTCGTAGAGCCCGAGCAGGTCGGCCGGCACGGCGGCGGCCACGACCTCGCGCTCCTTGCGGACGGCGGCGATCTCGCCGTCGATCTCCTCGCTGGCGGCGGCGCGGCGGGCCTTGGCGTCCTCGGCCTTCTCCTGGACCGCGGCGACACGCTCGGTCAGCTCGGCGACCCGCCCCGCCGCGGCCTCGTTGCGCTCCATGACCTCCAGGACGACGTCCTCCAGCGTGCTCTGCCGCCGGGCCAGGGAGGCGATCTCGCTCTGCAGGCTCTCCAGGTCCTTGGGGTTGGTGACCATGCCCGAGTCCAGCCGCTCCTGGTCGCGGGCGGCGCGCTTGCGCACCTGGTCGACGTCCTGCTCGGCCTTGGTCTGCTCGCGTGCGGTGTCGCTCTCCTCGGTCTGGGCGGCCACCAGCAGGTCCCGAAGCTGCGTCAGCTCCTCTTCCCGGGTGCGGACTTCGCCGTGCTCGGGAAGGGTCTCGCGGCGGTGGGCGAGCTGCGTGAGCCGGATGTCCAGGGCCTGGACGTCGAGGAGGCGGATCTGGTCGGCGGGCGCGGCGTTCAGTTGGGGGCTCCTGAGTGGTCGGGGTGGACCCCGGAGGCCGCGTGGGCCGTCCAGGGATCGGTGACGGCGTGCGAGACGTGCGTGCGTAGATCCCAGCCGTTGCGCTGCGAGACGGCGTCGAGCTGGGCCGCGGCCTGCTCGCACCAGGGCCACTCGGTGGCCCAGTGGGCGGCGTCCAGCAGGGCGAGGCGCGAGTGCTCGCGGGCCTCGGAGGCGGGGTGGTGGCGCAGGTCGGCGGTGAGGTAGGCGTCGACGCCGGCCGCCCGTACGGCGTCGAAGAGGCTGTCCCCGGAGCCGCCGCACACGGCGACGGTACGCACGACGGCGTCCGGGTCGCCGGCGGCGCGGACGCCCTGCGCGGTGGCGGGGAGCCGCTCGGCGGCGTACTGGGCGAAGGCGGCGACGGAGAGCGGCGTGGGCAGTTCGCACAGGCGGCCCAGGCCGCGGCGGCCGGCCGGGTCGTCCGGATCGGGCACCAGCGGGCCGGTGATGCGCAGGTCGAGCGCCTCGGCGAGCGCGTCGGAGACGCCCGGGTCGGCGCGGTCGGCGTTGGTGTGGGCCACGTGCAGCGCGACGTCGTGCTTGATGAGCGTGTGCACGACCCGGCCCTTGAAGGTGTGGGCGCCGACGGTCGTGGTGCCGCGCAGGTAGAGCGGGTGGTGGGTGAGGAGAAGGTCGGCGCCGAGGGCCACCGCCTCGTCGGCCACCTCCTGCACCGGGTCGACGGCCACCAGGACCCGGGACACCTCGGCGTCCGGGTCTCCGCAGACCGTGCCGACGGCGTCCCACGACTCCGCCCCGGCGGGTGGCCAGAGGGTCTCGAGCGCGGCGATGACTTCGGATAGTGCGGGCACGGGAAAAGGCTACCGTCCGCACCCGGGCCTCCGACCAGGGCGCTGCCCCGGCTCCGGACGGGCGGCGGGCCGGAGCCGGGGGCGGGACAGGACATGGACGGGGACGGGACAGCCGTCGGCAGCACATAACGCCGCGGCGAGTGTGGCAAACCCCGCCATAGCCACCCGAACGAATGAAGCCGGACACCTCTCCCCGTTCGGAACGACGTTCTATCCCTAGCGTCGGGACCCGGAGGTGATCGCAGTTGACAGCCTGCGCAGTCGGGTCCGGAACGGTGGAGGAACGCGGCGAGGTCGCGGAGGGCGACGACGCACCGGGCGGTGCAGCGCCGCGTGGCGGCTTGGCAGACACCCCGACGACCGACACCCCGACGACCGACACCGCGACGACGGACACCCCGGCGATCCCCCCGCCGCCGCCCTACCGCCCCCTGGCCTGTGTGCTCTCGGCGGACGGCGGCTACGCGGCGCGGCTCGCCGCGCCGGGCGGGGCCGGGCGCTGGTGCCCGGAGCGGTGGACACTGGACGGCCCCGAGCCGTACGCCGTCTCCCTTCCGGGCAGCCAGCCGGAGGACCCGCACAGCCAGCTCCTGCCGCTGGCCGACGGGCGGGTCCTGATCCTGCGCCGGGCGGACGGACGGTACCGCCCCTCGCTCCTGTACCCCACGGGCCCCGGCACCGGTGAGGTGCCGCTGGGCGCCGTGGCGGCGGAACAGCTCGCCCTGCTGCCCCCGGCTCCGGACGGGTCGAGCGCGTGGGCGCTGGCGGCCGGCGCCGAGACGACCGCGGTGTGGCGGCTGACGGGCGGTGCCGACGGGCCGCAGCGCGTGGCCGTGGTGCCGGGGCACTGCGCGGACGGCGTCTGGCTGGGCCGGGACGGGCGGCTGCTGGCGCTCAACCGGCGGGGCGCGGACGGGCTGGTGAAGGCCGTCGTGGTGGACCTCGGGCGCGGCGGGGCGGTCTCACCGCTGCTGGAGATCGCGGAGGGCAGCAACGACCGGCTGCTGCTGGCCGATCCGGACAGCGGGCTGCTGCTCCTGCGATCCGACGCGCCCGGGGCCGACCGGGTCGGCTGGGGCGTGCTGGACAGCCACCGGCCGGTCCGCTTCCCCGAGGCCCTGCACCAGCCGGACGTCACCGTCACGCCGTTCGCCGTCCAGCCCGGGCAGGCACTTCTGCCGGAGCGGTGCGCGGTGGCGCTGCGGGTCGAGAGCGCCCCCCGCCCGGGTGAGCCGTGCGGGGCCGAGCTGCCGTGGGTCGCGGTGTGGCGGCCGGGGTGGCGGGGGCTGAGCTACGTACCGGCGCCGAACGGCTGGCTGCGCACGGGCCGGTTCACCGCCGGCGGCGAGCTGCTCCTGCCCTACGCCACGGGGGGCGTGCGCTGCGGGCTGGCCAGGCTGCGGCCGGAGGAGCACGAGGACGGGCCGCGCCGCGAGACGACGCCCGGCGCCGGGAGGCACAGGGCGGCCGGGGCCCGGCCGAAGTCGGAACCCGGGCCGGGGCCGAAGCCGGGGCCAGGGTCGGGGCCGGGGCCGGACCCGGCACAGGAGCAGAAGGCACCGGAGCCGGATGCGCAAGTGAGGTGTAAACCCGTTCCGTTGGGGAAGGCACCGTTGGCCATGGCGGCACGCTGAGGTGCCCGCCGTCGTCCGCCCCGGCGGACAGGACCGGCCCTCCGGTCCGACGCGACGACTAAGATCATCTCAGCCGCGAACGATCAACCCAGCACTTCGGAGCCCAACCAGCATGTCCGACCAGCACACCGACACAGGCGGCGAGCAGAGCGCGGCACCGGGCCGTCACCGGGGCCGGGCCGCGACCGCCGAGGACTCCGGGACGCCGCCGCACGGGCGGCACCGCAGGCCCGGCAACGACGCGGACGGGTCCTCGGCGAACTGAGACCCACGGGCGGCCCGGTGGCCGGGCGTCAGGTGTGCTCGATCACGGTGTCCGTCAGGGCGGGCGCGTCGTCACGCTCCGCCGTCGTGACGGAGACCTGGATGCGCCCGGCGTCCAGCCGCCAGGCCCGCACCCGCAGCGTCTCGCCGGGGAAGACGACCCCGGCGAACCGGGTGCCGTAGCCCGTCACCCGGGAGACGTCGCCGTCCAGGGCGGCGTCCACCACGGCCTTGAGCGTCATCCCGTAGGTGCACAGGCCGTGCAGGATCGGCCGGTCGAAGCCGGCCAGCTTGGCGAAGTCCGGGTCGGCGTGGAGGGGGTTCCAGTCCCCGCTGAGCCGGTAGAGGAGGCCCTGCTCCTCCCGGACGACACGGTCCAGCGTGAGGTCGGGGGCCCGCTCCGGCAGCGGGAGGCGTTCGCTCGCGCCGCGCTCCCCGCCGAACCCGCCCGCGCCGCGCACGAAGAGGCTCGTGTCGCAGGACCACAGCGGCCCCGCGTCGTCCTCCACGTCCATGCGCAGGACGACGACGGCCGCTTTGCCCTCGCCCTTGTCGTGGAGGGCGGCGACGTGGGAGCGCTGGGTGGCCGTGCCCCGGACGGGGACGGGCCGGTGGAGCTCGATGCGCTGCCCGCCGTGCAGGATGCCGGTGAGGTCGACGTCGATGCCGGGCGCGTCGATGCCGTCGACGAAGGCCATGCCGCCGCCCGCCACGGTGACGAAGCTGGGCAGGACGTGCAGCCTGCTCTCCAGCGTGTAGCGCAGCTCGGCCGGGTCCGTCGCGGGGATCCCGGCCCCCAGACCGAGGTGGTAGAGCAGGACGTCCTTGTGGTCCCAGGCCAGCTCGGTGACCTTGGGCGGGGCGGCGAGCGCGGTGGCGGCGTCGATGGACATCTGGCGTGTCTCCCTTGGGGCGGACCCGGGGCGTGTGGACGCACAGGAACGTGTTTCAGTTTCTTGTCGACTCCCTGTATAACGCACCCGGTTCCCCCTTGGGAACAGCCCGTCACCGGCGGCCGTCCGGCGAGCGCGCGGCCGGCGGCACCCGGGCCCGCGGCGCACACGGTCATGCGGCAGCATGGGCGGCATGACGACACCCAAGCCGGAGATCATCGCCGCGTTCGAGGCAGCGCAGGGTTTCATGCCCCGGGACGAGGGCCTCGCGCTCTACGCGGCGGCCGCCGACGCGGCCCGGCTCGGGCACCCGCTGCTGGAGGTCGGCACGTACTGCGGACGGTCCACGATCCTGCTCGCCGACGCGGCCCGGCAGGCCGGGGTCACCGCCGTCACCGTCGACCACCACCGGGGCAGCGAGGAGCAGCAGCCCGGATGGGAGTACCACGACCCGGAGCTGGTGGACCCGCGGGTGGGCCGCATGGACACGCTGCCCGCCTTCCGCAGGACCCTGCACGCCGCCGGGCTGGAGGACCACGTCCTCGCCCTCGTCGGCCGCTCCCCGCAGGCGGCGGCCCTGTGGCGCACGCCGCTCGGCCTCGTCTTCGTCGACGGCGGCCACACCGACGAGCACGCCAACGCCGACTACACAGGCTGGGCCCCGCACCTGGTACGGGACGGCCTCCTGGTGATCCACGACGTCTTCCCCGATCCGGCCGACGGCGGGCAGGCGCCGTACCGGGTGTACCGGAGGGCGCTGGAGTCGGGCGAGTACACGGAGGAGCCCGGCACCGGTTCGCTGCGCGTGCTGCGCCGCACCGCACCCGGGAGCTGAGGTGTCCCCGGGCCGCCGTGCCCTGCTCGTCGCCGCCGTCCTGGTGCCCTGCTGCCTGCTCGGCCTCGTGGCCTGGCTGGTGGCCCGGCCCGCAGCCGGGGGCGCCGGAAGCGACGCCGAGCCCCGCGAACGGCCCGGCAAGGCGGCCTCCGAGGCGGCGGGGACGCCGAGCGGGCCGTCGGCGTCGGAGCCGCCGACGGACGGCGGCCCGCTGGCCGGCACCGTCGTCCTGATCGACCCCGGCCACAACCCCGGCAACCGGAACCACCCGGAGGCCATCGGGCGCCAGGTCGACGTCGGCACGCACCGCAAGGACTGCGACGCCGTGGGCGCCGAGACGAACGCCGGTTACCCCGAGGCCGAGTTCACCCTCGACCTGGCCCGCAGGGTGCGCGACCGGCTGGAGGCCGGCGGAGCGACCGTCGTCCTCACCCACGACGGCGACCGGCCCCACGGACCGTGCATCGACGAGCGGGCCCGCATCGGGAACGAGGCCGGAGCCGACGCCGCCGTCTCGCTGCACGCGGACGGGGCGGCCGAGGGCGACCGCGGTTTCCACGTGATCCTCCCGGCGAACGTGACCGCGGGCGCGGCGGACACGCGGGGCATCACCGGGCCCTCCCGGCGCCTCGGCACCCACCTGGTGGAGCACTTCGCCGAGGCCACCGGCACCCGCCCCGCGACGTATCTGGGCCCGGACACGGCCGAGTCGGGGCTCGACGTGCGCGCCGATCTCGGCGGACTGAACCTCTCCGCGGTACCCAAGGTCTTCCTCGAGTGTGGCAACATGCGGGACACCGACGACGCCGCCCTGCTGACCGACGACGGTTGGCGGGCCCGCGCGGCCGACGGCATCGCCCGGGGCCTCACCGCCTTCCTCACCGATCGTGACGCGGAAGCCCCGTAGCAACTGGCAAGGGGGAACAGGCTTTTGAAGCCGCCGCGAGGGCACCGCGGGCGGCTGCGGCATCCGGACTCCGCCCATCCCCGAATTCGGGGGGTCGTCCGCACGCTGACCAGAGTGTCCGTACGATGGGGGCCGCCCCCGTGATGACCGGACCATGACGACGAGATCGACAAGGGATCTGACGTGAACAACCGCTCGCTCCAGCGAGGCGATGCAGTGGTGATCGGAGCAGCGGTCCTGCTGTTCATCGCCTCATTCCTCGACTTCTATAGCTTCCCCGGCGGCTTCGGGCAGGACGACGACAGCCGCAACGGCTGGTCGAACTTCTTCTGGCCGGTCATGCCGACCATCTTCCTGGGCGGCCTCCTCGCGACGGTCTTCATCGTCGTCTCCCGCTTCGTGAACCCGGAGCTGCGGGTCGCGGGGCTGAAGCTCGACCAGTGGGGCATCGCTTTCAGCGTCATGGCCGTCTGGGCCGGCTTCTGGACGCTGCTCGCCAACCCGATGGGCGCCGAAGAGGCGCTGGACGTCGGCGCCGGGCAGGTCATGGGCTTCATCGCGGTGATCATCATGGCGGCCGGCGCCATCGCCACCGTCTACCTGCCGCCGCTGCAGGTCGCGCTCATCCCGGCCGGCGGTATGAAGCAGCCGCAGCCCTACGGCCAGCAGGGCGCCTACGGCTACACCGGCGCCCCGCAGCAGGCCGGTCAGCCGCAGGCCGGCTACGGCTACCCTGGCGGCCCGCAGCCGGGCCCCCAGGACCAGTCCTTCGGCGGCCAGCCCGGCGCCCAGCCGCAGCCTCAGCCCGCCCAGCCGCAGCCCCAGCAGGGCGCGGCCGACCCGAACTTCCAGCCGTTCTGGTTCGCTGTTCCGGTCGCCCGCCCGCTGACCGGTGAGGACGGCTCGCCGACCCCGATCGCCGAACTGGCTCCGGGTACCTGGTACCTGGCGGTCGAGCAGCGCGGTCAGGCGCTCATCGCGCAGACGCAGGACGGCCGTCGCGGTCTCCTGGCCGACACCTCCGGCATCCAGCGCGGCTGACGGTCCCGCTCCACGACGAGACCCCCGCCACCGTGGCCTCAAGCCCGGTGGCGGGGGTCTCGTCGTCCCGTGGGACGGTGTCAGCGGAGGTCAGCAGCAGGAGGCGGTCAGGCCGACGGGGGTCGCCGGGGCGGTGAAGACCTCGACGGTGGCCGGATCCCCGCCCAGGGCCGCGACGGCCAGCAGCAGCGCACCGGCGGTCCAGGCCGTCTGCTCCCGGGGCCACACGGCCTCGTCGGCGAAGACGTACCCCGTCCAGTACATGCCGCTGGGAGCCCGCAGGTGGGCGATCGAGCGGAGGATCTCCACGGCGCGGCCGGACTCCCCCATCACCCACAGGGCCAGGGCCAGTTCGGCACTCTCGCCGCCCGTCACCCAGGGGTTGGGCGTCACGCAGCGCACGCCCAGGCCGGGGACGACGAAGCGGTCCCACTCGGCCTCGATGCGCTCCTTGGCCGCCGTGCCCGTGACCGCCCCGGTGAGCACCGGGTAGTACCAGTCCATCGAGTAGCGGGACTTGTCCGCGAAGCGCTCGGGGTGGTGCGCGATCGCGTGGCCGAGCCGTCCGAAGGCCAGCTCCCAGTCGGGCTGCGGCTCCTCGCGGTGCTCGGCGATGGCCAGGGCGCAGCGCAGCGCCTGGTACACGGAGGAGCAGCCGGTGAGGAGTGCGTCGGTGAGCACGGTGCCGTCCGGCTCGCGCTTCCAGGCGACGGTGCCGTCGGGCTGCTGGAGGGAGAGGACGAACCCCATCGCGGCGGCCACGACGGGCCACATGCGCTCCAGGAACGTGTCGTCGCCGGTGGACAGGTAGTGGTGCCAGACGCCGACGGCGACATAGGCGCAGAAGTTGGACTCCCGGCCGGTGTCGGTGGGTTCGCGGGCGTCGCCGTCGGCGTAGGCGGCGTACCAGGAGCCGTCGGGCAGCTGGTGCTCGGCGAGCCACCCGTAGGCCGCCGCGGCGCGGGCGTGTTCGCCCGCGGTGTCGAGGGCCATGGCGGCCTCCACGTGGTCCCACGGGTCCAGGTGGTGGCCGCGGAACCAGGGGATGGCGCCGTCGGGGCGCTGCTCGGCGGCGATGCCGGCGACCGTGGCGGCCGCCTGCTCCGCGGTGAGGACGCCCGGCAGGACGAGGAGTTCGGTGCGCTCCGGGCTGGTCACGCAGTCGTCTCCGGGGTGCGGGGGAGGTGGGGCTTGGTGGCGTAGGCCACGAAGCTCTTGCCGATGAGGGGATCGAGGGCCCGTTCCGCGAGGCGGGTGGCGAGCGGCTTCTTCATGATGTCCCAGACCAGCAGCTTGTGGTAAGCGCGCACGGGGAGCGCCTTGTCGTTGTCGACGCCGAAGGCGCACTTGAGCCACCAGTACGGCGCGTGGAGGGCGTGGGCGTGGTGGCTGCCGTAGGGGCGCAGTCCGGCCTCCCGCAGCTTGGCGAGCAGTTCGGTGGCCCGGTAGATGCGGATGTGGCCGCCCTCCACCTCGTGGTAGGCGTCGGACAGCGCCCAGCAGACCTTCTCCGGGCCGTAGCGCGGCACCGTCACGGCGAGGCGTCCGCCGGGGCGCAGGACGCGGACCATCTCCGCGAGCACGCCCTTGTCGTCGGGAATGTGCTCCATGACCTCGGAGATGATGACGACGTCGAAGCTGTCGTCCGGGAACGGCAGGGCGAGCGCGTCGCCCTCCATGGCGGTGGCGGAGGCGGAGGCGGGGGCCTCGCCGGCCTCCTCCATGGCGGCGAACCAGGTGGCCACCTCGCGGATCTCCTCGGCGTTGCGGTCGAGCGCCACGACGTGCGCGCCACGCCGGTAGCACTCGAAGGCGTGACGGCCGGCGCCGCAGCCGAGGTCGAGGACGCGGTCGCCCGGGGCGAGCGGGAACCGGGAGAAGTCGACGGTCAGCACAGGGGGTTCTGCTTTCGGTCCGGGGGCAGGACAGGGCGGGCAGGTCGGGGGCGGTCGCCCCGGGCGGGGCGTGGGTCGTGGGCCGTGCCGCGGGCGGGGGCGCGCCGCGGTCAGCGATGGGCCGCGGCGGTGCGGGAACGGTCGATGGCCTCCCGGTAGTGCTCGGCGGTGCCGATGGCCGCCTGCCGCCAGGTGAAGCGGCTCAGGACCCGGGCCCGTCCCGCGGCGCCGAGCCGCTGTCGCAGCGGGGCGTCGGCCAGCAGCCGGGTGAGCGCGGCGGCGAGGGCGCCGGGATCACCGGGCGGCACCGCGAGGCTGGTCTCGCCGTCGGGCCCGGCCACCTCGGGGAGGGCGCCCCCGGTGGTGGCCACGAGCGGGGTGCCGGTGGCCATGGCCTCGGCGGCGGGCAGGGAGAAGCCCTCGTAGAGGGAGGGAACGCAGGCGATCTGGGCGCCGCGGACCAGATCGGCGAGCTCCGGGTCGCTGATGCCCTTGACGAACTCGACGGGTCGGCGGCCGCCGGGCCCGGGGGCGTCCAGGCCGAAGCGTTCGATGGCCCTGGCGACCGGGCCGCGTTCGGGACGCCGTCCGACGACGACGACGTGGGCCTCGGGGTGCTCGGTGCGGACCTTGGCCAGCGCCTCGACGAGGTGCACGAGCCCCTTGAGCGGGACGTCGGCGCTGGAGGTCGTCACGATGCGCCCCGGCACCTCGGGGACCGCCGGGTCCGGACGGAACAGCTCGGTGTCGGCGCCGATGTGGACGACGTGTACCCGGCCCTCGGCCACGCCCAGGTGGTCGACGATCTCCTGCCGGGAGGAGCCGGAGACGGTGAGCACCGAGGGGAGGCGGCGGGCGACGCGGCGCTGCATCCGGGTGAAGCCGTACCAGCGGCGCACGGAGAGCCGGCGCCGCAGGGTGGGCGCGGCGGCCAGGTCGAGCTGGCGGTCGACGGTGATGGGGTGGTGGATCGTGGTGACGAGCGGGGCGCCGAGTGCCTCGGAGCCGCCCAGCAGGCCGTAGCCGAGGGTCTGGTTGTCGTGGATGACGTCGAAGTCACCCCGCCGGGCGGCGAGGTGGCGGCGGGCGCGCAGGGAGAAGGTCAGCGGCTCGGGGAAGCCGCCGGTCCACATGGTGGCGACCTCCAGGGCGTCGACCCAGTCCCGGTACTCGCTGAGTCCGGGGGTGCGGAAGGGGTCGGAGGCGCGGTAGAGGTCGAGGCTGGGCAGCTCGGTGAGGGTGACGCCCTCCTCGACGACCGGGTAGGGCTGGGCACCGATCACCTCGACCTCGTGCCCCAGCCGGACCAGCTCGCGGGAGAGGTGCCGGACGTAGACGCCCTGGCCCCCGCAGAACGGGTTCCCCTTGTAGCTGAGCAGCGCGACGCGCAGCGGGCGGCCGGATTCCGTACCGCCCCGCCGGGGCCCGGTCGCCGCGTCCCGTATGGCCTCTGCGGTCACTCGCGGTCCCCTTCTCGCCGGACTTTCGCGGGAGCGTAACGGCTCGCGCCGAGGTAGAACAAGTTTCAGATGTTCGGCCCCCGGCGGGAGCGCCTCCGAATCTACCGGCCGGTCACTTGCCCGTTACGGCCGGGCGCGGTGATTCGCACCACGGCGCACCTCCTGACAGGATGCACGGGCCGGGCGCGGCCCGCCGCCGCGGCACCCGGCGTCCGGACCACCCCGACGAGCCCGGCTCACGGACGACCCCGACGAGCCCGGCCGATGACCGCAGCCCACGCGCCCAGCCCCGTGAGACCGACGCCGAACACGCCAATGAACCCACCGACGCCGACACCGCCGCCGACCCGCCCGACCGGGGCCGACCCGGCGGAACCGCCCGCGCTGACCGAACGCCAGGAGGAGCGGCGCCGCCGCATCCTGAGGGCCGCGACGCAGTCGGCCCGCCGGGGCGGCTTCGACGCGGTGCAGATGCGCGAGGTCGCCGAGACCGCACAGGTCGCCCTCGGCACGCTGTACCGCTACTTCCCGTCCAAGGTGCACCTGCTCGTCGCGATGATGCAGGACCAGTTGCGGCACCTGCACGCGACCCTGCACCAGCAGCCGCCCGCGACGGACGAGCCCGCCGCCCGGGTGGCCGAGACCCTGAAGCGGGCGTTCCGGTCACTCCGGCGCGAACCGCACCTCGCGGACGCGATGGTCCGGGCCCTGACCTTCGCCGACCGGTCGGTGAGCGCGGAGGTGGACACCGTCCTGCGGCTCACCACCGCGATCATCCTGGACGCCACGGGGCTGGAGGGAGAGCCGACACCGCAGCAGCTCTCGACGGTCCGCGTCATCGAGCACACCTGGCTTCTCGGCCTCATCAACTGGCTGGCCGGACGGGCCTCGCTCGAACAGGTGGAGGCCGACCTCGCGACGGTCTCCCGGCTCGTCCGGGACGCCTGAGGACGCCCGAGGCCGGGGCGGTGTGACCGGCGGCATCCCGGCCCGGTGCCGGAGCGCCGTTAGAGTGTCCGGTGCAAACCCGCCCTGGCCGGGGAAAGACCGGTGCGAATCCGGCACTGACCCGCAGCCGTGAGCGGTACCGCACAGCCCCCCGTGGCGTGCGCAACCGCGAGTCGGAACACCCGCGTCCAGGCGCCTCTCCCGTGAGAGGCCCAAGGCTCCCGGCGGCACGCCCTGGTGCGCCGCCGGCTCCGTCGAGGTCTGCGGATGCCGAGCCCCGGTGCCGCGCGCCCAGCGCGGCCCGCCGTGGGTGCCGGTGTGCGCGGCCGCCACCGAAAGGCATCCGATGTACCTGCGCCGCTGCGCCACGGCCCTGGCCGCCGTCACCGCCCTGAGCGCGTCGGTGGCCCCCGCCGCCCTGGCCGACGCCTCCCCGTCCCCCTCGCCCTCCGGCTCGCTGCCCGCCGGGCTGTTCGGGACGGCCGATCCCCAGTACGACGGAGTGTGGCGGCAGTCCATAGCCCTGCTCGCCCAGGACGCCGCCGGCTACGTCCCGGCGGACTCGGCCGTCGAGTGGCTGACGTCCCAGCAGTGCGACGACGGCTCGTTCATGTCCTACCGCACGGACGTCCGCGCGTCCTGTGCCAAGACCGGACCGGCCGACACGAACGCGACCGGCATGGCCGTGCAGGCCCTCGCCGCCGTGCGGGGCGCGGACAGCGAGCCGGTCAAGGACGCGGTGGCGTGGCTGGAGTCGGTGCAGAACACGGACGGTGGCTGGGGCTACGGCCCCGACGACCCCACCGACGCCAACTCCACCGCCGTCGTCATCGGTGCGCTCGACGCCGCCGGGCTCAATCCGGAGGACGTCAGAAGGAGCATCGCCGATCCCCCCTCCAACGCGCTGAACCGTCTCCAGCTCGACTGCTCGGCACCCAGCGGGAAGGCCGGGGGCTTCTCCTACCAGCGCGGAAAGAGGGGGGAGCTGGTCGCCAACCCCCATGCCTCGGCCGCCGCGACACTCGCGGCCTACCGCAAGGGGCTCGCCGTGGAGCCGGCCGAGGGGAACGCGGGCAAGCCCGTCCTCCCGGACTGCGGCGAGACCGGCCACTTCGAGATCGGCGTGTCCCCCCAGGCCGCTGCCGCCCAGCTCAGCTCCGAACTCACCCGCAACGGCGGGTACCTCACGGTGGTGATGCCGGGCACCGATCCGCAGCCCGACCACGGCGCCACCGCCCTCGCCGTCATCGCGCTCTCGGCCGCCGGGTACCCCGACGCGGCCGAGGAGCCGCTGAACTGGCTGGCCGAGCACCACACCGAGTGGCAGGGGCTGTCGGGGCAGCCGGCCGGCCTGGGCCAACTGCTGCTGGCCGTGCGCGCCGCGGGCGGCGACCCCGAGGACTTCGGCGGCACCGACCTGGTCGCCCAGCTCAACGCGACGGGCCCGGAGCCGCGGCTGATCGAGGACTCGAACACCGTGTGGTGGGCCATCGGCACGGGGCTCGTCGTGGGCGCCGGGCTGGGCGTGCTGGTCGTCGTCCTGCGCAGGCGGCGGGGCGATGGCGGCGCGGGCGACGGGGCCCCGGCCGAGGGGAACGCGGGCTGATGCGGACGGCGCGCGCCCTCGCCACGGCGGCGCTGGGCCTCCTGGTGCTCCTGACGGGCGCCGGTCCGGCCCACGCCGACGGCTACCGGTACTGGTCCTTCTGGACGGCGGAGGAGGGCTCCTGGGTCTACGCCACCCAGGGCCCGGCGACCCTGCGTCCCGCCGACGGCGACGTCGTGGGCTTCCGCTTCACCGTGAGCGAGAGCGCCGGCGAGGGCGCCCGGCCCCGGCAGCGCGCCGACTTCGAGGCCGTCTGCGCGGACACCGCGCCGCGCGAGGGCCGCAAGCGGGTGGCCCTCGTCATCGACCCCGGGACCCACGAGGACGCGCCCCGCGGCGAGACGCCGCCGCGGCCGTGGCGGGTGTGCGCGTCGGTCGCGCCGGACGCCTCGGTGGGCGACGCGCTGGCCGCCACCGCCCCACCCCTGCGCTACGACTCCTCCGCCCTGCTGTGTGCCATCGCCGGGTATCCCGAGACGGAGTGCGGCGCGCGGCTCGGCGGGTCGGACGGCGGCACCGACGGCGCGGGGGACGGCGGGACGGACGCGGGGAACGCCGCCGAGGAAGGGGACGACGGCGGCTCCGGGTTCCCCTGGGTGATCGTGTGCGAGGCACTCGTCGTCCTCGCGCTGGGTGCCGCGGGGGTGTGGCAGGCGAGGCGGCGCCGGGCGTCATGACGCGGGCTCTCCTCACCGCGCTGCGCGCGCCCTCCGCGCGCCGGGGCAACGCCCTGCACGCCGGGGCCTGGTGGCTCTGGGCACTGGGTCTGGCCGCCGCCGCGTCCCGCACCACCAACCCGGTGCTGCTGGCGCTGCTGGTGGCCGTGGCCGGGTACGTCGTCGCCGTCCGGCGCACCGACGCGCCCTGGGCACGCTCCTACGGCGTCTTCCTGCTGCTCGGCCTGGCGGTCCTGGTCGCCCGGCTGCTCTTCGCGCTCGTGCTGGGCTCCCCTGTGGGCGGCACGACGGTGCTGTTCACCCTGCCGGAGATCCCGCTGCCCGAGTGGGCCCAGGGTGTGCGGATCGGCGGCCGGGTCACGGCGGAGGGCATGTACTTCGCGTTCCGCGACGGCCTGCGGCTGGCCGCGCTGCTGGCCTGTGTGGGCGCGGCCAACGCCCTGGCGAGCCCGGCCCGGCTGCTGAAGTCGCTGCCGGGCGCGCTCTACGAGGCCGGGGTCGCCGTCGTCGTCGCGATGACGTTCGCCCCGCACCTCGTCGCGGACGTGCGGCGGCTGCGGTCCGCCCAGCGGCTGCGGGGGCGCCCGGACACCGGCGTGCGCTCGGTCCTGCGCGTCGCCCTGCCCGTGCTGGAGGGCGCTCTGGAACGCTCCGTCGCCCTGGCCGCCGCGATGGACGCCCGGGGGTACGGCCGCACGGCGCGGGTGTCCCCCGCCGTGCGCCGGGCCACCACCGCATGCACGCTCGGCGGGCTGCTGGGCGTGTGCGTCGGCGCCTACGGGCTGCTCACCGCGGACGGCGCCGCCTTCGCCCTGCCCGTGCTCGGACTCGGCCTGGCCGCCGCGCTGGCCGGGCTGCGGCTCGGCGGGCGGCGCACGGTCCGCAGCCGGTACCGGCCGGACCGCTGGGGCGCCCGGGCCTGGCTCGTGGCCGGTTCCGGGGCGGCCGTCGCCGCCGGGGTCATCGCGCTCGCCGCCGCCGACCCCACCGCCCTCAATCCGCCCGCCGTTCCGCTGACGGCCCCCGAAGCGCCCCCGGCTGCGGTGGCCGTGTGCCTGCTGGGCCTGCTGCCCGCCGTCGTCGCCCCGCTGCCCGACCGCGCCCCGGGCAGGGCCGCGCGGACCGCCACCACCGAGAAGCCAAGGCCGGGGAGGGCCGCGCCGTGATCCGATTCGAGAACGTCCGCGTGACCTACGCCGAGGCCGCCGCCGACGCCGTGACCGGGCTCGACCTCACGGTGCCGGAGGGCGAGCTCGTGCTCGTCGTCGGGCCGTCCGGGGTCGGCAAGTCGACCGTCCTGAACACCGTGTCCGGGCTCGTGCCGCACTTCACCGGAGGCACCCTGCACGGCCGCGTCACGGTGGACGGCCGTGACACCCGCACCCACAAGCCGCGCGAGCTCGCCGACGTCGTGGGCACCGTCGGCCAGGACCCGCTGGCCCACTTCGTGACCGACACCGTCGAGGACGAACTGGCCTACGGCATGGAGTCGCTCGGGCTGCCGCCCGCGACGATGCGCCGCCGGGTCGAGGAGACCCTCGACCTGCTGGGCCTGGTCGAGCTGCGCGATCGGCCCATCACCACGCTCTCCGGCGGACAGCAGCAGCGGGTGGCCATCGGCTCGGTGCTGACGACCCATCCGAGGGTGCTGGTCCTGGACGAGCCGACCTCCGCCCTCGACCCGGCCGCCGCCGAGGAGGTGCTGGCCGTCCTCCAGCGCCTCGTCCACGACCTGGGCACCACCGTGCTGATGGCCGAACACCGGCTCGAACGCGTCGTCCAGTACGCGGACCAGGTGCTGCTCCTGTCCGCGCCCGGGGAGCCCGCCCGGCTCGGGTCCCCGGCCGAGCTGATGGCCCACTCGCCGGTGCGGCCCCCCGTGGTGGAGCTGGGACGGCTGGCGGGCTGGTCCCCGCTGCCGCTGTCCGTCCGGGACGCCCGCCGCCGTGCCGGGGCCCTGCGGGAGCGGCTCGCGCCCCTCGCCGCCCGGCTCCCGGCGGACGCCGCGAAGCCGTCCGGTGGCGTTGGTGGTTCCGGTGGTTCCGGTGGTTCCGGTGGTTCCCGGCGCGGCGGCGGCCCGGGCGAAGGCGGCGGTCCGGACGGCGCCCGGGGCGCGCCGGTCGCCGAGGTCGTGCGGCTGGACGTGCGACGGGGCCGCGCCGCGGTCCTGCACGACGTCTCCCTGACCGTGCGGCCCGGCGAGACCCTCGCCCTCATGGGCCGCAACGGCTCCGGCAAGTCCACCCTGCTCGGCTCGCTCGTCGGGCTGCACCCGCCCGCGCGCGGCACCGTCTCCGTCGGCGGGCTCACCCCGCACCGCAGCAAGCCCGGGCCGCTGCTGCGACACGTCGGCCTCGTCCCGCAGGACCCGCGCGACCTCCTCGCCGCCGAGACCGTGGCCGCCGAGTGCGAGGACGCCGACCGCGACGCCGACGCCCCACGCGGTACGTGCCGCGCCCTCGTCGCCGAACTGCTGCCGGGCCTGGCCGACACCGTGCACCCGCGCGACCTGTCCGAAGGGCAGCGGCTCGTCCTGGCACTGGCCGTCGTCCTCACGGCCGCACCACCGCTCGTCCTCCTCGACGAGCCGACCCGCGGGCTCGACTACGCCGCCAAGCACCGCCTCGCGACGCTCCTGCGGCAGCTGGCCGCCCGCGACCACGCCATCGTCCTGGCCACCCACGACGTCGAACTAGCCGCCGAACTGGCCGACCGCGTGCTCGTCCTGGCCCAGGGCGAGATCGTCGCGGACGGACCCACCGCCGAGGTCGTCGTCTCCTCGCCGGCCTTCTCCCCGCAGACCGCCAAGATCCTCGCCCCGCAGCCCTGGCTGACGGTGTCCCAGGTACGGCGGGCCCTCCGGGAAGCGCCGTGAGCGGCACGCACCGGGACCGCCCGGTACGGCTCGGCCCGCGTGCCGCCGCGGCGCTCGCCCTCGTCTCGGCCACCGGCGTCGTCGCGTTCGGCTGGCCCCTGCTCGCCGACTCCGCCTCCGGGCTCGCCCACTCGGCCGACGCGCCCTGGCTCTTCGCCGCCCTGCTCCCGCTGCTCCTGGCCGTCGTCGTCGCCACCATCGCGGACTCCGGTATGGACGCCAAGGCCATCGCCATGCTCGGCGTCCTGGCGGCGGCCGGGGCGGCCCTGCGCCCGCTCGGTGCGGGCACGGCCGGGCTGGAGCCGATGTTCTTCCTGATGATCCTCTCCGGCCGGGTCCTGGGCCCCGGGTTCGGCTTCGTGCTCGGCGCGCTGGCCATGTTCGCCGGCGCCCTGCTCACCGGCGGGGTCGGACCCTGGCTGCCCTTCCAGATGCTCACCCTGGGCTGGGTCACCATGGGGGCGGGCCTGCTGCCGCGCCCGCACACCCTGCGCGGCCGCGGCGAGCTGTGGCTGCTCGCCGCCTACGGCACACCGGCCGCCATGGCCTACGGCCTGGTCATGAACCTCCAGGGCTGGCCCTACCTCGGTGGCCTGTCGACCGGCGTCTCCTTCGTCCCCGGCGACCCGGCCGCCGAGAACCTCGCCCGGTTCGCCGCCTACTGGCTCGCCACCTCGCTGGGCTGGGACGTGCCCCGCGCGGCCCTGACCGCCGTGCTCACCCTCGCCGTCGGCGGCCCGGTGCTGCGCGCCCTGCGCCGGGCCACCCGCCGAGCGGCCTTCGCCGCGCCGGTCGCCTTCGCCACCGGTGCGGCCGACGCCGTCCGCGAGCGCGCCGGCGCCCCCGGGTCGCCCGG
>NZ_JABLSI010000080.1 GCF_019303475.1 Streptomyces sp. JJ38
AAGCCGTCCTCACCCTCCACCTGACCTGCTCAAACGGAGGTTGAAATCAACTCACTGTCGGGTATGCCGGAAGCAGAAGCTTTTGACCCGAGCGTCGCGACATGGCACTGGTATTCCCTCGATCAGGCACTCGCAGCCACACTGCTCTCCCGCAGGCGCGGGGAACTGGAGCAGAACCGGGTGGCCCCCAGCGACAACGACAAGCGCAGTGGACTCACCTGGTCCTCAAGCCAGCAGGCCGAGCACCGCTCCTACGCCATGGCCTCCATCCTCGCCACAGTCGCCTTCCTGGAGGCTTCGCTCAACGAGCTGCTGGCATCGGCTTCCAAGGACCATCTGCCGGTCGGGGGAGGACAGGGAACACTGTCGGTGGATGAGCGGAATGCCCTCACCGGCCTGATGAAGGCCCTCGACGAGCGATCCATTGCCCTGCTGGCCCGCATCCAGCTGGTGCTTCACCTGCTCCGGAGGCAGCCTTTCGGCGAGGGCGGCAAGGAGTACCAGGACGCTCGGCTGGTCGTGCAGCTACGCAACGAGCTGGTGCACTACGGGCCCGGGTGGGGCACGGGCCCGTGGGCGAAAGAAAGGAAGCTCGCCACGGAACTGGCCCAGCGGAAGTTCCAGGCCAACCCCTTCAGCGCAGAAGGGCACCCCTTCTTCCCTGACCGCTGTCTTGGCCATGGCTGCACCACCTGGGCCTGGAACACCGTAGTCACTTTCACCGACGGGTTCTTCAACCAGCTCGGGGTCACACCCATTTACATCGACAAGCGCGCACAGCTTCTGCCGTAGCCCGTCCATGGTGACCATGGGTGCTCAAAAAGTGAGGAATGCGCAATTCTCGATTACGGGGGGTGCCAGTTCGATGGGACGACGTTATCATTGTAATGGCGTCGGCTTCGATCGGCAGACACGAAAGGTAGAAAGTCGTGACATGTGAACTTTCGGCATGGAGTCAGATCACTGAGTGGGTTCGTCAGAACGCACCGCGGTCCTACGCACAGCTCCAGGAAGGTGCGACATCGGATACCTTGGCGCATACCAGAGCGCGACTGGGAACACATCTACCTGAGGAGCTGTCGTTCATGCTGCAGATGAACAACGGCGTGCAGGTCGACCCCAATGATCCGGACGGCATGCGTCCTCGGCGGTCCGGTGAGTTTGTCTCTGACTTCTATAGCATCCTATCGACGCATTTGCTCGTCCGTGTCAATGAGCACATGAACGCTGTCTACAATGGTGGAGAACAAGACGGCGAGTGGAAGCGCCATTGGGTCCCCTTCGCAGTCGAGAGTGACTGGCTCTACGGACTGTTCATCGACGGCGCAACCGGGGCCGTCGGCAAATGGTCCGATGGCGGACCCATTGAAGAGGATGTATATCCGTCGCTGTCAGCGTATCTGGAAGAGTCGTTCCGGCTGATGCAGAGCCGTGCCGGTATTTATAACGAGATGATCGTCTGGGACATCGACGACCTCGACCAGGAGGATCTTGATCAACTCACTTGACTGCGAACATACCGTGGGCCCCACCAATTTCATGATGGGGCCCACAATTTTATGCTCTGCTACAGAGTGAATCCGTCGAGGTCGACCCAGTATTGGTCGTCCTGCATCAGGCGCTGCTCCTTGATGAAGTCACCGAACGGGCGCATAGACTGAGTATTTTGCCAGTTCGACATCGAGGACCGTCCACACGGCTCGCTCCAGTTCGGCGCCGGGTAATCGGGGCGCAGGTGGATGGAGATCGTGTCGTCGCTGTTGCGCTTGATGTAGGTCTGGACGCACTCGGCGCCGCTGTAGCCCACGGGGTTGGTGCCACCGTTGGAGGTCGGATTGCCGCCGCTCTGGTAGGCGTTGGCGAAGGCGAACTCGTCACAGCTGATGGAGTCCGTTGTTCCCCATAGGTCGGTGAACAGGCCGGTTCCCGCGTACGTACGCCACTTCCGCTTGCAGATCTTCTGACGGTTGCGCTCCTGCTGGGTCTTGCCGCTGCCGTCGTTAGACATCTTGTTGGCAAGATACCTCAGTGGCTTGCCGCTGCTACGCTTCCCGTAGACGATTTTCGTCTTATTCCACATAAGGGCGATGTGTGCCGCTGCGCCGGGGAATTTTTTGGTGTTCATGACGTAGGTCGGCTTGTAGCCGGAGAAGACGCAGCCGGTTCCGGCGTTAGCGACCTGGTTGTCACATCGGATATCAAGTTTGAAGTTCTCGACTTCTAGTGGGTTCGCAATCGGGTCGCCGTTGGTCGAGCCGCCGAAGGTCCAGTACGGGACGATCGTGTTCTTGGTGTTCTGGCTCGACGTCCACTTCATGCGCGTGATGATGGTCCTGTTGAGTTTGTCTCCCTTCTTCCAAGTCTTGGACCCGTTCCAGTCAGTACTGGTGATGACGCAATTACCCCGGCATTTTGCCCGATAGTCCAGATTGGCCGTGTTCATCGCGCCGTCCATCGATTTGAGGGAAAGCGTTGTGACCTGCGAGAATTCAGCACTCTTGGGGTCGAGGTAAACCGTGTTGAAGTAGTCGAAGCTTGCTGTTCCGTCCGGCCTCCCGTTTTCGAAGTGCGTGACGTACAGAGTGTCGTGGATACAGGCACTGGCGCGCTTGCGTGCGATCGACGCCGAGGCGGTTGAACATGAGGCGGTACTGCTCAGTGACACGGGGGTGGTGGTGGAGCTGGTTCCGGAGGGTGTCGGGAAGAAGCCTCCGGGGATTTCCTCTGACGGCTCGATGGGCCCTGGATCCGCCGCGTTGGGGTTGGGCAGTGGGTAGGTGCCGAGTTTCATGCCGTTGTAGGTGCCGGGCACGACGGCGATTGCATCGAAGGCAATGTCCGCATCTCCGGTGCCGCCGTTGAAGTTATCCAGCCGGACCTCGGGCGGGGTGTTCTTGAAGTAGTAGGCGCCCAGGTCGACCCACTTGTTTGACTGGTTGGCCTTCTGTGAGATCGTCGCGTCGATCTCACCTTCATCCGTTTTGATCCGGTAGGTAGCCTTCGTGGTCTGTGCCCCGTGATCGGGTATGTGCGCGAAGACCTTGGCCTGGCCAGAGGTGGTGTTGATCGGCCCGTTCAGCTTCCACGTGCCTGTGACCTTCATCCGATTGGCGTTGGCCGGGTAACTCTCGGGCGCACGGGTGTGTGTGAACCAGAAGTGATTGCCGTATCCGGCGCCGATCTGGTGGGTGTCGATCTTTCCCGGGTAGGTGTTCATCGTCAGCGCCGAATAATCCGGGCGTTCCATAGTGGTCTGCCAGGGGATGAAGTCGAAGGTGAAGGTGCCGTCGGACTTGATCGCTCCGCAGCCCCGGTTCGAGTCCACTCCTGCCGGTGTGACGCCGCTTTTGACGTCATCGATGATCAGTGCGTTCGACGGAAGGCCGGTATCGCAGCGTGGCGGGTAGGAGCCGGCGTCGGGCTGCTCGCCGTAGCTGGTGTTGAACCGGTGGACGGCGTATCCGCATTCGGCGGCCTGGTCGCAGTTCTTCCACTGGCTCGGGGTGATTTCCTCGTGCCACCAGCAGTGGAGCCAGTGCGGATCGCTCTCGTCGGCGTAGATGCCGCAGGCCCCCATGCCGGGGTCGTTGGAGTCGTTGTCGCTGATCTTGCTTGGGTCGCAGAAGTTCGACTCGGTGCAGAACAGGTCGAGCGGCGGCTTGGCTGCGGTGCGGTAGACGGTGCTGTTCCACCAGGCCGGGCGGTATCCGGCCTGGAAGTCGCCGGGGGCGAACATGGCCGAAATTGGGCGTGCGGCCCAGCCGATGACCTTCTCCTGGTACGGCCAGTCTTGCGGGTGTGCGGCGTGTGAGTAGTCGTCGCTGCCGTCAGAGGCTTCCAGGAAGGGGGTGCGGTTGGCCTTCCACAGCGGGTTGGCCGGGTTGTTGGTCCAGCCGACTCCCCAGTGGCCGTGGGAGTCGGCGGTGGGGTAGAAGCCGGAGTTGTAGGCCCACAGGGCGAAGAACCAGTTCTCGATCCACCGGGGATGACCGCCGTTGATCTTCATCCCGGCGTTGTATGTCTGGTTCCACTTCTCGGAAAGGATCTGCACGCCGGCCGCGATGTTGGCGGTGTAGTCCACGGCGATGGCCTGCTGGGCGATCGGGGAGAGCGTGGACTGGCCCTTGTTCGGTAGGCGCATGCCGTCGGTGGCCTGGGTGATCCCGTATCCGCAGTCGGCATCGAACCAGTTGATACGCCAAGGGTCTACTTGTTCGCCGGAGGCGGCGTAGTCGACACCGTAGTAGTTGCCGATCAAGGGATTCGCGGTGACACCGGGCACGGCGAAGCGGGTGGCCTGCCACATGTTGGATTCCTGCGCGGTGATGCCGAGCATCACCTGTGCAGGGATGTGCCACTTGTCAGTGTCGTCGGCGTCCTCGTTATCGAGCGTGCCGTTGGGGTCACCCGCCAGCACGATCGGCGGGAAGAGGCCCTGGGGTTGGTAGCCGCCGACCCCGGTGTTCTTCCAGTCGGGACCCCGGTAGAAGTTCAGCTCACCGACGACGGCCTGGTCCACGGCCCATTCAATCTGGCGTGGGGTGGGCTGGAACGCCTGGAGCTTGACATCGTTACGCTGCACAGAACAGGTACGCTCGTCGGCGTTCTCGCTCGGATTGTTTGGGTCACCGACAACAGGATCGGTGAAGCCGGAGAGGGCCTGCGTGCGGAATGATTGGGTGGACATGCCGCCCGCGTCGGTCTCAGCGTTGCTGTCGTTCTGGGGCTTTGGGCTCGACAGGGTAGGCGAAGCCTTCCCGGAAGACTGTGTGCTGGGGGTGATGTCCAGCTCGGCCGTCTTCTTCGTGGCCAGGTTGGTCAACTTCAAGCGGGCCGGGCGTGGCTTGGAGGCATCCTTGGGGTTGATGAGGGTCGTCTTGCCGTCAGCCCAGTGGGAGGTGAACGCGATCTTCGCCGTGGTGGAGATCAGGGCGCCCTTGGTGAGACCGCTTGGGTTCCTTACTGCCTTCGGCAGGTCGGCCTTGGTGGTCGCCTTGCCCGTGATGAAGACGGTTCCGTCAGATGAGCGGGTCAGGTCCCAGTCCGTGAGCTTGCCTTCGGCCAGTGTGATGGGCTTGGACGTTCCTGTGACGCGCTTGACCCAGGAAAGAGGCTTCTTGCCTATCTTCTTGTCCAGCTCCCGATCGATGAAGTTCACGCCGCCGTCGGCGTCAGCGGTGAGCTCGAAGGGAACGGTCTTGGTGCGTGCCAGCACCTTTTCCTTGGTGCCGTTGATCCGCACGACCTTGTTGCCGTGTGCGGCGACGATGCCGTTCTTGGTTGGGATGGCTGAGGTGACCTGGCCGGGGAATGCGACCGGCTTTGCAGCCTTCCCCGTCCTTGCGTCGACGCTCACGAGCCGGGTCTGCTGCTTGGTATCGCCGTCCCACGTCATCTGTGAGAAGACGGCCGTGTCCCCGTTGCCACAGCCGGGACTGAAGTAGGCCAGCGTTGCGGTGTGCGGCAGCTTGGTGACCTTGCCCGTATCCAGGTTCACGATGGCGGTGAACGCGCCGCGCGCCATCAGTTCCGGCTTGTTGGTGAACATGCGGGGGGCGTAAGCGACGGCGGCGTACTTACCCGACTCGGTGACGCAGTGGTTGCCGATCCAGGTGTCGGAGGCGAAACCGTCCTCGAAGAGGGTGGCCGCCGTCTTCAGCGCGTAGCCGTCCTTGGCCTTGCCGGTCAGCACGTGCAGGCCGGTGCCGTCACCGGAGATAGTGACGATCCGGTCAGACGACTTGGTGTAGTCGGCCCCGAGGAGATCCTTCCGGTCATTAACCGGGATCGCCGACGGCTTTGGCTTGTCCTCGGGCTCGGGAGCATCCGAGGCCAGAGCATCGGCGGCGCTCTTGGGCACGTTGCGTTCTCCGGCACTGGCGGTACTGACCAGTGAGGTGATCATCGCCATGGCCGCCCCCGTGGCGGCTATGACAGTGAGGGGGCTTTTTCTCACAGCTCTCTTCCTGAATCTCGACGAAGCGGACGCTGCCCTAACAGTCAGCCCGTGATTACGGCTTTGGCAGCCTGGGCCGCCTCGGCTCGGCCCTGCTTGATCTCGTCGAGCTTGGTCTGGTTGTCCTTGATTTGCTGCCGCTGAATCTTCGCCTCCGCCTCGAACCAGACCTTGACCAGTCCGGTCTTCTCCTTGCAGTCGATGTCGTCGACCGCGAGGGCAATGTTCTTCTTGGTGGCTGTGTCCCCGGCCGGAGCGCCCTGCTCCATCGCCTCGTAGGGGTCGGCGAGCCCGACATGGCCCTTGCTCTCCATGCAGGAGGACCAGTCAGCGATGACGTTCTTGACCGCTGTGGTCTCTTGGGATTTCAGCAGCGAGTCGCCCAGGAAGCTCGCCACGGTGAAGTGGTCGGGCTCTGGGGCGTCCAGCTTGGTCTTTGCCCAGCCGATGCAGCCGCCCTTGTGGGTCTTCTTGCCGTTGATCTCTGTACGCGCAGGCTTGATCTGCGGGGGCGCGGCGAAGTAGCCCCCGTCACCCTTGACTTCGCCGATCGGCTTAGGCGTACCAGGTTTGGTGTGCCCGGTCAGTGCCTCGACTTGGATGTCCGGAAGGTCGGCAAACGGATGCTTAGTGTGCTTCTTCAGCTCCGGCGGGAGGTCGTAGCCGTACTTGGCGGCCTGAGGGCGGTCGGTGATGCCGTAGCGGCGCTCGATGTTGGCTTCGTTGTTGTTCGGCGGCGGGTTCACACCCGGCCGCGGAAGGTCGACGGTGAAGCCGTAGTCCTTCATGCACCGCCGCTGAAGGATCCGGTTCGCCTCGTCCCAGTCGACGCGCTCGGCGTAGGGGATGGCGTAGTCCTCCAGCGGCAGTGACAGGCCCTTGGCCAAGCCGGTCTCCGGAACCGGCTTCGGCCAGTTCTTCTTATCCACCAACGGACGGACCTGGCCGACCGGCTTGGAGGCATCTGAGGTGCCAGCGGACGAACAGGAGCTGAGCGACAGGGCTGAAGAGAGGGCCAGCACACCTGCGGCTATCGTCTTCGTGCGCATGAATCCTCCTTTCTCAGGCAAAGTGTGATGATGCGTTGTTGTTCTTAAGTGCCGGGATTAGGTTAATGATTGTGCAGCCCCAGCCGCGCTCGGCTCATAGTATTGCGACGTGCCGCCGTATCCGGAGTTGTAGTACGCGGCATAGCCGTCCTTCGGAGCGCATTTCTGCACGGAAGCCGAGTTGTTCTTCATGTACTAGCCATCGCCGTTGCCGCCGTTACCGAAGACAAAGCGATACATGTATTGGGCGGAGCCCCGGTACCTGCTGGTTCCCCAGTGGTTGTACACTTTGCCGTAGAACGTGGTGTAGGCAGATGCGTATTTTCCGTCCTTCACCACGTATTGCTTGGAATTATAGAAGAGCCAGAGCCCTTCTAAATTCCCGCCTGCGCCAGAGTGGGGGTCATTACCACGCCACCGACAGCGATAGTGGATGCTAGAAGGGCGCCGATCTTGTGTCGAACCTTCATGTTTCGCTTCTCTGCGGTTGATACTGCAGAAATGATCACGTGCGGATCACTTGATGATTCGTTGGCCATGTCATGGAAGGCCGGCTCCGGCAGTTGTAATTGACCCACGGAATGCCGCATTGACTCGGCGTCGTATACGTGGCCACCTGCGCTGGACTGAACCGACCATGACGGACGCGACTCAGGCTGCGGATGCTGGTCAATGCTGCTCCTATTCGGGGCATGTTATGGGGTTCCCCTACCCCATCCATGTGGCGCGTATCGACGAACTGGACATGCCGAATGATTAGTGCCGACCTCACTGTCGAGGCAACATTCTGGACCCCATCACCCCGCCCCTAGCAGTGTCGCCGCGCTCACGGACCTCGTCTCGGCATGGCAGAGGTGAGCACCGAGTATTGCCGAAGCCCTCGACGCCTCACCGCCTACCGTGCACGAGCTCGTTAGAAGACGTCGATCTTCTCGATGAAGATCTTCGGCTCGTCGGGAGTGGGGCCCAGGTGAGAGCCGCCTACCAAGCTGGATTGCTCGACGGTGGTGCCGGGGGCTACGTCTTCGAAGCGGAAGGTGTTGTAGGCCAGCCAGCCCTCGTTGTCGCCGACGCTGATCTCTACGTGATAGCCATTCGTCTCATCCGTGGTGTTGCGTACCACGGTCTTCACCTGGATGCCGTCTTTGCGGGGGGTGGCAGTAACGGTGGTCCATTTGTACTCCAGGCGCTTGCTACCTCCCTCGAGTGAGGAGACGACCGGCGTCTCGGGGGTGGCATCTGGCGTGGTCGTAGACGTGGGTGCGGGCGTGGCCGAGGCTGTCGTAGTACCTTCTGGTTCGGGCTGCGTGTCCGTGTTGGTACAGCCGCTGACCGCGATCGCCCCGCAAAGAACAACCCCCCGCACCCACAGCGCGGGGCCTCCTTTGCTACGTGCCCGTGTCAGTTGCATGACCCGACGCCGAGATAGTTGTCCACCACGGCCTTCCCGCCTATCTCCATGTAGGAGTAAACCCGGCCGCAGTACCCCTTCTTCTGGTATACGGGCCCCGCGTACGAACGGTAGGCGCCGAAGTCTTCGGTGTCGGGGGTGGAAGTGTAGTTGTCCTTCAGTCGCACCCCCATGTACCGGGTGTAGCCGGTGTCGTTGAAGAACACCGCGCAGATCGGCTTGTCGTAGATTCTGCTACCGGTGCTGGTGCCGTTAGTCCAGGTGTAAGTGGTGCCGTACGTTCCGTACCGGGCGGCCCCGGTGGAGATGGTGTAGCCCGATCCACACACGTTCGCTGACGCGGCAGCGGCCGCAAGCTCCGGTCCGGAGTCGCTGTACGCGCTATGGGGGGTGTTCTTGTCCTTGCTGGTCTGGGCATCGTAAGCCGCCTGAACCTCGGAGGGCCCATAGACGGTGACGACCTGCCCATCAGGAGTGTGCTCGGTGGTGTCCATGGCCTGCGCCGTGGCCGCGGTTGCGAACAGGGTGGCCATGGCCAGAGTGGCGGCCGCCGTGATCTTGACGGTCTTGGTGGCAGTGAAGCCCAACGTGAAACTCCTTAGATCGCTTCTTCTGGCCGCGTAAACATGTTCGGGGGCCAGGTGTGGATACTGGCATATAGTCACCCCGTTTGGTTCCCTGGAGAAAGTGTTTGAGTCATAACTGACGCAAAATCAACAGTGAGCTCTTCCAACCTCAGGCTGATGCGTGGTGGTGAAGGACGAGGACGGCCTTCACCACGTCGGTGATGCGGTTGGTGCTGCAGCGGAGCTTCCGCAGGAGCCGCCAGCCCTTGAGTGTGGCCATGGCCTGCTCGCCGAGGCAGCGGATCTTGGCGTGGGTGGTGTTGTGACGGTGCTTCAATCGCTTGAGGCGGCGGCCCCGAAACGGGACTCGGACGGTTCCGCCGGCGCCTTGGTACGCCTTGTCAGCCCAGCATTTGAGTCCCGCTTCAGCGAGGGCTTCGATGATCCCGTGCTGTCGCGCGGCGGTGAGGTCGTGAGTGAGCCTTTCCACCCTGCCTCTGGGGCGCCGCGGTTGGGCTGACAATGTGGCGAAGCCCCTGGTAGATGGGTTTTCGACCAAGAGAACCGTCTCCACCAGAGGCTTCACATGCTTGTCTACCCCGTCGGGTGTCGAGGTGTCCAGTTCCACCCTCCGCTTCCTTACGCACCAGTTGCGGCGGCACCGCCGTGCGATCGGTTCCCGGTGGCGACGCCTGAGCGCCGGCCGCCAGGCCCTGCTCACCCTCGCCCACCTGCGGGTGGGACACACGTATGCCCAGCTCGCGGCCGGGTTCGGCGTCGGCACCACGACCGCCTACCGCTATGTCACCGAGGCGGTCGAGCTCCTGGCCGCTCTCGCCCCCAGCTTGGCCGACGCGGTGCGGGCCGCGTCGGTGAAGGCGTATCTGATCCTGGACGGCACGCTCCTGCCGATCGACCGCATTGCCGCGGACCGGCCGTTCTACTCCGGCAAGCACAAGAAGCACGGAATGAACGTGCAGGTCATCGCCGACCCCTTCGGTCGGCTGCTGTGGGCTTCACCGGCCCTGCCCGGCGCCGTCCACGACGTCCGCGCGGCCCGCGAACACGGCATCGTCGACGCCCTCGCCCAAGCCGGCATCCCGTGCTGGGCCGACAAGGGCTACCGAGGCGCCGGCGGCACGGTCCGCACCCCGTGCTGGGGACGGTGGGAGACCCTCTCCGCAGGCCAGAAGGCGGTGAACCGGTCCCACGCAAAGATCCGGGCCCTCGTCGAGCAGGCCGTCGCCACCCTCAAGTCCTGGCGCATCCTGCGCAAACTGCGGTGCTCGACCACCCGGATCACCGGCCTCGTCCAGGCCGTCCTCGCCCTGCATCTGACCAGCTCAGAGTGAGAGTGGAAAAGGCTCACTGTCCAGCATTCTCCAGACCGCGGTCGAGGACCGTCGCCTCGGACGCAATCCGTGCCGGTCCAGCACGGTCGGCCCGCCGCCGGCTCCGCCCGGCCGAGTCGAGGCGTGGCCGCCCGAGCGGGTACTGGCGGTGCGGGCGGCGATGGTCGACCGCTACCGGCTGCTCGTCGTACTCGGTGCCGGTCTCGGGCTCCGGCAAGGCGAAGCTCTCGGACTGTCCGCGCAGGACATCGACTTCGAGAAGGAAGTCGTGCACGTCCGGCGACAGGTCAAGATGGTGCGCACAAAGCTGTGCTTCGCGCTCCCCAAGGGCCGCAAAGTCAGGGACGTACCGTTGCCGTCGAGTGTGGCCCGAGCCGTGCTGCGGCACATGGAGCTCTTCCCGCCAGTGGCGGTGACGATGCCCTGGGACGATCCGATCCCTCCTACGACACTTGTGGAAGCCAAGCACCGGAGGCCGAGAACGTACGACCTCCTGGTGACGGGACGTGAGCGGAAGGCCGTCAACCGGAACTACTTCAACTCCTACGTGTGGAAGCCGGCTCTGGCGAAGGCGAGCGTGATCGCACCGCTCGAGGAGAGCACCACGGACGGCTCACGTGTGTGGGAGCCGTCACGCGAACACGGCTTCCACGCCCTGCGTCACTTCTACGCGTCGGAGGAACTGGAGGCAGGCGAGTCGATCGTCTCCCTGGCCCAGTGGCTGGGCCACACTGACCCCGGGTTCACGTTGAAGAAGTACTCTCACTTCCTGCCCCGGGCGGGCGCACGAGGCAGTGAGCTGATTCCAACCTGGTTGGCTGGCTGGATAGTTGTGCCGTAGGGGGCGG
>NZ_JABLSI010000081.1 GCF_019303475.1 Streptomyces sp. JJ38
TTGCGCTGGGAATGCCGTCCGTACCGATCAAGCTCGCCGAGCGCCGGGTCAGCCGGAAGATCCAGGTGGGCTCGGTGGCCGTGGGCGGGGACGCCCCGGTGTCGGTGCAGTCGATGACGACGACGCGTACCTCGGACGTGGGTGCGACGCTGCAGCAGATCGCGGAGCTGACGGCTTCGGGGTGTCAGATCGTGCGGGTGGCGTGTCCGACGCAGGACGACGCGGACGCGTTGGCGACGATCGCGCGGAAGTCGCAGATCCCGGTGATCGCCGATATTCATTTCCAGCCGAAGTACGTGTTCGCGGCGATCGACGCGGGCTGTGCGGCGGTGCGGGTGAATCCGGGGAACATCAAGCAGTTCGACGACAAGGTGAGGGAGATCGCGAAGGCGGCCTCCGCGGCGGGTACGCCGATCCGGATCGGGGTGAACGCGGGGTCGCTGGACCAGCGGTTGCTGCGCAAGTACGGCAAGGCGACGCCGGAGGCGTTGGTGGAGTCGGCGTTGTGGGAGTGCTCGCTGTTCGAGGAGCACGGGTTCCGGGATATCAAGATCTCGGTGAAGCACAATGATCCGGTGGTGATGGTGAACGCCTACCGGCTGCTGGCGCAGCGGTGTGACTATCCGCTGCATCTGGGGGTGACGGAGGCGGGTCCGGCGTTCCAGGGGACGATCAAGTCGGCGGTGGCGTTCGGTGCGCTGCTCGGTGAGGGGATCGGGGACACGATCCGGGTGTCGTTGTCGGCGCCTCCCGCCGAGGAGGTGAAGGTCGGTATCCAGATCCTGGAGTCGCTGGGGCTGCGGGAGCGGGGGCTGGAGATCGTCTCGTGTCCGTCGTGTGGGCGGGCGCAGGTGGATGTGTACAAGCTGGCCGAGGAGGTCACGGCGGGGCTGACGGGGATGGACGTGCCGTTGCGTGTCGCGGTGATGGGGTGTGTGGTCAACGGTCCCGGTGAGGCGCGGGAGGCGGATCTGGGGGTGGCCTCGGGCAACGGGAAGGGGCAGATCTTCGTGAAGGGCGAGGTCATCAAGACCGTGCCGGAGTCGAAGATCGTGGAGACCCTCATCGAGGAGGCGATGAAGATCGCCCAGCAGATGGAGAACGAGGGCGCCCTCTCCGGCGAACCCGAGATCACCGCTCACCCCTGAGCGTTCCCACGGCAGCCGGCCGGAGGGGGAGCCCTCCGCCTCCGGCCGGAACCGGGCTCGGGTCCCCTCGCCGGCTTCCGGACTCACCGGCTCCCGGGCTCGCCCACTCCCTGACCCACTGACCGGCCGACTCACTGACAAGGGCGCAAAGGCAGCAGCCCTCCGCTGGCAACGCCACCCGGCAACTTCTTGTCGTAGCCCACTCGGACATCGTCTTTCTAAGGTCCTTTTCCATGGTGACCACCTCTACCGCCGCCCGGTCCACACCGGTCCCGTTCTTCGACCAGAGGGAATCCTTCACAGCTCTCTGGCCGCTCATCCGGCAGCACACCGAAGAGGTCTTCGACCGCGGAAAGTTCTCCCACGGCCGCAAGGTCCAGGAATTCGAGCGCGCGCTCGCCGAATACACCGGAGCCCGGCACGCGATAGCCGTCAACAGCGGAACGGACGCTCTGGTCCTGCTGCTGCGCGCGGCCGGAATCCAACCCGGTGACGAGGTCATCGTCCCCGCGTTCTCCTTCTTCGCCAGCGCCTCGGCCGTCACCATGGCACGGGCCACGCCCGTCTTCGCCGACATCACGGCGGACGGGGACTACGGCATGGACGCCGCCTCCGCCGAGGCCGCCATCACCGAGCGCACTCGGGCGATCATGCCCGTCCACCTCTTCAGCCAGCTCGCCGACATGGCGGCACTCGGCGCGGTGGCCGAGCGGCACGGCCTGCTGGTGCTGGAGGACAGCGCGGAGGCCATCGGCATGCGTTGGGACGGCAGGCACGGCGGGCTGCTCGGCACCGGGGGCGTGCTCTCCTTCTTCCCCACCAAGACGCTCGGCGCCCTCGGGGACGCCGGCGCGATCCTGACCGACGACGACGCGCTGGCCGAGCGGGCCGGAACGCTGCGCCACCACGGCCGGATGGGCCGGACGATCGACCACATCGCGGGGATATCCAACCTCTCCGGGGAGTCCGGCACCAACAGCAAGATGGACGACGTCCAGGCCGCCGTGCTCCTCGCCAAGCTCTCCCGGCTCGACCAGGACATCGCCCGGCGGCGGGAGTTGGCGGACGCCTACACCGAACGACTGCGCGGCACCGACGGCGTGCTGGCCGTGCCCCGTGTCGTCCCGCGCGCCGCCGCGAGCGACCCGGTCTTCTACGTCTACACGATCGAGGTCGAGCGGCGGGACGAGCTGGCCACCCACCTCACCGAGCGCGGCGTCGGCACCGAGACGTACTACCCGCGCACGATCGCCTCCCAGCCCGCCTACGCGGAGCTGTCCGCCCGGCCGGGCGGCTTCCCCAACGCCGAGGCGGCCTGCCGCCGCACGATCGCGCTGCCGCTCTACCCCGACATGACCGAGGCGCACGTCGAGTCCGTCTGCGCCGCCATCGCCGACTTCTACGCCGGGAGGCAGTGACGTGGCCATTCCCTTCTTCCCGCCGGACCTCTTCGAGACGGACCGGGAGGCCTTTCTCGACCTGCTCCACGAGGTCGGCACGGATCCGGAGCAGAAGTTCATCCTCGGCCGCCGCACCGCGCGGCTGGAGGAGGAACTGAAGGAGTCCACCGGCGCGGAGCACGTCGTCGCCTGCTCCAGCGGCACCGGCGGGCTCAACCTGGCCGTGCAGGCGCTCGACGTCGGCCCCGGCGACGAGGTCGTCGTCCCGGCCTTCTGCTGCCAGCCGGTCGCCAGCTCGGTGGCCAACCTCGGCGCCACGCCCGTCTTCGCCGACGTCGACCCGCACACGATGGTGATCGACCCGGCGGCCATGGAGGCGCTCATCACGGAGCGGACGAAGGCCGTGATGCCCGCCCACATCTTCTCGATCATGGCGGACATGCCGCGCATCACCAAGATCGCGCAGCACCACGGCGTTCCGGTCATCGAGGACGCGGCGGTGGCCGAGGGCGCGGTGCTCGACGGAGTCCCCGCGGGCCGCTGGGGCGATCTGGGCGTCTTCTCGTTCTTCCAGGTCAAGGCCTTCGGCACGGCCGGGGAGGGCGGCGTCGTCGTCACCGACGACGCCGAACTCGCCCGCACCGTGCGGATGCTGCGCAACCACGGCCAGGACGGCATCACCCGGTTCCTGCACCACCGGGTCGGCCAGAACAGCCGCTTCGACGAGGTGACCGCGGCGTTCCAGCTCCACCGGCACGGCGGCTTCGAGGAGCGGCTGGAGCGCCGGGCCCGCATCGCCGACTACTACACGGAGCGCTTCACGCCGCTGGCCGAGCGGGGCGTCACCCCGCCGCCCGCCGGGCGCAACGGCCGCTGCTACTACGTGTACTCACTCCTGGCCCGCCGCCGCGGGGACCTGCGCGCCTGGCTCACGGAGAAGGGCATCGGCACCCACGTCTACTACCCGGTGCCGCTCCCCGGGCAGCCGGCCTTCAGTGCCTTCGCCCCCGAGGGCGCACAGTGGCCGGGCGCCCAGTACGCGAGCGACCACAACCTGGCCATACCGATCTGGCCGCACCTGAGCGACGCCCAGGTGGAGTACATCGCCGACGCGGTGTGCGAGTTCTTCGATTAAGGAGCTGCGATGACCTCCACAGTGGTGGTGCTCGGCCAGGGGTACGTCGGTCTGCCGCTCGCCGTCGCGGCGGCGGAGAAGGGGTACCGGGTCGTCGGGTACGACATCTCCGAGTCCCGGGTGAAGAAGCTCGCCGTCGGCGAGTCGTACGTCGGTGACGTCTCCTCCGAGCGGCTGCGGGCCGTGCTGGACGAGGGGACCTACCGCCCGAGCATGGACGCGGCGGACCTCGCGGGCTTCGACATCGCGGTGATCACGGTGCCCACCCCCCTGCACGAGGGCGTGCCCGACCTCAGCGCCGTCGAGAGCGCGGGCAACGCCCTGGCCGAGGTACTCACCCCGGGCGCCACGGTGATCCTGGAGTCCACGAGCTACCCGGGGACGACGGAGGAGGTCCTCGCACCCCTGCTGCACAAGGGCTCCGGGCTCGAACCGGGCACGGACTTCCACCTCGGCTACAGCCCCGAGCGCATCGACCCGGGCAACGCCCGCTGGACGTTCGAGACGACGCCCAAGGTCGTGTCCGGCATCGACGAGCCCTCACTGACCCGGGTCACGGCGTTCTACTCGGCCATCGTCGAGGAGATCGTGACCGCCCGCACCCCGCGGATCGCGGAGCTGGCGAAGGTCATGGAGAACACCTTCCGGCACGTCAACATAGCCCTGGTCAACGAGCTGGCCACGCACGCCGAGGGCATCGGCGCGGATGTCTGGGAGGCCCTGGACATCGCCTCCACCAAGCCCTTCGGCTTCATGCGCTTCACTCCGGGTCCCGGTGTCGGCGGCCACTGCCTGCCGGTGGACCCGCTCTACCTGTCGTGGAAGGTCGAACGGACGTCGAGCCGGCGGTTCCGGCTGGTGGAGCTGGCCGACGAGCTGAACAGCCAGATGCCCGAGTACGTCGTGCGGCGGCTCACCCGGGGCCTGGACCGGCGCCGGCAGACGATGACGGGCTCCCGCATCCTCATGCTGGGTCTGGCCTACAAGCCCAACACCGGCGACCTGCGTGAGTCCCCGGCGCTGGAGATAGCCGAGCTGCTGGTCGAGGCCGGGGCGGAGGTGCGGGCCGTCGACCCGTTCGTCACGGAGGACGTCAGCATCGACGGCGTGACCCGCACCGAGCTCAGCCCCGAGGAGCTGGCGCGGGCACACGCCGTGCTGCTGGTCACCGACCACGACGGCGTCGACTACGAGGCCGTCGCCTCAGCGGCCCGGTACGTCTTCGACTGCCGACGGCGCCTCACCCCGGGTGAGCACGTGGAATCCCTGTGAGACGGACCCGCCGACCGCCCGCCGACGCCGGTTCACGCACCGTGCGCCAGGGTCGGCGGGTCGATCCGCGGGTCACAGGCGAGGATCGCCTGCTGGAGCTGGTGGACCCGGGGCGAAGGCTCGATACCCAGGTCGGTGTTGAGGATCTTGCGCAGGCGCAGCACGACCTCCAGGGCCTGGGTGCGCCGCCCCGAGCGGTACAGGGCCAGCATGAGCTGGGCGTTGAAGTTCTCGTGGGTGGGATGCAGGGTCACGAGCCGGCTCAGCTCCCCCAGCAGCTCCTGGTGGCGGCCCAGCCGCAGCTCGGCGTCCAGACACTGGTCCAGGACGGTCAGGCGGTCCTCCTCCAGGCCGACGATGTGGGCCCGCAGCACCGGCCCCGCCTGCACGTCGGCGAGGGCGGAGCCCTGCCACAGGGTCAGCGCCTCGCGCAGCAGCCTCGACGCGGTGGCGTCGTCCTGCCCCAGCTCAGCCCGGCCCTCGCGCACCAGAGCGCAGAACTGCTGGACGTCGAGCGCCGTCGGTTCGGCCGCCAGCAGATACCCGCCGTCGCGGGTCTCCAGCACCCGGCGGGCGGCCTGGAGCGTGCCGATCCGTGGCACCCGCTTCAGCGCGTGCCGCAGCTGGAGGACGTAGGAATGGAGCGTGGACAGCGCGGCGTTCGGTGGTGTCGGACCCCACAGCTCCTCGAAGCAGGACCCCGTAGTGACCACGTGGTTCGCGTTGAGGATGAGGAGAGCCAGGAGCTGCCGCTGCTTCGGCGCCGTCGGTGTATAGGACCGTCCCTCGTCCGTGAGCCGCAGTGGTCCAAGAATGGAGAATTCCATGAAGTTCTCGTGACCTTTCCAAACTGCCGAGATGCCCTAGAGCATGTTGGAACGAGGTCACACCGGATCATCCACGGTACGGCTCGGCGACCCAGCGCGGCTTCAACCCCGTTCAACCCCCGTCGTGAATAAGAAGGAGCCATACGCTCGGCACCCACAGTAACCCGGTGGCTGCACGCCAACAACGTTGCGTCTCGGGTGAGTTGCGGAAGGCGACGATATGCGGCGAACGGTCGGGAAGAGCTGTGGACCGGGCACGAAGGCACCCGGACCAGGAACGGGTGAAGGCCCCCACCGGCGGCGGGGGCCTTCACCCGTGTGGTGGAGATGGCGGGAATCGAACCCGCGTCCAACGAAGTGGAAGGAGGGCTTCTCCGAGCGCAGTCTGCTGTGCTTTTCTCAGCCCCGGCAGTCACGCAGACAAGCTGCCGACGGGCTCAGTCACTGTGTGATGTCCCGGCAGACCCCGTGACCGGGTCTACGCGGTGAGTTCCCTAGCTGATGCCAGGAACCGGGTCGGGAACGCACCCGGGCTGACACTTCGCAGGTCGCTGCTCAGGCAGCGAGGGCGAAGGAATCGCGCTTGGTGTTGGCGATTATTTTTTTGCGGCCCGTGGTTAACGAGATCATTGCCGCGTTCCTCGGCTCGCTTCCCCTGCTTCGACATCCGCTGTCGAAACCGATCATCCCCATGTTCACTTGACAACCCGCGCGAACCCGGCGGCCGAGGCCCCCGGTGACGCTCTGCGCGGCACTGCTGTCGCCTATCGTACGGGATCAACGCACATCCCGGCCAGCGTATTCCCGCGCGGCGCGGACACCCGTCCGGCGGCCCCGGGGCACGCCCGGCGCCCGGGGCCCCTCACGGGCCCCGGTGCCGTGAGGCTCCCGCCGCGGCCTACCGCCGGGCGCGGCGCCGGGCGGCGGAGATGGCCCGGTCGGCCTCGCGCCGGTCCTGCTTCTCCCGCAGCGTCTGCCGCTTGTCGTACTCCCGCTTACCGCGGGCGAGAGCCAGCTCGACCTTCGCCCTGCCGTCCTTGAAGTACAGCGACAGCGGCACCAGGGTGAGGCCGCTCTCGTGCATCTTTCCGGTGAGCTTGTCGATCTCCGCCCGGTGCAGCAGCAGCTTCCGCTTGCGCCGGGCACTGTGGTTGGTCCACGTGCCCTGGCTGTACTCGGGGATGTGCACGTTGTGCAGCCACATCTCCCCCGCGTCGAGCTGGGCGAAGCCGTCGACCAGGGACGCGCGGCCCTGACGCAGCGACTTCACCTCGGTACCGGTCAGTACGAGCCCGCACTCGTACGTGTCCAGGATCAGATAGTCGTGCCGGGCCTTCTTGTGCTGCGCGATGAGTTTGCGACCGGTCTCTTTAGCCATAGCCGGACCATTGTTCCTCACGCCCGGGCGGCGAGGCCACTCAATACCGTCACGGCCTTGTCCTGAGCGCTCTCCCCACCCTCCACCGCGACGTCCGGCTGCAGCCCGACGCCCTCCAGCGTCCGGCCCCCGGGCGTGGCGTACTCGCCGACGGTCAGCTCGGCCACCGAGCCGTCCGGCTGCTCGTGCGGCACCTGCACCGACCCCTTGCCGAAGGTCCGGCCGCCGACGACCAGCGCCCGGCCCCGGTCCTGGAGGGCCCCGGCCAGCAGCTCGGCCGCGCTCATCGAGCCGCCGTCCACCAGGACGACCAGCGGGCTCTCGGTGTCCCCGCCCGGCTCGGCGTAGAGCGCGTGCTGGTCCTCGCCCTCGCCCCAGGTGGCCACCAGACCGCCGTCGAGGAACGCCGAGGCGACCTTCGTGGCCTCCAGCAGGAGCCCCCCGGAGTTGCCCCGGAGGTCGAGCACGACGCTCTCGCCGGGCGGCAGGGCGGCCACGGCCGCGGCCAGGGTCTCGCCCGAGCCGGTGGTGAACGCGGTGACCTTGATCCGGGTGATGCCGTGCCGCAGCCGCTCGGCGGTGACGACCTCCGCCTCCAGCCCGGCGCGTTCCAGCGTCGCGGCCCACTCCCGGCCGGCGCGGCCCAGGCCCAGCTCGACACGGCTGCCCTCGGCGGCCGCCAGGGCGTCGCCGCGCAGCCGTGCCACGACCTCCGTCACCGGCAGCCCGGTCACATCCCGCCCGTCGACCGTGCGCAGCCGGTCGCCGGGGCGGATTCCGGCCCGCTCGGCGGGGCTGCCCTCGGCGACCCGGGCCACTTCCACCGGGGCCCCGTGGCCACCGCGCACGGCGATACCCACGCCGACGTAGCGGCCGTCCAGGGCGTCCCGCACGCCCTCGTACTCCCGCGCCGTGTAGGCGGCCGACCAACGGTCCCCGCTGCGGCTCACGGCGTCCTGGGCGTCGTTGGCACCGCGCCGCTCCGGCTCGGCGACCGCGCCGGGCGGCACGCCGCCCGGCCCCCGCGCGTCGTCCTGCGGTGGTCCGTCCGTCGTCCAGGACCCTGCGGCGAAGCCGGTCAGCAGCACCCCGGCGAAGACCAAGGGCAGAGCCGCCCCGCGGCCAATGCGGCGGGGCTGGACGAACATCCACGAGCCCGACATGAGGCGGAGTCTAGGACAGGACGGGCCGCCGCACGGCGGCTTGACCGTACGGCGCTCGCGTTCTATCTCACACCGGGTTCACACGTTCAGGTACTTGCGCAATGTGAGGAAGGCGGCGAGAGAGGGCATAGCGACCCCCACGGCAACCACCCATGGCATCTGCCCGAACACCGCGTCGTAGCCCACGAAGTTGATCGCCTGGAGCCGCTCGGCCAGGAAGCCGTCGATCAGCACCAGCTTGCCGAGCAGCAGCATTCCGCAGGCCACGCCCGCCCCGATCAGCCCGGCGATCGCCGCCTCCAGGATGAACGGGAGCTGGATGTAGAAGCTGGAGGCGCCCACGAGCCGCATGATCCCCGTCTCCCGGCGCCGGCTGAACGCCGAGACCCTGACGGTGTTGACGATCAGCAGCATGGCCACGAGGAGCATCAGGGCCATCACGAAGAGCGCCGCCGTTCTCATGCCGTCGAGCAGGCTGAACAACGGCGCCAGCAGCTCACGCTGGTCCTGAACCTCCTGCACCCCGGCCCGGCCGCCGAAGGCACTGGCGATGACGTCGTAGCGCGTCGGGTCGCTCAGCTTGATGCGGAAGCTCTCCTGCATCTGGTCCGGCGTGAGGGACGTCGCCAGTGGGGAGTCGCTGAACTCCTCCTGGTAGTGCTTGAAGGCCTCTTCCTTCGTCTCGAAGTAGACCTTCTCGACGACGCCGAGCTCCTTCAGGTCCGCCTCGATCTCCCGCTTCTGCTGGCCGGTGACGGCACCCCGGTCACAGTGCTCGGGATCGTTCTCCGCGTCGTTCTTGTTGCAGAGGTAGATCGCGACCTCGACCTTGTCGTACCAGTACCCCTTCATCGCGCTGATCTGCTGGTTGGCGAGCAACGAGGAGCCCAGCAGGGCGAGCGAGACACCGACGGACACGATCACCGCGAACGTCATGGTGAGGTTGCGGCGAAGACCGGTGCCGATCTCCGAGAGAACGAACTGGCCGCGCATGGCGTCCTTTCAGTGCTGATAGCCGTAGACGCCACGCGACTGGTCGCGCACGAGACGGCCCTGTTCGAGTTCGATGACGCGCTTGCGCATCTGGTCGACGATCTGCTGGTCGTGGGTGGCCATGATGACCGTGGTGCCGGTGCGGTTGATGCGGTCCAGCAGCTTCATGATGCCAACCGAGGTCTGCGGGTCCAGGTTGCCGGTCGGCTCGTCGGCGATGAGCAGCATCGGCCGGTTCGCGAACGCCCGGGCGATCGCCACGCGCTGCTGCTCACCACCGGACAACTCGCCCGGCATCCGGTCCTCCTTGCCGCCCAGACCGACGAGCTCCAGCACCTCGGGCACCGTCTTGCGGATCTGCCCGCGCGGCTTGCCGATCACCTCGAGCGCGAAGGCGACGTTCTCCCCCACCGTCTTGTTGGGCAGCAGCCGGAAGTCCTGGAAGACGGTCCCCAGCTGGCGGCGCATCTGCGGCACCTTCCAGTTGGACAACCGTCCGAGATCCTTGCCCAGCACATGGACCTGCCCGTGTGTCGCCCGCTCCTCCCGCAGAACCAGCCGCAGGAAGGTGGACTTGCCGGAACCGGAGGAACCCACGAGGAAGACGAACTCGCCGCGCTCGATCTCCAGCGACACCTCACGGAGTGCCGGGCGAGCCTGCCTCGGGTATGTCTTCGAGACACTGTCGAATCGGATCACTGATTTACACCACGTCGACCTGGGTAGAGGGAGCGGAGGCCGCGGCGCGGCTCCCCGTCAGTGGGCTGACCCTACGCGAAGCGCCCGGGCCATCGCAGTCCGCCTCCGGTATTTGCGCACGTATGCGTCATGGGGTGAAGGCTGGCACAGTGGAGGGCAGGACAACCCTTGGGGAACGAATCACTCCACGAGGGCGTTGGCGCGAAGAAGGAGGAGATCGCATGACATGCGACCGACTGGTGTGCGCCAACTGTGCCGGGCCCGTCAGCGAGGCCCGCTGTTCGGTCTGCCGCGCCCAGCGGGACCGGCTGCACCGCGGGGGCCCGCTCGCGGCCCTCACCCCCGCCATGCTGCTCGCCCTGCTCATGGCCCTGCTCTCCGTATCCCTCCTCGCCGGCGAGCTGGCATTCTGACCGCAGCCTGAAACGCCTCCGTCACTCTCCGCAGGTCAGCGCGGAGTCCGTGGCGGCGCGCGCCCACTGGCCGAGGGTGGTCAACGCGCTACCCGCGCCCTCCGCGCCGGCGGCCGAGCGCCCTCGCAGCACACGCACACAGACTGGAACGCCGCCAAGCACACCTGCGGCGACGCTGGGTGCGCATCTGTCCGGTGTGACATGATCCGCTGCCGTGTCCTCCTCGGCCTCGTGGACGTCAACTCCCTTCCGCAATCTGTTCGTTGTGCTGCTGGTGTCGCTCCTCGCGGCGGGCACCGCCGTGTCCCGGGACGCGGCCGCGGCGCCGGGGTGGGAAGTCCGGAGCCACCTACGCCCGACGATCGTCGCTATGACGTGCGCCTCCACGCCGATGCCGACGGATCCCGGTGGACCGGCCGCCAGCGGGTCTCGTTCCGAAACGCCTCCGACCAGCCGCTGCACGAGGGGTACCTGCGGCTGTGGGGCAACGGTGAGGACACGTGCGGCCCACCCGGCGCCCAACCGCCGGTGCGGGTGTCGAAGGTGCGCGGCGGGATCGCCGGCCCCCTCACCGTGGACTGCACCGCCCCGGCCATCACCCCGCCGGAACCGCTCTCCGGCGGTGAACAGGCATCGGTCACCTTCGACGTGTCCATCGCCGTGCCCGAGCGAAACGCCCGCTTCGGCCGCGAAGGTGCGTTCCGCTTCCTGGGCAACGCGCTGCCCGTCCTCGCCGTGCGCGACGGGAAGGAGTGGCACCCGGATCCGTACGCGTCCAGGGGCGAGAGCTTCTACGCCCTGGCGAGCGACTTCCGCGTGCGTCTCGACCACCCAACCGCTCTCAAGGCGCCGGCGACCGGTCAAACCTGGACACGTCCCGGCCCTCCTGGGCGCACGGTCACCTGGAGCGTCGCGGACCAGGTGAGGCACTTCGCCTGGGCGTCCGGCCCGTTCCGGACCGCCTCGGACGTCTCGCCCGGAGGCGTGCGCGTCGCCTCGTACCGGGCACCCGGCACGCCTGCCGACGGAGTGCGCCAGAACCGCGAGGAAGGCGTCGCCGCCGTCGATCACTTCAGCGAGGCGTACGGCCGCTCTCCGTACGGTGAGCTCGGCCTCGTGATGACCCCCGGGTTCAACGGCGGCATGGAGTACCCGGGTCTGGTCTTGACCTCCTCAAGCGCTACGCCCGCGACCACCGGTACGGCATCTCCACGACCGCCGACGTCAAACAGGCCGCCCAGGCCGTGACGGACGAGGATCCGCCCCCCTTTGGGAAGAGCATCGCATGCGCTGAGGCACCGACCGGCCAACGCGGCGCGAGGGCCCGGACACCCATGGTGTCCGGGCCCTACGGCGTCCGCGTTACGCGCCTGTGGCTCAGGCGGCGGCAGCGCCGTTGCGGTTCATGAGGCGGGGCAGCATGCGGAAGCCCACACCACCGGCGATCATCGTCGCGGCACCGACGAGCAGGAACGCCGTCTCGGTCGAACCGGTCTCGGCCAGCTCCTCGCCGCCGCCCTGCGGAGTGGCGGGCTGCTGCGGCTGCGGCTTCTGCTCCGGCGTGGTGATGTCCTCGTTGGCACCGCCGGTGGTCTGCGGCTGCTCGCCGCCGGTACCGCCGGTGCTCTGCGGGTCACCGCTGGTGCCGTTCGTCGTGTCACCACTGGTGGTGCCACCGTCGGCCGTGCCGCCGCCGTCCGCGGTGTTCCCGCCATCGGCGGTGTTGCCACCGTCCGCGGTGTTCCCGCCGTCCGCGGTGTTGCCACCGTCCGCGGTGTTCCCGCCGTCCGCGGTGTTCCCGCCATCGGCGGTGTTGCCACCGTCCGCGGTGTTGCCACCGTCCGCGGAGTTGCCGCCATCGGCGGTGTTGCCACCGTCCGCGGTGTTGCCACCGTCCGCGGTGTTCCCGCCATCGGCGGTGTTCCCGCCGTCCGCGGAGTTCCCGCCGCTCGTCGTCTCCTCCGGGTCCTCCGGCTTGTCACCGCCGTTGGTGCCCGCGGTGACCTCGAGGTCCACCTCGATGAGGCTGTCCTGCGTGGTGACGCCGTCACCGCTGCCGGTGCTGCCGGCGGCCTGCGCGACGCCGGCGACCGTCAGCGAAGCACCCGCGGCGAACACCGTTCCCGCGATGATCCGCGCAACGCGCACTCGCGTCTTGGAATTGGTCACTACCAACTACCCCCAGTAGCTCTTGTGTCGATGGAGCAGCGGTACCGGGCGCTCGTGGTGCCGGGGACCTCGACCTGGGAGCCCACGGCCATTCTGCGGGCCGGGCTGCCCACTCGCCCCCACCTGTGCACTCGTCCCTGACACACGCCTGCTGATCGGACAGCTTTCCCAGTTTTCACACCAGCGTCAAGCGAAGCCTGGGTGAAATGTCCAGCCTCAGCGACTACTTGTCGACAAAGACGGACAGGTGTGAGCCATGCAACACACCGCCGAAGCGGCGGGGATCAGCTCTGCGGCGTCTCCTGCTGCTTGCGCCAGCGAATCCCGGCCTCGAGGAAACCGTCGATGTCGCCGTCCAGCACGGCCTGGGGGTTGCCGACCTCGTGCTCGGTGCGGAGGTCCTTGACCATCTGGTACGGCTGCAGCACGTACGAACGCATCTGGTTGCCCCAGGAGTTGCCGCCGTCGCCCTTGAGGGCGTCCATCTTGGCCTGCTCCTCGGCCCGGCGGTGGGCCAGCAGTCGGGACTGCATGACGCGCAGGGCGGCCGCGCGGTTCTGGATCTGGGACTTCTCGTTCTGACAGGAGACGACGATGCCCGTGGGGATGTGCGTCATGCGCACTGCGGAGTCGGTGGTGTTGACGGACTGGCCGCCCGGGCCGGAGGAGCGGAACACGTCGACCCGCAGCTCGTTCTCGGGGATGTCGATGTGGTCCGTCTGCTCCACGACGGGCATGACCTCGACGCCGGCGAAGGACGTCTGACGACGGCCCTGGTTGTCGAACGGGGAGATGCGCACCATGCGGTGCGTGCCCTGCTCCACGGAGAGCGTGCCGTAGGCGTAGGGGGCCTTGACCGAGAAGGTGGTGGACTTGATGCCCGCCTCCTCCGCGTAGGACGTGTCCAGGACCTCCGTCGGGTAGCCGCGGCGCTCGGCCCAGCGCAGGTACATACGCTGGAGCTGCTCGGCGAAGTCGGCCGCGTCGACGCCGCCGGCCTCGGCGCGGATGCTGACCATGGCCTCGCGCTCGTCGTACTCGCCGGACAGGAGCGTGCGGATCTCCAGCTCCTCGACGGCCTTGCGCACCGACTGCAGCTCCTCCTCGGCCTCGGCGCGGGCGTCCGCGTCGTCCTCGGCGTCGGCCAGTTCGAAGAGCACCCCGGTGTCCTCGATGCGGCCGTGCAGCTCCTCGACCCGGCGAAGCTGACCCTGCAGATAGGAGAGCTTGCTGGTGACCTTCTGCGCGTTGTCGGGATCGTCCCACAGCGAGGGGGCCGCCGCCTGCTCTTCGAGCACGGCGATGTCGGCCCTCATCTTGTCGAGGTCGATCACGGCCTCGATCGACTCCATGGTGGAGGCGAGGGACTTCAGCTCTTCGGATACATCGACGACTGCCACGCCTCCAGCCTACCGGCTCGCCCCGTCGCCGGGTCCGCCGTCCGTCTCGACCGCGGGAGGGCCCCCGCCCTCGTCCCCGTCGTCGCCGCCGAACGCGAGCCAGCCGCCGACGCCGAGGGCGGCCGCGGCGACCGTGGCGGCGGCCCCGAGCCGCAGCCGGCGCCGCCGTTCGGCGGCCCGGTGCCGGGCGGAGCCGGC
>NZ_JABLSI010000082.1 GCF_019303475.1 Streptomyces sp. JJ38
CGGCGCAGGTCCGCGCTGGCGGTGTCCGTCACCACCGCCCGGTTCTCCTCCAGCTCCGCGATGCGCCGCTCCAGCTCGTCCGACGGCGCGAGCAGGACCCGCACCAGTGCCCGGTCCACGTTCGACAGCCCGCGGGCCAGCCACGGCAGCACCGGCCAGCCCACGAACAGCGCCGTGAAGGTGATCGTGAACGTCGCCACCCCCCAGGGCAGCCGGATCGTCGCGTACAGGGCGTGCCGCCAGCCCACCGGGTCCTTCAGCGTCGCCCACAGCCACGGGGCGAAGCCCCCGTGCGTGCGCGGCCGCAGCGGCGTCGGCTCCGGCACGTGGACGTCGAGCAGCAGCCTGGCCCGCGCCCGCTCCAGCTTCCCCAGCTGGCGGCAGCCCAGCAGCCCTGCCGCCAGAAGGGGCAGCCCGATCACCGTGATCGTCAGCGGCACCCCGACGTACAGCCACACCGACACGTAGACGAAGGCGACGACGGCCACGGGGAAGTTGAGCAGCAGATGGGCGATCTCCCGCCACGTCTGCGCGCTCAGCGGCGCACGCGGCGGCGGCAGGGTATGCCCGGCGTCGTTCTGCACCGTGGCGTCGGGACTCAGGCTCATGACCCAAGCCTGCCTGCCCCCGCTGACCAGCCGCCATGGGGTTCCTCAGTGAGCGGCGGTGGGGTTTTCCCTACCGCCTACCGCCTACCGCCAGCCGCCAGCCGCCAGCCGGACCCCGGCTCCCGGCGCCGGTCCGGGCGCCGCGCCCCCGCCCGAGGTGGCGCCGTCACCGGGGCGGCCTGCGCAGCAGGTACAGCCCGCGCCCCAGCCCCACCGCGAGCAGCACCAGGACGAGCGTCGTACCGAGGACCGCCACCAGCCCGGCGCCGATGTTGGCCCCCACGGTTCCGGCCGTCAGGACCCGGTGTCCGAGCGCCGCGACGACACCCGCCGCCAGCAGCGGCCCGACGGCGGACCACCAGTACAGGGGAAGCCGACGCGTACGGCTCCAGGCGACCAGCAGCGCCGCGGCCCCGACGGCGATCAGCAGCGCGTTCAGCCCGACGGCGAACTCCACGGTCGGATCGATGTCCCAGGGCCGGACGGCGTAGTCCAGCTCACTCTCCGGCAGCCCCTCGTAGTCCCGCTGCCCCACGAGCCACCAGACGGCGACCGGCAACGCCACCACGAGCGCGACGGCCACCGCCACCGTCTCCCACGTGCCCCGCTTCACCGCACCCCGCTGGTCGCCCATCGAACCAACGTACCCGTCGGCCCGCCCCAGCGGGCCCCTCGACCGGCGCCCACGCGGCACGGCCCGCGCCGCCGCCCCGAGCCCGGTCGGCCCCGCGGGCGCGGCCGCCGTCCTGCTGGACGCGTAACTCATACCGGTGCAACGCGGTTCATGCCGGTATGAATCCTTCCCGGCACCGCATGCGCCTCGCCGTCGTCGCCGTCTGCGCCGCCCTCTCCGGCGCCGCCACTCCCACCATCCTGGACGGCCTCACCGCGGACCCCGCCCAGGCCGCCCCGAACGCCGCCTACGTCGAGACCCACTTGCTGTTCGGCACCGCCCGCCCCGACGGCGGCCCCGACGTCACCGAAGGGCAGTTCCAAGAGTTCGTCAACGAGGTCGTCTCCCCACGCTTCCCCGCGGGCCTGAGCGTCGACGAACTCTCCGGTCAGTGGCGCAACCAGGACGGCACCATCTCCCGCGAGCGCTCCTACGACATCACCCTGCTGTATCCGGCGCACGAGGCCGCCGGGAAGGACGCGGCCATCGAGAAGATCCGCGAGGACTACAAGCACCGCTTCGCCCAGGAGTCGGTGGGCCGCGTCGACGACCACGCCCGCGTCGACTTCTGACCGGGCTCACCCCGCTCCACGGCCGCCGTCAGCAGGGGCGGTCCGTCCCGCTCGGGACTTCCACACCTCCCGCCCCCTGACATCCTCTGGAGCCCCGCAGACGTCGACGCCGACGGAATCCCGTGGCGAGCGTGTCGCCTCCCGGGTGACACTGCCGCCGTGACGCTTCACCAGAACGAGATCGCGGTCGACGAGGCGCTCGTCAGGTCGCTGCTGGCGGCCCAGCGCCCGGAGTGGGCCGGGCTGCCGCTGGCGCCCGCCGCTTCGGGGACGGACAACACCCTGTACCGGCTCGGCGACGACCTGCTGGTCCGGCTCCCGCGCACCCCCGACAACGGGCGGGCCGTGGGCAAGGAGCAGCGGTGGCTGCCCCGGCTGGCGCCCTTCCTCACCTGTGCCGTCCCCGAACCGGTGCACGCCGGCACCCCCACCGACGCCTTCCCCGTCGCCTGGTCCGTCCTCCGTTGGATCGACGGCGAGGAGCCGGGCCCGGACACCGTCTCCGACTGGACGGGCTTCGGGGCCGACCTCGCGGCCACGGTGCGGGAACTCCACGCCGTCGAGCTCATGGGCGCCAGGCGCGCGGACGACCTGAGCTGGTACCGCGGAGGCGGCCTGCGGCCGTGCGACGAGGCGTTCGGCGTCTCGTTCGCGGACTGCCGGACGGCCGAGGGCGCGGAGCTCGACGTGGACACCCTGGAGCGGCTGTGGCGGGAGGCCCTGGCCCTGCCCGAGCCCTCCGCGCCCCACGTGTGGCTTCACGGGGACCTCAAGCCCACCAACCTCCTCGTGCGGAACGGCAGGCTGCACGCCGTCATCGACTTCGGCGCCCTCTCCGTCGGCTTCCCCGACGCCGAGCACGCCACCGTCTGGGACCTGCCGCCCGACGCGCGCCGCGCCTACTGGAACGCCCTCGATCTCGACGACGCGACCTGGGTCCGCGCCCGCGCCTGGGCGATCGGGGTCGGCGTCAGCGGGATCGCCTACTACCGGCACACCTACCCGGCCTTCGTGGCCGAGTGCCGGGCACGGCTGGAGGCGATCCTCGCCGACGCCGCCGCACGCTGAACGCCGTGCGGACGTGCAGGGGTTACCCGAACTGCCCGGGCTGGTAGTCGCCCGCGGGCTGGCGGACGAGCACGTTGAGCCGGTTGAAGGCGTTGATGACGGCGATCAGGGACACGAGGGCCGCGAGCTGCTCCTCGTCGTAGTGCTCGGCGGCGTTGGCCCAGGCCTCGTCCGTCACCCCGCCGGCCGCGTCGGCGATCCGGGTGCCCTGCTCCGTCAGCTCCAGCGCGGCGCGCTCGGCCTCGGTGAACACCGTGGCCTCGCGCCAGGCCGCGACCAGGTGGAGGCGCACCGAGGTCTCCCCCGCGGCGATGGCCTCCTTGGTGTGCATGTCGGTGCAGAAGCCGCAGCCGTTGATCTGGCTGGCGCGGATCTTCACCAGCTCCTGTGTCGCCGCCGGAAGGGTCGAGTCGTGGATCACCTGGCCGGACGTGACGAGGGGCCTCAGCGCCTTGTTGGCGATCGGGCTGTTGAAGAGGTTCAAACGGGCTTCCATGGCGAACTCCCGTGCCGAGGTGAACGGTTACACCCACCTGACGCTTCGGCGCCGCCCGGTGTGACAGTCCGGGATAGTGACGTGCGTCTCCCCACCCACTCGCCCGCGGGGACAGGAGCCGAAGGTCTTCGACGCCGGGTACTGGCGCACGTTCCTGCCCATCGCGCAGTCCTCGACAGAAGATGGATGAGCATGAGGATCCTGCGTCACTACGCGGAGTTCTGGCCGGCGCGTGCGGGCGAGCCAGCGGCGGCTCCGGGAACTCACGGACGAGGTGGAGGCCGTCCTGTGACGACGACGCGGCGCGAGCGGGGCGCGCGGGCGGCCCGGTGCCGGCCCCCTGGAGGGCGGTGCGGCGGCCTCCGCCTGCTTAGGGTGGGGGCATGACGGAAGACTCGCCGCTGATACAGAGTCTGCGCGGAGCCGTAGCGGCCGCGCCGGATGACGTTCCGCTGCGCCTGCACCTCGCGGAGTTGCTGCTCGCCGCGGGCCGCGCCAGTGAAGCCGTCGCGGAGGTGGCGGTGGCTCTCCAGCATGCGCCGGACGACGGCTCGGCGCGGGCGCTGATGACCCGTGCCGTGGGGGCGCCGCCCGTGGAGCCGCCGCCCGTGGAGCCCCCGGCGTCCGCTCCCGCTCCACCGGTACCCGCCGCCGACGGTGCGCAACCCGCGATCGGCGCTGCCGGGCACGACGCGGGGACCGGCAAGAGCGGCTTCGACTGGAAGCTGGCCGAGGATGAGGTGGCCGATGTCCTGCCACCCCGCTTCGTGACGGACACCCCCGAGGAGCCGGAGGAGCCGATGCCGCCCCGGTCGGCACAACCCCTGCGGGCGGACGGCGCCGACGACCCCGGGGACACGGAAGCGTGGGACGTCGAGGGGCCGGGCGTGGTCCGCCTGGCTGACGTCGGCGGTATGCAGGAGGTCAAGGACCGGCTGGAGGCGGCCTTCCTCGCCCCCATGCGCAACCCCGAGCTGCGCAGGCTGTACGGCAAGAACCTGCGCGGCGGGCTGCTGCTCTACGGTCCCCCGGGCTGCGGCAAGACGTTCCTGGCCCGCGCGGTGGCGGGGGAGTTGGGCGCCGGTTTCGTCAACATCTCGCTCAGCGACGTCCTGGACATGTGGATCGGCTCCTCAGAGCGCAACCTGCGGGACATCTTCGCTGCCGCACGCCGCAGCGCGCCCTGTGTCGTTTTCCTGGACGAGCTGGACGCGCTCGGAGCCAAGCGCAGCCGTGTGCAGCACAGCGGCCTGCGGAACACCGTGAACCAGCTCCTCACCGAGCTGGACGGCGTCTCCGGCGGCAACGAGGGCGTCTTCGTTCTCGCCGCCACGAACCACCCCTGGGACGTCGACACCGCCCTGCGGCGCCCCGGGCGCCTCGACAGGACGCTGCTGGTCCTGCCGCCGGACCAACCCGCCCGCGAGGCGATCCTGCGCTACCACCTCAACGACCGGCCGGTCGCAGGCGTCGACCTCGCGAAGCTCGCCCGCCGGACGGACGGCTTCTCCGGTGCCGATCTCGCCCACGTCTGCGAGACGGCGGCCGAGCGCGCGCTCATGGACTCCGTCCGCACCGGCGAGACCCGGATGATCGGCATGCCGGACCTGCTGGCCGCGGCCAAGGAGCTGCGCCCCTCTGCGGAGGCGTGGTTCTCGGCGGCCCGCAACGTTGCCCTGTACGCCAACGAGGGCGGTACGTACGACGACCTCCTCGCCTACCTGAAGCGGCGGAAACTCGTATGAGCGGGAACGTGCCCGACGCGTTCGGCGTCATGGTCGACCGGTGCCGGGCCTTCGTGGACGTGGGCCGGTACGAGCCGGCGGCCGAGATCCTCAGCCGGCTCGTGGCGGACCACCCGGACTCGGCTGTCGCCTGGTTCGAGCTCTCCCGCTGCCGCCTGTACCAGGGCGAGCTGGCCGCGGGGCTGCTCGCCGCTCAGGAGGCTGTCAAGGCCGATCCGCAGTACGCACCGGGCTACCACGTGCTGAGCAGGGCGTTCTTCGACGCACGGCAGTATCCCGCCGCCGTCACGGCCGCCCGCGAGGGAGTGCGTCTGGCGCCGGAGCGCGCGATGTCCCACGTCATGCTCGCCCGAGCACTGCAGGTTGCGGAGGACGGCCAGGAGGAGGCCCTCGCCGCCGCTCAGGAGGCTGTCCGGGCCGAACCGGACAACTACATGGGGCACTTCGAGTCGGGCCTGATCCTGGCCCGGCGCAAGGACGGTCCCGGGGCTGTGCGCGCCTTCGAGGAAGTCCTGCGTCTCGACCCGCACAACGCCACCGCCCGTGCCAACCTTGTCGCGCTCCAGGGCAGTGAGCGGCTGAAGCGGCTGACCGACATCACCAGCGAGGAGATGCGCCTCGTCGGCGAGAACCCCGGCGACGCGGCGCTGCGCAGCAACATCGACGGCCGCCTCCACCGCCTGCTGCGCAGGACCCGCTGGATCGCCCTCGCCTGCCTGCTGCCCGCCATCCTGGCCGCCCGCGTCTTCGCGACCGGTGACGCCCCGGCGTCCCTCCCGGCCCCGCTGGGCACTCGGATGTACGCGCTGGCCGTCATCACGGCGGTCGTCTCCCTGTGCTGCTGGCTGACGTTCCGCCGCATGCCGTCGGGTGCCTGGCGCAGTATGCGTCTGCTCTGCCGCCGCTCGTGGCTCGTCCGCAGCGCCCCGCTCTCCGCCGCCTGGTGTCTGACGGGGGCGGTGCTGCTGTTGGCCGTCCCGTGGGCGGAGCGTTCGACCCTCCACCTGGTCACCCACGCGGCCTGGGTTCCGACCGTCGTCGCCATGTACACCGACCACGCGATCCGCAAGCTGAAGGGCCCCCGCGCTCTGTATACGTGACGGGTGGGCGACGGAACCCGCCGTGGGTGCGGGGGCGGGGCCTGCTCGTACGCGGCGTGCTCGGCTGCCAGCCGGGCGACGTCCGACAGGCCGGCCGGGCGTGCCGTATCCGCGGCCCCTGCCACCGCCATCGCCATCGCTTTCGGCTTCGGCCTTGGCCTTCGCGTAGGGCTTCACCAAGTGGCCGGAGACTTCGGAGCCGTTCACGTCGTTCAAACCGTTGAGTTTCTTCAACGGACGTACGGTCCGGGCGTGGTGGCCCTCGGAAAGGGCGCGCAGGGCGTCCGCGCCGATGGGTGTCGTAGCCTGCTCTGCCTGGCCTTCTGCGAGTTGGGTCATGCGGCCCGTCATGCCGCCCGCGTCATGTCGCTGCCCGCGTCGTCTCAGGTGCCCCGCCTGCCGTGTTGCTCGGCCCGGCGCCGCTCCAGTTCCCGCTTGCGGGCCAGCTTTCGCCGCCGGTCGTAGACGGCGCCCCAGCCCAGGAGGCTTCCGCAGCCGACCGCGATGGCGGAGGCGACCAGAACGAACGTGTCGTACACCTTGGGCTCGTCGGTGCGCGGACGCGCGCTGCCCCACGGGTCGTAGAGGACGTCGACCCGGCTGCCTCCCCGACAGCCCCGCGACTCGTCAAGCTTGGGCTCGATGGGCTCGCCCTCCGCCGTGGCCAGCTTGCACCAGGCGTCGGCGTCGTGGGCCTGGGCTCCTGTGCCCACCCGTCCACCGGGGAAGTAGTCGACGACCCGGGCGCGTGTCGTCTCCCCGCGCACGGTGAGCACCCAGTCCTCGGCGGTGGTGTGGCCGACCCCCGTCGCGACCAGCGAGGCCATCAGCCCCACCCCGAGGAAGAAACCGCCCCCGCCCCAACCGGACGTGTCGAGCCTGGCCAAGACGAAGAGCGCGACGAGGGGCAGCAGCAGCGCGACCCCCGTCAGAGCCAGGCCCAGAATGCGGGGGAGTCCCACCAAGGGACTGCTGGCGGCGAGCCCGAGGCTCGCGCCGACTACCGCCGAACTGGCCAGGACCGGGCCGAAGACCGGCACGGCCACATTCCGCCAGACGCGCTCCACCCGGGACCCCGTGGCCATCCGCGCTGCCTTCCCCTCCGTGCTCGACGACACCCTGAAGGCTATCGACGCCTTCAGCCGGGCGGACGCGGCGGGTGACCGGACGCGGCGGGGGCCGAAACGCGGCGCGGGCCGAACGCGGCGGGGGCCGAACGCGGCGGGCGGCCGGGCGCGCCGTCCCGGGCCGGTGAGGCGGGCGCCCTCCGGTTCGTCCGCCACAGCACGAAAAGAATCTCGGCCGGTGATGTCGAAACCCCGTGGCCCGCTCCGTCCCAGGGGTGAGCGCGGCCAGAATGGGCCGTACCACCACCGAGGAGAGAACGATGGCCAAGTACCTGCTGCTCAAGCACTACCGCGGCGCTCCGGACCCGGTGAACAACGTGCCCATGGACCAGTGGACGCCGGAGGAGATCTCGGCGCACGTCCAGTACATGCAGGACTTCGCGGACCGGCTGACGAAGACCGGCGAGTTCGTGGACGGTCAGGCGCTCGCCCCCGAGGGGGCCTGGGTCCAGTACGGCGGCGAGGGGCGTCCGCCGGTCACCGACGGACCGTTCGCCGAGACGAAGGACCTGATCGCCGGCTGGATGATCATCGACGTCGACACCTACGAGCGCGCCGTCGAGCTGGCCGGCGAGCTGTCGGCGGCCCCGGGCGCGGGGGGCGAGCCGATCCACGAGTGGCTGGAGGTCCGCCCGTTCCTCAGCACGCCGCCCACGATCACGGAATGACGTCACCGATGGACGAGGCACTGCTCAGAAGCCTCACGCCGAGCGTGCTCGCGATCCTCGTCCGCCGCGGAGCCGACTTCGCGGCGGCCGAGGACGCCGTCCAGGACGCGCTGGTCGAGGCCGTCCGCGTCTGGCCGGACGAGCCACCGCGCGACCCGAAGGGCTGGCTGGTCACCGTCGCCTGGCGCCGGTTCCTCGACGCGACGCGGGCGGACGCCGCCCGCCGTCGGCGTGAGGACCGCGTAGACGAGGAACCGTCGCCCGGGCCCGTGCCCGGCGTGGACGACACGCTCCAGCTCTACTTCCTGTGCGCGCATCCCTCGCTGACGCCGTCGTCGGCGGTGGCGCTCACGCTGCGGGCCGTCGGCGGGCTCACGACACGCCAGATCGCCCGGGCCTATCTGGTGCCCGAGGCGACGATGGCGCAGCGCGTCAGCCGGGCCAAGCGCACCGTCTCCCGGGCGCGGTTCGACCAGCCCGGGGACGTCGCCACCGTCCTGCGCGTCCTCTACCTGGTCTTCAACGAGGGCTACTCCGGCGACGTCGACCTCGCCGCCGAGGCCATACGGCTCACCCGGCAGCTCCACGCCGTCATCGACCACCCCGAGGTGGCGGGGCTGCTCGCCCTCATGCTGATCCACCACGCCCGGCGCCCCAGCCGGACCGCGCCCGACGGCAGCCTGGTGCCGCTCGCCGAGCAGGACCGCGCCCGCTGGGACACCGGGTTGATCGCCGAGGGCATCGAGATCCTGCGGTCGGCTCTCGCCCGGGACCGGCTGGGCGAGCTCCAGGCCCAGGCCGCCATCGCGGCACTCCACGCCGACGCGCGGACCGCCGGGGAGACCGACTGGGTGCAGATCGTCGAGTGGTACGACGAGCTCGCCCGGCTGACCGACAGCCCCGTGGTCCGGCTCAACCGCGCCGTGGCCGTCGGCGAGGCCGACGGGCCGCGCGCCGGGCTGGCCGCGCTCTCGGAGCTCGACGGCTCCCTGCCCCGTCACGCGGCGGCCTCGGCGTACCTCCACGAGCGCGCCGGCGACCTCGCGACGGCGGCACGCCTGTACGCCGAGGCCGCGCGGCAGGCGTCCAACCTCGCCGAGCGCGACCACCTCACCCGCCAGGCCGCCCGGCTCAACACCCGCCGGGGCGGCTGACGGTCCGCGCGGTTCGTGCTCAGGCCCCGGGCGCGGTGAGGATGGTGCAGATGTCGTCCTCGGCGCAGGCACCCGGATCGGTGGCTGCGGCGCGCTGGGCGAGGCCGCGCAGCTCGTCACGGGTCCTGGCCAGCTCGTCCAGGCGGCGTTCGACGTCGTCGAGCCGCTGCCCGATCAGCGCAATGACGTGTGCGCAGGGCGCCTTGCCATCGTCGCGCAGGGTGAGGACGGAGCGGATCTCGGCGAGGGTGAGTCCGGCCGTCTGGGCGTTGCGGACGAAGGCCAGCCGGGCGAGGGTCCGCTCCGGGTAGTCGCGGTAGCCGCCGGGGGTGCGCGGCGGGGCGGGCAGCAGACCGGCCTGCTCGTAGAAGCGGATGGTCTTGGTCGTCAGTCCGCTGGCCGCCGCGAGGTCGCCGATGCGCATGCCTCCAGGTTACGCCTTGACCCTCCATCGCACTGGAAGGTTTACCGTCCGGGCAGGACGACCAGCCCGAGAGGAGGCGCGACATGCGCATCACGGTGCTCGCGGTGCCGGAGTGCCCGCACGCCCCGCTGGCCCTGGAACGGGTCAGCACGGCCCTGGCGGGACGCTCCGCGCAGGTGGAGCTGGTGGAGGTCCACGAACAGGAGCAGGCCGCCGCGCGCGGCATGACCGGCTCACCGACGATCCTGCTCGACGGCGTGGACCCGTTCGCCCCGGCCGACGCGGTGCCGGGCGTCGCCTGCCGGGTGTACCGGGGGACGGACGGCACCCTGGCCGGGGCCCCGAGCGTGGCCGCCCTGCGCGAGGCGCTCGACGGAGCGAACCGGCCGGAGTCGGCCGCGCCGGAGCCCGCCGCGCCGGAGTCGGCCTCACCGGAGTCGGCCTCACCGGACGACTGCTGCGACGCGGAAGCCCTCGACGTCGTCGGCCGGGGTGGCCGGGGACGCCGCGCCCCGGCCGAGCGCGGCCTGCGGGCCGTGCACCAGGCGGTCCTGCGGCACTTCGCCGCCACCGGGGAGGCCCCGGGGCCCGAGTCGCTCGAACCCGCCGCCGCCGGTGCGGGCCGCACCGCCCGGGAGGTGCTGGCCGACCTGGCCGCCGAGGATTTCCTCACCCTGGACGAGGCCGGGACGACCCGCGCCGCCTACCCCTTCTCCGCCGTGCCCACCCGCCACCGGGTACGGATCGACGGCGGCGCGGAGGAGGTGTGGTCGATGTGCGCGATCGACGCGCTCGGCATCCCCGCGATGCTGGACGCGGACGTGGTGATCTCCTCCACGGACCCGGTCACCGGCGAGCCTGTCACCGTCACCACCGCACGCGGGACAACGCGTTGGGCGCCCCGGGACGCGGTCGTCTTCGTCGGTCAACGCCCGGGCGGCGGTCCCGCGGCCACGGCCTGCTGCGACGCGCTGAACTTCTTCGCGTCCGCCGCCTCCGCGCGGGCCTGGGCCGAGGAGCACCCCGAGGTTCCCGGCCGGACCGTCGGCCAGGAGCGCGCCGAGGAGATCGGACGTCAGACTTTCGGTCCCCTGCTCGCCCCCTGAAGACCCGCGGCCGCAGGCCCGTCAGACCGCGCGTGCCGCGTGGCGTCCAGGGCGGCGCGCCAGCCGAGGCCCTGACGGATCAGGTCCGCGGGCCCGTCCGCCCGCCGCGGCGGCGGGGCGTCGGCGGGCGCGGTGCGCGGCGGCGGCTCGGGGGCCCTG
>NZ_JABLSI010000083.1 GCF_019303475.1 Streptomyces sp. JJ38
CGCGCCCGGCGCCGGGCCCGTGGCGGTGCCCCGGCGCCCGGCCGCGCCCCCCATGCCCCGGCAGGCGCCACCGGCGCTCGCCCCCCTGGTGGCCTGGCTGCGCGCCCCCCGCCCCGAGGCCGGCCCCGGCATCTGGCGGTACGGCCACACGCCCCGCCCCGCCGAGGAACCGGAGGAACTCCCCGAGCGCCAGCTCCTCGGCGGCGCGCTGCTCGCGCTGCTGTGCGCGCTCCTCGTCGGTTCGCTCAGCATCAACGAGTACCTGCCGTTCGTCTCCTGGGTGTACGCCGCGCTGCCCGACTCCTGGGTCATGCACGGCGGCTACGGGCAGTTCCAGATCACGCTGCTCTTCTACGCCGTCCACACCCTGGTGCTCATCCCCGTTGTCTGGCTCGCCGGACGCTACGGCCGCTGGCCCGCGGTGTGGCGGCGCTACGCCAGCGAGCCCTGGCGGCGCCGCGGCGAGGCCCTCACCCGGGTCTGCGGCGCCCTGCGCCCCCACCGCCGCGCGCTGTGGGCCCTGGTGGCCGCCGTCGTCGTGTGGGTGCTCTCCTTCAGCGAGGGCGGCTGGACGTTCTGGCTCGCCCCGCTGGACTGGCTCACTCCGCAGAGCTGGCAGGAGCCGGTGCAGACCACGGCCTACGTCGTCTCCTACAACGTCTACTACGTCCTGTACACGCTGCTGCTGCTCCTGCTCGCCGCCCAGGCCGGCGGCTGGCGGCGGCTGTGGCGACGGCGGGCGGACGAGGAGCGCGCGCGCCCCTGGGAGCCGATGCCCGAACGCGACCCGCGCGCCGTCCTGGAGGAGTGGCCCGAGCTGCGTACGGCCGGGCTGGTCGAGCCCGCCGAACGGCTCACCGCGGAGGTCCGCGCGGGCCGGGCGAGCGACCTGGACTTCGTCCGCATCGAGCGCGTCTGGCGCGGCGTCCGCTCCCGCCCCGAGGCCCTGCCCGCCTTCGCCGAGGCCGTGCTGGAGCACGGCGCGGCGGCCTTCCGCCACCCCTCCGGCGCCCGCGACCTGTCCGTGCGCACCGCCACCCACGATCTGCTCACCGGCCAGGTCCGCATCGGCGCCGCCCTCGACGACCGCCGCAACCCCTACCGCCACCGCGCCTGCGCGCTCGCCCTCAGCCCGGACCTGCTGGGCACCTCGCTGCTGGCCGTGGGGCCGCCCGGCTCCGGCAAGACGGGCCGGATCGTGCGCCCGGCGGTGGAGGCCCTGTGCCTGCAGGCACTCTCCGGACAGGCCGCCGTCGTCGCCGTCGGCACCGCCCGCGCCGCCCTCGGGCCGGACGACGCCTTCGACGTCGTCGTCCGTCTCGGCGACCCGCGCTCCACCCACGACCTCGACCCCTACGGCGGCACCACCGACCCGGACGAGGCCGCCGCCCTGCTCACCGAGGCCCTGCTCGGGCCCGACGCCGCCGACCGGCGCGCTGCCACCGCCGCCCTCGCCCAGCTCCTCGGCCCCCACCAGGCCGCCCACGGGCGCTTCCCCGCTCTGCGCGAGCTGCGCGACCTGCTGGACGGGGACGCCGTCGCCGTCGCCGCGCTCCGGGAAGCACTCGACGCCGCGGCGGAGTTCGGGCAGCAGCGGGAGCTGGACGCCCGCGCCCGCCAGGCGGGCCGCCCCGGCGATGTCGGCACCCTGCTGGCCGACCGGCTCGCCGTCCTGCTGCGCCCGGCCTTCGAGGGCTTCTTCGGCAGTGGCGAAGCCCCCCACGGACGGGGGCCGCGGCCCTTCTCCCTGCGCACCCTCCAGCACCCGCTGCGGGTCCGCATCGACCTGCCCGAGCGCGGCCACGCCGAGGCGTCCCGCATCCTCTCCCGCCTGGTGCTGGCCCAGTTCACCGCCGGCGTCACCGACCGCACCGACCGCTCGCTGTTCGCCTGCCTCGTGCTCGACGACGCCGAGCACACCATCACCGCCGAGTCCGTGCGCGGCCTGCGGCAGCTGCGCTCGGCGGGCGCCGGTGCCGTCCTCGCCCTGCGCACCCTGGACGACGTGCCCGAGGCGCTGCGGGCCGCCCTCATCGGGACCGTCGGCTGCAAGATCGCCCTGTCCGGCGTCACCACCTGGGACGGCGAGGTGTTCGCCCGGGCCTGGGGCCAGGACTGGGTGGAGACGGAGGACGTCACCCGCAACCCGGACTTCTCCGGCGGCACCCTCAAGCGCGCCCTGCGCGCCGTGCGGACCGCCTTCACCGGCGTCCGGGCCACCACCACCTCGGTCACCGTCCGCAAGGTGCGGCGCGAGCGCTGGTCGGCGTCCGACCTCGCCCACCAGGTGCCCCCGGGTCACGCGGTGCTCTCGCTGACCAGCGTCTCCGGCGAGGCCAGCCCCCCGCTGCTGGCCCGGCTGGGCGGCGGCGCACCCCCGCGCTGAGCTGTACGCTGAGGCAGAGTCGGATGGTGCCGCACTACCGTGCGGCCAAGTCCCCAGCTCCAGCCCGATCGGTTCCGCGCCATGCAGCCCACGCTCACCTCGCTCGTCCAGCACTCCGCCCTGAAGCTGAAGGTGCTCGCCGGCGCCGACCGGCTGGACGTCCCGGTGCGCTGGGCCCAGGTCAGCGAACTGACCGACCCGGTGCCCTACCTGGACGGCGGCGAGCTGCTGCTCGTCACGGCGATGAAGCTGGACGCCGAGAACCCGGCCGCGATGCGCGCCTACGTGCGGCGGCTCGTCGACGCGGGCGTCGTGGGTCTCGGCTTCGCCGCGGGCGTCAACTACGAGCACGTGCCCGAGGCCCTGGTGGAGGCCGCCCGGGCCGCGGGCTTCCCGCTGCTGGAGGTCCCGCGGCGCACCCCGTTCATCGCGATCACCAAGGCCGTGTCGGCCGCCATCGCCGCCGACCAGTACCGCTCGGTGACCGCGGGCTTCGAGGCCCAGCGCGAGCTGACCCGGGCCGCGCTGTCGGCCGAGGGCCCCACCGCCCTGCTCTCCCGCCTCGCCGCACACGTCGGCGGCTGGGCCGCGCTCTTCGACGTCTCCGGGACGCTGGTGGCCGCGGCCCCGTCCTGGGCCAAGCGCCGCGCCGCTCGGCTGACCGCCGACGTCGAACGGCTCCGGGAGCGGCCCGCCCCCGCCAGCGCCGTGGTGAGCGCCGACGGCGACGACCGGGTCGAGCTCCAGTCCGTCGGCGGCTCGCGGCGCACCCGGGCCGTCCTCGCCGTCGGCACCGACGCGCCTCCCGGCACCGCCGAGCGCTACGCCGTCAACTCCGCTGTCGCTCTCCTCACCCTCACCACGGAACGCTCCCGGGCACTGCGCGAGGCCGAGCAGCGGCTCGGGGGCGCGGTGCTGCGGATGCTCGCCGCCGGTGAGGCGGAGCACGCCCGCGCGGTGGCCGGGACGCTCTACGGCGGGCTGTTCGACGTCCCGCTGCGGTTCGCCGTCGCCCAGGAGAGCGCGCCGGGGCGCGCGGCGGCGTCCTTCGGCCCGGGCCGGAGCCGCCCGGCGGAGCTCGGGGCGCTGGAGGTGCTGGCCGAGACCGTGGAGTCGGCCGCCGCCCGCCGGGGCGAATCCGTCCTCGCCGTTCCCGAGGGGGACCGCCTCCAGCTGCTGGCGGCCGACGGCGGAGCGGCCCTCGACGCCTTCCGCGGGCACCTCGCGGCGGTGGGGGAGTCCGCCCTCACCGCCGGGGTGTCGGCCGCGACCGGCCTCGACGGCGCCCCGAACGCCGGCCGACAGGCCGAGCAGGCCCTGTCCGTCGCCCGGCGGCGCGGCGTGCCGCTCGTCGAGCACGAGGAGATGGCCGCCGGTTCCGTGCTGCCGTTGCTCGCCGACGACGCCGTCCGCGCCTTCGCCGACGGCGTGCTGCGCCCGCTGCGCCGACACGACGCGAGCGGGCGCGGTGATCTCGTGGCCTCGCTGCGGGCGTGGCTGTCCCGGCACGGTCAGTGGGACGCGGCCGCGGCCGACCTCGGCGTCCACCGGCACACCCTGCGCTACCGGATGCGTCGCGTCGAGGAGATCCTCGGCCGCTCCCTGGACGACCCGGACGCCCGCATGGAGCTGTGGCTCGCCCTCAAGGCGAGCGACACCCGCCCCGACTGACCGCTTCCAGCTCCGACCGACCGCTTCCCGGCGCGCCGCGCGCCGTCCCGCCCGGCCCCGGACGCCCCGTCCCGGACACCTCTGACGATTCGTAGCGACACGAGGCATCACTGCTACGCGGCGGACAAGACACACCCCGGCACACTGCCCCTAACGTGGCCATGAAGCACCTGAACGACCCCAAGCGACCACGATCCGGAAGGCCGGTAATCGCAGTGACTGACGCGACTTCCACGCACCCGTTCTGGCTCGCCGGCCGAAAGGCGACCGGCGACGACACCTTCGAGGTGACCTCCCCCTGGGACGGCCGGACCGTCGGCCGGGTCAGCGTGCCCACCGACGCCCAGGTCGAGGAGGCGGTGGCCGCCGCCACCGCCGTCGCCCCCGAGTTCTCCGCCGCCCCGGCCCACATCCGGGCCGCCGCGCTCGACCACGTCGTGCGCCGCCTCGGCGAGCGCGCCGAGGAGATCGCCGAGCTGATCAGCGCCGAGAACGGCAAGCCCATCAAATGGGCCCGCGGCGAGGTCGCCCGCTGCGTCTCCGTCTTCCGCTGGGCGGCCGACGAGGCCCGCCGTTTCAACGGCGGCGAGGCGCAGCGCCTGGACTCCGACGCCGGCGGCACCGGCCGCCTCGCGCTCACCCGGCGCTTCCCGCACGGCCCCGTCCTCGGCATCGCCCCGTTCAACTTCCCGCTGAACCTGTGCGCGCACAAGGTCGCCCCGGCCATCGCGGTCGGCACCCCGATCATCCTCAAGCCCGCCCCCGCGACCCCCCTGTCCGGGCTGGTCCTCGGCGAGCTGCTGGCCGAGACCGACCTCCCGGCCGGCTCGTGGTCCGTCCTGCCGGTCGCCAACGAGAAGATGCCCGCCCTCGTCCAGGACCCGCGGCTGCCCATCATCTCCTTCACCGGCTCCGAGCCCGTCGGCTTCGCCATCCTGGACTCCGTGCCGCGCAAGCGCGTCACGCTGGAGCTCGGCGGCAACGGCGCGGCCGTCGTCCTGGGCGACTACGCCTCCGACGCCGACCTGGACTTCGCGGCCCAGCGCATCGCCACCTTCTCCAACTACCAGGGCGGCCAGTCCTGCATCTCCGTGCAGCGCGTCATCGCCGACGCCGCCGTCTACGACCGGCTCGTGCCGCGCGTGGTCGCGGCCATCGAGGCCCTCAACACCGGTGACCCCTCCGACCCGGCCACCGACGTCGGCCCGCTGGTCAGCGAGGCGGCCGCGCAGCGCGTGGAGTCCTGGGTGCAGGAGGCCGTGGACGCCGGGGCCCGGCTGCTCACCGGCGGCAAGCGGGACGGCGCCACCTACGCGCCCACCGCCCTGGAGAACGTCCCCGCCGACACCCAGCTGGGCTGCGAGGAGGTCTTCGGGCCGGTCATGAGCTTCACCCGGGTCGAGGGCGAGGCGGAGGCCTTCGCCGCCGTCAACAACTCCAAGTACGGCCTTCAGGCGGGTGTGTTCACCCACGACCTCCAGGCCGCCTTCCGGGCCCACCGCGAGCTGGAGGTCGGCGGCGTCATCGTCGGCGACGTGCCCTCCTACCGCGCGGACCAGATGCCCTACGGCGGCGCGAAGCAGTCCGGCGTCGGCCGTGAGGGCGTGCGCTTCGCGATGGAGGACTACACCTACGAGCGCGTCCTCGTCCTCACCGGTCTGGCGCTCTGACCCGGCGCACCGCCGTGGGGCCACCGGCGACTCCGGCGGCGGAACCGCTGACGCGCCATCTGGTATGAATCCTCCCCATCGGGTACATACGGCTCAGTAGCACCTGCCAGTAGGCGACCGGGCCCGACCGCCCGATGCGACGAGGTGAGCCGATGTCCGCCGAACCCTCCAGCCCCAGCACCAGCCCCCAGGCCGGCGCCGGTCCGCGCACCGTCTCCGAGCGCGAGTCGCGCGACGTGGCCGAGGCCGCCCGCGATCAGGAGTGGCAACGGCCGAGCTTCGCCAAGGAACTCTTCCTCGGACGGTTCCGGCTCGACCTCATCCACCCCCACCCCGAGCCCGACGCGCAGTCCGTGGCCCGTGGCGAGGAGTTCCTCGCCCGGCTGCGCAGGTTCTGCGAGACGAAGGTGGACGGTGCGCTCATCGAGCGGGAGGCCCGGATCCCCGACGACGTGGTGGACGGGCTGCGCGAGATCGGCGCCCTGGGGATGAAGATCGCCCCCCGTTACGGCGGGCTCGGGCTCAGCCAGCTCTACTACAACAAGGCGCTCGCCCTCGTCGGCTCCGTCAGCCCGGCCGTGGGCGCGCTGCTGTCCGCGCACCAGTCGATCGGCGTCCCGCAGCCGCTCAAGCTCTTCGGCAGCCAGGAGCAGCGCGACCGCTACCTGCCCCGCTGCGCCACGCACGACATCTCCGCCTTCCTGCTGACCGAGCCGGACGTCGGCTCCGACCCGGCCCGGCTCGCCACGACCGCCGTGCCCGACGACGGCGACCACTACGTCCTGGACGGCGTCAAGCTCTGGACGACCAACGGCGTCATCGCGGACCTGCTGGTCGTCATGGCGCGGGTGCCCCGCTCGGAAGGGCACCCGGGCGGCATCAGCGCCTTCGTCGTCGAGGCGGACTCCCCGGGCATCACCGTCGAGCACCGCAACGCGTTCATGGGGCTGCGCGGCATCGAGAACGGCGTCACCCGCTTCCACCGGGTCCGGGTCCCGGCGGCCAACCTGATCGGCGCTGAGGGCGCCGGGCTGAAGATCGCCCTCACCACCCTCAACACCGGGCGGCTCTCCCTGCCCGCGGTCTGCGCCGGCGCCGGCAAGTGGTGCCTGAAGGTCGCCCGGGAGTGGTCGGCCGCCCGCGTCCAGTGGGGCAGGCCCGTCGCCCGGCACGAGGCCGTCGGCGCGAAGATCTCCTTCATCGCCGCGACGACCTTCGCCCTGGAGGCCGTCCTCGACCTCTCCTCCCAGCTGGCCGACGAGGAGCGCAACGACATCCGCATCGAGGCCGCCCTGGCCAAGCTCTTCGGGTCCGAGATGGCCTGGCGCATGGCCGATGAGCTCGTCCAGATCCGCGGCGGCCGCGGCTACGAGACGGCCGCCTCCCTGGCCGCCCGCGGCGAACGCGGCGTCCCCGCCGAACAGCTGCTGCGCGACCTGCGCATCAACCGGATCTTCGAGGGCTCCACGGAGATCATGCACCTCCTCATCGCCCGCGAGGCCGTGGACGCGCACCTCAAGGTCGCCGGTGACCTGATCGACCCGGGCAAGGACGTCTCCCAGAAGGCCAGGGCCGGGGTGCGGGCCAGCGGCTTCTACGCCCGCTGGCTGCCCCAGCTCGTCACCGGGCCCGGGCAGCTTCCCCGCTCCTACCAGGAGTTCGGCGCGCTGGCCCCCCACCTGCGCTATGTCGAGCGGCACGCCCGTAAGCTCGCCCGCTCGACGTTCTACGCGATGTCCCGCTGGCAGGGGAAGATGGAGACGAAGCAGTCCTTCCTCGGCCGCGTCGTCGACATCGGCGCCGAACTCTTCGCCATGAGCGCCGCCTGCGTACGCGCCGACCGGCTGCGCGAGGGCGGCCACGGCCGCGAGGCCGCCCAACTCGCCGACGTCTTCTGCCGGCAGGCCCGCGTCCGCGTCGACGAGCTCTTCGCCCGGCTGTGGCACAACACCGACGAGGCCGACCGCCAGGTGGTCAAGGGGGTCCTCGACGGCGCCTACACGTGGCTGGAGGAGGGCATCCTCGACCCCAGCAGCGAGGGCCCCTGGATCGCCGACACCACGCCCGGCCCCGCCACCGCGGACAACCTCCACCGCCCCATTCCGTAGCCGCCCGCCGCCGCCCGCCCCCGGTCCGCCTGATCCCGGCCCGGGGGGCCGTCCCCGGTGTCTCGGGAAGCGGACACAATAGGGCCATGACGGAGATGCTCGCTGACCCGCATGTCAGCTACCCGGTGGGGGACGGTACGGAAGAAGGACCGCGGGATGTCGTCATCCTGGGGTCGACGGGGTCGATCGGCACGCAGGCCGTCGACGTGGTGCTGAGCAATCCGGAGCGGTTCCGGGTGACGGGTCTGTCGGCCGCCGGGGGGCGGGTCGGGCTGCTGGCCGGGCAGGCGCACCGGCTCCAGGTGCGCACGGTCGCCATCGCGCGGGCGGACAAGGCACCGGAGCTGCGGGAGGCGCTGCGGGCGGAGTACGGCTCGGGCGTGCCGATCCCCGAGGTGCTGGCGGGACCCGACGCGGCGACGGAGCTGGCCGCCTCGCCGTGTCACACGGTGCTCAACGGCATCACCGGCTCCATCGGCCTGCGTCCGACGCTGGCCGCGCTGGAGGCGGGCCGGGTGCTGGCGCTGGCGAACAAGGAGTCGCTGATCGTGGGCGGGCCGCTGGTGAAGGCCGTGGCCAAGCCGGGGCAGATCGTGCCGGTGGACTCCGAGCACATGGCGCTGTTCCAGGCACTGATGGGCGGTGCGCGGTCCGAGGTGCGCAAGCTGCTCGTCACCGCCTCGGGTGGCCCCTTCCGCGGCCGGAGCCGGGCGGAGCTGGCCGACGTCACGCCGAAGGAGGCCCTGGCTCATCCGACGTGGGCGATGGGGCCGGTCATCACCGTCAACTCCGCGACCCTCGTCAACAAGGGTCTTGAGGTGATCGAGGCGCACCTCCTCTACGACATCCCCTTCGACCGCATCCAGGTCGTCGTCCATCCGCAGTCCGCGATCCACTCGATGGTGGAGTTCGTCGACGGCTCGACGCTCGCGCAGTGCGGCCCGCCCGACATGCGGCTGCCGATCGCGCTCGGGATGGGCTGGCCGCGCCGGGTGCCGGACGCCGGGCCCGTCTACCCCTGGACGGAGGCGATGAGCTGGGACTTCTACCCGCTGGACGAGGAGGCCTTCCCCGCCGTGCCGCTGGCCGCCCACGTGGGCGGGCTGGGCGGCACCGCGCCCGCCGTGTACAACGCCGCGAACGAGGTCTGTGTCGAGGCGTTCCTCGCGGGCAGGCTGCCGTTCCTCGCAATCATGGATACGGTGGCCGCTGTGGTCGAGGAACACGGTCGGCCGTCGGGTGAGCACCTGACGCTGGAGGCCGTTCTCGACGCGGACGCGTGGGCGCGAAGGCGCGCCGACGAACTGGCGCAACGCGCCATGACCACGACAGCGGAGGCCCGGACGTGATGACGGCTCTCATGACGGTCCTCGGGATAGTCGTCTTCGTCCTGGGCCTGCTGTTCTCGATCGCCTGGCACGAGCTGGGCCACCTGTCGACGGCGAAGCTGTTCGGCATCCGGGTGCCGCAGTACATGGTGGGCTTCGGTCCGACGATCTTCTCGCGGCGCAAGGGCGAGACCGAGTACGGCATCAAGGCGATCCCGCTCGGCGGCTACATCCGCATGATCGGCATGTTCCCGCCCGGCGAGGACGGGAAGGTGCAGCAGCGCTCCACCTCCCCCTTCCGGAGCATGATCGAGGACGCCCGCTCGGCGGCCTACGAGGAGCTGCGCCCCGGAGACGAGAAGCGGCTCTTCTACACGCGTAAGCCGTGGAAGCGTGTCATCGTCATGTTCGCCGGGCCGTTCATGAACCTCGTCCTCGCCGTGGCGATCTTCCTCGGGGTCCTGCTGACGTTCGGCATCAACACCACCACGACGACGGTGTCCAGCGTCTCCCAGTGCGTCGTCGCGGCGGACGCGAAGGACGACACCTGCCCGAAGGGCGCCCCGGACACCCCGGCCAACGCCGCGGGGCTCCGCCCCGGTGACAAGATCGTCGGCTACGACGGGCAGGAGGTCGCCGGGTGGCAGGAGCTCCAGCGGCTCATCCGGGACGCCTCCGGCGAGGTCACGATCACCGTGGAGCGGGACGGCGAACGGCACACGCTGACGGCCGAGCCGATCCGGAACAAGGTCACGAAGATCGACGACGACGGCCAGTACGTCCCCGGCGAGTACGTCACGGCCAACTTCCTCGGCTTCACCCCGGCCAGGGGTGTGGTGCAGCAGAGCTTCCCGCAGGCCGTCGACCGCATGGGCCAGATGATGGAGGACGGCGCCGAGGCGCTGGTCGCCGTGCCGTCGAAGGTGCCCGGGCTGTGGGACGCCGCGTTCAACGGCGGTGAGCGCGCCCAGGACTCCCCGGTCGGCGTGGTCGGCGCGGCCCGGGTGAGCGGTGAGATCGTCGCGCTCGACATCCCGGCCAGCCAGCGGGTTGCGGTGTTCCTTTTCGTCGTGGCCGCGTTCAACCTGTCGCTGTTCCTGTTCAACATGCTGCCGCTGCTGCCGCTGGACGGGGGCCACATCGCCGGGGCGCTGTGGGAGTCGGTGCGCCGCTTCTTCGCCAGGGTGCTGCGGCGTCCGGACCCGGGCCCCTTCGATGTGGCCAAGCTCATGCCCGTCGCGTACGTCGTGGCGAGCATCTTCATCTGCTTCACCCTGCTGGTACTGGTCGCGGATGTGGTCAATCCCGTCCGTCTGACGGGCTGATCAGGACCCCGAACGAACAGGCCGAGCCCGGCGCCGTCCCCCTGTAGGGGGCAGTGCCGGGCTCGGTGTGCTCCGGCCGGGTGGCGTGCCGTAATCTCGGGACCGGAGCCCGCCGATCACGGCACTGAGTACCAGACCTTGGGGTTGCGCCACATGACAGCGATTGCGCTGGGAATGCCGTCCGTACCGATCAAGCTCGCCGAGCGCCGGGTCAGCC
>NZ_JABLSI010000084.1 GCF_019303475.1 Streptomyces sp. JJ38
CGGTGCGGCCCGTCGGGGCCGGACGTCCCCGCGGCGGGCCGGGGCGCCAGCGCCGGGCGGCGGCCCGGCGCACGGCGGGGGCGCCGAGGAGGGCCAGCACGACGGCGAGCAGCAGCGCGCCGCTCCAGGCGAGGGCGGTGGTGGCGGTCGCGGTCAGCGGCGGCTCCTCCTCGGGCAGCGCCTGGACCGGGATGGCGCCGTCGCCGGCGTCGGCGACACCGTCAGAGTCCCCGAGGTGGGTGAGGGCGGCGAAGGGGTCGACGAGGCCCGCACCGGTGCGCGGGTCGTCCGGGCCGCCGACGGGCGCGGCCGAGCCGGTCAGGCGGCGCACGGTCTCCTCGGCGCTCAGCCCGGGGAAGCGGCTGCGGACGAGGGCGGCGGCTCCGGCGACCTGGGGGGCCGCGAAGCTGGTGCCGCTGACCCGCTGGTAGCCGGAGCCGCCGGAGGCGGGGGCGATCTCGCTCTCGCCGTAGGCGGCGATGTCCACCCAGTCGGCCTGGTTGGACTGCTCGACGGGTTCGCCGCGGGCGTCCACCGCGCCGACGGCGAGGACGCCGTCGTAGGCGGCGGGGTACATGGGCACGTCGGTGGTGCCCTCGTTCCCGGCGGCGGCGACCACGACGACGTCCGCCGCGACGGCCCGCCGGACCGCCTCGCGCACGGGTTCGCGGTCGACGGGCAGGGCGAAGGAGAGGTTCAGCACCCGCGCGCCGGCGTCGACGGCCGCGTCGATCCCGGCCGCGAGGGTGTTCTCGGTGGTCGACTCGACGCCGCCGACGATGCGAACGGGGTGGATGCGGGCGCCCGGCGCGACGCCGGTGATGCGCGGCTCGCCGCCCCGGGAGGCGGCGATGAGCCCGGCGACGGCGGTGCCGTGCCCGTCGCAGTCGAGGTCGGGCGCCTGCGGGCGCTGGCGCCGGAACTCCTCGGCGCTGCGCACGGTGACGAGTTCGGTGCCCTCGCCGACGGCGCCGGTCAGCTCCGGGTGCCGCCCGTCGACGCCGGAGTCGACGACGCCGACGGTCACGCCGGTGCCGTCGGCCAGGTCCCAGGCCTGGGCCAGCCCGAGCCGCTCGGCGAGCGAGGGTCCGGGGAGGGTCTCGGGGAGGGGGGCGCCCTCCTGGGGCGGCCGCGAGCACGCGGTGTCGACGCGTTCGGGCGCGGCGACGGCCTCCGTGGCGCCGCCCCACGCCCCGGGCGCGGCAACGGGCCAGACGAGCAGCAGCGCCAGGAGCCCGCACAGTGGCCCTGCGTGCGGGGCGCCGTGCGCGGCACCCCGGAGGCGACGGTGGCGGAGTCGGTGGACGGCCGGGGGCGGGGCGTCCCGTCGCCCCGTCATGCCCGCAGCTCCAGCAGCGCCGTGTAGACGTCCCACACGGCGAGCACGAGCGGGACGACGGACAGCAGCAGCAGCGTCTCGAAGCTGTCCAGGGTGCGCGCCACCCGCGGGTTGAGCCCGCGCCGTCCGCTGAACACGCCGACCGCGCAGGCCACCAGGGCCACCAGAGCGCAACCGGGGAGCACGACGGCGAGCAGCGGCACTGTCTCGTGCGGGAAGCGGACCACGGTGACCGCCACGGCGCCGCACAGGACGGCGAGCCCGGCGGCCAGGGCCGCGCGGGCCTGGGGGGCGGCCGTGAAGAGGCGGGCCCGCAGCAGGGCGAGGAGCCCGAGCGTGCCGGCGAGCACGGAGGGCCACAGCTCTCCGGAGGCCAGCAGGAGCAGGGCGCCACCGCCGACGACCAGGAAGGCGCCCGCGAGGAGGCCGGACAGCAGCCGCCGGGCCGTGGCGACGCGGCGCTCCAGCAGCGCGTGGCCCATGGGCTCGGGCAGCTCCTCCAACTCCTCGGCGTCGGTGACGAGGCGTGGCCCCGGGATGTGGGCGAGCCGCAGGGCGAGCGGGGGCAGCAGCGGGGTGACGGCGAGGGCCAGCGCGGTGGCGACCGTGGCGGCGCGGGCGGGCCCGGTGGACCACACGAGGGCGACGAGGGCCCCGGGCGCCGTCAGTACCCCGGCGGTGACGAGCGCCGCGAAGGTGCCGTCCCCGGCCCCGACGAGGAGGGGGCCGCCGGCGCCGAGCACGGCCACGACGGCACAGACGAGGAGGAGTTGGGCGGCGCCGAAGCCGTCGCCGAGGAGCAGGGCGGCGCCGACGGCCGCGAAGGGAGCGGCCAGGGCGGCGGTCCAGGTGCCGGCGGCGGCGTCGGCGAAGGCGCGGGAGACGAGGGCGGCGGTGCCGAGGGTGAGCGCGGCCAGGACGAGGGCGAGGACGCCGGCGAGGGTGCCGGAGGTGGCGGCGAGCGCGGCGGCGGCGCCCAGGGCCGCTGCGGTGCCGAAGGCCGCGGCGGCACCGCGCACCTTGCCGGTGGACCAGGACGCGCCCGCGCCGGACTCGGCGATGACCTCGACGACGTCGTCGTAGAGCGGGCCGGTGGTGTCCTCGGTGCCGTGGGCGAGGAAGAGCAGGTCGCCCTCGCGGACCTGCTGCGCCGACAGCGGGCGCTCGGCGTCCAGCCGGGTGCCGTCGGCGCGCCGCAGGATCCAGCCGCCGTGGGCGAGTCCGCCGTCGGGCCCGATCTCCTCCCCGGCGTGCTGCACGAGGGCGGGCAGCAGCCGGGCCAGGGGGACGCCGAAGGGGACGGCGAGGTCGGCCCGGCTGCGCGGTCCGGCGAGCGCGATGCGGCAGAAGTCGTGTCCGGGGCGGCGTTCGGCCGCGGTGCCCTCGGAGGGCTGCGACGCGGTGCCGGTGGGGGCTTCGGCCCCGGCGGGGGCGAAGGCGGGGGCGGTGTTCATGCGCGGGTGTCCACTTCGCGTCAGGACGGGTGGGGAGAGGCCGGGGAGGTCGGGTGGGGAGCGTCCAGCCGGGTGAGCTGGACGGGGGTGGTGCCGAGCCGGCGGTGCAGGAGGAGGCCGCGGCCCTTCTTGCGCTTGGCCGAGCGGTGCCCCCAGATGGCCGGCTCGTCCTTGGGGATGCTCAGCAGCACGCCGGGGACGTTGAGTTCGCGGGCCCGGCTGAGGACGGGGTCGCCGCTGCCGCGGGCCGCGCCGCCGGCCTGGCGGGCGGCGTAGAGGTGGAGGCCGACGGACCTGGCCTGCGGAAGGAACTCCAGCAGGGGCCGCAGCGGGTTGCCCGCCGAGGTGGCGACGAGGTCGTAGTCGTCGACGACGAGGTAGATCTCGGGGCCCGTCCACCAGGAGCGGGCGCGCAGTTGCTCGGGGGTGACGTCGGGCCCCGGCAGCCGCTTGCGGAAGCCCTCGACGAGCCCGGCGACGATATCGGTGGACCGCTCGTGGGTCGTGGCGTACCCCAGCAGGCTCTCGCCCTCGAACTCCTTCAGCATCGTCATGCGGTAGTCGAACAGGACGAGTTTGGCCTCCTGCGGCGACCAGGTGTCCACGACCTGCCGGGCCACGGAGCGCAGCAGGGCCGTCTTGCCCGTCTCGGTGTCGCCGATGGCGATGAGGCCATTGTCCTCGCCCGGCCGGAAGACGACGGGCTCCAGCCGGTTGCCCTCGACGCCGATGACGACGCCGGGCGCGGTGCCGTCCGGCGCGGCGGGCCGCGGGTGGCCGGCGTGGGGGTAGGAGTCGGGCAGCATCCGCACCCGGGGGGCGGTGGGCCCGTGCCAGGCCTGGGCCACGCGCCGGACGAGGTCGGCGACGCCGTCGGCCAGGTCCGCGTCGCTGTGCCGCCCGTCAAGGCGCGGGACGGCGCCGAGGAAGTGCAGCTTGTCGGCGGTGAGGCCGCGGCCCGGGCGGTCGGCGGGGACGGCGCGCTGGAGCTTGCGGTCGACCTCGGAGTCCAGGGCGTCGCCCAGCTTGAGTTCGATCTTGGTGCCGACCAGGTCGCGCATGCCGAGCCGCAGGTCGAGCCAGCGGTTGCCGGTGACGACGAGATGGATGCCGTAGGTGAGCATCCGGCCGGCCACCCCCATGAGGGTGGTCTCCAGGTCCGGGAAGTGCTGCCGCAGGACCTGCCAGCCGTCGACGACGAGGAACACGTCGCCGAAGGGGTCGTCGACCCGGCCCTGGGAGCGCAGCCGCCGGTAGTCGTCCATGGAGTCCACGCCCAGCTCCCGGAACCGCAGTTCGCGCTGTTCGAGGACCTCCAGCACCTCGGCGACCGTGCGGTTGACCGCCTCCGGGTCCAGCCGCCCGGCGACGCCGCCGACGTGCGGCAGCCCGGCCAGGGCGAAGAGGGTGCCGGAGAAGTCCAGGCAGAAGAACTGTGCCTCGGCGGGGGTGTGACGCAGGGCGAGCGAGGCGATGAGGCTGCGCACGACGGTGGACTTGCCGCTGCGCGGGCCGCCGACGACGGCGGCGTGCCCGCCCGCCCCGGACAGGTCCAGCGTGTACGGGTCGCGCCGCTGGTGGTACGGCCGGTCGACGGTGCCGATGACGGCCTGCATGGCGGGCCGGTCGGGCGCCGTGCCCAGGCCGCGCCCCTCCCGGACGGTGAGGTCGGGGCTGAGCGCGTCCAGGCTGTCCGGCTCCTCCAGCGGGGGCTGCCACACCTGGTGGGCCTGCGGTCCCCGGCCGACCATCTGCTCGGTCATGACGCCCAGCACGGTCGCGGACGCCTCGGCCTCCTCGGTGTCCTCCCCCTCCGTCTCGGGGACGGGGACGGGTGCGGCGGCGTGCGGCTGCTCGGCGGGGACGGGCAGATAGGCGGCCGGGAAGGGCCGGACGTCGACGGAGCCGGTCAGCGGCGCCGGGCCGCCCTCGGCCGCCGTCTCGTACGCGCCGGAGACGTAGGCGGCGCGGAAGCGCTTCAGGCTCGTCATGTCGGTGCGCAGGTAGCCGTGGCCGGGCGCGTTGGGCAGGTGGTGGGCGTCGGTCACCCCGATCGCGGCCCGGCTCTCCTGCTCGGAGAACGTGCGCAGGCCGATGCGGTACGACAGATGGGCCTCCAGACCGCGCAGCCGCCCCTCGTCCAGCCGCTGCGAGGCGAGCAGCAGATGCAGCCCCAGCGAGCGCCCGAGCCGTCCGATCTGCACGAACAGTTCGGCGAAGTCCGGCTTCTGGGCGAGCAGTTCGGAGAACTCGTCGACGACGATGAACAGGCTCGGCAGCGGCGGCAGGTCCGCGCCGCGCTGGCGGGCCCGCTCGTAGTCGCGCACGGAGACGAGGTTCCCCGCGTCCCGCAGCACCTCCTGACGCCGGTTCATCTCCCCCGCCATCGCCTCCTGCATGCGGTCGACGAGGGTGAGGTCGTCCTCCAGGTTGGTGATGACGGCGGCCACGTGCGGCAGCTCCGCCATCCCGGCGAACGTCGCGCCGCCCTTGAAGTCGACCAGGACGAAGTTGAGCTGCTCCGGGGAGTGGGTGGCGGCCATGGCCAGGACGAGCGTGCGCAGCAGCTCCGACTTGCCGGAGCCGGTGGCCCCCACGAGCAGCCCGTGCGGGCCCATGCCGTTCTGCGCCGACTCCTTGATGTCCAGATCCAGCACGCCGCCGTCGGCTGCCAGCCCGATCGGCACCCGCAGCCGGTCCCGCAGGGGGCGCGGACGCCACAGCGTGTCCAGGTCGAGCCGTCCGGCGTCCCGGACGCCGATGAGGCCCGGCAGGGTCGTGTCCGCGGTGTCCAGGTCCTCGGTCTGCACCGTCTTGGCGTCGAGCCGGTACCCGGCGAGCTGCTGCGCCAGCGCCTCGGCCTCCGCGCGGCCCAGCGCGTCGGCGGTACCGAGTTCGTCGGTGGCCTCCCCGCTGCGCACGCGCAGGTTCCCGTCCTCGGCCAGCAGCGCCACCCCGTGGGCGTCGCGCAGCGCGGCGGCCCGGCCGGTGAGGTCCAGCACGGTGATGCCCTGGAGACCGTCCGGGTCGAGCACGACCTCCGAGCCGAGGGCCAGCCCGCCGTCCAGCACGACGAGCAGGTGCGGCACGTCGGGGTCGGGCTCAGCGTCCCGGTGGAAGCGGGCCCGCCGCCCCAGCTCGGCGCCCAGCAGGTCCTCCAGCCCCGCCAGGCTGGGGTGGATCATGCGCACCGGGCCCGCGTGGTCCACGTCCTCGGGGTGGTGGTTGTGCGGCAGCCACTTCAGCCAGGCCCACTCCGGGCCCTCCGGGTCCCGGGTGCACAGCAGCACCCGGAGGTCACGCGGGGCGTGGAAGGTGACGGCCTGGGCGATGACGGCCCGGGCCAGGGCGCGGGCCTCATCCGGATCGCCCTCCAGCGACAGGCACGCGAAGCGGCGCAGGGCGAGCTGCACGGGCAGGTCGGGGACGACCGCGTGGGCGTTCACGAACCGCTTGAGCGCCACCGCGGCCAGCGGGTCCAGATCCTCCACGGGCGCCGACTCACCGGGCACCAGCGGGGTGGCCAGGTAGCGCGGCCCCGAGCCGATGCGCACGACGCCGAAGTCCTCGTCCGCCGCCCGCCGCTCCCACAGCCGCCGGCTGGCCGCGACGCCCCACAGCAGGCCCGGCGCGGGCCCGTCCCACCGCAGCGACGCCCGCTGCGCCTCGGCGGTGCGCCGCACCTCGGCACGGGTGCGGTCCAGGTAACGCAGGTAGTCGCGGCGCTCCTGCTGCGCCTGGCCCTTGGTCTGCCCGCGCTGGCGCAGCAGCGAGCCGACGACCATGGCCAGCGAGGACACCAGGAACATCGTCCCGACGACGTACCCGATCGGGCCGCGCCCCATCGTGAGCATGTACAGGACGGAACCCAGCCCGCTCAGCGCGGGCAGCGCGGTGAGCCAGACGTTGTTGTTCGGATCCGGCTCGGGCAGCTGCGGCGGCGCCTTGAGGACGACCTCGCCCTCGGGCACGCTCGGCCGCTGCGCCCGGACGGGACGGCGGAAGGTGGTGGTGGGTGTCGTCATGGCTCAGTTCGCGCTCGTCTCGCCATAGCCCCTGCGGTACTCGTCCTTGAGTACTTCCGCGCTGCCGGAATAGGAGCCTTCCACGGTGTCCAGGACGTCTCCCAGCAACGGGTCCTGCCCATCCGGTACGACGGGGTTTCCGTCGCTGTCGTAGTAGCGCTCGTCGGAGGTGTCCCGGCCTTCGTTGGTGTAGTACTCGCTCAGCGCCCCCCGGCTGTTGCCATGCCCGCCGTCCGCGGCGCCCACGGCGGCCTCGGCGACCGTCGAGCGCAGCGTCCAGTCACCGTGCATGCCCGCCTCGTAGTTGAGGCTGTCCGCGAGTTGCGCCGCCTCGGGTTTGGTCTCCACCAGCCCACCGACGGAGCCCGCCAGAGCACCCGCGACCCCCCAACTCGTGGTGGCCGCTGGTGCGACGGCCACGGCACCGCTCACTCCGGTGACGCCCGTCACCATCGCGACGGCGAGCTTGGCGCGCAGCTTCTCCTTGTCGTCCTCGGACTTCTGCTCGTCTACGAGCGCCTGGTTGTAGCCGTTGCCGACGGCACCCTCCAGGTTGCCGAGATCGCCCAGAATGACGCGGCGCTCCTCCTCACTGGTGCCGGGGGCGAAGGCCGCCTCGGCCCGGGCGGTGTAGTAGGCGTTCAAGCCTGTTTCGAACTTGTTGACGACTTCCTGGTCCGTGTCGGCGACGTACTGGAACAGGTCCGCGCGGTCGTCCGGGCTCAGCATGAACAGCGTGTCCTGGTTCGAGAAGTAGCTGACCGGCAGGTCGTTCGTACCGTTCCGGTTGGAGGCCTCGTCGAGGTAGTCCAGGTAGGCGAGAGTCGTGTCCGTGACCGCGGACTCGACCAGCTTGTGGTTCGCCCCCCACTCGTTGCCCTCCAAGTCCTTCAGCCCGGAGTAGTACTCGCGGTCCTGTGCGACCGCGGCGAGCAGCTCGAAGGCGGCCTCCGTTTGCCGTGCGCTGGGCTCCTGGCCATCCGGCGGCAGGGTGGCCGAGCGGATGAGGTCGGCGGGGCCGCCATGGTCCTGCCAGTCAGTGCTCAGCAGCCGGTCGCGGAACTCGTCCTCGATGATGAGTTCCGCCGAGGCCCCTTCGTTCAGCGCGACAGAGCGCAGGGCTCCAGCAGCACCCGACATGTCCAGGTCATGGGCCGCGGGCAGCCCTTCGACCGAGCTCGCGCCGGCCTGCGCCCACAGGGCGGCCTCCGCCAGATCCTTGCTGAAGCCGTTGCCGCCGGCCACCGTGGCGTGCTCCATGAGGTCGCCGAAGCCGTCGAAGTCCGAGTACCACTCCATCTGCTCGTCCATGGAGTCGCTGAGGCGCTCCTCCGGGTTCTCGAGCAGCGTCCGCACCGATTCTGGGAGACGCTCGTACTGGTCGGGATCGTTCGTGTCGAGCCCGCCCGCGTCCGGGTTGGTCATGAGGTTGAGGCCGTTGGCCACCGCACTCTGGACGTCGTGGACGGTCTGCGCCGCGTCGTCCCCGAGGTCATACAGCCCGATGTTGCCCAGGAGTGCGAGACCCTCCGCACCGAGCGTGTCGTAGTACTCCTCCAGGAAGGCCACTTCCTCGTCGGAGAGGTATTCGTGGTCGGTGCGGAGCTGTCCGTTTTCGTCGAGGACGCCGTTCATGACGTTCTCGAGCCCCTCGGTGTAGCGGGCCACCGCCTCGGGGTCGGGGTCTTCCTTGTTGAGCTCGATGCGCAGTTGCTCGGCCTCGTACTCGGCACGCCCGGGCGGGAACCAGACGTTCACCGGAGAGTCGCCGGTGTCGTAACCCTCTTCCGAGAGGCGCTGTTCCCTGTTGCTGAGGAAGCCGTAGTAGTCGTCGAGTTCGCCCTTCATGAGGTCGTAGACGTCGGCGGCGTACTCACCGGCCCGCCTGGTGAACTCGTCCTCGATGTGCGTGCGCACCTCTTCTATCGGGAACTTGGATGCCTCGAAAACCCACTCCTTGCCGTAGCCCTTGTAGGTGTACATCGAGTTGCCCTCGGCGTCGGCCAAGTCGTCCTCGATGGGGCCGATCTCCTGCCGGGCCTGCGAGGCGTACCACTCGCGCCAGTACTCCAGGCCCATCTGCCCGTCGATGGAGTCGTCCAGGTACGTGATGGTGGTCTCCATCTCGTCCTTGATCTCACCGAGGGTGTTGGAGATGGTGCGCAGGCCGCTCTCGCCGAGGTCGTCGTAGGTCTGCTGGAGGTGTTCCGCGCTGTCCTCGTAGATCGCGTTGGAGCCCCGAGTGCCCGCGCGCTCCTCCAGTCCGGCCGCGTATTCGGCCACCGAACCGGACTCGGCCGCCTCGTCGGCGCCGTTCTTGAAGATCGACGAGAGTGAGTCGACCGCCTCCGGGTCGCTGTCGTTCTTGAAGTCCGTGCGCAGCTCGTAAGGGTCGCAGCCCGCTGCTTCGACGAGGGCTGCCCGGGTGATGACGAATCCAGACACGGTGTTCCTGAGGAGTGGGGAGGCGGGTGGGTGGGCGGACCGGGCGCGGGCGGTGGACTACATGCCGTCGGCTACGGCTCGGCTGACCTGGCGGTCGGGGGCGCGCAGGGCCAGGCGGGCCTGGAGGTCGGTGTCCTCGCCGAGGTCGGCGGTGCTGGAGCCGCCGTCGCCGATGTCGTCGCGGTCCTCCTGCGCGCGCCGGGCCCGCCGGGTGCGGTCGGCGGTGTCCGCGTTGAGCCCGGCCGTGTAGCCGGCGGCGCGGGCGCCGCCGAAGGCACCGGACGCCGCCGTGGTGTTGCCCAGGCGGCGGGCCAGGCCGTCGGCCTCGTCGGCCGCTTCGTGGTTGCGCCGGGCGCTGTCCCGGAACTGTTCGGGCAGGTACTCGAGGTCGCCTTCGTCGGCCATGTTCTCCGCTGTCCTTCCCTGCTCACTCGCCGAGGACGCCGCCGACGGCGTGCCCCCTGGGCCGCCAGACGGACTGGTCCTCGGTCAGGTCGGTGCCCGGTCCGGGGCGGCCGCGACGCCCCTGGCCGCGCGAGGAGCGGGCGGCGGGCGCGGGCGGTGGTGCGGCGGGCGAGCCCGTGAGCCGGTGTCGGACGGCGGCGTCGGCCGTCCGTCCCCTCCACGTGCCCGCGGGCTCACCCGCGAGGCGCCGGCGCCCCGCCC
>NZ_JABLSI010000085.1 GCF_019303475.1 Streptomyces sp. JJ38
CCCGCCGCACCGGAGCCCCCCGCCGCACCGGCGCCCCCCACGCCGCCCGTCGCCGCCGCGGCGCCGCCCGCGACGGCGACACCACCCGCGCCGCCGACCGCACCGGCCACCGCCTTCACCGAGTACGTGGCGGCGAACCAGCCGATGACCGCCACCGGCAGCAGCGCCCGCAGCTTCGTGTTGAGGTCGCTGACCTCCATGGCCGCCGTCCGGCAGCGCCCGCAGGTGTCCAGGTGCTTGCGCAGCCCCCGCTCGGCACGGGTGCGCAGCCCGCCGCGGGCGAAGGCGCCGAGCTGGTCGGCATAGCGGGAGCAGTCGGCGTCGGTGGTCAGCGCCTGGCTCACATGGGCCTGGAGATAGGCCTGCTTGAGCCCCTCCCTCGCCCGGTGCGCCAGGACGGCCGTGGCGTTCGCGGTCAGCCCGAGGAGCGGTGCCACCTCACTGGGCGGGGATTCCTCGACCATCGTGTGCCACAGCACGGTCTGCCAGCGCTCGGGAAGCGCCCGGAACGCCGTCACCACCATCGTCTGCTCGGCTTCGTGCATCGCGTGGACCTCGGCGCCGAAGTCCAGCGTCTCGTCGGCCGCCGCGCGCCGACCGCCCGCCGCCGCGACGGCGAACGCGGCGAAGTCCTCGACGAGATGCTCCCGTCGCGACGTGCGCGCCCAGGCCGCCGCCGCGTGCCGCACGGACGTCATCAGATAGGCACGCACCGCCGTCTGCGGACCCTTGCCCCCGCGCACGGCCTGGAGCGTGCGCACGAAAACCTCGTTGGTGAGGTCGTCCGCGGTGTCGGCGTCCCGGCAGCAGGTCCGGGCGTACCGGCGTACGGCGTCGGCATGGCGGCGGTAGATCTCGTCGTACGCGGCGGCGTCCCCCTCGCGCATGCGGACGACGAGCTCCGTGTCCGACACCACGTCCGCGGGCCCCGAACGGACCTCCCCCTCCCCGGAGTCGGCGAGGGCAGCCTCGGAGCCGACGAGCGGCGGCCCGGCGGCACCAGTGGCGGCGGGCTCCCGCTCCCGTTTCCGCTCCTGAACGTCGTCCCTGCGCTGCTGAGGAACCGCCCCCGGGCGCCCGAGCCTGCCGCCCCCGGGCGCCTTCCGGTGCCGCGCGCCGGACGACGCGGGGCGGCTCTGGCCGGGCACCTTGGGGCCGGGCGGCTCACCCGCCTTGGAACCGGGTCGCCGGCCGTTCCCCTCCTGACCGCCGGAACCCGACCCGGAACCGTCTCGCCCCTCAACGCCCATTTGCGGAAGCCCCCGTACCCGTGGTCCCGGCTCGATTCCGGACCATGGTGACACGCTGGACGACGACACCCCCTGCTCCGAACGGGGAATCACCCTACGGAGGCGTCACGGCACGAACGTGCGAGGACATCACCCGTCCGGGTGAAGGGACGTGGGGGAGTGGGAGACTCAGGCCGCCGGGCGCGACCGCAGGCCCTCCAGCAGGATCTCCAGGAGCCGGTCCGAGGCCTGCTCCTGCTGTTCGGCGTCCGGCAGGACCGGGGCGGCCGTGGAGATGACGAGCAGCATGTCCGCCACCGTCACATCCGCCCGCAGGGCGCCGGTTTCACGGGCCCGCCGCACCAGCTCCCCGACGACGTCGAGCAACTCGGTCAGACCCGCCTCGCCCTCCCCGCCCCCGCCGGTGGGCCCGGCCTCCGCCGGGGTCTCGGGGGCGCCGGATATGAGCCCCTTCGGCGCGGCTTCCGCGGACGCGCCCCCGTCCCCGCCCGCGGTGGCCGACTTGGGCCGCCGCTGCTCCGGCACGCGCCGCTCTCCGGCGACGGACTCGGCCACGACGGACTCGGCCACGACGGACTCGGCCACGACGGGCTCGCTCATCGCCGGCTCGCCCAGGACGGCCGCTCCTGTGTCGGCCACCGGTGGCTCCGTGCGGCCGACGGCCGGCCCGACGCCGACGCGCAGCACCTGCGGGGGCAGCAGCCTGCCCGCCCCCGACGCGGCGGACGTGCGCAGGAAGCGCGCCAGCGCGGGCCACGGCTCCTCCTCGTGCCGCAGGGCCGCCCTGGCCTGCTCCGTCAGCCGCTCCGTCTCCTCCTGGGCGATCCGCTGGACCAGCACGTGTTTGCTCGGGAACCTGCGGTAGACCGTGCCCACCCCGACCCGGGCCCGGCGGGCCACGTCCTCCATGGGAGCGCCGTAGCCCAGCTCGCCGAAGACCTCCCGCGCCGCGCGCAGGACGTGCTCCAGGTTGCGCTGGGCGTCCACCCGCAGGGGCGCGGGCCTCCCGCTCTCCGCAGGACCACCCTCCGCAGGACCACCCTCCGCACGGCCGCCCTCGACCGGGTCGCCTCCCGCCGGATCGCTCCCCGGCAGGTCGCGCCCGGCCCACTCCCCGGCGCGGCCTTCGCCGGCCGTGGCCGGGCCGCCCGGCTCGTACCCGTGCTCCGCCGCCACGACGGCGCCCGGCCCGCGGACCTCGCGCGCATCCCGGCCCGGGGCCGGGCCGGCCGTGCCCAGCGCGTCGCTCACGCCCGCCTCACCGGCACGGAGGCCTTCCGGAACGTTCCCCTGAACGCTGTCGTGCACGTCGTCAACGTCAATACGCATACGTCTTCCCCCCGGAACATGAATGTCTCCCCCCGGAGACTCCCCTCCTGAACGCCGGGGATCCGCTCACTCCCCGTGTCACCCCGGCCGACTACGAACATAGTTGAGCTGCGGTCAGTACAGGAAGGGGGCGCCCCGGCGACGCCCACGCCCGATCGGAGTATCTCCGCCGGCCACCCCGGAACGCCCGGCGTTCCCCTCCGGACACGCTCGGTGTGACCTGCGTTTTCCCGTCCTTCGCCGCGTCCGGGGGCGAACCGGAGCCGATGCCTCCACTCGTCGTACAAATTCCGCAGCCCTGTGGACAAACCCGAGTCCCCAGGTGCGTCATGGACGGGTGACGCATGGACAGCGGCCCAAGGTGGCGAAGGAACCGGTGCGGATTCTGGTGGTCGGCGGCGGCTACGTCGGTATGTACACGGCTCTGCGCCTGCAGAAGAAGTTGAAACATGAACTGAAGGCCGCGCGGGACGGCCGTGGCGGCGTGGAGATCGTCGTCGTGAGCCCAGAGCCCTACATGACGTACCAGCCCTTCCTCCCCGAAGCCGGTGCCGGCAACATCTCCCCGCGCCACGTCGTCGTACCGCTGCGCCGCGTCCTGCGGGACTGCCGCATCATCGTCGGCGAGGCCCGAAGCATCGAACACGCCCGGCGCACCGTCACAGTCGACACCCCCGCCACCGAGGAGGAGGGCGGAGGACCGATGCGGCTGCGCTACGACGAGCTCGTCCTCGCACCCGGTTCCGTCTCCCGCGCGCTCCCCGTGCCCGGTCTCGCGGACTTCGGCATCGGGTTCAAGACCGTCGAGGAGGCCATCGGCCTGCGCAACCACGTCCTCGAACAGCTCGACATCGCCTCCTCCACCCGCGACCCCGAGATCCGCGACGCCGCCCTCACCTTCGTCTTCGTCGGCGGCGGCTACGCCGGAGTGGAGGCCCTGGCCGAGCTTGAGGACATGGCCCGCTACGCCTGCCGCTACTACCACAACCTCCGCCCCGAGGAGCTGAAGTGGATCCTGGTCGAGGCGACCGGCCGCATCCTCCCCGAGGTGGGCGAGGAGATGGGCCGGTACGCGGTCCGCGAGCTGCGGGCGCGCGCCATCGACATCCGTCTGGACACCCGGCTGGAGAGCTGCGAGGACCGCGTCGCCGTCCTCAGCGACGGCTCCCGCTACCCCTGTCGCACCCTCGTGTGGACGGCGGGCGTCAAACCTCACCCGATCGTGTCCGCCACGGATCTGCCCCGCACCGAACGAGGCCGGCTGACCTGCGCCGCGACGCTCCAGATCGAGAACACCGAACACGCCTGGGCCGCCGGCGACGCCGCCGCCGTCCCCGACCTCACCGCCGACAGGCCGGGCGTCGAGTGCGCCCCCAACGCCCAGCACGCCCTGCGCCAGGCCCGTGTCCTGGCCGACAACATCGTCGCCGTGCTGAACGGACGCCGGCCGATCGCCTACCGGCACGCCTACGCCGGGTCCGTCGCCTCCCTGGGGCTCCACAAAGGAGTGGCGCGCGTATACGGTCGCAGGCTCAAGGGCTACCCCGCCTGGTTCATGCACCGCGTCTACCATCTCAGCCGCGTGCCGACGTTCAACCGCAAGGCCCGAGTCCTGGCCGAGTGGACGCTCGCCGGGTTCTTCAAGCGGGAGATCGTCTCCCTGGGCTCGCTGGAACACCCCCGCGCCGAGTTCGAGATCGCCGCCGGTGAAGGTCGGCGTCCACCCGAGCGGTGACGGATGTCAGTGCCTTCGGAAACACTGGGGCATGTGACGATGGGTGGGCTCATCGCGTCATTCCGTGACTGCTGGACAGGTCGCCCCGACGCGGATCACGAACGACACACCATGAACGTCGTATGAACGGGGAACGACTTTCGAACGGCCGGGCCGGGCAGGCCGCCCGCCCGGCCCGGCACACCATCAACCTGACCCAGAATCGGACCTGAACCGCAGTGAACTTCACGCGCTGGAGCGCCCGACTGGCCGGCAACCCGCGACGCTCAGGCATCGCACGCGCCGCGCGGTCCGCCGACTCCGTGGCCACCTCCGGCCGTACCGGCCGCGAGGTGCCGTCCGCACGCGGCGAGCTCACCGATCCCGCCGAAGCGACGACGCCCGCTCCCCCCACTCCCCACCGCCAGACCCACGACGCCCTCGACGCCCTCTCCGTCCACGACCTCCTCGGGCAGGTGCCCGCCCTCGTCGCGCTCGTCCAGGGCCCCGAACACCGCGTGGCCTACGTCAACGCCGCCTACGTCGGGGTCTTCGGCGAGCCTTCGCACCGTGAGCCCGCGAAGCAGGCGCTGCCGGAGCTGGCCGAGCTGGGCCTGCTCCCGCTGATGGACCAGGTCCTGCGCAGCGGAAAGCCCCGCACCGTCAAGTCGCGCCGCGTCACCGCGCGGCACGAGCCCGCGCACGATCCCGCGCACGACACGGCACCGGGCGGCCGCCAGCACCGGCACAGCTACTACACCTTCACCTGCACTCCCGTGGACGTCGGCGGCGGCACCGCGGGCCGCGACGGCCGCGGCGTCCTCGTCTTCGCCACCGACGTCACCGACCAGGCCGAGTCCGCCGAACGGCTGCGCGCCAGCGAGGCCCGGCAGCGGGAGGCCGCCGTCACCCTCCAGCGCAGCCTCCTGCCGCAGGAGCTGGAGCAGCCGGACGACCTCCGCGTCGCCGCCACCTACCGCCCCGGCGGTACCGAGACGGCCGTCGGGGGCGACTGGTACGACGTCATCACCCTCGGCGCCGACCGCACGGCTCTCGTCATCGGCGACGTCATGGGCCGGGGCGTCCGGGCCGCCGCCGTCATGGGCCAGCTCCGCACCGCCGTCCGCGCCTACGCCCGCCTCGACCTTCCGCCCCACGAAGTCCTGCAACTGCTCGACGGACTGGCCGCCGAGATCGACCCGAGCCAGCTCGCCACCTGCCTCTACGCCGTGCACGACCCCGGCGAGGGCCAGCTCACGTACGCTTCCGCGGGCCACCCGCCCATCCTCGTGCGCACGGGCGACGGCCGCGTGCACCGCACGGACGAGGCGACCGGCCCGCCGCTCGGCACCGAGGGCTGGCAGCACACCTCGGCCACCGTCGCCTTCCCCGAGGGCTCCACCGCCGTCCTCTACACGGACGGCCTCGTCGAGCGGCGCGACGCGGACATCGACGTCGGCCTCGCCACGCTCGAACGCGCCTTCGCCGGTGCCACCGGCTCGCCGGAGATCATGTGCGACCGGCTGCTGCGGGCCCTCGGCATCACCGCCGCGCATGACGACGACGTCGCTCTCCTCGTCCTCCAGCACCCCAACCGCGACGGCCAGGACGCCGAGCTGTTCCACAACGCCACGCTCGATCTGCTCGGCGGCGTCGAGGCCGCGCCCCGCGCCCGCGCCTTCGCCTCCGGCGTGCTGACCTCCTGGCGCTTCCCCCGTGAGCTGCACGACCTCGGCGTGCTGGCCGCCAGCGAGCTCGTCGCCAACTCGCTGCAGTACGGCGTCCCACCCATGCGGCTGCGACTGCGCCGCACCGACCGCCGGCTCATCGTCGAGGTCACGGACGGGGACGACCACCTGCCCCGGCGGCGACGCGCCGAGCCCGTGGACGAGTCGGGCCGGGGCATCTCCATCGTCGCCACGATCGCCACGGCGTGGGGCGCCCGACGCACCCCGGGAGGCGGCAAGGCCGTCTGGTGCGAGTTCAACCTGCCGCCGCACCAGCCCACCCCCGGCGGCTGACGGTTCCGGGCACCCCTTCGGCACCCGTGGGCCCCGCCGGGGGCGGGGTCGGCCAGCCGGGTCAGGCCGCGGCGGTCACCGGCTGCCCGGCGCCGTCCGTCCCGGGACCCCGCTGCCCGGAGGCCAGCACCACAGGCGAAGGCCGCAGCGCCGGGTTGTCCTGCACCGGCGTCAGCCGCCTGCCCAGCAGCAGCGCCAACACCGCGATGCCCAGCGAGCACAGCACCAGCAGCACGATGTAACCGGCGAAGGCTCCCTGCGCCGCCAGCAACCCGCCGACCGCCGGACCAACCGCCACTCCGAGCTGCTTGACCAGGGCGAAGGCGGAGTTGTACTGGCCGACCATGTGCCGCGGCGCCAGGTCGGCCACCAGCGGGGCCACGGTCGGCGACAGCATGGCCTCGCCCAGCCCGAACAGGGCGTACGTGCTGACGAACAGGGAGGTCGCCAGGGCCGGCGCCTGCGGCACCAGCCCGGACACGCCCGCCGCCACCCACGCGACGGCCCACACCACACCGACGAGCGCCACCACACGGCTCCGACGGCGTCCGTGCACCATGCGCAGCACCACGAACTGGGCCAGCATGATCACGGCGGTGTTGGCGAACAGTGCCAGGCCCAGCGTGGACGTCGAGATGCCGGTCACCTCGACGCCGTAGGCGGCGAGCCCCGACTCGAACTGGCCGTAGCAGGAGAAGAACAGCACGAAGCCCAGAACGCCGAGTACCACCATGGCCCGGTCTTCCAGCAGCACGCGCCAGCCCATGCCCGCCCCGTCGGCAGCCGTGGGCACCGGCTCGTCGAGCGCGGTCGGCCGCGGGAACCGAACCGTCAGCAGCACGCCGCCCAGCACCAGGAACATCACGGCCTGGACGGAGAACAGCAGGGTGAAGCTGGCGGCCGCGTGCTCGTCCACGATGAGGCCGCCCAGCAGGCCGCCGACCCCCATGCCGAGGTTGATCAGGAAGAACTGCGTCGCGAACGCCCGCGAACGGTTCGCCGGGCTGGAGCACCAGACGATCATCGTCGCCAGCGCCGGCTGGAGCACGGCGACCCCGGCCCCGAGGACGGCGGCGGCCGTCAGCACCGCGGGGGCGCTCGCCGTCATCCCGAACCCCAGGGCGCCGACGGCCGCCGCCAGCGTCCCGGCCAGGGCGACGGGGACGGGACCACGCCGGTCCAGGACCCGGCCGACGAGCGGGAGCACCAGCAGCGCGGCGGCGGCGAAGGCGGCGAGCACGGCGCCGGCCGTCGTGGCCCCCAGCCCGCGCACGTCCGCCACATAGATGAAGAGGTACGGCACGGTGAATCCGCTGCCGAACGCGCTGAGCGCGTTCCCGAGCTGAATCCGGCGCAGGGTCGCGCCCGTCGCGGTGGTCACACTCACCTTCCCAGGTCGTTGTGAGATCGACTCAGCCCCGGTCGCGGCAGGGCGCGAGCCGGAGCTGAGAACTGAAGACTTCGAAGCTAAACTTCGAAGCTGAAGAGTACACAAGGTAAGTCTTCGACGCTAATCGTTTGCTGGCATACTCGGAGACATGGCCGACCTACAGCCCTCGCTCGACGAACAGATCGCGATCTACCAGCGGGAGTTCCGGGACCTCGACCCGCAGGTGGAGCGGGTCGTCAACGCGCTCTGCCGCCTCGACCGGCGCATGAGCGTGGCCTACGACCGCCAGCTGGCGACCCTCGACCTCAGCAGCTCCGAGTGGGAGGTCCTGAAGGAGCTGGTCATGGCCGGCCGTCCCTACCAGCTCTGGCCCGGCACCATCGCCAAGCGCCTCGGCCTCACGCCCGCGGCCATGACGCATCGCATCGACCGCATGGTGGCCGCGGGGCTCGTCACCCGGGAGCGCGACGAGGAGAACCGCGTCCGCGTGATCATCGGGCTCACCGACCAGGGCCGTGAGAAGTGGCTCCAGGTCATGCGCCAGGCCACATCCTTCGAGGAGGACCTCCTCGAAGACCTCAGCCACGACGAGCGAGCCCAGCTCGGCGACCTCCTCACGCGCCTCCTCGACCGCATCGAGACGCGACTCGCCTGAGCCGGTTGACAGCGGGGCGGGTGCTCCGTAAAGTTCTGCGGGTTGTCGACGTCCGCTCTGGCCGCACGGCAGCGCTTCTGCCACACGGTGGCGACCACTACTCAGCAAGAAGAACCCCAAACCGGGGTTGTTTTCGGTATGCCGAAAACAATTTCGGGGCTGCTCGATTTTGAGTG
>NZ_JABLSI010000086.1 GCF_019303475.1 Streptomyces sp. JJ38
TCTCACACCGCGCAGGTGGAGGCGATCGAGGCCGAGTTGTTGGAGGTTCTCGCTCCCGTCGCGCCGGTGTCCGGGAAGGTGCGGTTCTACTCCACGGTCGAGGGCCGGTTCATCGACACCGCGTCGCTGGACGCGGGGTACTGGTACCGGAATCTGCGGGGCCGGGTCGGGTTCGAACCGGCTGTGCGGGCGCTGGCCGACAGCGGTACCGGGTGTTTCGTCGAGATGTCTCCGCATCCGGTGTTGTCCATGGCTGTTGAGGAGACGGTGGAGGGCCGGGCGGCGACGGTGGGGTCCCTGCGCCGGGACGACGGGGGGCCGCGCCGGTTCGTGACGTCCCTGTCCGAGGCCCACGTGGCCGGAGTCGGCGTCGACTGGGGGCAGCTCCACGCCGCGGGGCGGCGGGTCGCGCTCCCCACCTACGCCTTCCAGCGCGAGCGGTACTGGCTCGCCCCCGGCAACCGGGCCGGCGACGCGACCGCGGCCGGGCAGGGGCGGGTGGAGCACCCGGTGCTGGTTGCCGCCGTTCCGGTCGGCGACCGTGACGAGTGGGTCTTCACCGGCCGGCTCTCCCAGGAGGGCCAGTCGTGGACCAGGGACCACGCGGTGCTGGGCACGGTTCTCGTGCCGGGAACCGCGCTCGTGGACCTGGCGCTGGCGGCGGGACGCGAGCTGGGCTGCCCGGTGCTGGACGAGCTCGTGCTGGAAGCGCCGCTCGTGCTGGGCGACGAAGATGCCGCGCAGGTCCAGCTCACCGTCGGTCCTGCCGGTGCCGACGGCCGCCGCGAACTGGCGGTCTACAGTCGCCCCGAAGACGGCGAGGAAGAGGAGCGGGAGGCGGTCTGCCACGGGCGTGGCTGGCTCGCCGCGGAGGCGGCCTCCGCCGAGCCCTTCCCCGCGCAGTGGCCGCCCATGGGCGCGCAGCCCGTGGCCGTGGGTTCGTTCTACGAGCGGCTGGCGGACATCGGGCTCGACTACGGCCCGCTCTTCCAGGGCGTGCGGGCGGCCTGGCGGGCCGGTGACACGGTCTACACCGAGGTCGCGCTGCCCGAGGACGCCGGGGCCGGTGGCTTCGACGTGCACCCCGCACTGTTCGACGCCGCGCTGCACGGTGCGCTGCTGCCCAAGGAGCCCGGCTCCTCGGTGGATCTGCCGTTCTCCTGGTCCGGGGTGCGTCTGGGACGGGCGGCCGCGGACGGCCGGGTGCGGGTGCGGATCGCGCCCGCCGACGGTTCCGCGCTGCGGGTCGACGTCGTGGACGAGGGGGGCGCGCTGGTCGCGGCCGTCGGCTCCCTCGGCCTCCGTCCGCTCGACCCGGCGCAGCTCGACAGCGCGGGGGGCACGAAGAACACGCTCTTCCGGGTGGACTGGGCGGAGGTCGCCGCCACGCGCCCGGCCGCCGCCCGAGTGGTGCGGCTGGGCACCGACCACGCGGATCTGGGCGCGCTGCACCAGGCATGGTCCGCGGGAGAGGAGGCGCCGGACGCCGTCATCGCCGACGTTCCTGCCACCGACGACGCCACAGCCGGGGCCGCCCCCATGGAACCGGCGCGGGCGGCCCGTGCGGTGGCGGCCGACACGCTGTCACTGGTGCAGCGGTGGCTGGCCGAGGAGTGGCCCGGTGAGCCCCGGCTGGTCGTCGTGACCCGGCGCGGTGTGGCCGTCGGGGACGAGGCGCCGGATGTGACGGTGTCCCCGGTGTGGGGCCTGGTGCGCAGCGCGCAGTCCGAACATCCGGGCCGGATCGTGCTCGTGGACCTGGACGACGACGGTGCCGAGCCGGACTGGGGAGCGCTGCTGGAGAGCGACGAGCCCCAGCTCGCGGTGCGGGAGGGCCGAGTGCTGGCGCCCCGGCTGGAACGGGCCACGGGCGGGGCTCCGGAGAGCGCGTGGAAGCTGGGCATCGGCCGTAGGGGTTCGCTGGAGGACCTGGCGGTCATGCCCTCCGAGGGCGACCGGCCGCTGGGCGTCGGCGAGGTCCGGATCGGGGTGCGGGCCGCGGGGCTGAACTTCCGCGACGTGCTGATCGCCTTGGGCATGTACCCGGGTGACGCGCCGCTGGGCAGCGAGGCCGCGGGCGTCGTGCTCGAAGTGGGCTCCGGCGTGACGGACCTGCGGCCGGGCGACCGCGTCTTCGGCCTGGTCACCGACGCGTTCGGACCGGTGGCCGTCGCCGACCGCCGCACGGTCGTGCCGATGCCCGAGTGCCTCGGCTTCACCGAGGCCGCCGCGGTGCCGGTGGTGTATCTGACCGCCTACTACGGGCTGGTCGATCTCGCGGGGCTGCGGTCGGGGGAACGGCTGCTGGTGCATGCCGCCGCGGGTGGCGTCGGCATGGCCGCCGTGCAGCTGGCCCGCCACTTCGGCGCCGAGGTGTTCGCCACCGCGAGCCCGGCCAAGTGGGACGCGGTGCGTGCCCTGGGCGTGGCCGCGGATCGGATCGCCTCCTCGCGCGACCTGGATTTCCGGCAGACGTTCCTGGGCGCGACCGACGGCGCCGGACTGGACGTCGTGCTGGACGCGCTCGCCGGTGAGTTCGTCGACGCCTCGCTGGAGCTGCTCCCGCGCGGCGGCCGGTTCATCGAGATGGGCAAGACCGACATCCGGGACCCGGAGGCCGTCGCGGAGTCCCACCCGGGCGTCCGGTACCGCTCCTACGACCTCATGGAGGCCGGGCCGGAGCGCATTCAGGAGATGCTGCGAGAGATCACCGCGCTCTTCGAGCAGGGGGTTCTCCAGCCGTCCCCGATCAGGGCCTGGGACGTGCGGCGCGGCCGGGAGGCGTTCCGCTTCCTGCGCGAGGGCCGCAACGTCGGCAAGGTCGTGCTGACCGTTCCGGCGCCGCTGGACCAGGACGGAACGGTGCTGATCACCGGTGGTACCGGCGGTCTCGGCGCGCTGTTCGCCCGGCACCTGGTGGAGCGGCACGGGGCCCGGCGGCTGCTGCTGGTCAGCCGCCGGGGGACCGCCGCCGAAGGGGTGGCCGAGCTGGTGGCCGACCTGGAGACCCGTGGCGCCGACGTCCGGGTCGCGGCCTGCGACGTCGGCGACCGGGAGCAGGTGGCCGAGCTGCTCGGTTCACTGGACCGGCCACTGACCGCCGTCCTGCACTCCGCGGGCCTGCTCGACGACGCGGTGATCGAGTCCCTGACGCCGGAGCAGATCGAGCGGGTGATGCGGCCCAAGCTCGACGCGGCCTGGAACCTGCACGAGCTGACGGCCGGGATGGACCTGTCCGCGTTCGTGCTGTTCTCCTCGGCCGCCGCCCAGCTCGGCAACCCGGGACAGGCCAACTACGCGGCCGCCAACGCCGCCGTCGACGCCCTCGCCCATCTGCGCCGAGCGGCCGGGCTGCCCGCCACGGCACTGGCCTGGGGCCTGTGGGCCGACTCCACCGGCATGACCGGCGAGCTGGACGAGGCGGACCTCGCCCGGATGCGGCGAACCGGAATCGGCGCGCTCTCCGCCGAACTCGGCCTGGAGCTGTTCGACCGCAGCCTCGGAGCGGACGCGGCGCTCCTGGTCCCGGTGACGCTGGACCCGGCCGCGCTGCGCGTGCAGGCCAGGGACGGCATGCTCCCGGCGCTGCTGCGCGGCCTGGTCAGCACTCCGGCCCGGCGGGCCGGGTCCGGGTCCGGCTCGCTGTCCGATCGGCTCGCCGGCGTCCCCGAACTGGACCGCGAGCAGGTCGTACTGGATCTGGTGCAGACGCAGGTCGCGGCCGTCCGGGGCAACGCTTCCGGCGCCGAGGTCGACCCCGACCGGCCGTTCAAGGAGCTCGGGTTCGACTCCCTGGCGGCGGTGGAACTGCGCAACCGGCTCAGCCGCAGCACCGGCCTCCGGCTGCCCGCCACGCTCGTCTTCGACCACCCGACCTCGACGCAGGTCGCGCGGCTGCTCCTCAAGGAGGTCGGCGCGGACGCCGGTGGCGTGGCGGCCGAGGAGCGGCGCTCGCCGTTCGACGAGCAGCTCCGCGGGCTTGAGGAGCTGCTGATCAGGGTCGCCGAGGACGAGAGCGGGCTGGCCGAGATCGAGCCACGCCTGCGCTATCTGAGCAACCGGATGCGCGCCGTGCTCAGCCGTGTCGACGGCGAGACGGGCGATGGGGACGCGGAATCGGACGGCGGCCTGGACGTGGTGTCCGACGACGAGATGTTTGATCTGATCGACAAGGAGCTCGGGTCGGCATGAACGCCAACACGGACGAGCAGAAGCTGCGCACCTACCTCAAGAAGGTCACCACCGAGCTGCGCACGGCCAACCGCCGGGTGCGGGAGCTGGAGGAGCGCGACACCGAGCCGCTGGCCATCGTCGGCATGAGCTGCCGGTACCCGGGCGGGGTGACATCGCCGGACGGGCTGTGGAAGCTGGTCGAGTCCGGGAAGGACGCGATGACCGCCTTCCCCACCGACCGCGGCTGGGACCTGGAGCGGCTGCACGGCGCCGACGCCGAGCAGCCGGGCACGGTGTCCACCCGGGCCGGCGGCTTCGTCGACGGCGTCGGCGACTTCGACGCTGACTTCTTCGGGATCAGCCCCCGGGAAGCGCTGGCGATCGACCCCATGCAGCGGCTGGCGCTGGAAGGGGCCTGGGAGGCGTTCGAGGACGCCGGCATCGACCCGACGTCCCTGCGGGGCACCGACACCGGCGTCTTCTGCGGTGCCGTCACCTCGGACTACGGCGGTGCGGGACGGCCCGAGCTGGAGGGCTTCCGGCTCAGCGGTACCCAGAGCAGCGTGATCTCCGGCCGGGTCGCCTACAACCTGGGACTCGAGGGTCCCGCCGTCACCGTGGACACGGCCTGCTCGTCCTCGCTCGTCTCGATCCACCTGGCCGCGCAGGCGCTGCGGGCGGGAGAGTGCTCGATGGCGCTGGTCGGCGGGGTGACAGTGATCGCCGGCCCGTTCCTGTTCCTCGAGTTCAGCCGCCAGCGGGGCCTGGCCCCGGACGGCAGGTGCAAGGCCTACTCGGCCTCCGCCGACGGCACCGGCTTCGCCGACGGCATCGGCCTGCTCGTGGTCGAGCGGCTCTCCGACGCCCGCCGCAAGGGGCACCGGGTCCTCGCGGTGGTGCGGGGCAGCGCCATCAACCAGGACGGTGCCAGCAACGGCCTGACGGCGCCCAACGGTCCCTCCCAGGAACGGGTGATCCGGGCGGCACTGGCCAACGCGGGCCTGAGCGCGGCCGAGGTCGACGCCGTCGAGGGCCACGGCACGGGAACGACCCTGGGCGACCCGATCGAGGCGCGGGCACTCCTCGCGACCTACGGCGGCGAGCGGACCGACGGCCCGCTGCTCCTCGGGTCGGTCAAGTCGAACATCGGCCACACCTCGGCCGCCGCCGGGGTCGCCGGTGTGATCAAGATGGTGCAGGCCATGCGCCACGGCGTGCTGCCGCCGACCCTGCACGTGGACGAGCCGTCCCCGCACGTCGACTGGAACGCGGGCCGGGTCGAGCTGCTGACCGAGCGACGCCCGTGGGCCACGCCCTCCGGCCGCCCGCGGCGTGCCGGTGTCTCGTCGTTCGGGATCAGCGGCACCAACGCGCACGTGATCCTGGAGGAGGCACCCGTCGAGGCGGTGGAGTCCACCGGGACGGCGGTGCCCGCCGAGGACGTCCGGCCGCCGACCGCCGTCCCGGTGCTGCTGTCCGGGCGCGGCCCGGCCGCCCTGCGCGCGCAGGCGGAGCGGCTGCGCGCGCACCTGGCCGACCGCCCCGAACTGACCCCGGCCGACATCGGCCACTCCGCGGCGACGACCAGGGCGCTGCTGGACGACCGAACCGTCGTCGTCGCCTCGGACCGGGACGAGCTGCTCTCCGGCCTGGCGGCCGTCGCCACCGGTGAGCCCGGCGGCCGGGCCGTCGGCGGCAAGACAGCGTTCCTGTTCACCGGCCAGGGCTCGCAGCGCGCCCGGATGGGGCTCGAACTGGCCGACGAGTTCCCGCGGTTCGCAGAGGCGCTGGACGAGGTCTGCGCCGAGCTGGACCCGCTGCTGGGCCGCCCGGTCAGGGAGCTGCTGGTCACCGAGGACGGCAGCCTGGACGCCACGGAGTTCACCCAGGCCGCCCTATTCGCGGTCGAGGTGGCGCTGTTCCGGCTGGTCGAGTCGCTGGGCATCCGCCCCGACCACCTGATCGGGCACTCGGTGGGCGAACTGGCGGCGGCCCACGTGGCCGGAGCGCTGTCGCTGCGCGACGCGTGCACGCTGGTGGCCGCGCGCGGGCGGCTGATGGGCGCGCTCCCCTCCGGGGGCGCGATGGTCGCCGTCCAGGCCGACGAGGCCGAGGTGGCCGCGTCCCTCGGCGAGTTCGCCGGCCGTCTGGAGATCGCCGCCGTCAACGGCCCGCGCGCCGTCGTCGTCTCCGGCGACGCCGACGCCGTCGAGGAGTGGCTGCCGCGCTGGGAGGGGCGCAAGACCTCCCGGCTGCGGGTCTCACACGCGTTCCACTCGCCCCGCATGGAACCCATGCTGGCCGAGTTCGAGGCCGTCGCCCGCGGGCTGGAGTTCCACGAGCCGACCATCCCGATCGTGTCCAACGTGACCGGCGAACCGGTCTCCGCGTTCGACGCGGCGTACTGGGTCCGGCACGTCCGGCAGGCCGTCCGGTTCGCCGACGGCGTCGCCACCCTGTGGGACCTGGGCGTCCGCCGCTTCCTGGAACTGGGCCCGGACGCGGTGCTGACCGCGATGGCGCGCCAGTGCCTCGACGCACATCTGGAGCAGGGCGCCGCCGCCGTGCTCCTCCCCGCCCTGCGCGCCAAGCACCCGGAGGCGGCCACCTTCGCCGGCTTCCTCGGCCGGGCCCACGCCGCCGGTGCCACCGTGGAATGGCCGGCGTTCTACCGCGACAGCGGCGCCCGGACGGTGGACCTGCCGACCTACGCGTTCCAGCGCGAGCGCTACTGGCTGAACCCCGGCACCGGCCCCGCCGACGTGACCGCCGCCGGGCTCGGCGCCGTCGGCCACCCGATCCTGGCCGGCGCGGTGCAGATCGGGGACCGGGACGAGTGGCTGTTCACCGGCCGACTGTCCACCGACACCCAGCCGTGGGCCGCCGAGCACCTGCTCCTCGGCACGATGGTCGTGCCCGGCACCGGACTCGTCGAGCTCGCGCTCGCCGCCGGACGGCAGACCGCGGCCCCGGCCGTGGACGAACTCGTACTGGAGGCGCCCCTCATCCTGGCCGAGGGGCTTGCCGTCCAGGTCCAGGTCACGGTCGGGCAGGCGGCCGAGGACGGCCGTCGTGATGTCGCCGTCTACACCTGCCCCGAGTCCGGCGGTGACAGCGTCTGCCACGCGCGCGGCGTGCTCGCCCCGGAAACGGCCCCGGCCGGCGGCTTTCCCGCGCAGTGGCCGCCCCCGGGCGCGGAACCCGTGGCCGTCGACGAGCTCTACGGCGACCTGGCCACGATCGGCTACGACTACGGCCCCGCCTTCCAGGGCGTGCGCGCCGCGTGGCGGGACGGCGACACCTCCTACGCCGAGGTCGAACTGCCCGGCGACACCGAGGCCGCCAGGTTCGGCATCCACCCGGCGCTGTTCGACGCCGCGCTGCAGAGCGGCGTCAGCCTGGTGACCGACGGCGAAAGCGGCGAGCACCGCATGCCGTTCAGCTGGACCGGTGTCCGGCTCGACCGCCCGGGCGCCACCCGCCTGCGCGTCCGCTCGGTCGCCACGAGCGACACCGCGATCCACCTGGACGCCGTCGACGAGTCCGGAGCGCCGGTCGTCACGATCGGCTCCCTCGTCGTCCGCCCGGTCGAGCAGGCCCGGATCGACGGCGCCCAGCGCGGCGCCCACAACGCCCTCCACGGGCTGGCCTGGACACCGGTCGCGGCCGATGCCGCCGGGGCTGCGGCGCGCGTCGCGGTCCTCGGGGCGGACGGACCAGCCGGCCCGGACGCCGAGCTGGACGCCGTCCTGGACGCCACGCTGGAACAGGCGCTCGCCGACGGCTCCGAGGCCCCCGACGCCGTCGTGGTGCCCATCGCCAACCTCGCCCAGGGCGCCCGCCCGTCCGCGGACCCCGCCGAAGCGGCCCGCGGACTCCTGCCGGACGTTCTCACCCTGCTGCGACGCTGGCTCACCGACGAGCGGCTCGGCGCGACGCGCCTGGTGGTCGCGACCCGTGGCGCCGTCGCCGTGGACGCGGAGACCCCCGACGTCGCCCAGGCGGCGGTGTGGGGACTCCTGCGCAGCGCACAGTCCGAACACCCCGGCCGGTTCGTACTGGTCGACGCCGAGGCCGACGGCGACTACCCGGACTGGAGCACCGTGCTCGGGACGGACGAGCCGCAACTCGCGGTGCGTGCGGGCCGGATGTTCGCCCCGCGGCTGACCCGGGCCACCCCCGCCGAAGCCGCCGCGGAGCTCGGCGGGACCGTCCTGATCACTGGCGGCACGGGCGGTCTCGGCGCGCTGATCGCCCGGCACCTGGCCGAACGGCACGGGGCTCGGGACCTGCTGCTCGTGAGCCGCCGCGGACCGGCGGCCGAGGGTGCCGACGAGCTGGTCGCCGAACTGGAGGCACTGGGCACCCGCGCCCGTGTCGAAGCGTGCGACGTGACCGACCGGGACCGGCTCGCGGCTCTGTTCGAGTCGTTGGAGGGTCCGTTGTCGGGTGTGGTGCATGCGGCGGGTGTGCTGGATGACGGTGTGGTGGAGTCGCTGACGCCGGAGCAGGTGGACCGGGTGATGCGGCCGAAGCTGGATGCGGCGTGGCATCTGCACGAGTTGACGGCGGGGATGGAGCTGTCGTCGTTTGTGCTGTTCTCGTCCGTCGCGGCGTTGATCGGCAGTCCGGGGCAGGCGAACTACGCGGCGGCGAACGCGTCGCTGGACGCGCTCGCGCAGCTTCGGCGGGCGGCGGGCCTGCCCGCGACCTCCCTCGCCTGGGGCCTGTGGGCCGAACAGCGCGGCATGGCAGGAGCGTTGGACGACAACGACCGCGCACGCCTGGAACGCACGGGTGTCGGCGCGCTCTCCGACGAACTGGGCCTCGAACTCTTCGACCAGTGCCTCACGGCCGACGCGGCGCTGCTCGCCCCGGTGCTCCTCGACGCGGCCGCGCTGCGCGACCAGGCCCGCGCCGGGACACTGCCCGCCCTGTTGCGCGGCCTCGTCCGCCTCCCGGCGCAGCGCAACGGCTCCGGATCGCTCGCCCAGCGGCTCGCCTCGGTCCCCGAGACCGACCGCGAGCAGGTGGCGCGGGAGTTCGTGCTGCACCACGTCGCGGCCGTCCTCGGCCACGCCTCCGCGGCCGCCATCGACCCGGAACGGTCGTTCAAGGACCTCGGCTTCGACTCCCTCGGAGCGGTGGAACTGCGCAACCGGCTCACCCAGAGCGGCGGCGTGCGGCTCCCCGCGACGCTGATCTTCGACCACCCGACCCCGGCGGCCGTCACCCGACTGCTGCTCACCGAGGCCGGGCCGGCCGCCGCCGAGGCGCGGCCCGTGGCGCGGCCCCGGCGCACGGCCCCGGCCGACGAGCCGCTGGCGATCGTGGGCATGAGCTGCCGCTACCCGGGCGGCGTCACCTCGCCCGAGGAGCTCTGGGAGCTGGTGGCCTCGGGACGCGACGCGATCACCGGGCTGCCCACCGACCGGGGCTGGGACGTGGAACGGCTCTACGACCCCGACCCGGACCACGAGGGCACGGTCTACACCCGAGGCGGCGGCTTCCTGCGCCGTCCCGGCGACTTCGACGCCGAGTTCTTCGGCATCAGCCCACGCGAGGCCCTCGCCATGGACCCGCAGCAGCGGCTGATCCTCGAGTCAGCGTGGGAGGCGTTCGAGGACGCGGGTATCGACCCGACATCCCTGCGCGGCACCGACACCGGTGTCTTCTGCGGTGCGGTCACCACCGACTACGCCGGCATGACGTCCTCGGAGCTGGAGGGCTACCGGCTGACCGGCACCACGACCAGCGTCCTGTCCGGCCGGATCTCCTACACCCTCGGGCTGGAGGGCCCGTCCACCTCGGTGGACACGGCCTGCTCCTCGTCGGCCGTCGCCCTGCACCTGGCGGCCCAGGCCGTCCGCTCCGGTGAGTGCTCCATGGCACTGGCCGGCGGCGTCACCCTGATGGCAGGCCCCTATCTGCTCACCGAGTTCAGCCGCCAGCGGGCGCTGTCGCCGGACGGACGGTGCCGGGCGTACTCGGCGTCCGCGGACGGCACCGGGTTCGCGGAGGGCGTCGGCCTCGTGGTGCTGGAGCGGTTGTCGGACGCGCGTCGCAGGGGGCACCGGGTGCTCGCGGTGGTGCGG
>NZ_JABLSI010000087.1 GCF_019303475.1 Streptomyces sp. JJ38
GACGGCCGGTGGACGCCGGGGAGCGGCCGGACGCCGACGGGCCGCCCGCCGACCCGCCCGGGGAAGCCGCCGAGGGGCGGCGGCCCGAACGGGCGGGCGAGGGCCGCGCCGGCCCGCCGCGCGGTGCTTCCCGGGTGGGCCGCTTGTCCGCCGTCATCTCGCTCTCCCCTTCCGCCAGGCCGCGGCCGACGGCCCGGCGGTCCGGTGGACGGCTGGACCCGTGGGCCGGGGGCGGCGCCGTGCGGGCCTCAGGCCTCCCGGCTCTCCGGCCGCACGGTACCGGGCTCCGCGCCCAGCAGGCCGACGGCTTCGGCGAACGCCTCGCCGCGCCGGACGTAGTTGGTGAACATGTCCATCGAGGCGCACGCGGGGGCCATCAGGACGGTGTCACCGGGACGGGCCATGCCGGCCGCCGCGTCGACGGCCGCCTTCATGGCCCCAGTGTCGGTGCGGTCGAGGTCCACCACGGGGACCTCGGGGGCGTGTCGGGCCAGCGCTTCGGCGATCAGGTGCCGTTCCGCGCCGATCAGGACGACGCCGCGCAGCCGGCCGGCGGCGGAGGCGACCAGCTCGTCGAACGTGGCGCCCTTGGCCAGCCCGCCGGCGATCCACACCACGTCCGGGTAGGCGGCGAGCGAGGCCTGGGCCGCGTGCGGGTTGGTGGCCTTGGAGTCGTCGACGTAGGTGACGCCGTCCACCTCGGCCACCCGGGCGATGCGGTGGGCCTCCGGTGAGAAGGCCCGCAGCCCCTCGCGGACGGCGGCCGGGGGTACGCCGAAGGCGCGGGCCAGCGCGGCGGCAGCGAGGGCGTTGGCGATGTTGTGCGGTGCGGCCGGGCCCGCGACGGGGGCGATGTCGGCCACCTCGGCGAGCTCCTGGGCCTGCTTCCGCCGGTCCGGCACGAAGGCGCGGTCGACGAGGAGGCCCTCCACCACACCCAGTTCGGACGGGCCCGGGGTGCCGAGCGTGAAGCCGATGGCCCGGCAGCCCTCCACGACGTCGGCCTCGCGGACGAGCCGCTCGGTGGCGGGGTCGGCGGCGTTGTAGACGCAGGCGATCTCGTTGCCGGTGTAGACGCGGCCCTTGTCGGCGGCGTAGGCGTCCATGGAGCCGTGCCAGTCGAGGTGGTCGGGGGCCAGGTTGAGGACGGCCGCGGAGTGGGCGCGCGGGGAGGGCGCCCAGTGGAGCTGGTAGCTGGACAGCTCGACGGCCAGGACGTCGAACTCCTCACCGCCGAGCACGACGTCGACGATCGGGGTTCCGATGTTGCCGACGGCGGCCGTGCGCAGACCCGCCGCGCCGAGGATGGAGGCGAGCATACGCACGGTGGTGGTCTTGCCGTTGGTACCGGTGACGGCGAGCCAGGGCGCGCTGCTCGCGCCCGGGGTCCCACGCAGCCGCCAGGCCAGCTCGACGTCGCCCCACACCGGGACGCCGGCGGCCGCGGCGGCGGCGAACAGCGGGCTGTCCGGCCGCCAGCCGGGCGAGGTGACGATGAGCTCGGTGCCGGGCGGCAGGGTGTCGCCGTCGCCGAGGCGGGCGGCGATCCCGTCGGGGCCCTCGGCCGCCAACGCCTCGGCCCGGGCGCGCTGGGCCTCGCCCGACCCGCCGTCGACCACGGTGACGGCGGCCCCGAGCCGGGCCAGGGCGCGGGCGGCGCTGACGCCGCTCACCCCGAGCCCGGCCACGGTGACGGTGCGCCCGGCGACGTCGAGCGGCTTGCCCGGCTCGTCGGGGAAGGCGGGCGCGGCGCTCACTTCTGTGCCGCCCATGCCGCGTAGAAGATGCCGACGCCGACGATGGCGCACATGCCCTGGATGATCCAGAACCGGACGACGACGAGCACCTCGCTCCAGCCCTTGAGCTCGAAGTGGTGCTGGAGTGGCGCCATCTTGAACACCCGCTTGCCGGTCAGGCGGAAGGAGCCGACCTGGATCACCACGGAGAGGGTGATGAGGACGAACAGTCCGCCGAGGATGGCAAGGAGCAGCTCGGTGCGGGAGACGATCGCCAGGCCCGCGAGGGCGCCGCCGAGGGCGAGCGATCCGGTGTCGCCCATGAAGATCTTGGCCGGTGACGTGTTCCACCACAGGAAGCCGAAACAGGCGCCCATGAGTCCGGCGGCGACGACGGCCAGGTCGAGGGGGTCGCGTACCTCGAAGCAGGACGGGCTGCCGGTGATGGCGCAGGAGTCCTGGTACTGCCACACGCCGATGAACGTGTAGGCGCCGAAGACCATGACGGACGCGCCGGTGGCCAGGCCGTCCAGGCCGTCGGTCAGGTTGACGCCGTTGGACATGGCCAGCGTCATGAACAGCGCCCAGATGACGAACAGCACCGGGCCGATCTGCCAGCCGAAGTCCTGGGTGAAGGAGAGCCGGTCGGAGGCGGGCGAGTTGCCGCGCAGGTCCTCGAAGTTGAGGGCGAGCACGGCGAAGGTGATGCCGACGATGAGCTGGCCCAGCATCTTCGCCTTGGCGCGCAGACCGAGCGAGCGCTGCTTGACGATCTTGATGTAGTCATCCAGGAAGCCGACCAGCCCCATGCCCGCCATCAGGAAGAGCACCAGCACGCCGGAGATCGTCGGCTCGCTGCCGGTGAGCAGCTTGGTGAGGCCGTAGGCGACGAGCGTCGCCAGGATGAAGGCGATGCCGCCCATCGTCGGCGTGCCGCGCTTGCTGTGGTGGTCCCGGGGGCCGTCGTCCCGGATGTACTGGCCGTAGCCCTTGCGGGCGAGGAGTTTGATCAGCAGCGGGGTACCGATCAGGGTCAGGAACAGACCGATGACCCCGGAGAAGAGGATCTGCCTCATCGCCCGGCGACCCCACCCTCGGTCTCGGCCAGCAGCTCCGCGGCGACCTTCTCGAGCCCCACCGAACGGGACGCCTTCACCAGTACGACGTCCCCCGGGCGCAGCTCACTGCGCAACAGGTCGATCGCCGCCCGTGCGTCGGACACGTGCACCGACTCCTCACCCCACGAACCCTCGTTCTTGGCGCCCATGTCCAGCCACGCGGCCTCCCGGCCGCCGACCGCCACGAGCCTGCTGACGTTGAGCCGGACGGCGAGCCGTCCGACCGCGTCGTGCTCAGCGAGCGCCGCGTCACCGAGTTCGGCCATCTCACCGAGCACCGCCCACGTGCGACGCGGCACCCCGTCCGCCCCGCTGCCTGCCATCGCGGCCAGTGCGCGCAGAGCGGCCCGCATGGAGTCGGGGTTCGCGTTGTACGCGTCATTGACGACGGTGACACCGTCCGCGCGCTCGGTGACGTCCATCCGCCACTTGGAGAGACCGCGGGCATGGTTCAGCGCCTGTGCGATGGCGTCGGCGGGCATGCCCAGTTCATGGGCGACGGCTGCCGCGGCGAGCGCGTTCGACACGTGGTGCTCACCGTACAGCCGCAAGGTCACGTCGCTGCACCCGGAGGGTGTGTGAAGGGTGAAGGAGGGGCGTCCGTCGGTACCGAGTGAGACGTTTTCCGCCCGTACGTCGGCGTCGCGCCCCTCGCCGAAGAGCACGACGCGGGCCCGGGTGCGCGAGGCCATGGCCCGCACCCGCGGGTCGTCGGCGTTGAGGACGGCGATGCCGCCCTCCTCCGCCGGGGGCAGGCTCTCCACCAGCTCGCCCTTGGCCTGGGCGATCTGCTCGACTCCGCCGAACTCCCCCAGGTGCGCGGTGCCGACGTTGAGCACGAGGCCGATGTGCGGCGGGGTCAGCCCGGTCAGATAGGCGATGTGGCCGATGCCGCGGGCGCCCATCTCCAGGACGAGGTGACGGGTCGTCGCGTCGGCCCGCAGCGCCGTGACGGGCAGCCCGATCTCGTTGTTGAGCGAGCCGGGCGTCCACACCGTGGGCGCGTGGGCGTCCAGCAGCTGGGCGATCAGGTCCTTGGTGCTGGTCTTGCCCGAGGAGCCGGTGAGGGCGACGACGGTGGCGCCGAGGGTGGCCACCACGTGCCGCGCCAGGGCTCCGAGGGCGGCGGTGACGTCGTCCACGACGATCGCGGGCACTCCGACGGGGCGGGTGGCCAGCACCGCGACGGCGCCGTCCGCGACGGCCTGGGCCGCGAAGTCGTGGCCGTCCACGCGCTCGCCCGCGTAGGCGGCGAAGAGGCCGCCGGGGGCGCACTCGCGGGAGTCGTACACCACCGGGCCGACCACCTTGACCTGCGGGTCCGGTATAGCGTGCGGCCGGCCGGAGACGACGGCGGCGATCTCGGCGAGGGTCAGCGGAATCATCAGGCGGGCTGCTCCTCGTTGGTGGCCCGGTGCGGAACGCCGTGCGAGCCGTGGCCCGGGGCGTCGGCGGAGCCGTCCGGCGCGGCGAGCGGCTTGCGGGCCAGGCGGTCCTCGATGGTGGTGCGCAGCACCTCGCGGTCGTCGAACGCGCGCACGACGCCGGCGATGTCCTGGCCGACCTCGTGCCCCTTACCGGCGACGATCACGACGTCCCCGGGCTCGGCGCGGGCCACGGCCGCGGTGATGGCGGCCGCGCGGTCCTCCTCCAGCAGGACGGTGCCGCGCTCGTAGGAGGGCACCTCGGCGGCTCCGGCGAGCATGCTGGCGAGGATCGCCAGGGGGTCCTCGGAGCGCGGGTTGTCGGAGGTCAGCACGGCGGTGTCGGCCAGCCGGGCGAGGGCGGCGCCCATCGGGCCGCGCTTGTGCGGGTCGCGGTCGCCGCCGCAGCCGAGGACGGCGTGGATACGCCCGTCGGTGACGCGGCGCAGCGCGCGCAGCACGGACTCGACGGCGTCCGGCTTGTGGGCGTAGTCCACGACGGCCAGATAGGGCTGGCCCGCGTCCACCCGCTCCAGGCGCCCCGGCACGCCGGGGATGGCGGCGACGCCGTCGGCGGCCGTCTGGACGTCGATGCCCGCGACGACGAGGGCCGTGACGGCCGCGAGCGCGTTGGAGACGTTGAACGGGCCCGGCATGGGCGCCGCCGCCCGCGCCCGCACCCCCTGCGGCCCGACGATGGTGAACACCGAGCCGAGCGGTCCGACCTCGACGTCCTCGGCCCGCCAGTCGGCGTCCGGGTGGCCCTCGGCGGAGTAGGTGGTGACCGGCACCCCGGCCTCGCGGGCGAGCCGCTGCCCGTACTCGTCGTCGAGGTTCACCACACCGGCCCGGGAGCGCGCCGCGGTGAAGAGCTGCGCCTTGGCCGCGAAGTAGTCCTCCATGTCGGTGTGGAAGTCCAGGTGCTCCGGGCTGAGGTTGGTGAACACCGCGACGTCGAAGACGCAGCCGTCCACCCGGCCCATGACCAGGGCGTGGCTGGAGACCTCCATGGCCACCGAGGTGACCCCGCGCTCCCGCATGACGCCGAAGAGGGCCTGGAGCTCGGTGGCCTCGGGGGTGGTGCGCTGGGCCTTGAGCCGTTCGTCGCCGATGCGGGACTCGACGGTGCCGATGAGCCCGGTCAGCTCCCCCTCCTTGGCCGCGGCCCGCAGCCCGCCCTCCACCAGGTAGGCGGTGGTGGTCTTGCCGGAGGTGCCGGTGATCCCGATCTGCAGGAGGTCGCGGCCCGGCTCGCCGTAGACGGTGGCGGCCAGCTTGCCCATGTGGCGGCGCGGGTCCGGCACGACGAGCACGGCCAGCCCGGCGTCGGCGCAGCGCTGCGCTCCGGCCGGGTCGGTCAGGGCCGCGACGGCACCGCGGGAGACGGCCTGGGCGACGAAGTCCGCGCCGTGGAACCGGGCGCCGGGCAGGGCCGCGTAGACGTCACCCGGCTGGACGGCACGGGAGTCGTGCGTGACTCCGGTGACGGCGATGGCCTCCGGCCGGGCGGGGGCGTCGTCGCCGCCGCCGGCCACTGCGGGCCGCACGTCCGCGATCCCCAGTGACCGGGCCAGCTCCGTCAGATCGACGGGGCTCACCCCGGAGGGGCGCGGCGGGGAGGTAGGGGTCTGATCAGCTTGTGGCACGGCGGTGACACTACCCGGCGCCGCGCTCTCGCCGCGAAGCGAGGGCCGCGGCCGGGTTGGGGGGGTGGCGGGGGTCCGCCGCCGCTCAGCGTCGTCGGTGAGGGTGCTCACGTGGGGGTCTTCCGTTCAGTCGCCCGGGGTGAAGGTGGTGGGCAGGTCCGGCGCCTTCGCGCCGGTCGGCGGCGCCTGGAGGGTCTTGAGGGAGAACTGCATGACGTGCCGGAAGACCGGCCCGCACACCGAGCTCCCGTGGTAGCTGCCCTTGGTGGGGTTCTGTACCGCGCAGTAGACGGTCACCCGCGGCTCGTCGGCGGGGGCGAACCCGGCGAAGGACGCGGTGTAGCCGTTGTAGCGGCCGGTCTGGGGATCGACGCGGTTGGACGTCCCGGTCTTGCCCGCCACCCGGTAGCCGGGGATCGCGGCGGGGGCTCCGGTGCCCTCGTCGTCGGTGACGACCTCCTCCAGCATGAGGCTCAGGATGTCCGCCGTCTCCTCGCTGACGACCCGGTCGCGCCGCGGGTCCGGCGCGGGTTCGTAGCGTCCGTCGGGCCCGAGGGTGCCGCGCACCAGGCTGGGGGTCACGCGGACGCCGTCGTTCGCGATGGTGGAGTAGACCGAGGCGGCCTGGAGGGCGTTGACGGACAGGCCCTGACCGAAGGGGATCGTGTACTGCTGGGAGCCGTTCCAGTCTCCCGGGGCGGCCAGGATGCCGGCGCTCTCGCCGGGGAAGCCGAGGCCGGTGGGGCGGCCGATGCCGAACCTGGTCAGATAGCGGTGGAGGACCTTGTTCGCCTCCGCCTGGGAGTCGCCGAGGCGTTCGGCGGCCAGGATGGTGCCGATGTTGCTCGACTTGGCGAGGACGCCGGTCAGCGTGAGGTGGTAGGTCTCGTGGTCGTGGTCGTCGGCGAACAGGCGGTTCGCGCGGTCCAGCCGGTTGGGCACGGTCACATGGGTGCCGGGCAGGGCGACGCCCTCCTCCAGCACGGCCGCCATGGTCATCAGCTTGGCCGTCGAGCCCGGCTCGTAGACGTCCTCCAGTGCCCGGTTGCGCAGCGTCCCGGAGCTGGCCGTCGAGAGGTCGTTGGGGTCGAACCCGGGGGCGTTGGCCATCGCCAGGATCTCGCCGCTGCGCACGTCCTGGACGATGACGTAGCCACTGTCCGCCTTCGACTCGCGCACCTGTTCCGAGATGGCCTGCTGGGCGGCCCACTGGATGTCGCGGTCGAGGGTGAGCTCGACGCCCGAGCCCGGCGTGGGCGGCTGCTCGCGACCGCCGGCGGTGGGCACCCGGCGGCCCGCCGACTGGGCGTAGGTGATCTTGCCGTCCGCACCGGCGAGGATCGTGTCGAGCTGGGCCTCCAGGCCGCCGCCACCCTCCCCGTTCGCGGTGACGAAGCCGAGGACGCCGGAGGCGAGCTCGTGGTTCGGGTAGACGCGCTTGGCACGCGGCTGCGCGTAGACACCGGCGAGGACGTTGGCACCCCCGCCGTCGCCCTTCTTCTCGGCCAGCTCCTTCTGCAGGTCCTGGATCTGCCGCCAGACCTGCGGCGTCTGCTGCCGGGCCAGCCGCACGTAGCGGGGGGCGGGCGGGTCGGTCAGCCGGCGTTCCAGCTCCGCCGGGTCCTCGCCCAGGATGGGGCCGAGCAGGGCGGCGGCCCGGGCGGGGGCGTCGGCGACCCCGGCCTGCTCGCGCTCGAAGAGGTAGGGGTCGGCGGTGATGTCGTAGGCGTCGACGGTCGTGGCCAGCTCCCGGCCCTCGCGGTCGGTGACCGTGCCGCGCTCGGCCGCGAGCGGGACGGTGACGTACCGGTTGACGTCGGCGGCCGCCGCGTAGCTGCCCGCGTCCACGGCCTGCACCTGGAGGAGCCGCAGTCCGAAGACGAGCAGGACGAGGGTGACGGCCACGCTGAGCAGCCGCAGCCGGCCGCGCACCGGGGCGAGGCGCAGGTCCTTGGCCGGGCGGGACGTGCCCCGGGGCGCCGACCGGGTGCCGGGCCGGGCCGGGCGGCCGGACCGGGGGCGGGGCGGCCGCCGAGGG
>NZ_JABLSI010000088.1 GCF_019303475.1 Streptomyces sp. JJ38
CCCCTGCCCCGGGAACACAAACACCGGCCTACCGGCAAACTGCCGACCCTCGACGAGATGTTCGGAGGGCTCGGCCGCTGAGAGCGCGCCCAGGCCCGAGAGCAGGGCGCCGCGGTCGGTGGCCACGACCACTGCTCGGTGGTCGAGGTGGGCCCGAGTCGTCGCCGCCGAGTACGCGGTGTCCGCCACGGACATCTCCGGGCGGGCGATCAGCAGGGCGCGCAGCCGGTCGGCCTGCTCCCGCAGCGCGGCCTCGCTCCGGGCCGATATCGGCACCGGCAGCACCGGGGAGGACGTCACCGGGGCCTCGGCCGACGGCGTCTCCCCGGGGGGTTCTTCAAGAACCTCCTCGGGGGCCTCCTCGACGATCACGTGCGCGTTGGTGCCGCTGATACCGAACGAGGACACGCCGGCCCGACGTGGACGCGCGGACGCCGGCCAGGCGTGCGCCTCGTTCGGCAGTCTGATGGCCCCGGAGGACCAGTTCACATGGGGCGACGGCTCGTCCGCGTGCAGCGTGGGAGGCACCACGCCCTCGCGCATGGCCATCACCATCTTGATGACGCCGGCGACTCCGGCGGCGGCCTGGGTGTGCCCGATGTTGGACTTCACCGAGCCGAGCCACAGCGGGCCGTCCGGTCGCTCGCGGCCGTAGGTGGCCAGCAGCGCCTCGGCCTCGATCGGGTCACCGAGCCGCGTGCCGGTGCCGTGGCCCTCGACGGCGTCGACGTCGGACGGGCGCAGCCCCGCGTTGGCCAGCGCCGAGCGGATCACCCGCTCCTGCGACGGGCCGTTCGGCGCCGTCAGGCCGTTGCTCGCCCCGTCCTGGTTCACCGCGGCGCCCCGCACCAGTCCCAGGATCCGGTGGCCGTTGCGGCGCGCGTCCGACAGCCGCTCCAGCAGCAGCAGGCCGGAGCCCTCGCCCCAGCCGACGCCGTCGGCGGCGGCGCCGTAGGCCTTGCAGCGGCCGTCCGGTGAGATGGCGCGCTGGCGGCTGAACTCGACGAAGATGCTCGGCTGGGACAGCACCGTGACGCCTCCGGCCACGGCCAGAGAGCATTCCCTGGACCGGAGGGACGCGCAGGCCTGGGCGATGGCGACCAGTGAGGCCGAGCACGCCGTGTCCACGGTGACGGCCGGGCCTTCGAACCCGAACGTATAGCTGATGCGCCCGGAGGCGACACTGGCCGCGGAGGAGATCATGAGGTATCCCTCGATCTCTTCGCGGCGGTCGCTCATGCCGGCGATGACCTGGTAGTCGGAGTACATGGTGCCGATGAAGACGCCGGTGTCGCTGCCGCGCAGCGTCGTCGGGTCGATACCGGCGTCCTCGAGCGCCTCCCAGGTGCCTTCCAGCAGCACCCGGTGCTGCGGGTCCGTGGCCGCGGCCTCGCGGGGCGTGATGCCGAAGAACTCGGCGTCGAAGTCGGCGACCTGGGGGGCGAACCCGCCCTCGCGTGTGTAGGCGGTGCCGGGGTGGTCCGGGTCGGGGTCGTACAGCCGGTCCAGCGCCCAGCCGCGGTCGTCCGGGAACTCGGTGATCGCGTCACGGCCGGACGCCACGAGGTCCCACAGCTCCTCCGGCGACGTCACGCCACCCGGAAAGCGACAGCTCATGCCCACGATCGCCAGGGGCTCACTCGCCCGGTCGACCAGCTCCTGGTTCTGCCTCCGGAGCCGTTCGGTCTCCTTGACCGATTTCCGGAGCGCTCCGACGAGGTCGTTCTTGTCGGTGGCCACGCTTACGCCTCCCCGCCCGGGCGCAGCGACGCGACCAGGTTCTCGACTGGATTCATGCCACGTACTCTCCGTATCGGGGCCACTGGATCGCGGCCGCCATCACCCTGGGCTGCGGGCCGCGCCCTCGCCGCTCAGACGGCGGCCGGTCGCGATCCGCTCGATCCGGTCACTCCGGAACCGACCGACGGTCGCCCGGCAGAACTGCGCTGGTCATTCGCCATCCCCGTTTGTGTGTCTCCGACGTCGTCGCGGTGTGGTCTGTTCACCGCGACCGTGAAGCTCTGCGACGAGCACCGTTGCTCAAGCCGCGCTGTTCATCAGCGTGCCAAAGGCCGGTACCTGGACACCGGTCGAGCGCCTCTCGAAGACACCTTCTTGCCAAGCTTTCCCCGGAACGTCGCACGTAGTGACCACGCCCGCACGCTGCATCACGGCGCTGGACGCATCGGTGCATCAAGCTGCCAGCAACTCAACCGTGAGAGGTGTGTGCGCGGTGCAAAGCGTGAGCCGGGCGGATTTTCCACGGAGAGGCGGAAGTTAACCGTCGGATACGCTCGGATGGATTCCGGCGCACCCACGGACCACAATGAGAGCCGACGCTGCCGACGGCATACGATTTGCGCGACGTGACGGAAGTCGACGCCGTTCCGTCACTGCGGCGGAAATCCCGGTTTCCGGTCGGAGCTTTGCGGAAGAAGGCCCAGTTCCGCGGCCCGCACTCCGGCCTGAAATCGGGAGCTCGCCCCGAGCAGTGATGTGATGTCGGCTACGTGACGGCGGTATGTGCGCAGCGAGACGGACAGCTCCCGGGCGGCGACCTCGTCGGTGACTCCGGCCAGGAGGCATTCCAAGATCCGTAAAGCCGTCTGCGCCTGCCTGCGGTCACCGAATTCGATGCGGTCCTCGACGGGCACGGCATGCCACCACAGGCTCTCGAAGAGCGTGCCGAACGTCTGGATCACGGTCGCGGCGCGGATGACCGAGGCCTGCCGGCCGGCCGTGGACGGGGTGGTCACCAGGGCGGCGCGGCTGTCGACGATCACCACCTGAAGCATCGGCAGGCGGGCGACCCGGACGTCCGTACACGGATGCTCCAGCATCCAGCGGGGTATCAGGCCCTGGTTCAACAGCCCCTGGGCGCACAGCAGCCGCCCCCGGACATCCCGCCGGGCGGAGATCAGCTCCTCGCAGGCGGCTTGCACCGCGTCCAGGGACTCGGTGTCCGCGAGCACAGCGTCGACGGACTCCTCCACCTCGGTGGCGAGTTGGCGGACCGAGCTCGCCACGCCCTCGCTGTCCGGGCCGACGGCCGTGATGAGGGAGTCCCGCTCCATCCGACGCCGGTGCTTCTCGACCGTCTCCTCAAGGAGCCTCTGTAACGCCAGCAGGCCCGCCTCAAGGTCATCGTCGGAGCCGGACATCGGTGAACCGCAATCGCCCTCTCCGGCAGCGGACGGCTCCCGCGCCCCGGGCTCGTTCACACCCGCTCCATCTCGTGATCGCCGGACGGACCGTGCAGAACCGGTGCCTCCGGACGACGCCGGGGCAGCAGACCGAGCTGGACCGCGCGTACCCCCGCCTGGAACCGTGAGGTGACGCCGAGTTCACTCATCACCGCGGCCACGTGCCGCCGGTAGGTGCGCAGGGAGACGTGGAGTTCCCGGGCCGCCACATCGTCGGTGTGCCCTTGGCGCAGTCGCTCGAGGACGCCCAGCGCCAAGGGGGTGCTCAGCCGTTGGCTGAAGCGGAGATGGTCGTCCAGCGGGTGTGCGCCCGCCCAGGAGCACGCGAACAGCATCTCCAGGGCGCGGACGGACGCGGGGTCCTTGACGATGGCGATGCGGCCGGGAAGTTCAGGCGCGGCCTTGATCAGGGCGAAGCACTGGTCGATGACGATCATCTCGGGCGGGCCGTCCGCCAGCACCCGGATCTCACAGCCCGGCTCCCGGAACTCGGCGGCGGGCGGGTTGGCCGCCTCGACGGTGTCGGGGCCGCAGAGCAGACGGACCGTCGGCCGGCGGGTGGCGGCGCCTCCGCCGGCCGACCGCGCCGCCGACCGGGGGCGGTAGCGGGAGAGGGCCTCGAAAGCGGACAGGGACTGTTCCTCGTCACTGCACACCGAGGCGGAGACCGACTTCCTGGCACGCTTCAGCAGCCGCTCCGCGATGACGCCCGCGTCCGCTTCGCCCGCCGGAACCACCAGGGGCCCGTCCGCCGGGCGACGGCGGTGCAGTGACACCGTCGAGTCGATCAGCGCGCGCGCCTCCAGCAGCGCGCGGTCCATCCTGTCGGCGAAGTCCTCCTGCCGCGCCAGCCGTTGGTCGATGGGATCGGGGCGGGCCTGATGGTCGTCGGTGCACACGTCGGTCAAACGGTCACTGCACAGCGGATGCTCGACGGCATCCTTTGCGTCAAACACCATATCCCCCGTCTTTGCCTGGTCCAGAGGCTTCAGGGCGCCGGTGAAGAACCCCGCGCCCGACGACGGAGTATCTCCGGGCGAAGGGCCCGGGAATCAAAGTCCGCAGCCCCCGAGCGGAATTAGGAAGTTCACTAGGCAACTAATGCCCACTGACGAGCACGACAGCCCCCCTAGGTCGTGACCGACCGCCAAGCAGCGGTAACTCGTCTCGCAGATTAGTTCGTTGGCCACGAGCCAGTCAACGTGCCCCCCTCCAGTGGCACTTGCTGACGTCTCGGTCAACAATATCCGCCCTCGGAGCCCGGCTTCCGGAGTGATCCCGGGCGGTAACGTGGAGAGGGAGAGCTTGTTTGCTGTTCTACTAAAATGGGAATTCCTCTCGGCCGCACACCCGGCCGCCGACGCGGGCGGCGGGCAGGGCCGGTCGCCCGGTGCGGCCGCCCGGCGACCGGGTGCGGTCACGCGAGAGCGCCGCCGCCCGAGGGGGCGACGGCGCTCACGGGTCCGGTGCCGGAGTCAGCCGAGGAGGCGGACGTCGCGGACGGCGCCCTTGTCGGCGCTGGTGGCCATGGCGGCGTAGGCCCGCAGGGCCTGGCTGACCTTGCGCTCGCGGGCCTTGGGCGCGTAGACGCCGCCGAGGGCCTCGCGGCGGGCGGCCAGCTCGGCGTCGGACACCTTCAGCTCGATCGTGCGGTTCGGGATGTCGATGGCGATGCGGTCGCCGTCCTGGACGAGGGCGATGGTGCCTCCGGCCGCCGCCTCCGGGGAGGCGTGCCCGATGGACAGGCCGGAGGTGCCGCCGGAGAAGCGGCCGTCGGTGACCAGGGCGCACTGGGCGCCGAGGCCGCGGCCCTTGAGGAACGCCGTCGGGTAGAGCATCTCCTGCATGCCGGGGCCGCCCTTGGGGCCCTCGTAGCGGACGACGACGACGTCGCCCTCCTTGACGCGCTTGTTCAGGATGGCGTCGACGGCGTCCTCCTGGGACTCGACGACGACGGCGGGGCCCTCGAACGTCCAGATGGACTCGTCCACGCCCGCCGTCTTCACGACGCAGCCGTCCTCGGCGAGGTTGCCGTGGAGGACGGCGAGGCCGCCGTCGGCGGAGTAGGCGTGGGCGGTGTCGCGGATGCAGCCGTTCGCCGCGTCCAGGTCCAGGGACTCCCACTGCTCCGACTGCGAGAAGGCGGTGGCCGAGCGGACGCAGCCGGGGGCGGCGTAGAACATCTCGGTGGCCTCCGGGGAGGGGGCGCCGCCGCGGATGTCCCACTCCTTGAGCCAGTCGGCCAGGGAGGGGCTGTGGACGGCGTGGACGTCCTCGTGGAGGTGACCGGCGCGCTGGAGCTCGCCGAGGATGGCGGGGATGCCGCCGGCCCGGTGGACGTCCTCCATGTGGTAGTTGCCGTTGGGCGCGACCTTGCAGACGCAGGGGACGCGGCGCGAGACGGCGTCGATGTCCGCCATGGTGAAGTCGAGCCCGGCCTCCTGGGCGGCGGCCAGCAGGTGGAGGACGGTGTTGGTGGAGCCGCCCATGGCGACGTCGAGGGCCATGGCGTTCTCGAAGGCGGCCCGGGAGGCGACGTTGCGGGGCAGGACCGTCTCGTCGCCCTCGTCGTAGTAGCGGCGGGCGACGTCGACGACGGTGCGGCCCGCGGCCTCGTACAGCTCCTTGCGGGCGGTGTGGGTGGCGAGCACGGAGCCGTTGCCGGGGAGGGCGAGGCCCAGGGCCTCGGTGAGGCAGTTCATGGAGTTGGCGGTGAACATGCCGGAGCACGAGCCGCAGGTGGGGCAGGCGGCTTCCTCGATGCGCTCCAGGTCCTCGTCGGAGACGGTGTCGCTGACGGCCTCGGACATGGCGTGGACGAGGTCGAGGTTGCTGCGCACGGTGCCGTCGACCAGCGTCGTCTTGCCGGCCTCCATGGGGCCGCCGGAGACGAAGACGACGGGGATGTTGAGCCGCAGGGCCGCCATGAGCATGCCGGGCGTGATCTTGTCGCAGTTGGAGATGCAGATCAGCGCGTCGGCGCAGTGCGCCTCGGTCATGTACTCGACGGAGTCGGCGATCAGGTCGCGGGAGGGCAGCGAGTAGAGCATGCCGCCGTGGCCCATGGCGATGCCGTCGTCCACGGCGATGGTGTTGAACTCGCGCGGGACGCCGCCGGCCGCCTTGATCGCCTCGGAGACGATCCGGCCGACGGGCTGGAGGTGCGTGTGCCCGGGGACGAACTCGGTGAAGCTGTTGGCCACCGCGATGATGGGCTTGCCGAAGTCCTCGCGGGCTACGCCGGCGGCGCGGAGGAGGGCGCGGGCGCCCGCCATGTTGCGGCCGTGGGTGACGGTGCGGGACCTCAGCTCGGGCATTGGGCTCCACTCCCTGCGTCGGGTGATGGGTGACGGTGCCGGGTGACCCTGCGGCCACCGGCCTTCGAGCGTACGCCGAGCCGCCCATGATCCGGACACCGGCGTCACATGGTGAGACGGATTCGGCCCCGAGACGTCAGGGCCGGCGGGCGGCGGCGCCGAGGTGGAGGCGGGTGAAGGCGAGCGCCTCGGCCAGGTCAGCCTCGCGTTCGGCGGAGGACATGGCCCGCCGCGTGTTGACCTCCACGACGACGTGACCGTCGAAGCCGCTGGTCGCGAGGTGGCTCAGCACCTCGGCGCAGGGCTGCTTGCCCCGCCCGGGGACGAGGTGCTCGTCCTTGGCCGAGCCGTTGCCGTCGGCGATGTGGACGTGGCCGATGCGGTCCCCCATGCGGCCCAGCATCGCGAGGGTGTCGCTGCGGGCGGTGGCGGTGTGGGAGAGGTCGAGCGTGAAGTGCCGGTAGTCGTCGTTGGTGGGGTCCCAGTCGGGCGCGTAGGCGGCCATCTCGCGGTCGCGGTAGCGCCAGGGGTACATGTTCTCGACGGCGAAGCGGACGTCCGTCTCGTCGGCCATGCGCTCGATGCCCCGCACGAAGGCCCGTGCGTAGCCACGCTGCCAGCGGAACGGCGGATGGACGACGACGGTGGAGGCGCCGAGCCGCTCGGCGGCGGCCCGGGCCCGCTGGAGCTTCGTCCACGGGTCGGTGGACCACACCCGCTGGGTGATCAGCAGGCAGGGGGCGTGGACGGCGAGCACGGGCACGCCGTGGTGGTCCTCCAGGCGGCGCAGGGCGTCCACGTCCTGGCTGACCGGGTCCGTCCAGACCATGATCTCGACGCCGTCGTAGCCCAGCCGTCCGGCCATCGCGAACGCCGCCGCCGTGGTCTCGGGATACACCGAGGCCGTCGACAGCGCGACCTTGATCCCGGCGCCGCCGGGTACGGCCTGATCGTCTCGCAGCACGCGCCCAGGGTACGGGGAGGCGGTCGAGGCGGGACGTGGCCTGGCTCACGGCGCCGCGCCGGATCCAGGGCGGACGCGGCTCAGCCCCCACGGCGCGGGGCCGTGGGGGCTGAGCTCAGGGGTCACTCGCGGTGATCACCGCCGGGCGTCGCCGGGGGCGATCAGAACTGGAGGCTCCAGGCGTCGATGTAGCCCTGGTCCCACGAGTAGTTGTCGGTCACCCGGAGCTTCCAGGTGCCGTCCGCGGCCGAGGACGAGGCGTCCACGGTGTAGGTGGTGTTGATGTTGTCGCTGCTGCCG
>NZ_JABLSI010000089.1 GCF_019303475.1 Streptomyces sp. JJ38
GGCCGCGACCCCGCCGGTGGTGGGCCGGCCCGCGGTCGCGTGCCTCGTCGCGCCCTCGGCCGCCGCGGCGCGGCCCGTCGCGCCCTGGCCGTCGCGGGCCACGAACGCCTCGTAGACGTGGCCGTCCAACAGCTCCGCCCGCCGCTTCAGCTCACCCGTCAGCGCCTGGGCGAACGACCGCATACGGACCGGGTCGCCCGCGCTCAGGTACAGGACGGTGTGCGGCAGCTCCGTGGCCGCCCGAAGGGCCTGCCCGGAGCCGCCGTCCACGAGCAGGAGCCCCAGCCGGTCGGGACGTTCGGCCACGGCGAGCCCGGCGGCCGCGGAACACAACAGCTCGGACTTGCCGCTCCCGGCGGCCCCGCTGACCAGTACATGGCTGCGCGCGGCCGCCAGGTCGACGTCGACCGGCCCGCGCGGCCCGGCCCCCAGGAGCAGTGCGGCGCCGGGCGGACGGCCGCCGGGCTCCGGCCAGCGCGCCAGCACCGCCGCCGGGGTGGCGCGCGCCAAACCCAGCTCATCCAGCAGCCGCGAGCTGTCGGGCAGTGGGGCGGCGTGCCGCGCGGGCGGGGCACCCGTGCCGGTACCGGCCGTCTCGGCCTCCCGCAGCGGGGCCAGGGACCGGGCCACCCGCTCGGCCCAGGGCGCGGACACCCCGTCGACCGTCGCCGGCTCGCCCGCCCTGTCCCCGCCCCGGCGCACCACCCGGACCGCCGTCGCGACGGCGCCGCTGAGCAGCCCCACCGCGCCGCACTCGTGAAAGGCCGGGAGTACGCTGCCCGCCGCGGCCAGCGTCTCGGACTGCGGGGACGAGGGCGTGGCCGGAGCCGTCTCGGCCAGGCACAGCACGTGGACCCCGGCCGCGGCCCCGCCCGAGGTCAGTCGGGCGACGGCCTCCCGCAGGGCTGCTGTACCGGGATCGCCGTCCACCACGAGCACCGTCGCCGGGCCGGTGTGGCGGGCGGCGGCGGCCCGCACCTCGTGCCGCTCGGCGCTCGTCCAGCCGGGCCCGAGCGGGCTGTCGTCCAGCCTCCGGGACAGCTCCGCGGTGCGGGCCGTGGCCTGCTCGCGGTCGAACGCGAGCAGCAGCCGGCAGCCCTGGCCCCGGGCCGGGCGCAGATGCGGCAGCCAGCCCAGCCACGACCAGTCCCGAGTGCGCGGAGTCCCGCGCCCGGAGGCGAGCAGCACGATCTCCAGTGAGCTGGGCGGATGCAGCGTGGCGAGCTGTGCGAGGACGGACCTGGCCAGGGGCAGCAGCCGGTTGCGGGGGCCCGCGAGCCCGAGGGAACCGGCCTCGCGCAGCGAGACGGTCACCGGGCTGCCCGCGCGGGTTCCGTGGTGCGCCGTGCCCAGCCGTACCGTCAGCGCGTCCTCGTGCGCGGGCTGCCCGACGTGGCGCTCCCACAGGCGTGGACCGTGGCCGAGGGCGGTCAGCAGGACCTCGGCGGGGTCGGGCCAGCGCCCCGGATCGGGGACGGGCACCGGGCCGCCCGCCGCCGCGGTGGCCAGGCCGTCGTACGGACCGGGGGCGGGGGGCGGCCGCCTGGCGGAGAACCGGCGGGCCCAGGCGCCGATGCCGCGGGCCGCACGGTGGTCGGCCTCGGTGGTCGCGTGCTCCTGCGGGGCGCCGGACGGGGGCCCCGGCGCGGCGGCCGGTGCGCCCGGGGAGCCGGCGGCCGGTATGCCGGCCACGCCGGTGCCGTGTGTGACGCCGCCCGCCGGGCTCGCGGGGGCGAGCGGCTCGCCGCGCCCGCCGGACCGGGACTGCTCGGGGACGTAGGCGAGCGCCGCGGCCTGCCGGGACGCCGAAGGGGCGGCCGGGGCCTCGGGGGCGTGCGCCCCGGAGAGCGGGGTGCGCTGGGCGGGGAGCGACGGGTCGTGCGGCAGGGGCACTGGGTCCGTGCGCAGCCGCAGCACCGACTCGCCCACCCGCAGCGAGGCACCGGGACGCAACGGGACGGGACGTTCCCCGACCGCAGCGCCGTCGGCCGTCGTGCCGTTGGTCGATCCCAGGTCCGCCAGGCTGACGGCGCCCGACTCCGTGACCGTCACGACGCAGTGCAGCCGGGAGACGTCCGGGTCGTCCAGCACGATGTCGGCGTCGGCCGAGCGGCCGATGCGGATGTGGCCGCCGTGCAGCAGGTGGACGCCGCCCGCGTCGGGCCCCGCGACGACGTGCAGCCGTGGGCCGCCGCCGGGCGCGAGGGAGGCCGGCGGCTCGCCGGGCTGGTACAGGGTGACGACGGCGCCGTCCACCAACGGGGGCTCGCCGAGGACGTGCCGCTGGGCGTCGAGCCGCTGCCCGTCCGCGTAGACGGCGGCCGACTGGCCCTCGCGGGACGGGGCTGCGGGCGCGGCGCCGGAGGCGGCGGCCCACGCGGCCACCAGACCGCCGGTGACGGCGGCGAGCACGGTGCCGGGCGGGGCGGTGACCATGACGTCACACGCCTCCGCACCCTGCCTCGAGCCGCCGCGTGGCCCACGGACGGTGAGCCGGATCTGATTCGGCATCGCCCCTCCCGGTTCAGCCCCGTGTGTGCATCCTCCCACCCGCGACCGACATCCCATGCCGCGAGCGCCGTTCAATGATCTTGATTGACGTGGGCCGCACGGAAGTGAGTTCACATGTGACCGAGTTCACAACTGATGCGGTGACACTTCTGACCAGCCGTGTACCTATCACGACCGGAGCGGCTCGCGCTCGGTGGAGGGGGTCACCGCCGTCGTCCGGCGCCGCGGGCGGGGGGCGGCGTCGACCGGTTCCGGGCCACCGTGGCGGCGCCTTGTCTACAGTGGAGCGAACGGCCCGCGCGCGGGAGCGGGTGGGCCGGGCCGCTGGACGAACGAGCAGACAGCGTCCAAGATCACTCAGGTCCGGATCGCTCCGATCCCGACCGCCCAGTCCGCCCAGGAACGACCAGGGAGCCGATGACGTGCGGCCCGTAGGCAGCAAGTACCTCCTCGAGGAGGCGCTCGGACGGGGCGCCACCGGCACCGTGTGGCGCGGCCGGCAGCGGGAGACGGCCGGCGAGGAGGCCGCCGTCGCCGGTAGCCCCGGCGAGCTGGTCGCGATCAAGGTGCTCAAGGAGGAGCTGGCCGGCGACCCCGACGTCGTCATGCGCTTCCTGCGCGAGCGCTCCGTGCTGCTGCGGCTCGCGCACGAGAACATCGTCCGCACCCGCGACCTGGTCGTCGAGGGTGATCTGCTCGCCCTCGTCATGGACCTCGTCGACGGCCCCGACCTGCACCGCTATCTGCGGGAGAACGGGCCGCTGACCCCCGTCGCCGCCGCCCTGATCACCGCTCAGATCGCCGACGCGCTCGCCGCGAGCCACGACGACGGCGTCGTCCACCGCGACCTCAAGCCCGCCAACGTCCTCCTCGCCGAGGACGGCGACGGCATGCGGCCCATGCTGACCGACTTCGGCATCGCCCGCCTGGCCGACTCGCCCGGCCTCACCCGAGCCCACGAGTTCGTCGGCACCCCCGCCTACGTGGCGCCCGAGTCCGCCGAGGGCCGGCCCCAGACCTCCGCCGTGGACGTCTACGGCGCCGGCATCCTCCTCTACGAGCTGCTCACCGGCCGTCCCCCGTTCGGGGGCGGCAGCGCGCTCGAGGTACTCCACCGTCACCTGAACGAGGACCCCCGGCGCCCCGAGGGCCTGCCCGATCCGCTCTGGACGGTCGTCGAGCGCTGCCTGCGCAAGCGGCCCGAGGAACGGCCCAGCGCCGTCGCCCTCGCCCGGGCGCTGCGGACCGTGGCCGCCGGGCTCGCCCCGGACGCCGGCCCCGAGGAGCGCAGCGCCGCCCTGGGCGTGGCCGCCCTGCTGGCCCCCGACCCGAGCCCCGCCCCCGTCCCCGGTACCGGCTCCGGTGCCGACGGCGCGCCCGGCACCGGGGACGCCGACCCGACCCAGGTCCTCCCCGCCGGCAGCGGCGCCCCCGCGTTCGACCCGAACGCCGCGACCCGGGTCATGCCGCACGGCGGACCGGGAGAGGGCGCCGACCGGGGGATGCCCGCCGCTGCGGGCGGCCTCGACGGCACGGCCGTCATGCCGCAGCAGCCACCCGCCGAGCCGAGCCCCGCCGTCCCTGAGGGTGGGGGCGCCCACCCCTGGGAGAGTCAGCTCCGGGCCGCCCGCGACCGCAACGCGCAGACGCAGTATCAGCCGCTCGACCCGAGCCAGGACCCGCTGCGGCGCCGCACGCCGCGCCGTCCCGCGTCGCAGCAGCCCGGCGGGGCCCAGCAGCCCGGGCCCGCTCAACGGCCCGCCCGCGGGCAGTCGGCCGCCCCGGCGCCCGACCGGCAGGACTACGCGTCTCGCGCACCTCAGCAGCACCGGCAGCACCGGCAGTATCAGCAGCCCTCGGCGCCGCAGCAGCACCAGCAGGCGCCGCAGCCTTACCAGCCGCAGCCTTACCAACCGCAGCCGCAGCCGCAGCGGTACGAGCCGCAGCCGCAGCGGTACGACGAGCGCCGCCCGGCTCGTGCACCCCGGGAGCCGAGGCCGGCGCGGCGGCGCGGCGCCAACCCCATGCGCATCCCGGGCCTCGGGTGTCTCAAGGGCTGCCTGTTCATGATCCTGATCCTCGCCGCGATCGTGGCGCTGGTCTGGAACTTCACCCCGGTCCCGGAATGGGTGGCCGAGGGGCGCAGCTTCTGGGAGACGATGGTCGACTGGTTCGGGGAGATCCGCGAGGCCGTCGGCGCCCGGATGGACGCCAGCGGCGGTCCGGGCGCCGGCTGAGCCACCGACGGCACCGCGGGACGGACCGTGCGGAGGCACGCGCGGACCACCCCCGATGCCGCTGGACGGGCCACCGAGGGCCGGTGTTTCCCGGTATACCCGTTATGTCCGAGGGAGTTTGACGCAGCGGCTCACCATGGCCCCGGCGCCGGATACTTTGGACGCCATGGCACGGAAGATCGGTAGTCGATACACGGCCCACCAGATCCTCGGTCGCGGCAGCGCCGGCACGGTGTGGCTGGGCTCGGGGCCGGAGGGCCCCGTCGCGATCAAGCTACTGCGTGAGGACCTGGCGGCCGACCAGGAGCTCGTCGGCCGCTTCGTCCAGGAGCGCGCCGCGCTGCTGAGCCTGGACCACCCCCGGGTCGTCGGCGTGCGCGACCTCGTCGTGGACGGGCACGACCTCGCCCTCGTCATGGAGCTGGTCCGCGGCTCGGACCTGCGCACGCAGCTCGACCGCGACCGGCGGCTGACGCCCGCCGACGCCGTGCGTGTCGCCGCCGACATCGCCGACGCGCTGGCCGCCGCCCACGCGGCCGGTTACGTCCACCGCGACGTGAAGCCCGAGAACATCCTGCTGGACGAGGCGCACGGACACGCGCTCCTCACCGACTTCGGTATCGCCCGGCTCATCGACGCGCCCCGGCGCGGGGGCGGCGGACGGGTCGTCGGCACCCCCGACTACGTCGCGCCCGAGATCGTCGAGGGGCTGCCGCCCCGCGCGGCCGTGGACATCTACGCCCTGGCCACCGTGCTCTACGAGGCCCTGGCCGGGTTCACGCCGTTCGGCGGCGGGCATCCTGGCGCCGTGCTGCGCCGCCAGGTCACGGAGAGCGTCGCGCCGCTGCCCGGCATCCCCGACGAGCTGTGGCGGCTGATCCACCAGTGCCTGGCCAAGGCCCCCGCCTCCCGGCTGCGGGCGCCGGAGCTGGCGGCCCGGCTGCGGGAGCTGCACCCGCACCTGGCGGGCCAGCCTCCGCTGGACATCGACGAGCCGGAGCCCGAGCCCGTCCCCCAGGAGGAGCCGCCCGCCTACGAGCCGCCGCCCGCCCGGGGTGCTGTGTCCCTGGTACGCGGCACCCCGGCCCCGGACGCGGCCAGCCGCGAGACGCACACCAGCATGCGGGTCCCCGCCGCGGACGAGCTCGCGGGCGGCGCCCGCGGCACGGCGCGCACGCCCCGGGCGCCCGGCCAGCCGCGGGCCG
>NZ_JABLSI010000008.1 GCF_019303475.1 Streptomyces sp. JJ38
TCCGCGGGGGCCGGGACGGGGCGCGGCCGGGCCATCGCGGGCAGCAGCCCGGCCCGGCGCCGGACCGTCTCGCGCGCGGCCAGGGCCAGCAGCGCCTTCGGCGAGCCGCCCGGCGGCGTACGCCGCTCCGCGCCCAGCAGCGCCGCCGTCACCAACTCCTGCCAGGCCACCGCGCCGGGTTCCTCGTCCGACGCCGGGGCCTTGCCCGCCCCCGCCCCCGCCACCGGCTCACGGCCGCCCGCCCGTGCCCGCGCTTCCTTCGCTTCCGTCGTCGTCTCCGTGATCGTCACAGCGACACCGCCTCCCCCTCGGACCAGACCGTGTGCGGCGTGAAGCCCCGATGCCCGCACGCCCCGAAGACCGTGACCGGGCCGCCGCCCGATATCGCGGCCAGCTTCCACAGCGCCGACCGGCTCAACGGCGTCAGCGGCAGCGCCGCCCCGCCGACCTCGTCGGCCAGCTGCCAGCGCTCGTCGTCCGCCCCAGGCGTCGGCACGACGTCCGCCAGCACGACCGGCCAGGACTCCAGCCACGGATCGCCGCTCACCCGCTCCCCGTACGCGGCCAGCGCCCGGGCCACCCCCACCCCCGGGGGCACTCCGCCGGGGCTCGACTCGCCCCGCCGCTCACCCAGCGCGGCACGCAGGGGCGCCTCCCCCGGGTGGAACGCCAACTCGGCCTCCACCACCCGGCCCACCGGCAGCGTCAGCTCCGGAGCCCGCCCCGCCGCCCCGAACGACAGCAGCAGCGCCGATCTGCCGGAGCGCTCGCCCCGTAGCCAGAACCGGCGCACGGCGAGCCGCCCGTCCTCGCCGTCCGACCGGCCGAGCACCAGCCAGCGGTCCGCCGTCACCGCGTCGGGCCGGGCGAACAGGGCCGCCGCCTCCGTCGTCAGCCCCAGGTGCGTGCGCACGGTCGCCGCCAGCGGCTCGGGGAGCCCCTCGGTCCTCTCCAGCGCGAGCACGCCCCGGCACAGCAGGTGCAGCATCGCGCACTCGGCCAGCAGCCGGGCCGGCCAGCCCTGACCGGAGGCCGCGATCCCCGCCACGTCCCTGATCCGTGAGGCGAGCCCGGGCGCCTGGGCGTCCACCATGCGCGCCGCCATCTCGTCCCAGGGCGCGTAGCCCGCCTGATCCGCCCCCGCGATGCCGCCGTGCAGCAGGTCGGCGAGCCGCTGCTCAAGCTCCACGGCGCCGGTGGCGATGCGCTGTGCCCGACGCTCGGCCCGGCGCCGCGCCGCCTCCGGATCGGCCGGTTCCCCCCGACGGGCCCCGGCCCCCGCTCCCGCCCCCGCCGCCTGCCTCTCCCGGCGCTTCTCCAGCCAGCTCGCCGCCCACTCCGGCGCCTCGCCCGAGGGGACGGCGTCGGCCCCCTCGGCCCACCGGAGCAGCAGGCCCAGGGCGTGCTTGCAGGGGAACTTGCGGCTGGGGCAACTGCACGTGGACGCCGGGCCCGTGAGGTCCACCGCCGTCCGGTACGGCTTGCTGCCGCTGCCTTTGCACAGCCCCCAGACCGCATCCCCGCCCGTACCCGCGTCCGACCACGGCCCGGCTGCCGCCAGCTTGCTTCCGGCCTTGCGCGACGCCGCGTCAGGAGCCAGCGTCAGCACCTGTTCCGCACTCCAGCGGAGCTGCTGTCCCGTCATGTCAGCGACGGTACGAGCGGGCACTGACAGCGGCCGGGCGACGGGGCGTCAGGATCTGGCCGTCAGCGGCGAGATGAGAGCGAAAGCGCTGGTCGGGAGCGTTGTCAGTGGCGGGGTGCAGGGTGGTTGGCACGACGGAGAGCACACCGCACCGAGGGGGATCCGTGACCGCCACCGACACCGCTTCCCGGCCCGCCACCGACACCGGCTCCCGGCCCGGGTCCCAGGCCGATCCCGCCGTCCTCCGCCCGCACGCCGAGGACGCGTTCGCCGCCGAGTTGGCCGCCCTCGCCGCCGCCGACGACCGGCCCCGGCCCGAGCGCTGGCGCCTCTCACCGTGGGCCGTCGCCACCTATCTCCTGGGCGGCACCCTGGCCGACGGCACGGTGATCTCACCCAAGTACGTCGGGCCCCGCCGCATCGTGGAGGTGGCCGTCACCACCCTGGCCACGGACCGCGCCCTCCTCCTGCTCGGCGTGCCCGGCACCGCCAAGACGTGGGTCTCCGAGCACCTGGCCGCCGCCGTCAGCGGTGACTCGACCCTGCTCGTGCAGGGCACCGCGGGCACGGCCGAGGAGGCGATCCGCTACGGGTGGAACTACGCGCAGCTCCTGGCCCACGGCCCCAGCCGGGACGCCCTGGTGCCCAGCCCGGTGATGCGGGCGATGGCCGAGGGCATGACGGCCCGGGTCGAGGAGCTGACCCGCATCCCGGCCGACGTGCAGGACAGCCTGATCACCGTGCTCTCGGAGAAGACGCTGCCCATCCCGGAGCTGGGGGAGGAGGTGCAGGCGGTGCGCGGCTTCAACCTCATCGCCACGGCCAACGACCGGGACCGCGGCGTGAACGAGCTCTCCAGCGCCCTGCGCCGCCGCTTCAACACCGTCGTCCTGCCGCTGCCCGAGGGCGTGGACGCGGAGGTGGACATCGTGTCGCGCCGGGTCGAGCAGCTGGGCCGCTCGCTGGACCTGCCCGCCGAGCCGGACGGCGTGGACGAGATCCGTCGCGTCGTGACCGTCTTCCGGGAGCTGCGCCAGGGCATCACCGAGGACGGCCGCACGAAGGTCAAGTCGCCCTCGGGCACGCTCTCGACGGCCGAGGCGATCTCCGTCGTCACCGGCGGTCTGGCCCTCTCCGCGCACTTCGGGGACGGCGTGCTGCGCCCGGCCGACGTGGCCGCCGGGATACTCGGCGCCGTCGTGCGCGACCCGGCCGGCGACCGCACGGTCTGGCAGGAGTACCTCGAGACCGTGGTGCGCGAGCGGGAGGGCTGGAAGGACTTCTACCGCGCCTGCCGCGAGGTGAGCGCGTGACGGCCGCCGAGGTCCGCGTCGAGCCGTCCACCCCGCTCCTGCTCGGCATCCGGCATCACGGGCCCGGTTCGGCCCGGGCCGTCCGCGCCGCGCTGGACGCCCGCCGGCCGCGCGTCGTCCTGATCGAGGGCCCGCCCGAGGCGGACGCCGTCGTCCACCTCGCGGCCGACGCGGGCATGCGGCCGCCCGTCGCGCTCCTGGCCCACGCCGTGGACGACCCGGGCCGGGCCGCGTTCTGGCCCATGGCCGCCTTCTCACCGGAGTGGGTCGCCCTGCGCTGGGCGCAGGAGCACGGCGTCCCGGTGCGGTTCATCGACCTCCCCGCGGCCCACTCCCTCGCGCTCGGCGGGGCCGAGCCGGGCGACCTGCCCGCGGAGCAGCCGCCGACGGAGGCAGCGCCGACGGAGGCACCGCCCGGCGGGGGCCCGGGAGCCGAGGAGGCCGGGCACGCCGCCCTGCGGCTCGATCCGCTCGCCGTGCTCGCCGAGACGGCCGGGTACGACGACCCCGAGCGCTGGTGGGAGGACGTCGTGGAACACCGCTCGCCCGGGCCCGGTGCCACCGTTTCCCGGCCGGCCGCCGACCCGGCCGCCGCCTTCGCCGCCGTCGGCGAGGCCATGGCCGCCCTGCGCGCCGCCCACGGCACCGGGGGCGACGAGCGGGACGCCGTCCGGGAGGCCCACATGCGGCTGCGGCTGCGCGAGGCGGTCCGCGCGTTCGGTGCCGGGGCGGTGGCCGTCGTCTGCGGCGCCTGGCACGTGCCCGCGCTCGCCGAACGCCGTCCCGTCACCGGGGACCGCGCGTTGCTCAAGGGGCTGCCCAAGGTCAAGGCCGAGATCACCTGGGTGCCGTGGACCAACCGGCGGCTGTCCCGGGCCACGGGGTACGGCGCGGGCATCACCTCGCCCGGCTGGTACGGGCACCTGTTCACCGCGCCCGACCGGCCGGTGGAGCGCTGGCTCACCCGGGTGGCCGGGCTCCTGCGGGACGAGGACGTGCCGGTGTCCTCCGCCCATGTGATCGAGGCCGTCCGGCTGGCCGAGACGCTGGCCACCGTGCGCGGGCGGCCCCTCGCCGGGCTGACGGAAACGGTGGACGCCGTCCGTGCGGTGATGTGCGAGGGCTCGGAGATCCCCCTCGAACTCATCCGGGAGCGGCTCATCGTCGGCGGTGACCTCGGTGAGGTGCCCGCGAGCGCGCCCGCGGTCCCGCTCCAGCGGGACCTGAGCCGGCTTCAGCGTTCCCTGCGGCTCCGCCCCGAGGCGCGGGAGCGCCTCCTCGAACTCGACCTGCGCGAGCAGAACGGAGCGGCCCGCAGCCGCCTGCTGCACCGGCTCCGGCTGCTGGGGATCGGCTGGGGCGAGCCCGCCGCCGGGCGGGGCGGCAGCACCGGCACCTTCAAGGAGCACTGGCGGTTGTGCTGGGAGCCGGAGCTGTCGGTGAGGGTGGCCGAGGCGGGGGTGTGGGGCACCACGGTGGAGTCCGCCGCGACGGCCCTGGCCGAGAGCCGGGCCGCCGAGGCACCGGGGCTGCCGGAGGTGACCTCCCTCGCTGAGCGGTGCCTCCTCGCCGGGCTCGGCACGGCGCTGCCCACGGTCATGCGGGTCCTGTCGGACCGCGCGGCCCTCGACGCCGACGTCGGCCGGCTCGCCGAGGCGCTGCCGGCGCTGGTCCGCGCGGCCCGCTACGGCGACGTGCGCGGCACCGACGCGGCCGCGCTGCACGAGGTGGCGGAGGGGCTCGCCGAGCGGGTGCGCGTGGGGCTTCCCCCGGCGTGTGCCGGGCTGGACGCGGACGGCGCCGAGGCCCTGCGCACCCAACTCGACGCCGCGCACCGCGCCGTGGCCCTGCTCGACGCCCCCGGCCTGCGGGAGCGTTGGCGGAGCATGCTGCGTACCCTCGCGCGGCGGGACGGGGTGGCGGGCCTGCTGCGCGGGCGCTGCGCCCGGCTCCTGGTGGACGAGGGCGCGCTCGACGCGGCCGAGGCCGCCCGGCACATGGGTTTGGCGCTCTCCCCCGGCACGGGGTCCGTGGAGGCGGCGGCCTGGCTGGAGGGGTTCCTCTCCGGGGGCGGGCTGCTCCTGGTGCACGACGAACGCCTGCTCTCTTTGGTGGACGGCTGGCTGGCCCGGGTGCCCGGGCGGGAGTTCACCGACGTCCTGCCGCTCCTGCGCAGGACGTTCTCCTCCTACGAGCCCGGGGTGCGCCGCACCCTGGGCGAGCTGGCCCGCCGCGGTACGGGGGGCCGCGGCGGCCCGGCGCACTCCGGGGCCGGCGACCCGGGCTTCGGCCCGGGGCTGGAGGCGGGCCGGGCGGACGCCGTGCTGCCCACGCTCGCGCTGCTGCTGGGGGAGCACACGCGGAACGACGAGACGGTGGGGGTGGCGAGTTGAGCACGGCGAAGACGCCGGGAACGGCGGCGCGGACGGAACCGGCGGCGCCGGAGGGTGCGGCACCGGAAGCTGCGGCACCGGAGTCGGGCGCCCCGGCGGACGAGCGGCTGCGCCGGTGGCGCCTGGTCCTCGGCGGCGCGGGGGAGGCCGAGGGCACCGGCCACGAGTTGAGCGGCCAGGACGCCGCGATGGACCGCACGCTCGCCGCCGTCTACGGGGCGGGCGGTGGTGCGACGGGCACCGGTGCCGCGGCGGGCGGTGCCCGTGGGGCGGGGCTGGGCGGCTCGGCGCCGCGGGTCGCCCGCTGGCTCGGCGACATCCGCACGTACTTCCCCAGCTCGGTCGTGCAGGTCATGCAGCGGGACGCGATCGAGCGGCTCGGGCTCGCCGCGATGCTGGTGGAGCCGGAGATGCTGGAGGCCGTCGAGCCCGACGTCCACCTCGTCGGCACCCTGCTCTCGCTGAACCAGGCCCTGCCCGAGACGAGCCGGGAGACGGCCCGGGCCGTCGTCCGGAAGGTCGTCGCCGAGCTGGAGCGCCGTCTGGCCACGCGCACCCGCGCCACGCTGACCGGGGCGCTGGACCGTTCCGCGAGGATCAGCCGCCCCCGCCACCGGGACGTCGACTGGAACGCCACCATCCGCGCCAACCTGCGGAACTACCTGCCCGAGCACCGCACCGTCGTCCCCGAGCGGCTCGTCGGGTACGGGCGGGCCGCCCAGGCCGTGAAGAAGGACGTCATCCTCGCCATCGACCAGTCCGGTTCGATGGCCTCCTCGGTGGTCTACGCGTCCGTGTTCGGCGCCGTGCTGGCCTCGCTGCGGTCCCTGGACACCCGGCTCGTGGTCTTCGACACCTCGGTGGTGGATCTCACGGACGAGCTCGACGACCCGGTGGACGTCCTCTTCGGCACCCAGCTCGGTGGTGGCACGGACATCAACCGGGCGCTGGCCTACTGCCAGACGAAGATCACCCGACCGGGGGAGACGATCCTCGTCCTCATCAGTGACCTGTTCGAGGGAGGCATACGTGACGAGATGCTGCGCCGCGTCGCCGCGATGAAGGCCGCCGGGGTGCAGTGCGTCGCGCTTCTCGCCCTCTCCGACGAGGGGGCGCCCGCGTACGACCGCGCGCACGCGGCGGCGCTGGCGGAGCTGGGCGTGCCCGCGTTCGCCTGCACGCCGGACCACTTCCCCGAGGTCATGGCCGCGGCCATCCGCAAGGACCCGCTCCCGGTGCCGGACCCGGCGTAGCCGCCGGGAGCCTCCACGACACACACCGGGCCGCCCGGGCTGTGACCCGTCTCACCGCGCCGGTGTGACGTGCGATTTAGGAAGCGCAAGTGGACACGGCTACCCTGCGAGACGGACATGCCGCGTACCCCGCCCACGCGGCCACGCGGCACGCCCACGCTGACAACGAACCGCGATAACTGATTAAGGGACGGACGCGCGTGGACCTGTTCGAGTACCAGGCGAGGGACCTCTTCGCCAAGCATGACGTACCGGTGCTGGCCGGTGAAGTCATCGACACGCCTGAGGCGGCGCGCGAGGTGGCCGAGCGACTCGGCGGTCGCGCGGTCGTCAAGGCACAGGTGAAGACCGGTGGCCGCGGCAAGGCCGGTGGCGTCAAGCTGGCCGCCGACCCGGCGGACGCCGTGGAGAAGGCCAACCAGATCCTGGGCATGGACATCAAGGGCCACACGGTCCACAAGGTGATGCTGGCCCAGACCGCGGACATCGCGGAGGAGTACTACGTCTCCTTCCTGCTGGACCGCACCAACCGCACCTTCCTCGCCATGGCCTCCGTCGAGGGCGGCGTGGACATCGAGGAGGTCGCCGCCACCAAGCCCGAGGCCCTGGCCAAGATCCCCGTCGACGCGATCGACGGTGTGAGCGAGGCGAAGGCCCGTGAGATCGCCGAGGCGGCCAAGTTCCCGGCCGAGCTCGTCGACCAGGTCGCGGTCGTGCTCCAGCGGCTGTGGGACGTCTTCATCAAGGAGGACGCCCTCCTTGTCGAGGTGAACCCCCTGGTCAAGACCGCCGACGGCAAGGTCATCGCGCTGGACGGCAAGGTGTCGCTGGACGCCAACGCCGAGTTCCGCCAGCCCGACCACGCCGCCCTGGAGGACAAGGCTGCGGCTAACCCGCTCGAAGCCGCCGCCAAGGCCAAGGGCCTCAACTACGTCAAGCTCGAGGGCCAGGTCGGCATCATCGGCAACGGCGCCGGTCTCGTCATGAGCACCCTCGACGTCGTCGCCTACGCCGGCGAGAAGCACTCCGGCGTCAAGCCGGCCAACTTCCTCGACATCGGTGGCGGTGCCTCCGCCGAGGTCATGGCCAACGGCCTGGAGATCATCCTGGGCGACCCGGACGTCAAGTCCGTCTTCGTCAACGTCTTCGGCGGCATCACCGCCTGCGACGCCGTCGCGAACGGCATCGTGCAGGCCCTGGAGCTGCTCAAGTCCAAGGGCGAGGACGTCACCAAGCCGCTCGTCGTGCGGCTGGACGGCAACAACGCCGAGGTCGGTCGCAAGATCCTGACCGACGCCAACCACCCGCTGGTGGAGCAGGTCGACACCATGGACGGTGCCGCCGACCGCGCCGCCGAGCTGGCCGCGAAGTAATCCGGGCCCCAGGACTCAAAGGACACGAGGACAACCGAACCATGGCTATCTTCCTCACCAAGGAAAGCAAGGTCATCGTCCAGGGGATGACCGGCTCCGAGGGCCAGAAGCACACCAAGCGCATGCTGGCCTCGGGCACCAACATCGTCGGCGGTGTCAACCCGCGCAAGGCGGGCACCAGCGTCGACTTCGACGGGAGCGAGATCCCGGTCTTCGGCACGGTCAAGGAGGCTATGGAGGCCACCGGTGCCGACGTGACCGTCATCTTCGTCCCGGAGAAGTTCACCAAGAGCGCCGTCGTCGAGGCCATCGACGCCGAGATCCCGCTCGCCGTGGTGATCACCGAGGGCATCGCGGTGCACGACACGGCCGCCTTCTGGGCCCACGCGGGCAAGAAGGGCAACAAGACCCGCATCATCGGCCCGAACTGCCCGGGCCTGATCACGCCGGGTCAGTCCAACGCGGGCATCATCCCGGCCGACATCACCAAGCCGGGCCGCATCGGCCTGGTCTCGAAGTCCGGCACGCTGACGTACCAGATGATGTACGAGCTGCGGGACATCGGCTTCTCCACCTGCGTCGGCATCGGCGGTGACCCGATCATCGGCACCACCCACATCGACGCCCTCAAGGCGTTCGAGGCCGACCCGGACACCGACCTCATCGTCATGATCGGTGAGATCGGCGGCGACGCCGAAGAGCGTGCGGCCGACTTCATCAAGGCCAACGTCTCCAAGCCGGTCGTCGGCTACGTCGCGGGCTTCACCGCGCCCGAGGGCAAGACCATGGGCCACGCCGGCGCCATCGTCTCCGGCTCCTCCGGCACCGCCCAGGCGAAGAAGGAGGCCCTCGAGGCCGCCGGTGTGAAGGTCGGCAAGACCCCGTCGGAGACCGCGCGGCTCGCCCGCGAGATCCTCGGCGGCTGACACGCTGGGCGACACGTCGCCTGAACGGGTCCGGGCCCGCCCCCGCACGGGGGTGGGCCCGGACCCGTGCGTATGCCCGCCGGACGGGTCATTCCGCCAGTTGCCGCAGGGCGGTCGGCAGGCTCGTGGGCAGCAGCTTGTCGCTCTCGGCCGTCGCCACACCCACCGAGGTGGCGGTGACGACGAGGGCCGTCAGCACGCAGGCCGCCGCGGTGCGGCCGAAGGTGAGCCGGTCGCTGGACCTGCGGATGTCGCGGGCCGGCGGACTGTGCACGGGCTGGGCGGCCGCCAGCCGGTGCAGCAGCCGGGAGACGAGCGGTCCGCGCGCCTCGGCGTCGACCGCCGCCAGCTCCGGCAGCCGCGCGGACAGCGCCTCCCGCGCGTGCCGCAGCCGGCTCGCCGTGGCCGGGGTGCTCGCCTCCGTCTCGGCCGCAGTCTCGGCGAGGCCGAGCCCGACGCCGTCGTGGAGCAGCAGCACCCGGCGGTACACGGTGGGCAGGGAGAGCAGCGCCTCCAGGATCACCCGGTCCTCCGGCAGCCCCGGGTAGGCCTCCTCCGCGCCCAGCCTCGGCCGCAGCCAGTGCCAGGGGGAGAGGGCCTGCTCGTGGGCGGCGGCCCGCACCCAACCGGCCGGATCCCGGTCGACGGCGACTTCGGGCCACCGTTCCCAGGCGGCGTGGAAGGCACGCCCGACGGCCCACCTGGCGAGCCTGCGCCGCCCGGTGAGGAGGTACGTCTGCCGGGTGAGGGCGCGGACGTGCCGTTCGTAGAGGGCCTCGAACGCCGCCCGCGCGTCGGAGCCGTGCCCGTCATCGCGCCCGGAGTCGCGCGCCGGGTGAGCATCGGCCTCGGGAACGGTGTCGGCAGCCGGGGCCTCGGCGGCCGGCGGGGGCTCGGCCGCGCCTCCGGACGTCCCAAGCTCCCCGGCCTCGGGGGCCTCGGACACCTTCCCCGAGGGCTCCCTCGGCTCGGGCTCCGTCGGCTCGGGCTCCGTCGGCCCGGGCTCCGTCGGCCCGGGCTCGACCGTCGTGCGGCCGGAGGCGGTCGTCGCGCCCCGCTCGTGGCGCTGCGCGGGCGGCCGGGCCCCCCGCTTGCGGGCGCGCGCAGCCGCCCGGCGGCGCTGCCGCGCCAACTGCTGGCCGGCCCGGTCTCGCTGCGGTGCGCTCATGCGCCCTGCCCACCCTCTGTGACGACGTACATACCGTCATAGTGGGCGACACCACGAACTTTCGCCTGCTACCCGGGCGAAACGGGTGTTGTTGGGAGCATGGCCGCGTGAGCCGAATGACGCAACAGGACGTCGGCCGTGCGGCCGGGCCGGGGGCGGGGCGAGTCCTCGAGGGGGCGCTCGCCGCCGCCTTCGGGCTGGTGGCCGTCGCCATGCCGGCGCTGCTTCTGTGGATCCTCTCCCCGTACCCGGACGACGGCCCGTACGGCGCGCTGCGGGTCGCCGCCGCGCTGTGGCTGCTGGCCCACGGCGCGGATCTGGTCCGCACGGACACGCTCAGTGGGGCCGCGGCACCCCTGGGGGTGACGCCCATGCTGCTCACCGCGTTGCCGGTGTTCCTGCTCTACCGCGTGGTCAGGGCCACCGGGGGCGCGGACCGGCGGTCCCTCGGCCTCGTGTGCGCCGGCTACCTCGCCGTCGGTGCCGGGGCCGCGTGGTTCACCCGGGGCGGCTCCCTGTCCGTCGAGCCGCTCAGCGCCGCCCTGTACGTGCCGCTGCTCACCCTGGCCACGCTGGCCGCGGGCAGCTGGGTGGCGCGTGGGCGGCCGACGTTGCACCCGCCGGGCTGGACGGGGCTCGGCGAGCGCCCGCACGGCCCGTGCCCCGGTGCGGCGCTGCGGGCCGCGGCGGTCGGCGTCGCGGCGCTGTGCGGGGGCGGGGCCCTGCTCGCCGCCGGTGCCCTCGTCGCGCGCGGCGGTGCGGTCCAGGACGGGTTCGCCCGGCTGGCCGATGGTTGGTCGGGGCAGGTCGCGGTGCTGCTGTTGTGCCTCGTCCTGGTGCCCAACGCCGCGGTGTGGGGCGCGGCCTACGGGCTCGGCCCCGGCTTCACGCTCGGCGCCGGCAGTGTGGCGGGCCCGGTGCTGACGACGGCCCCGCCCGGCCTGCCGCCGTTTCCTCTGCTCGCGGCCGTCCCCGGGGAGGGACACGGCGGCCCGCTGCTCTGGGTGGCGGCCGGTGCGGTGCCGCTCGCGGCGGGTTGGGGGGCGGGGTGGTGCGTCGGTCGGGCGGGGGTGCCCGTGCCGGGTACCCGGCACGGCGCCGCGACGGGCCCGGGGACGGCCGCCACCGCGGCGCTGGGCGCCCTCGGCTGCGGGCTCGCGGTCGCGGCCCTCGCCGCGTTCTCCGGGGGGCCGCTGGGCCGGGAGGCCCTGGCCGCCGTCGGCCCGACGTGGTGGCAGGCGGGCGGGGCGGCCCTGGCCTGGACGGCGCTCGTGTCGGTCCCGGCCGCGCTGCTGGTGCGGTGGTGGCGACTGCGCGACCCGCATCCGCTGCTGGCGGCCGCGCTGCTGTGGCGGCGGGGCGTCACCTGGTGCGCGTCGCTGCGTCCGGCCCCGCCTCAGGAGGCCCGCGGCGAGAGCGAGTGGCACTCGGGCGGCTCGCGGCACAGCCGCTGGGCCGCGCTGAAGGAGGCGTCCGGCGGGTTGATGCCCGACTTCGAGTCCCGCTGGCGGCCGGAGCCGCCGCCCGTTCCGCCCCAGCCGACCTCGCCGCCCACCGCGGGTCCACCGGCCGCGGGTCCACCGGGCACGCCGCCGTCGTCCACGCCGCCGGCCGCGGCGGCCCCGCTGACCTCGCCGCCGAGGCCGAAGACCCGTCCCAAGCTCCCCCTGCGCCCCACGCCGGGCCCCGGCCGTCACCGCCGCACGTGAGCACGGCCCCCCCGGGGCCTGTGGTGAGTCAGCGGGTGATGTCGAGGAGGTTGTTGTCGCGGAAGGGCTCCGGGAGGAGGTCCTCGCACTGCTCGCGGGCCGCCGTGGTGAGGGCGTCGTCCACGCAGTCGTAGTAGTCCTTGTTGACGAGCTGGAACGTGTAGGTCCCGGCGACGATGAGGAGGGCCAGCCCGGAGAGGACGACGCCGGGGACGGCGGCACGGGTCAGAGCGCGACGGCCGGCCTGCTCGTCGTCGGCGGGGTTGGCCGCCGAGCCGCCCAGGTCGGCGACGGCGGTGCGCTGCCCGTCCTCCGTGCGCTTGACGCCGGGGGCGCCGCGCAGGGCGCTGATGCCCCAGTGCAGGCCGAGGGCGCCGAGCAGCAGGCCGAGGGGCAGGAGGCCGAAGGCCGCGAGGAAGAGGCCCCACATGCCGGAGAGCAGCGCGTACCGGGCGTGCCGCTGGGCGGGGTCGCGCGGGTCCCAGCGCAGGGGCGGACGTCCGCCCGGGCCCTCGGGGCCGGAGCCCTGGGGGCCGTTGCCGCCCTGGCCGCCGAAGCCGCCGCTCTGGCGGCCGGGCTGGCGGCTGCTCCACTGGCTGCCCCACTTGCGGCGGGCGGACTCGTCCTCGCCGTTCCCGTCCTGGCCCTCGGAGCCGGACCCGGAGCCGGACCCGGAGCCCGAGCCGGAGCCGGAGCCGTTGTCGGAGCCCGGGCCAGAGCCGGACGGCGGGTTCTGCGGGTAGCGGGGACGCCAGGGCTGGTCGGGCGCGCCCTCGGGCGGGGGCGCGAAGGGGTTGTCCTCCTGCTCGGGCCCGCTGGGCTGCCCGGCCCGTCCGGAGTCGCGGAAGGCGCGGCGTCGCTCCGTCATGTCGTGTGTGTCTTCCCCTTCGTCCGTCCGCTGCGCCGCCCGTCGGCCAGGCGGAGGTTACGGAACCGTATGCCAGACGCTACCCGCTGCCCGCCACCCGGTCCCGTGGGGGTGGGGGAGCGGTGCCGGTATCGTTGCTGCCGGTCGGCCGCTTCGTAGGGTTCCCCGGATTCCTCCGCCTCCGTCGTTCGTCCGATCGCACCAATGTCTTCGCCGGCCGAGAGTGCGGCCGAGACCGTGGACCGAACAAACAGACCGAGAAGTAGACCGAGAAAGAGCCTCGTCGTGGCTGCTGCTGTGTCCCCTGCCCGGCTTGTGGTGCTCGTATCCGGTTCCGGTACGAACCTGCAGGCACTCCTGGACGCCGTGGAGCGGCTCGGACCCGAGGCGTACGGCGCCGAGATCGTGGCCGTCGGCGCGGACCGCGGCGGCATCGCGGGGCTGGAGCGCGCCGAGCGGGCGGGGTTGCCGACCTTCGTCTGCCGGGTGAAGGACTACGCGACGCGGGCCGAGTGGGACGCGGCGCTGGCCGAGGCGACCGCCGCCTTCGAGCCCGACCTCGTCGTCTCCGCGGGCTTCATGCGCATCGTGGGCAAGGAGTTCCTGGCCCGCTTCGGGGGCCGGTTCGTCAACACGCACCCGGCCCTGCTGCCCAGCTTTCCCGGCGCCCACGGCGTGCGCGACGCGCTCGCGTACGGCGTGAAGGTGACCGGGTGCACGGTCCACTTCGTCGACGACGGCGTCGACACCGGCCCGATCATCGCCCAGGGCGTGGTCGAGGTCCGGGACGAGGACTATGCCGACGACGGTGCCGCTCTGCATGAGCGGATCAAGGAAATCGAGCGACGCCTGCTCGTTGACGTCGTGGGACGCCTCGCCCGCGACGGCTACAGCATTGAGGGACGAAAGGTACGGATTCCGGCATGACTGCCGAAGGTACGAAGCGGCCGATCCGCCGCGCGCTGGTCAGCGTCTACGACAAGACGGGTCTGGAGGAGCTGGCACGCGGGCTGCACGCGGCCGGCGTACAGCTCGTGTCCACCGGTTCGACGGCGGCGCGCATCGCCGACGCCGGGGTGCCGGTCACGAAGGTCGAGGAGCTGACCGGCTTCCCCGAGTGCCTGGACGGGCGGGTCAAGACGCTGCACCCCCGGGTGCACGCGGGCATCCTGGCCGACCGGCGGCTGGAGAGCCACCGCGAGCAGCTCGTCGAACTGGGTGTGGAGCCCTTCGACCTGGTCGTGGTGAACCTCTACCCGTTCCGGGAGACGGTCGCCTCGGGCGCGTCCGACGACGACTGCGTCGAGAAGATCGACATCGGCGGCCCGTCCATGGTGCGCGCCGCGGCGAAGAACCACCCCTCGGTCGCCGTCGTCGTGAACCCGGAGCGGTACGGGGACGTGCTGAAGGCCGCCGCGGACGGCGGCTTCGGGCTGGCCGAGCGCAAGCGGCTGGCCGCCGAGGCCTTCGCCCACACCGCGTCCTACGACGTCGCGGTGGCGAGCTGGTTCGCCGGTGACTACACCGCCGACGACGTGGCCGAGGCCGAGGCCGAGGGCGAGGGCGAGCGGTTCCCCGCGTTCCTGGGCTCGGCGCACGAGCGCGTCCGCGTGCTGCGCTACGGCGAGAACCCGCACCAGGGCGCCGCGCTGTACACCGACGGCTCGGGCGGGCTGGCCGCCGCCGAGCAGCTCCACGGCAAGGAGATGTCGTACAACAACTACGTGGACACCGAGGCCGCCCGCCGGGCCGCCCACGACCACGCCGAGCCCTGCGTGGCCATCATCAAGCACGCCAACCCGTGCGGCATCGCCGTCGGCGCGGACGTCGCCGAGGCGCACCGCAAGGCGCACGCCTGCGACCCGCTGTCGGCCTTCGGCGGCGTCATCGCCGTCAACCGCCCGGTGTCGGTGGCGATGGCCGAGCAGGTCGCGGAGATCTTCACCGAGGTCGTCGTCGCGCCGGAGTACGAGGAGGGCGCGGTGGAGGTGCTGACGCGGAAGAAGAACATCCGTGTGCTGCGCTGCCCGGACGCCCCGGCCGCCCGCACCGAGCTGCGGCCGATCGAGGGCGGCGCGCTCCTGCAGGCCAAGGACCGGCTCCAGGCGGACGGCGACGACCCCGCGGGCTGGACGCTGGCCACCGGTGAGGCGCTGGGCGAGGCGGAGCTGGCCGAGCTGGCCTTCGCCTGGCGGGCCTGCCGCGCGGTGAAGTCGAACGCGATCCTGCTGGCCAAGGACGGCGCCACGGTCGGCGTCGGCATGGGCCAGGTCAACCGGGTGGACTCGGCCCGGCTCGCCGTCCAGCGGGCGGGCGAGGAGCGGGCGGCCGGTTCCTACGCGGCCTCCGACGCCTTCTTCCCGTTCCCCGACGGGCTGGAGGTGCTGACGGCCGCCGGTGTCAGGGCCGTCGTCCAGCCGGGCGGCTCCGTGCGGGACGAGGCGGTCATCGAGGCGGCCCGGGCGGCCGGGGTGACGATGTACCTCACCGGCACCCGCCACTTCTTCCACTGAGGCGCGTCCGGCGGCCGCGGCCGCCGGGCACCGAGGCGAGCCGTCGCGGGCCCGCGGCCGTCAGGCCGTGGGCCCGCGGCCGTCGCCGGGCGTCTGACGGGCCCCGTGTGGCTGACGGGTCCGGCGCGGGCGCGCGCGTCAGGCCGTCCGCTCCTCGGCCGTCGCCGCCCGGCTCTCCTCGTCGTCCCCGCCCGGTTCCGCGGGCGCGTCGTCGCCGTCGCCGTCCGCGGCCGTCCAGGCCGCGCAGAACAACAGCAGCTTGGCCATCAGGTTGATCCACACCAGCAGGGCGATCGGCACGCCGAAGGCGCCGTACATGTTCTTGGCCGCCACGCCCTTCAGATAGCCGCCGAGCAGCAGCTTGAGCAGCTCGAAGCCGACGGCGCCCAGCAGGGCGGCGGTGACCAGCGGGCGGCGGGCCGGGCGCACCCCCGGGACGCGGGTCAGCAGGTAGCAGAGCAGCAGGACGTCGACGCCGATCGCCGCGAGGACGGGGACGGTGCGCAGCAGCCAGCCCACCGGCCCGCCGCGGTCGACGTCGAGTGCGTCCGCCGCCCAGTCGACCGCCCCGACGGCGAACGCGGAGCCCGCCAGCGACAGCACCACGACGCCGCCCAGCCCGGCGAGCATCGCCAGGTCCTTCAGCTTCGCCCGGACGGGGTTGACCTCCTCGTCCGGCAGCAGCCAGACCTCGCGCAGGCACTCGCGCAGCGATCCCACCCAGCCGAGCCCGGTGAACAGCAGCAGGGCGCCGGCGACGAGGCCGACGGTGGCGGCGTTGTCGACGAAGGACTGGATGCCGATCTGGTCCGAGATGCCGGGCACCTGGTCGGCCAGCCACTCCTGGGCGGTGTCGATCTGCTCCTGGCTGAGGAACGCGGCGGCGATCGCGGCCCCGAGGGCGATCATCGGGAACAGGGCCAGAAAGCTGATGAAGGTGATCGCGGCGGCGAGCCGCGTCCAGTGCGTCGTCTCCAGGCGCTCGTAGGTGTGCCACAGGTGGGTGCGCATCAGCCGCTGGACGAGGGGACCGATGACGGGCAGTCGGCTCAGCCAATCCATCAACCCGTTCTACCCCGGGAACGTTTCCGCGCACCTCGCGACAGGCGGGGAGGCGGGGACGGGCCGGAGGCTACGGACGGGCCGGAGACCGCGGGACGGCCGGGGAACCGGCGGCGCACAGGGCGGCGGCCCCTGCGCTAGGGCGCCGGGGCCGCCGGACGTGACATCCCCTGGTGGGGGACGGAGGGCAGGGGCGGTCTGCCGGGGAAGCGGAACTCCCGGACCAGCCGCCACACGCCGTCGTCCACGCCCTGCTCGTAGAGTGCGAAGCCGGTGATCAGCCAGGCGGCCTCGAAGTCGGCCAGCTCCTCCTGCGCGCGGTCCATCGCGGCCTCGTCGATGCCGTGCGCGATGGTCACGTGCGGGTGGTACGGGAAGTTCAGCTCGCGGGCGAGCGGCCCCTCGGGGGCGCGTACCCGCTCCTGGAGGCCCGCGCAGGACGCCGCGCCCTCGGTCAGCCGGACGAAGACGACGGGGGAGAGGGGCCGGAAGGTGTCCGTGCCGGACAGCTTCAGCGGAAAGGGCTGCCCGGCGGCGGCGACGGAGGCGAGGTGGCCCTCGATGACCGGGCGGTCGGCCGCCTCGACCTCCGTGGGTGGCAGCAGGGTGATGTGGGTGGGGATGCTGTGGGCCGCGTGGTCCCCGAAGCCGGCGCGCCGCTGCTGGAGCATGCTGCCGTACGGCTCCGGGACCGCGATCGATACGCCGACCGTGACGGTCCCCACGTCGTCTCCCTCCTGCTGTCGCCGTGGCCCGGCGCCCTGCGACCCGCTGTCCGGTTTCAGGGCTTCCGCGCCGCTTGGGCTTCTCGTCGCTCTTCCGGGCTTCTCAGTGCTTCGCGGGCAGGAAGCCCACTTTGTCATAGGCCGCGGCCAGCGTCTCCGCGGCGACGGACCGGGCCTTCTCGGCTCCCTTGGCCAGGAGCGAGTCCAGCGTCTCGGGGTCGCCCAGATACTCCTGCGTCCGCTCGCGGAACGGCGTCACCCAGTCCGTGACGATCTCGGCGAGCTCGGTCTTCAGGGCGCCGTACCCCTTGCCCTCGAACCGCTGCTCCAGTTCGGCGACGGGGGTGGTGGTGAGTGTCGAGTGGATGCTGAGCAGGTTGCTGACGCCCGGCTTGTTCTCCGGGTCGTAGCGGATCTCGGTGCCGGTGTCCGTCACGGCGCTCTTGATCTTCTTCGCGGTGGTCTTGGGCTCGTCGAGCAGCGAGATGATGCCCTTCGGCGAGGAAGCCGACTTGCTCATCTTGATCGACGGGTCCTGGAGATCGTAGATCTTCGCCGTCTCCTTGAGGATGTACGGGGCGGGGACGGTGAACGTCCGGCCGAAGCGCCCGTTGAACCGCTCGGCCAGGTCGCGCGTCAGCTCGATGTGCTGGCGCTGGTCCTCGCCGACGGGCACCTGGTCGGCCTGGTAGAGCAGGATGTCGGCGACCTGGAGGACCGGGTACGTGAACAGGCCGACCGTCGTGCCCTCGGCGCCCTGCTTGGCGGACTTGTCCTTGAACTGCGTCATCCGGGAGGCCTCGCCGAAGCCGGTGAGGCAGTTCATGACCCAGCCGAGCTGCGCGTGCTCGGGGACGTGGCTCTGGATGAAGAGGGTGCAGCGGTCCGGATCGAGGCCGGCGGCCAGGAGCTGGGCGGCGGCGAGCCGGGTCGAGGCCCGCAGGTCCTTCGGGTCCTGCGGCACGGTGATCGCGTGCAGGTCGACGACCATGTAGAAGGCGTCGTGGGTCTCCTGCAGGGCCACCCACTGACGGACGGCACCCAGGTAGTTGCCGAGGTGGAAGGACCCGGCGGTGGGCTGGATACCGGACAGCGCGCGCGGACGATCGATAGCCATGCGGGCCATTCTCGCAGAGCGCGGGGCCTGATCGCGGAGTTCCCCCGCCCGGAAACGGGCGGGCGACGCGAACCCCGCGCGCGGTGGGCGGACGGAGGTCGGTTCGGCAAAGAGCGGGCGGAGATCCTTCGGGCGGCGATAGAAATGGCTGTGTCCGGCCCACCCGGCCGGACGAACCGACGAACGGAGCGTGCGATGCCCACTTCACCCGAGTTGATCGCCACCGCCGACGCCCACAGCGCGCACAACTACCACCCCCTGCCCGTCGTCGTCTCCTCCGCCGAGGGCGCCTGGATGACCGACGTCGAGGGCCGCCGGTACCTCGACATGCTGGCCGGGTACTCGGCCCTCAACTTCGGTCACGGCAACCCCCGGCTGATCGCCGCCGCCCGGGCCCAGCTGGACCGGCTCACCCTCACCTCGCGCGCCTTCCACCACGACCGCTTCGCCGACTTCTGCGTGCAGCTCGCCGACCTGTGCGGCATGGAGGCGGTGCTGCCCATGAACACCGGGGCCGAGGCCGTCGAGACGGCGGTGAAGACCGCCCGCAAGTGGGGCTACCGGATCAAGGGCGTGCCGGACGGCCAGGCCAGGATCGTCGTCGCGGCCGACAACTTCCACGGCCGCACGACGACGATCGTCAGCTTCTCCACCGACCCCGAGGCGCGCGCCGACTACGGCCCCTACACGCCCGGCTTCGAGGTCGTCCCCTACGGCGACCTGGCCGCCCTGGAGGCCGCGGTGGACGACAACACCGTCGCCGTCCTGCTGGAGCCCATCCAGGGTGAGGCCGGGGTGCTGGTGCCGCCGCCGGGCTACCTGGCCGGGGTGCGCGAGCTGACCCGCGCGCGGAACGTGCTGTTCGTCCTGGACGAGATCCAGTCGGGCCTGGGACGCACCGGGCGGACCTTCGCCGCCGAGCACGAGGGCGTCGTGCCGGACATGTACGTGCTGGGCAAGGCCCTGGGCGGCGGCGTGGTGCCGGTGTCGGCCGTCGTCTCCTCCCGCGAGGTGCTCGGCGTCTTCCGGCCCGGCGAGCACGGCTCGACCTTCGGCGGCAACCCGCTGGCCTGCGCGGTGGCCCTGGAGGTGCTGGCGATGCTGCGCACCGGCGAGTTCCAGGAGCGGGCGGCGGAGCTGGGCGAACACCTCCACCAGGAGCTGGCCGCGCTGACGGCCGACGGCAAGGTCACCGGCGTCCGCGGCCGCGGGCTGTGGGCCGGGGTGGACATCGACCCGGCGCTCGGCACCGGCCGGGAGATCTCCGAGCGGCTGATGGCCGAGGGCGTGCTGGTGAAGGACACGCACGGCTCCACCATCCGGATCGCCCCGCCGCTCACCATCAGCAAGGAGGACCTGGACTGGGGTCTCGGCCGACTCCGCGACATCCTCGCGGGCTGACCCGGCGCTTGGGAGGTCTGAGCTGAGGCGCAGGGCTGGCGGGCGCAGCCCCCGGCCCCTGGCTCGGTCTGGGCGGAGGGTGCCCCTTCCCGCGCGTGGCCGGGTGCGCGTTCGCTCTGGCCGTTCGCGCGGTTCCCCGCGCCCCTGCGGGCGCCCCGCCGTCACCAGTGGCGGCGGGGCGGCTACCAGCCGTCGCCGGGCCCGCCGGTCGGCGGTCGGTTACCCGCCGGTCGGCGGGGAAACCCGGGCGATGGGCGGATTGCGCCCCTCCGCCACATCTGCCAGCGTTCCCAGCGTGGTGTCGACGGCGGCCAGGCCGTCGGCCCCGGGTGCCGTCGCGGCGGCACTCCGCACAGCACGGGGGAAGAGCAGGAACGGTGACAGTTCAACGCACGACAGCGATCACCACGATCGGCCTCGCCATCGACAGCGGACCGGTGCGGCGCAGGCTCCAGCGGTTGTTCACCGGAGTGGGGTGGCGCACGCTGGAGCCCCAGGCTCCCGGGGACGTACCGCGGTGCGACGTCCTCGTGACGGACATGCACCGGCTGGAGGACGTCCGCACGGCCCTTCCCACGCTCGCCCTCGTCTCCGGCACGGGGGCCGTCGGGCTGGGGGCGACCTCCGCCGACCTGCGGGCCATCGTCGACCGCGACGACCTCGACGGCGCGTTCCTCACCGCCGTGCAGGAGATCCTGGCCGGGCACGGCTGGGTCTCGCCCACCCTCATCCCGCCGCTGCTGCGCAGCCTGCACCGCCCCTGGCCACCCGCCGGGCGTGGGGCCGACTCCGCGCCGGTGCGGCTCGCGGGGCTCACGGCGCGGGAGAACGAGGTCGTGGCGCTGGTGGCCCGCGGCATGAGCAACGGCGAGATCGCCGCCGAGCTGCACGTCGCGGAGAGCACCGTGAAGTTCCACATGTCCAACATCCTCCAGAAGACGGGCCTGCGGGACCGCAGTCAGCTCGCGGCGCGGCTGCCCGGGCCGCTCGCCTGGTCCGCCTGACCCTCACCGTCGTCCGGCCCGCGGCCGCGCCACCAATCCGGGTTGTCCCGGTACCAGGCGACGGTCGCGGCCAGGCCGTCGGCGAACTCGCGCCGGGGCCGGTAGCCGAGCTCCTCGCGGGCCCTGGTCCAGTCGACCGAGTAACGCAGGTCGTGGCCCTTGCGGTCGGGGACGTGGCGCACCCGGCTCCAGTCCGCGCCGCACGCCTCCAGCAGCAGCCCGGTGAGCTGCCGGTTGGTCAGCTCGTGGCCGCCGCCGAGGTGGTAGACGCGGCCCGCCCGGCCCCGGCGCCGGACGAGCTCGACGCCGTGGCAGTGGTCGTCGACGTGCAGCCAGTCGCGGCTGTTGCGCCCGTCCCCGTACAGCGGCACGGTCCGGCCGTCGAGCAGGTTGGTGACGAAGCGCGGGATGACCTTCTCCGGGTGCTGGTGCGGCCCGTAGTTGTTGGAGCAGCGGCTGACGCGCACGTCCAGCCCGTGGGTGCGGTGGTAGGACAGGGCCAGCAGATCGGCCGAGGCCTTGGACGCCGCGTAGGGCGAGGACGGCGCGAGCGGCTGGTCCTCGGTCCAGGAGCCGGTGGCGACGGAACCGTAGACCTCGTCGGTGGACACCTGGACGAAGAGCTCCGCCCGGTGCCGGAGGGCCGCGTCCAGCAGGGTGTGGGTGCCCAGGACGTTGGTGCGCACGAAGGCGTCGGCGCCGGCGATGGACCGGTCGACGTGGGACTCCGCGGCGAAGTGCACGACCTGCGGGTGTCCGGCCAGCAGGGCGTCGACCAGCGCGGCGTCGCAGACGTCCCCGCGCACGAAGGTGAACCGGGGGTCGTCCCGGACGGCGTCGAGGTTGCGGAGGTCGCCGGCGTAGGTGAGTTTGTCGAGCACGGTGACGGCGAGCGGCGCGGCGGGGTCGGCCAGCAGGCCGCGCACGTACGCGGAGCCGATGAACCCGGCGCCGCCGGTGACGAGGAGACGCTGGGGGCGGGTCACGAGCGGATCTCCACGGTGCTGTGGTCGCCGATGACGAGGCGGTGGGCGGCGGGCGCGGCCGGTGCGGGGGTGACGACGGCCTCCCGGCCGATCATCGAGCCCTCGACGCGGCGGACGCCGTCGATGCGGGCACCCTCCAGGACGATGGAGTCCGCGATCTCGCTGTCGGCGATGTGGACGCCCCGTGCGATGGAGCTGTAGGGCCCGACCTGGGAGCGGGTGACGACGGCGCCCGCGGCGATGGCGGCCGGGCCGACCACGCGGGACCCGATGACGCGGGCACCCGGTTCCAGCACGACCGGCCCGACGAGCTCGGACCCGGCGTCCACGAAGCCCTCGACGCGGTGGGCGGTTCTGTCCAGCACGGAGCGGTTGACCTCCAGGATGTCCGCCACGTTCCCGGTGTCCTTCCAGTAGCCGGTGATCCGGGTGGAGCGGACGTCGTGCCCGCTGTCCACGAGCCACTGGATGGCGTCGGTGATCTCCAGCTCGCCGCGGGCCGAGGGCCGGATGGCGCGGACGGCGGCGTGCACGGCCGGGGTGAAGAGGTAGATGCCCACGAGCGCCAGGTCCGTCCTGGGGGCGCGTGGCTTCTCCTCCAGGGCGAGTACCCGCCCCCGCCCGTCGGTCTCGACCACGCCGAAGGCGCTCGGGTCGGGGACGCGGGTCAGCAGGATGCGGGCGTCGGGGCGCTCGGCGCGGAAGTCCTCGACGAGCGGGGTGATGCCGCCGAGTACGAAGTTGTCGCCGAGGAACATGACGAAGTCCTCGTCGCCGAGCCAGTCCCGGGCGATGAGCACCGCGTGGGCGAGGCCGAGGGGCGCTTCCTGCGGGAGGTAGGTGACGTCGAGGCCGAAGGCGGAGCCGTCGCCGACGGCCGCCCGGATCTCGGGGGCCGAGTCGCCCACGATGACGCCGACCTCGGTGATGCCCGCCTCCGCGATGGACTCCAGGCCGTAGTAGAGCACCGGCTTGTTGGCCACGGGAACGAGCTGCTTGGCGGAGGTGTGGGTGAGCGGACGCAGCCGGGTGCCCTTGCCTCCGGCCAGAACGAGGGCCTTCACGCGGGTACTCCTCTCGGGCGTGCTGCCGGTGCCGGGGCGGTCATGGCAGCGGGTGGGGTCGCCAGGCGAACCGGGACGCGGCCAGCGCGCCGAGACCGGTGCGTGCCGGGGCCGTCGTCAGGCGCCGGGCGTGCCAGGTGAAGGGGTGGTCCTCCCGGAGCCGCAGCGCCTGGTACCCGGCGGGCACGACCTTGACGGCGCACCAGCCCATCCTCCGCAGCGGCCCGGGCAGGCGGTACGTCAGGTCGACGAGGAGCGGGTCGGCGCCGTCGGCGACCAGCAGCCGCACCAGCTCGTCCGTGGACACCGGCGGCGCGGTGCGCGGCGGCCGCTCGGCGGCGAAGGAGTCGACCCACTCGCGCACCCGGGCGTGCCCCTGGGCGGAGGCGACGTACCGCAGCCGGTCGTCGTCGTCCCGGATGGGCAGGCCGGTGACGTCCTCGGCGCGCTGCTCCTCGGACCAGGAGTTCAGCACCACCGAGCGCACCTGGAGGGCCTCCTGTAGTGCGCCCAGCATGCTCCAGGCCGCCTGGTCGTCGTCGGCGGTCGCGTTGCAGCCGACCGTGGCCAGCGGCACCGGGCGCCGCTCGTCCAGCACGATCCCGACCGTGCACACGACGCCGGGCAGCCCGGTCGGCAGCTCGGCCAGGACGGGCGTCAGCCCGGCCCGCTCCACCTTGCCCCACAGCGCCCGCAGCTCGCGCAGCCGCGCCCCGGCCCGGGGGCCCGCCGTTCCGGGGCGTGCCGTGCCGGGGCGTGCCGTGCCGGGGCCGGCCGGGCCCGGGAACCGCAGGCGGTGGGGGCGCAGCCGGGCCTCCCACGCGGTGAGGAAGGCGTCCCGCTCGACGGTCTCCAGCAGCGCGGCACGCAGGGCGTCCCCGGGGCTGCCTCCGGAGGCGGCCCCGGAGGGGGTGGGGTCGAAGTGCGCGGCCTGGGGCGAGGGGTCGGGGTAGTCCACGAGTGGGGCGGGGACGTGGACGTCCGTGCCGTCGCGCAGTCGCCGGGCCGGGTACCAGGTGAGGGGCAGGGAGCGGGCCTCAGGAGCGCCGAGCGCGAGCCCGGGGTCGGCGAAGTCCGGTGCTCGGGTGCCCAGTTCCGCGGCGGTGGCCGCGGTCACGGCGCCGGGCGGCGGGCCGCCCTCGGGGAACAGGGCGTACCGCTCCACGGCTTCGCCGACGCCCCGCACGAGGGTGTTGCTCCGGGAGTGGCCGTAGGCACCGACGACTCGCGGGGTGAGGGTGTGCCCGGCGCGCTCGGCGGCCGTGGAGCGGAGCCGGACGAGGCAGCGCCAGAGCAGGTCGTCGGGGGGTGCGGGAGGGCGGGCCTCGCTGCGTTCGGCGAGCCCGTTGGCGGGGTCGAGGGTGGCCTGGAAGTCGATCACGCGACGTCTCCGGGGGAGCCGGCGCCGTCCGGGCGGGGCGCGGGGGAGAAGAAGGGCAGCGAGGCGGGCGTGTCGGAGAGCACCGCGCCGAGAGCGAGCAGGACGCCCGCGCCGCCGGTGGCGAGGTCGGTGGAGATCCGCAGGGAGTCATGCCCGAGGACGCCGACGCGCTCGGGTCCGGCGTCGGCGTCGTCCCCGTCCGGGGCGAGCCGGACGACCTGGAGCGCGTGGTCCCGGACGTGCCGCAGGGCGCTCGGAGCGGGGCGGCCGTCCGCCGACGGCCCGGTGAGGTGGTGCAGGGCCAGCAGGGTGCCGGAGCGGCCGTGGAACAGCCCGGCCTGGGGCAGGTACTGGCGGGCGGCGCTCGCGGCGACGGCGTCGCGGGCGCGGGCCAGCCCGGCGTCGGGGCGGTGCCGCAGGAGGTCGTGCAGCACCATGCCGGTGCCCGCGCAGCCCATGCCGAGCAGCGGCATGCGGCCCGGGGCGTCGGCGGGGAACTCCTCGCCCGTCCAGCCCAGGGCCGCGAGGTCGGCGCGGGCGGCCGTCACGGCGTCGTCGAGCAGGGCGGAGTCGCCGGTCTCCTCGAAGAGCCGCAGCAGGAACAGCGCGCCGCCCGAGGGCCCGCGCAGCAGCCCGAAGCGGGAGGCGTCGCCGGGCTCGCCGGGGGCGGTGTCGCGGACGCGGTCGGCCAGCCGCCGGGCACGGGCGAGCAGGAGGTCGTCGCCGGTGCGGCGGGCGAAGTGCAGGAGAGTGAGGCCGATGCCGGACAGCCCGCTCATGAGGGAGACGCCCAGGCCCTCGGCGGCCTCGCCGTCCAGGTGGGGGAGCAGGGCGGCGGCCTCCCGCGGCCGGCCGAGCCGGTCGAGGGCATAGGCGATGCCGGCGAGGCCGTGAAAGAAGTCCGGCCGGGGGTCGGACAGTTGGCGGGTGTCGCGCACGAGCCGGTCGATGTGCTGTCCGGGCACGGGGACGCCGGACTCGGCCAGCGCCCACAGCACGCCCGCGGTGCCGTGCGCGAACGCGGTGGTGCCCTCGGGGGTGAGGAACTGGTCGGGGTCGCCGGGGAAGAGCCGGTCGTCCCGCCCGGTCTCGGCGCACTCCAGGATGCCCTGGCCGAGGGCGGCGGCCAGTTCCGGCCAGGCGGCCCGCATCTCGGCCGCTTCGCCGGAGGGCCACGGGGTGGGCGTCTGGTGCTCCGTCAGCCCGAGGTCGGCGCGTACCCGGTGGGCGAAGTCCTCGGGCACCGGGAAGCGCGCGGTGACGGCGGCGATGAGGTCCTCCGTCTTCCGCGGCCCCCACGGCAGCAGGCTCGTCAGGGCGTTGAAGACGGCGAGGCGCAGGCAGCCGAGGGCGTAGCGGTCGATGGCGAAACCGGTGACGCCGTCGGGGGCGGTGAACCCCGCGGCGCCCATCGTCTGCCGCTCGGCCTCCTCGACGGGGGCGGCGGCCTCGAAGTCGATGAAGCCGACGCCGCCGTCGGGGCGGACGAGGATGTTGGAGGGGTGCAGGTCGCCGAAGACGATGCCGCGGGCGTGGAGGCTGTCCACGCCGCGCTCGACGCCGTCGAGGATGCCGAGGGCCCAGTCTGCGTAGTCGGCGAAGTCCTGTGGGTCCTCGCTGCCGCGGGCCAGCGGGTTGCGCTGGATCATCTCCCGGCCCAGCGGCTCGCCCTCGATGAACTCCCTCACCAGGAACCAGTGTTCGCGACCCTTGCGGAAGTCGTACAGCGCGGGCACGACCTCGGTGTCGGCGAGCTTCTCCAGCGCCAGGCGCTCCCGCTCCTGCCGGTACACGGCGTCCCTGCCGTCGACGAGTCCGGCGTGCGGCCGGGCCTCGCGCAGCAGCACCGGCGTACCGGTGCGGGTGTCCTCGCCCCGGTAGACGCCACCGCCGTTGGAGAAGTGCAGGGCGCCGGTGACGCGGTAGGGGAAGTCGTGCAGGGTGCCGGCGTTGCGGGCGGCGAGGGCCTCGGTGAGGCAGTCGGGGAGGGGTGCCCACGAGGGCGGCCGGAAGCCGGGGCCGCGGTGGTCGGGGACGAGGTTGCCGTCCGGGTCCTCGACGCAGTGCACCGGGGTGCCGGAGGGGCCGCGCACGGTGCGCAGCACGAAGCCGCCGTACCGCACGTACAGGGGGCCCGAGCGCCAGCGCAGGTCGCTGAGGATGTAGGGCCCCTCCCGGCCGTCGAGCAGCTCGCCGAGCTCGTGCAGCACCCGCTCCAGACGGGCCTCGTCGGTCGGGTAGACGGTGATGAACTTGCCGCTCGCGCTCCGGTCGCCGTACTTGCCGTTGCGCTGCTCCAGGACGGCCAGGCCGCGGATGAACTTGAAGGTGAGGCCGTGTTCGAGGCAGTAGGCGGAGGCGATGCCGAGGATCTCCTCGGCGTTCTCCAGGGTCGCCGACACATGGATCTTCCAGCCCTGCGGCGGCAGTTCGACGTCCGGCGGGTTGACACCGATCCACTCGGCGTCCCGCTGCATGCTCCAGCCCGCGGGCAGGTCGGCGTCGGCGAGGGCGAAGTTGCCCTCGTCCGGGCTGATGCGGGCGGGCACGTCGAAGAAGGGGCTGCCGGGCGGGCAGAAGTGCAGGTGGCGGCCGAGGTCCATGTGCGGTTTCCCTGGGTGTGGCGTGCGGGTCTGTGAGGTGCCGGGGCGGGGCGGTGTCGTGGGCCGGGGAGGCGTCGGTGGCGGGGTCAGCGGAGGGCGGGGGCGATGTAGGTGAGGTACATCCACGCGGCCAGCGGGCGTTCGCCGGCCTCGATCGTGGCCATGCCGGTGTGCTCCTTCGGCGGTTCGCCGGTGGTCAGCGGGAAGCTCTCGACCGGCATCGGCAGATCCTCGACGTCGCGCACGGGCATGAACGCCGAGAAGGGCGCCGTGGTCTTCTCCGGGGTGGCGGAGGCGACGGTCGCGGTGCCGACGTCGCCGCGCAGGATGACGCCGAGCCGCTGGAGTCGCACCGTGGAGCCCTCGTGCACGGCGGACAGGTCGCTGGACTCGGAGAGCACCAGCGACACCGTGCCGCCCTCGGTGACGAACCCGCCGACGACGGTGTACGGCACCTTGACGAAGGCCAGGGCCGCCGTCACGGCGGCGAGGGCGAGTCCGCAGGCCGCGGCGATCCGGGCGCGGCTCGCTCCGGCCTTGCGCCCCTCGCGGACGAGTCGCCGCGCGGACAGGAAGGCCCGGTAGAGCAGGAAGGAGAGCGCGCCGACGACGAGGAGCCCGCCCACGGCGCCGAGGGCCTGGAGGACGTCCGCCCACAGCGTGGCGGCCACGCCCACCAGGTAGAGCGGGAACACCATGCAGGCCAGCCCGAAGGGCACGGCCCAGCCAAACTGCGGCAGCCCGCGCGGGTACCGGCCGCCGAAGAGCACCCTGGCCACCGCGCGGCGGGCGTCGGTCATGGCCCGGTCCCGCAGGTGCGAGACGTCCAGATGGCTCATCAGGGCGAGGTAGCCGTCGAGCTTCACGAACGGCACGAAGTTGAAGAAGCTGGTGACGAAGGTGGAGACGGCGAACACGACCATGCCGTCGTAGAGCGTCGAGGGGCCGTTCACCCGGCCGTACACCAGGGCGGCCAGCGCTACCGAGCCGCCGATCACCGTCTGGGTGACGATGCCCGCGAGGGCGATCCTCGTGCGCTGTTCCTTGTGCGGCAGTCGCCAGCTGTCGGAGACGTCGCAGAAGAACGCCGGCGACATGTAGAAGAGCATGAAGCCGATGCGGTTCGGGCGGCCGCCGTAGTAGGTCAGCGTCGCACCGTGCCCGAGCTCGTGCAGCAGGGTCGCGAACGCCGTCGCCACCACGAGACCGAGGATGATCGCCAGCGGCATGGGCTGCCCCAGCGCCCGCTCCAGCGCGGGCCCCTGGAGGCTCAGCGAGAACAGCCCGCCGAGGACGAGGAGGGCCGCGAGGACGCCGAAGACCGGCCGGGCGACGGCGCGGATCAGCGGCTCCAGCGCGTCCATGAGCCGCTGCGGCCGGAGCAGGGTGAACTGCACGGTGAACGGCGGAACGAACTTGACGAGCTCGCGGCGGCGCCGGTGCCGCCCGGGCCGCACGCTGCCGTCGTCGAGCAGGCCCATGGCGTACAGCCGCCCCACGGCGGTGGCCACGGCCTGCTCCGTCCACGGCGGGCCGAGGGCCTCCACGAGCCGGGCGTGGTCGCGGACGCCGTCCATGGCCAGCAGCAGCCTGGCCATGTCGGCGCCGACGCGGATGTACTGGTCACCGGAGCGCACGATCCACGGGGCGCCCTCGTCCAGCGGCTCGTGTACGGAGACCCGGCGAGCGGTGCGCGGGTAGGCGAAGCGTTCGGCGGCCCGCTCGGGCGGCACCTCCCGCTCCTTGCCCGCGTCGCCGCGTCGCAGGGTGCCGCCGAGGCGGGACGCGAGGCCCGTGGGGCGTTGTCCGGTGAGGGTCATGCGATGTCCCGGCTGACCAGACGTCGGCGGGCGAGGAAACCGGCCAGGGCGAGCCAGCCGCCGATCACCGCGAGGGCGAAGGGCACCGGGAGGGCGTCCTCCTTGCCGTCCAGGTAGACGGAGCCCATCGCGACCTGCATGGTGAAGCGGCCCACCTCGGGCAGCAGCAGGAAGAGCGTCTCGTCCACGAACAGGGTCAGGACGAGAGCGATGGCCACGGTGGCGGCCTGGTTGCGGATGAGCCAGCCGAGCATGACGCCCCAGGGCGCGGCCAGGACGACGACGGTGGCGACGCCGAGCAGCGTGCGGGACGCCTCCCCGCTCCACACCACGTCGAAGCCGAACAGGCCCGCGAACGCGTACGCCGAGGCCGGGGCCAGCGCCGCGGCGACCAGGGCGAACAGCGCCCCCATCGCGGTGCCGACGGCCGCCTTGGCCGTGAACAGCCGGGTCCGGCCGCCGCACAGCAGCGCCGAGCGGTTGACGGCCCCCGAGCCGTACTCGCGGCTGACGAACACGGCGCCGAACAGCAGCGAGCCGAGCAACGCGGAGAACCAGGCGCGCACCATCTCGGCCGTCACGGCGGCGGCGTCGGTGACGCCCTCGTCGAGCTGCTGGTCACCGACGGCGGCGGCGCCGCTGCTGCCCAGCAGGCCCATGAAGAGCGCGACGACGGCCATGATCCACCAGGTGCGCCCACTCCAGGCCTTGAGCCATTCGGCCTTCAGCAGATCACGCATGGTCCCGACCTCCGGTGGGTGCGGCGGTCCGCGGGGCGGCGGGGTGCCTGCCCCCGTCGGTGCCCGCCAGTTCGAAGAAGCGGTCCTCCAGCGAGCCCCCGCCCGCCGGGACGAGCTGGGCGATCGGCCCGCTGTAGCGCAGGGTGCGCTGGATGATGACGACGTCGTCGACGGTCTGCTGCACCTCGGACAGGATGTGGCTGGAGAGCAGCACGGTGCGCCCCTCGTCGGCGAAGCGGCGCAGGAAGTGCCGCAGCCAGCGGATGCCGTCGGGGTCGAGCCCGTTCGTGGGCTCGTCGAGCACCAGCAGCTCCGGGTCGGCCAGCAGCGCGGCGGCCAGGGCGTGCCGCTGCTTCATGCCGGTCGAGTAGCCCTTGATCCGGCGGTCGGCGCCGTGCCCGAGGTCCACCAGCTCGATGACCTCGTCCACCCGGGAGGCGGGCAGGCCGAGCATCTTCGCCCACACCTGGAGGTCCCGGCGCCCGGTGGTCCCGGGGATGGGGGAGACGCCGTCCATGCTGACGCCCACCCGGTGGGCCGCGCGCCGCAGTTCCGCGTAGGGGCGCCCGAAGACGGTGGCCGTGCCGGCGGTGGGCCGGGTGAGGCCCAGCAGCATGCGCAGCGAGGTCGTCTTGCCCGCGCCGTTGCGGCCCAAAAGGCCCACGATCCGGCCGGGGTGCACGTCGAACGACACGTCCTCGACCGCGGTGAGTTCGCCGAACCGCTTGGTCAGTCCGCGAAAGCTCGCTACCGGCGTGCTCATGACCGCCCCGAACGCCGGTTGTTCGCGTTGATCGAGTAGGCGCACAGGACGAGGAAGGCGCCGGAGACACCGATCAGGATCCACTGCGCGGTACCGCCCACGGCCGCGCTCACGGGCATCAGCAGGGCCGCGATGCCCAGCAGGATGTAGGTGCTGGTCTTGGTGGACAGGGGTCCGCCCTGGGGCTGTGGCATGGCTTGCTCTCCGTTGGCTTGCAGACCGTGGGGGGATGGTGCGGGAGACCGGTGGGTGCGGGCCGGCCGCGTGGCCGACCCGCACCCGGCCTCGTCAGGTCGTGGCGGTGACGCTGAGCGCGCTCACGGCCAGGCTGAAGGTCAGGCCGTCCTTGAAGCCGCTGTAGAAGCCCGGGGCCTCCATGGCCTCCAGCTCCTGCATCCCCAGCTCCAGCTCGGCAAGACCGTTATCCTTGACGATGGAATCGAAGGTGTTGTCCTGCATTGTTTTTCTCACCACCTTTCCTGGAATTCGTGGCGTTTCATGGGTTTCCTGGCATGGCGGACGGGAGAGGCGGCGGGTCTCACCGCATCCCGCGTACGGCGCCCCGGCGTGCGGCACAGGCACCCGGGGCGCCGTCCGTGTCAGGTGATCGCGGCGCCGGAGACAGCGAGGTAGACGCTGCCGTAGCCGATGGCGCTGGTCACGGCGGTACCCGTGCCGAAGCCGGCCCACGTGGCCCAACCCGGTGCCTCCATGGCCTCCAGCTCCTGCATGCCCAGCTCCAGGCCGGGCATCTCCTCGGCCGCGAGGGTGTTGAACGTGGCCTCCATGTTTCCCTCCTTCATCATGTGCGGATTTCCTTATCGGTCCCCCGTGCGCACCGCTCAGGCGGCGCGCACGGAAGTCTGCGGTGCCGCCCCCGGCCCGGCGGGGGCGGTGTCGGGGGCCGCTCCGGCGGTGGCCGCGCCCTCGGGGGCGACGGCGGCGGACAGCACCCGGCGGACGGAGCCCGCCGGGACGCCGCGCAGCATCGGCAGCCCCGCGCCCCAGGCGCGCTGGGTGCGGCGGACGACGTCGTCGATCCGGGCGGGGTCCGCGGTGAGCCGCCGCCCGATGCCCCAGGCGTCGATCAGGGCCGCGACGCCGTCCGCCGGGTCCGCGGGCCACCGGGGGGAGCCGGCGGCGCGGACGGTCTCCCAGACGCGGGCCAGCCGGCGGGCCGAGCCCCAGGCGGCGCCCGGGTCCTCCGTCACCGCCCGCCACAGCGGGGGCAGCAGCGCGGCGACGGCCGTCATCTTGCGCACGCCCAGCGTCCAGGACAGCTCGTTGGCCAGGAACCAGCCCTTGGCCCCGTAGCGCTCGCGCCCGACGGCGGCCCACGGGCCGTGGGTGAGCCCGCTGACCTTCGCGATCTCGGCGCGCAGGACGTCGTCCCCGACGACGGCGTGCGCCCCGAGCGTCCCCCGGGCCCGCGCGAGCTGCTCCCCGAGGACGGTGAGCCGTGCGACGAGCGCCTCGGTCAGGGCGTCCTCGGTCGGCTGGTCGTGTGCGGCGCCCGCGTAGAGGCTGCTCGCGCGGAACAGTGCCTCCAGGACGCCCTCGGCGAGCAGTTCGCCGGGCAGCGTCGCGGTGGCCGCCGGGTCGACGAGCGCCACGTCGGGTCGCAGCCCGTCGCCCAGCACCAGCCGTCGCCCGTCGCCGTGCTCGACGCAGGCGGCGGCGCTCAGCTCGGCCCCGGTGCCGACGGTCGTCGGCACGGCGACGAGCGGCAGCGCGCGGGCTCCCCCGGAGGGCAGCACGACGAGCCCGGCCCGCTGGGGATGCCCCAGCCGCGCGGTGTTCCGGCCGTCCCCCCGGACGGCGACCGCCAGCTTGGCCTGGTCGATGACGGTACCGCCCCCGACGGCGACGAGCAGCTCGGTGCCGTCGGCGGCGAGCCGCCCGGCGAGCCCCTCCACCCGCGCGACCGTGCCCGGCGCGGTGACCGGTACCAGGGTGGCCTCGGCGCCCGCCGAGCGCAGCAGCGACAGCAGCCGGGTGGTCAGCGGGCCGCGGGCGAGCGCCGGGTCGGCCAGGACCGTCACCCGCCGCTCGGGCCGGGTGGCCAGCCAGTCGCCGAACCCCTCGACGCCCAGCAGTACCAGGGTCGGGCAGTGCCAGCCGAGGCTCATCCGGCCACCCCCGTTCCGGCGACCGCCGCCGTGTGGGCGTCCAGACCCGCGCGCACACGGTCCAGCAGCTCCGTCAGCTCGGCGTCGGTGTAGGTCAGGGCGGGGATCAACTGCACGCCGCCGGGCCCGGGGTGGGTCACGGCCCCGGCGTCCCGGACGGCGGCGACCACGGCCGCCACCTCCGAGCCCGGCAGGGGGCCGCCGTCCCGGCCGGCCAGCTTCAGCGCGCGGAAGCAGCCCCGGCCCTCCGTGCCCAGCACCCTCGGGTGCTCCCGCACGAGTTCGGCCAGCTTCCCGTCGAGCTTCCGTGACAGGGCGCGGGACCGGCCGACGGCGTCCAGCCGGTCCATCTCCTCCAGCGTGGCCAGGATGGCGGCGCAGGTCGAGGGCGTGCCCGCCTGCGTCTCGCCGTGGGCCAGGACTACACCGGGCCGGTCGAACGACCGGGCCAGCTCGGCGGAGACGACCACGGCGGCCGCCGCCATCGTGCCGTTGGTCAGCCCCTTGGAGGTCACCAGCACGTCCGGCTGCGAGGGCCACTCCTGCGAGGCGAAGAACGGGCCGGTGCGGCCGAAGCCGGTGGCCACCTCGTCGGCGACCAGCAGGAACCCGTACCGCTCCCGCAGCCCCAGCAACCGCCCGAGGTAGTGCGGGCTCAGCGGGACGGCCCCGCTGCCGCGCACCGGCTCGACGACGACGGCCGCGACCCGCCCGCCCTGCCGCTCCAGCAGCTCCGCCAGCTCGGCGGGGTCGTCTCCGGACACATGGCGCACCAGCCGCTGGTCGACCCCGTAGAGCTGCTGCCCCAGGTCCTCACCGGTGAGACCGAAGCTGCCGAACGTCAGCCCGTGGTAGCTGCCGCGCAGGCCGACGACGACCTTGCGGCCCGAGTCGCCGCGCAGCGCGTGGTGCAGCCGGGCGAGCTTCATCACCAGGTCGTTGGCCGCCCCGCCGGAGGTGGAGAACAGCACCCGCCGGTAGTGCGGTCCGCAGACGTCGACGAGGGCCTGGGCAGCGCGCCGCGCGTAGGCGTTCTCGTACCGGAAGACGCTGAGGTACGAGGCGTCCCGCAGGGAGGTCGCGACGGCCTCGGCGATCGCCTCGTTGCCGTAGCCGAGGTTGGCGTTCCACAGGCCGCTCGTGCCGCAGAGCAGCTCACGGCCGTCGGCCAGCCGCACGCGCACGCCCTTGGCGGACACCGTGCACAGGCCGTCGTCGCCCTGCCGGGACGGCTCCAGCAGGGAGGGCCACAGCGCCTGACGCGTCATCGGGGTCCCTCCGTCGCTTCGGCCGCTTCGGTCGCTCGCGTCGTTTCGGTCGCCGCGGTGGCTTCGAGCAGCACGTCGTGATGCCGGCTCCCGGCCGCCGAGAGGGTCTGGGCGCCGCGGACCGTGAATCCGGCCGCGGTCAGCTCGGCGGTGAGCGCGGCGACGGGCAGCACCGTGACGCGGGAGACGCAGACCGGGACCGGTCCCGTGCCCGAGACGTCGGCCGGGCGCAGGGTCACGGTGCGCACGCCGCGGCCCGGCTCCCACAGCTCGTGGAGCACGTACTCCCGGCCGCTCGCCCCGGTGAGGGGCTGCCGCACCTCCGTCGGATCCTCCCCGGCGTCCGCCACCTCGACGGTGGACAGCGCGAACGTCCCGCCCGGCGCGAGGTGTTCCCGCACGCAGCGGTAGAGCCCGGCCCGCCCGGCGGCGTCGAGCAGCGACACGGACGTCGTGCCGAGCACCACGGCGGCGAAGCGGTGCCCGAGGGCGAAGTCGCTCATGTCGCCGGGCACCGGGCGGCAGTTGCGGCGCATCCGCTCGGGTGCCTCCGCGAGCCGGGCGACGAGCCGCTCCAGCATGGCCGGGGCCAGCTCCAGCGCGGTCACCTCCCGGCCCGCGGCCAGCAGCGGGAAGGTCAGCCTGCCGGTTCCGGCGGCCAGTTCCAGCACCGGGCCGCGGGTACGGCGGACCAGGCCGAGCAGTTCGCGCACCTCGAAGGAGTCCCGGCGGCTGAGGTCGTCGTAGAGCGGGGCGCCGGTCTCGTCGTAGACCCCGCAGACCCGCGCCCGCTCGCCCAGCGCGGCGAGTTCCTCGCCCGCGGCGCCGGGGACGTCGGCGAGGGTGAGCGGCGGGGCGGTCATCGCGCGGCCTCCGTACGGCCCGTCAGGGGCACCCCGGCGCGCTCGAAGAACGCGGTGACCTTGGCCAGCGCGGCAGCGTCCACCCGCTCGGCGGCGGTCTCCGCGTCACCGCAGGCCAGGACCGTCTCGGCGATGCGGGCGGCGTCCGTCCCGATCTGGAAGAAGCGGCCGGTCGGCGTGGAGTGGACGTAGGCGCCCTGCTCGTTCCACAGCAGCAGCGGCAGCTCGGTGCCGTGCGCGTCGGCGGCCTCGGCCACCGGCTCGGCCGTCTCCGACAGCCGGCCGCCGAAGCCGGAGACGCGCAGGTGGGACACGTCCCGGGCGCGCAGCTCGCGTAGCGCGTCCAGCGCCGCCAGATACCGGCCCAGCCAGGGGCGTTCGGCCAGGGACGCGCAGCGCTCGGCCTCCGGCACGGTGGCCCCCAGCCCGACGGCGCAGGGGTGCGCGCTGTCCTTGTTGACCCTCTCCCAGACGCCGAGGAGGTCGGCGAAGGCGTCCCCGGCCGAGCCGAGGGCCGCCCCGCCGGGCGCGGTCGAGACGGTGCCGTCGGCGTCGGCGTACAGCCGTGTCGCCGGGCCGTCGGCGGCTGGGGACGCGCCCAGTGAGGGCAGGTCGGCGAGCCGGATGACGGGGTCGGTGGCGAAGGCCGGGAACACGCCCTCGGCGCGGGCCCGGTCGGCGTCCGCGAGGTAGGCGGCGAAGTCGGAGCCGTCGAAGACGCGGATCAGGGTGGGCCCGATCACGGACATGAACTGGCTGGCGGAGTACTCCTGCGTCTGGAGGAAGAAGGAGTCGCCGATGGACAGTTCGTCTCCGGGCTGGGCGGCCGAGCCCTCGTAGCCGACGACGACCGGCGAACCGGGCTCCGGGCCCTCGAGCGGGGAGGACGCCACGCCGGGGGCGAGCACGAGGGAGTGGGGTCCGGCCAGGTCGCCGCCGAGGACGGCGGGGAGCAGGCCCGCGTCCTCCAGAACGACGGTCAGGGCGCCGGGACGGGCCGCCGGCTCGGCGTCGGCGGCCTGCCGGTGGCGGGTGCCGGTGCCCCAGGACACGAGGTGCCGCTTCGCCAGGCTCGTGTGGTGGTCCACCATGTCCGCTCTCCCTTGGGTGTGCTGGTCGTGCTCGGTGTGCTGGTGGGCTCGGTGTGCCCTGGTGTGTCCGGGGGTGAGGGGCCCGGCGCCGGGCCGTCCCGCTGACGGGCCCGCGCGCTTCGGTGGGTGCCGTCCCGGGCCGGGGGTCTCACCGGCCCGGGACGGCGGTCGGGGGCCGGGCCCGTCTCGTCCCCCTGGCAAGGTGGTCGGGGGCGTCTCAGACCGGCGCGAGGGCCGTCAGCAGCGTCTTCAGGTCCTCCAGGGCCGCTTTCGGGCCCTCGCGTTGACACAGACCGGTGAGGTTGAGGACGACCTCGTCGACCCCGGCGGCGTGGTACTCGGCGATGCGCGAGCGCAGTTCGTCGAGGTCCCCGTAGAGGAACGCTCCGCCCTCGACGATGCGCTTGGCGTTCAGCCGCGCGTCGTCGGTGTCCGCCTCGATCCCGGCGCGGCGCAGCATGTCGAGGTAGTGGGGCGCCGCGAGGTGCGCGGCGTTGCTCGCGAGGGCCAGCTCGGCGGCGTCCCGCCCGGGCCGGTGCAGCGCGAGGGGCACCATGGCCGTCAGGTGCGGCACCGGCCGGTCCGCCTTCCGGGCCCCCTCCTCCAGCGCGGGCCGCAGCGTGCCGCGGACGTAGGAGGCGGGGGTGAGCCAGGTGACGGCGGCGTCCGCGACCTCCCCGGCCAGCCGGGCCATGCCCGGGCGCAGCACCCCGAGCCCGATGCCCACCTGCGGGGAGGGGGCCGGGGGCAGGGCGCCGTGGCAGGAGAAGTAGCGGCCCCGCACGTCGACGGTCTCGCCCGCGAGCAGCCCGCGCACGATGGTGACGTACTCGCGGGAGGCGGTCAGAGGGCTCGCGTAGGGGGCACCGAGCAGGCTGGTCTGGAAGGACGCGCCGCCGGGTCCGAAGGCGGTGAGCACGGACCGGCCCGTCGTCAGGGCCAGCGAGCGCGCCTGCTGGGCGGCCTCGAAGGGGTGCCGCAGCGGCATGAGCGTGACGCCGACGCCGGTGGGGACGCGGAAGCCGGTACCGGCCGCGGCGGCGAAGCCCTGGAACGGCTCCACCATCATGGCCTGGCCCTGCCACAGCCGTACCGCCGGAGTCCAGTCCACCAGCGCCGCGAACGGCAGCAGTTGCTCCGGCCGGCGCGGCAGGAACGGCACCAGCACCGAGAGGGCGGTCTCGGCGCCCCCGGGCTCTCTCCGGCTCGATCTCACAGTTCTCTCCTCGGTCCGTTCACGCCGCGCGTGCGGCGGTGCCGGACGTGATTCCCCCGTGGCCCAGGCGGTGGTCGACGTCGCCGACGGAAAAACGTCGGGAACGCTTACCCTTTCGGGCCATCGTTCATGTTCTGGCGGGTCTTGAGCAGGGCGTTCTCCAGGCTCGGGAAAACCGGCCCGTCCGCGCCCTGTCCGCCGGACGGAGATGACGATAGCAGCGGCCGGGCGGCCGGTGCTCCCGCCTCAGGACGAGTATCTCCCCCTCCCTGAGTAGAGGATCCGGAGCTTCCGCTTGCGCCCGTGAGGATGCCCGTTGCACCATCGCAGCGCAGCCGCCCACCCGCCGACGGTTCGGTGACGGTCCGGTGATCAACGCTGGTCACAGCGGTGCGGGCGGCGCAGACGGCCGAGGTCGGCACGGTGCTCACGGGCCCGCCGGAGCAAGCCGGAGCAGGGCCGGAGCGGAAGCCCGGCACCGGGTACGGGCCGGCGCGCGGCCGGCCGTGGAGGGGACGGCCGGCCCGGCCCGCCCCCTTTCCGTCCCCGGCATTCCACCGGTGTCCAACCTGGTTCACCTTTCCCGAAGACGGCGGTGTTTCGACCGGCGGGAACGAAAGGAAAAAGATGCCCCGCGTCTCGGTCATCTGCCCGACCTACAATCGCGGCCGGGAACTGCTGCACACCCTGAATTCCGTCCGGGCCCAGACGTTCCCGGACTGGGAACTCATCGTCGTCTCGGACGCCAGTGACGACGACACCGACGACGTCGCCGCCGAAGTGGCGGCGGAGGACCGGCGGGTGCGGCTCCTGCGCACCGAGCGCTTCGGCTTCCCGGCCGGGCCGGTGAACGTCGCCCTGCGCGGCATCGGCGGCGAGTACGTCGCCTACCTCGACCACGACGACCTGTGGGAGCCCGAGCACCTTGCCACCCTCGTCGCCGTGCTGGACGAGGGCGCCGACTGGGTCGCCGCCCGCTCCCGCAAGGCGGACGCCCGCGGCCGGGTCACCGAGACCCTCGACCCCCTCACGCTGTGCTGGCACCCCGAGATCCAGCTCATGAACCCGCTGTTCGAGAACTCCTGCGCTCTGCACCGCAGCGAACTCGCCGAAGTCGTCGGCGGCTGGCGGGAGTCCGGCGTCGGGCTGGAGGACTGGGACCTGTGGCTGCGGCTCACCGACGCCGGGGCCCGCTGCACCACGCTGCTCGACCGCACCGTCACCCTCCTGCACGACCCGGGCACGCGGCAGCACAGCCTGCCCTGCGCCCACGAGCACGAGATCGCCCGGCTGCCCGACCCGCGCGCCGCCCGCGCCGCCTACCGCGCCCTCACCCACCCGCGGCACTTCGAGGCGGGGTACGAGGCGGCCACCGCCGACCTCCTGCGCTGGTACGGCGGCCTGGCCGAACGCGGCGAACTCGTCTTCCCACGCGGCTGGGAGGGCGGCGCCGAGGCGCTGCCGGAGGCCGTGCGGCGGCACGTCCGGGCCGTCGCGCCGGTGTGGAGCAACCTCATCATCGAGCCCAAGGACGACCACGTGGCGCTGAGCATGGTCCTCAGCACGATGACCGCCGAGCACGCGCGCCGCTACACCGACTACTTCCGCTCCACCATGCACAGCCAGATGGAGTTCTACGAGGCCGTGCTGCCGCCCGGGAGCGTCGTCCGGTGAGCGGCGAGCGCGAGGCTGCCGGGGCGCGCTCCACGGCGCGCTCCACGGCGCGCTCCGGGGCGTGCGAGGCGGCGGGGGCGCGCGGGTCGGCCGCCGTGCCCCCTCAGCTGCGGCGGCTGCTGGACGAGGCGACGGCCCGGACGTACACCCGCGCCGAACGCGTCCCACTGGCCGAACTGGACTCCTGGTACACCGACCCGGCCACCGGCACGCTGCGGCACACGAGCGGCGGATTCTTCAGCGTGCGCGGCGTCCGCGTCCACCGGCCCGGCCACCCCGTGCCCGACTGGGACCAGCCCATCATCGACCAGCCGGAGACCGGCGTCCTCGGCCTCCTCGTCGGCGACCTCGGGGGCGTGCGGCACTGCCTCGTGCAGCTCAAGGCCGAACCCGGCAACCACAACGGCATCCAGATCTCCCCGACGGTGCAGGCCACCCGCAGCAACTACCTCGGACTGCACGGCGGCCGCCGCGTCCCCTACCTGGAGCACTTCACCACCCGCGGGCGGCACCGGGTGCTGGCGGACGTGCGCCAGTCCGAACAGGGCGCCTGGTTCCTGCGCAAGCGCAACCGCAACCTCGTCCTCGACGCCGGCGACACCGCCGAGGACATCCCCGTCCTGGACCACTTCACCTGGCTGCCGCTGGCCACCCTCCACGCCCTCCTGGCCGTCGACGACCTCGTCAATATGGACACCCGCTCGGTGCTGGCCTGCCTGCCCCCGCCCCCCGGCCCGCCCGCCGTGCCCGCTCCCGCCCTGCACTCCGAGACCGAGGTGCTGAGCTGGATCACCGACCAGCGCACGGCCGCGGACCTGCGCGTCACCCCGGCCCCGCTGCACGACCTCGCCCGCTGGCACCGCGACGCCGACGGCATCCGGCACGACAGCGGCAACTTCTTCGAGGTCATCGGCGTCCGGGTCACGGCCCACGGCCGGGAGGTCGCGGGCTGGTGCCAGCCGATGCTGGCCCCCGTCGGCACCGGGCTCGTCGCCCTGCTGACCACCCGGGTCGACGGCGTGCCGCACGTGCTGCTGGAGCTGCGCCCCGAACCCGGCTCCGCCGACGTCGCCGAACTCGCCCCCACCGTGCGCTGCCTGCCGCGCAACTACACCGCCCTGCCCGCCGAGGCCCGGCCGCCCTTCCTCGACCACGTCCTCGCCGCCGACCCCACCCGCGTCGTCTTCGACAGCGTGCAGTCCGAGGAGGGCGGACGCTTCCACCACGCCCGCACCCGGCACCTGATCGTGGAGAGCGAGCCGCTGCCCGAGCCGCCCGGCCACCGCTGGCTCAGCCTGCCCCAGCTCACCGAACTCCTGCGGCACAGCCACTACGTGACCATGGAGACCCGCAGCCTCCTGGCGTGCCTGCGCTCCCTGCCCGAGTACGGCACCCCGGGAGGTGCGGCATGACGCCCCCGCTCGTCGCCGTCCTCGGTGCCGGCGGGCTGCTGGGCTCCGCCGTCACCGCACTGCTGGCCCGCCGCCCCGGCCGGGTCCGCGCCGTCGCCCGCCGCCCCGTCGCCGTGCCGCCCGGCGCCCCCGGCCTCGCCGACGTCGAGACCCTCACCGCCGACCTGACGGAACCCGGCGCCCTGCGCGCCGCCCTCACCGGCGCCGACGCCGTCGTCTACCTCCTCACCCACCGCACGGCCGAGGGCAGTTGGCGCGTCGACCCGCACGACGCCCACGCCCGCCACGTCAACCTCGGCCTGCTCGCCGACACGCTCAGCGCGCCCCGCTGCGGCGCACCCCGCCGCACCGTCGTCTTCGCCTCCTCCCTCGGCGCGCGGCCCGACGGCACCGCGTACGAGCGCTACAAGCTCGCCGCCGAGGACGCCCTGCTCCGCGCCTCCGGGGAAGGCATCGTCTCCGGCGTCCCGGTACGTCTGCCCACCGTCTTCGGCCCGCCCGCCGCGCCCTCCGCCGTCGACCACGGCGTCGTCAGCGCCATGGCCCGCCGCGCCCTGGCCGGGAAACCGCTCACCCTGTGGCACGACGGCACCGTCCGCCGCGACTTCCTCTACGCCGAGGACGCGGCCCGGGCCCTCGTCGCCGCCCTCGACCACGCCCCCCGGCTCGCCGGCCGGGCCTGGCCCGTCGGCAGCGGCACCCCCACCGAGGTCGGCGCCGTCTTCGCCACCGTCGCCGACCTCGTCGCCCGCCACACCGGCACCGCGCCCGTCCCCGTCCACACCGCCGCCCCCGCCGACCCGGCGGCGGCCGACCTCCGCGACGTCACCGCGCCCGACCCGCGGTTCCGCACCATCACCGGCTGGCGCCCGCGCGTCCCGCTGCACACCGCGCTGGAGCAGACGGTCGCCGCCCTCGCCGCACCGCACCACGAGAGGACACCGCAGTGACGATCCGCGTCTGGAGCTACCTGGAGGAGTACGGCGAGGAGCGCGAGGATCTCCTCGACGCCGTGCGGACCGTCTTCGCCTCGGGACAGCTCGTCCTCGGCGCCAGCGTGCGCGGCTTCGAGGAGGAGTTCGCCGCCTACCACGGACTCGCCCACTGCGTCGGCGTCGACAACGGCACCAACGCCGTCAAGCTCGCCCTCCAGGCCCTCGGCGTCGGCCCCGGCGACGAGGTGATCACCGTCTCCAACACGGCCGCGCCCACCGTCCTGGCCATCGACGCCGTCGGCGCCACCCCCGTCTTCGTCGACGTCCGCGCCGAGGACCACCTCATGGACGTCGAACAGGCCGCCGCCGCCGTCACCGACCGCACCCGCGCACTCCTCCCCGTCCACCTCTACGGCCAGTGCGTCGACATGGCACCCCTGCGCGAACTCGCCGACCGGCACGGCCTCGCCCTCGTCGAGGACTGCGCCCAGGCCCACGGCGCCCGCCACCACGGCCGCCTCGCCGGCACCCTCGGGGACGCCGCCGCGTTCTCCTTCTACCCGACCAAGGTGCTCGGCGCCTACGGCGACGGCGGCGCCGTCGTCACCAGTGCCCCCGGCACCGATGCCGCGCTCCGCCGCCTGCGGTACTACGGCATGGAGGAGCGCTACTACGTCGTCCGGACCCCCGGCCACAACAGCCGCCTCGACGAGGTGCAGGCCGAGATCCTGCGCCGCAAGCTCACCCGGCTCGACGCCTACACCGCCGCCCGCCGCGCCGTCGCCGACCGCTACGCCGAGGCCCTGGCCGACACACCGCTCGTCCTGCCCCGCACCGCACCGGGCAACGAACACGTCTACTACGTCTACGTCGTCCGCCACCCGCGCCGCGACGCCATCCTCGCCGCCCTCCGCCGCCGGGGCATCGAGCTCAACATCAGCTACCCCTGGCCCGTCCACACCATGACCGGCTTCGCCCACCTCGGCTACCGCGAGGGCTCCCTGCCCGTCACCGAGGCCCTGGCCAAGGAGATCTTCTCCCTGCCCATGTACCCGGCCCTGCCCCGCGCCGTGCAGGACGAGGTCATCGGCGCCCTCCGCGACGTCCTGGCGGACCTGTGAGGAGCCGTCCGCTGGCCGTCGCCGGGGCGCTGGAGTTCACCCCCGAGGTGTTCCCCGACGACCGCGGGCGCTTCACCTCGACGTTCCAGGGCGAGCCCTTCGCCGCCGCCCACGGGGCACCGCTGTTCGCCGTCGCCCAGGCCAGCTACAGCACCTCCCGGCGCGACGTCCTGCGCGGCGTCCACTACAACGCCCGGTTCCCCGGCGTCGCCAAGTACGTCACCTGCCCGGCCGGTTCCGCCCTCGACTTCCTCGTCGACCTGCGCCTCGGCTCGCCCACCTTCGGCCGCCACGACGTCGTACGCCTCGACGCCGAGCACGCCCGCGCCCTCTACGTCCCGCCCGGCGTCGGGCACGCCTTCCTCGCCGAGACCGACGGCACCGTCATGGCCTACCTGCTCTCCGCGCCCTACGACCCGACGGACGAGCTGGCCCTCTCGCCTTTCGACCCGGCCCTCGGACTGCCGCTGCCTTCCGGCCCGCGGCCCGTCCTCTCGCCCCGGGACCGCGCCGCCCGCACCCTCGCCGAGGCCCGCGCCGCCGACGCCCTGCCCACCTACCAGCCGCACCACGGGAGCTGACCATGACGTCCACCACCGCCCCTGCCTGCCGCGTCTGCGGCGCATCCCTGCGGGAGTTCCTCGACCTCGGACGCCAGCCCCTCTCCGACGCCTTCCTCACCCCCGACGCCGACCCGAGCGAGGAGTTCTTCTTCCACCTTGCCGTCGGCCACTGCACCGGCTGCACCATGGTCCAGCTCATGGAGGAGGTCCCGCGCGAGAAGATGTTCCGCGAGGACTACCCGTACCACTCCTCGGGTTCCTCCGTGATGCGCGCCCACTTCACGGCCACCGCCCGCGGCCTGCTCGACCGGGAACTGACGGGCGAGGACCCCTTCCTCGTCGAACTCGGCTGCAACGACGGCGTCATGCTCGACACCGTGCGCCAGGCCGGCGTGCGCCACCTCGGCGTCGACCCCTCGGCCGGGGTCGGCGACGTCGCCCGCGCCAAGGGCGTCCGCGTGCGCACCGCGTTCTTCGAGGAGGCGACGGCACGCGAGATCGCCGCCGAGGACGGCCGCGCCGACGTCGTCTACGCGGCCAACACCCTGTGCCACATCCCCTACCTGGACTCCGTTTTCCGCGGCCTGGACGCCGTCCTCGCCCCCGGCGGCGTCTTCGTCTTCGAGGACCCCTACCTCGGCGACATCGTCGAGCGCACCTCCTACGACCAGATCTACGACGAGCACTTCTACCTCTTCACCGCCCGCTCCGTCGCCGCCCTCGCCGAGCGCTTCGGCTTCGAGCTGGTCGACGTCGAGCGGCTCCCCGTCCACGGCGGCGAGGTCCGCTACACCCTCGCCCGCGCCGGCGCCCGCACCCCCGCCCCCGCCGTGGCCGCGCTCCTGGCCGAGGAGGCCGAACGCGGGCTGGCGGAGCCGGAGACCTTGGACGCCTTCGCCACCCGGGTAGCCCGCAGCCGCGAGGACCTCCTGGCGCTCCTGACCCGTCTGCGCGACGAGGGCCGCACCGTCGTCGCCTACGGCGCCACCGCCAAGAGCGCCACCGTCGCCAACTACTGCGGCATCGGCCCGGACCTGGTCTCCTTCGTCTGCGACACCACCCCGGCCAAGCAGGGCAGGCTCACCCCCGGCGCCCACCTCCCCGTCCGCCCGGCCACCGCCTTCGCCGAGCCCCATCCGGACTACGCACTCCTGTTCGCCTGGAACCACGCCGAGGAGATCATGGCCAAGGAGCCCGCCTTCACCGCCTCCGGCGGCCACTGGATCACCTACGTCCCCGAGGTCCGCGTGCTGTGACCCGGCCTCGCGGCCAGCAGCCTGGCCCTCGGGGAGGGACGGCTGGGACACTGCACGGTGCGGCTCACGGGCATGGGGACATCGTCTTCGCGGGCGGCGAGGAAGCCTCGAACCTCGAAACCGGCACGCACTTCGCCGTCACCGGCGGCGGCACGGCCCCGGATTCCGGGGCGTCCAGCCCGACGAGGGGACGAAAGAACACGGCCCGGCGCTCAAGCGCCGGGCCGTCCTGGTAGCGGGGACAGGATTTGAACCTGCGACCTCTGGGTTATGAGCCCAGCGAGCTACCGAGCTGCTCCACCCCGCGTCGGTGAACACCACCCTACGCCATGTTCGGATGGTCGCTTCACCTGGGCCGAGCGCCACAGGGCAGAACAGCGCGGGCTCTTTCGGCACCGGCCCGCAGCCGGCCGTTCAACCCGTGGGCAGGGGCCAGCTCGGGCCCTCCGGTGCGTCGAGCCAGACCCGCTGCTCGCTGGGGGTGAGGACGAGCCCGTAGCGATCGTGTTCGGGGGCTCCAGCCCGTTCGTAGAGGTCGTGTGCTTCCTCGAGAGCTGTCCAGAGGCCGCGGGGTCCCGCCTGCGTCACTCGGCCGTCCTCATCGATGCCGGCGATCGAGCCGTCGGCTGCCCAGCAGCGAGCACTCGTCGGAACGCCCCGGGCGTCCGTGCTGGGGTACTGCCACGTCAGGCCGGGTTCGACGAGGCTGGCCAGGAAACGGAACCTTACGTCCGCGAGTGCGCTCGCCGGTAGCCTGCCGACGCGCGGTTCGGCGTCGTCGAGCGCGGCGAGGTTGCCGTGCGGCGTACCACAGCCGTCACCGGCACGCAGCGGCATGAACCAGGCAGGGCCGATGAAGCGGCCTTGCGCCTTCCCGGTTCCGGTCTTGCGGACGCGTGCGAGGCCGGTTCCGACGGGGGCGACCAGGAGCCCGTCGCCGGCGAGCTGTTCGAGCCAGGCCGATGGAACGCTACCGACGCGGCACGTGGCGATGATGCGGTCATAGGGGCCACCTTCGGGGTGGCCGAGGGCGCCGTCGCCCGTCACCACCCTGGGCCGGTACCCGGCTGTACTCAGGCGAGCGCTTGCGGCCTCGGTCAGCTCGGGCAGCACATCGACGGTGGTCACGCGGTCATTGCCCAAGCGGTGTGCGAGCAAGGCCGCGTTGTAGCCGGTACCGGTGCCGACTTCCAGCATGGTCGTGGTGTCGGTGACGTCGAGCGCGTGCAGCATGGAGGCCATGAGCGAGGGCTGTGAGCTGGACGACGTCGCGACGCCCCGGGTTCGGTGAGTGACGAGCGCCTTGTCGTCGTAGACCTGGGCGAGCCACTGCTCGCGCTGCTCGGGGACGTCGTGGGCAATCCGGTCGCCACCCGGAGCATAGAAGTAGGGGACGAACACATGACGCGGAACGCGCTCGAAGGCCGCGCGCCATGCGGGGTCGGGCAGTTCGCCCGCCTCAGCGAGCCGCTGGGCGAGCTGGGCGCGTAGCGTGGCGGTCCGCTGTTCGAGACCGGGGGCGGAGGTCATCACGTGGTGCCCTTCTCCAGGAGATCGGCGATGGTGTGATGCGCTCGGCACAAAGAGCAGGTCAGTGCTTTTATGCCGATCCCCTCAGGGTGACCTCAACGGAATCACGAGACGCTAGGTGAGCCAGCTCGGTGGGGATGCACGGACGGTGGCGTGACTTGCCGGGCGCGCTCATAGAGTTCGCGGGCAGTAGGGTTCTTGGCGTGAGGTCGCAGGAGTCGGAACATTTCACGCATTCGCTGGTCGGCTCGACCAGACTGCACTAGGGGGTAATCGTCTAGCGCACTGTGCCAGGTTGTACATGCCGCCTCCAGGTGCCCGATAGCGAGTTGGCGCTCTGCGAGGAGCGTGCGTTCCTTTACTCGCGTGCGCCGGTACACATCGTATCGCAACCTATCGGATTCTTGCATAGCGGCAACTGCGCCGTTCATGTCGCCCATTTCAAAGCGGACCTGACTTGTGTGATAGTTCAATGCTGCCGGATCGTAGGAGCCGAATGCTTTCTCTCTTGATTCAGCTTTGTCCATTGCCATCTCAGCCTCACGTAGGAAGGAAAGCGCCTTGGATCGTTCGCCGATCTGGGCCGCTGAATGTGCTTGCTGTCCCGCTAGGAATGCGCGCATACGTGGCCCTGCTTGCGGTGATGCTGCCGCCGCTGCGTCGGCCAGTCTCATCGCGTGCTTTCCATGGCCAAGGTCAACGGCTTGCACGCTCATTCCACGCAGAGTTGTGCAGTACGTGAGATGGTCTTCTGAGGCGCCAGCTAGCTCTAGTGCCTTCAAGTAATACTGCTGAGCGAGCCCGTGAACCCCCTCATCCACTGCCATGTATCCAGTGAGATAGCACAAGTCGGATGCTGCGGACATCATGGCTTTACGGATTGCGTCCGGGGCATCGGCTCGCAAGTACGGTGCAACCGTATTGATGAGGAATGCGGCAGCCATCGGCCGGGCGTGGCGCCCGCCGAACTGGTCATCGAGTTCGGAAATACGTTCCGTCATGGCGATGACCGTTTCAACGTCAGACATTCCTATGCGTTGAATCGCGCCTGTCTGTACGGCTTCCATCCGGCCTACCACGTCCGGCCAATTCGGAACGGTGACGGCGACAGAGAACAGCCCGGCGCTGAGCACGCTTCGGCGGGACGGGTCCATGTCTTGCCTCCCGAGATCGATGATCCCGTCAACCGTACTTGCGTCCGGTGAGGCGTCCGCAGGGTACGGCGCCGGAAAACCTGCCTCGGCAAGGGTGACTGGCCGCTGGAGTCGGCGCGAGAGGGCTTCCACGATCAACGGGCGGGTCGACTGTTTCGGCATGTGCCCCTTGAGCCACTGGTGAACGGAGGGTTCACGGTACTTGAGCGGAGTGCCGCGTTCCGTTCCGATGCGGTTGACGTCTTGCACGAACTGTCGGAGCGTCAGCCCAGTCGCACGGTACAGGCGCTCAAGATCGGTGTTCGGCTCTGGTGCCCCCACGTGCGTCAACACCCTGTGCTGACAAGCCTCTTAAAGCTCTTAAATCTTCCTGCCCTCTCCACCGTAGCGCCATACGTGACCAGCCGGTTGCCTAGAGCGAGGAAGGGTCATCGGATGCGGAGGTAGACGTGAGCGGCCCTGAGAGCCAGCGAGAGACCCCGGCGGCGCCGGACGTAGGAGACACGGCCCTTGACGCCCGTACGGGTCGCGTGGGTCGCGTTATGGGGCACGTCGGCCCCTATGTGCAGCTCCGCCCGCTGAATGGCGGTTGCGAGTGGGACGCGCGGCCGGAAGACCTCAGCTCCGCCCACCAGTCGGACGCGCTGAGCCCCGACGTAGCGGCGGTCAACGCGAGGAGCCGTCGGTGAGCCGTTCCATCTCCCGGTTTCATGACTGGACGGTCAGCCCGGACATGGAGCCCGACCGAGAGCCGGATCAGTACGCCGCACAGTGCGCCGTGTGCGAGGAACGATCGGCCGACGTGGACACTCCCGAGAAGGCGCGAGAGTGGATCTTTGCCCACGCTGGCAAGAATCCGTCCCACCACACCTACCGGGGAATCTCCGTTCATCCCCTGCGCGCATGGAGGGAGAAGGTGTGATTCCGCGAAGCATTCGCCGCGCTGGATACGCCATCGGCCGATTCGCCGGGCCGCTACTCATCTTCTCCCACGGCGTAGCTTTCGGATTCCTCTTGGCCGCTTTGCTCCTCATGCTCCCCTGAACTCCGCCCCTTGCCGTGACACCCCGGTAGGGGGCGGGCGCCACTCCCGTTCCGGCCGCCCGCTTGGTGAGGACGGTCGGGCCGGAACGGGCCACCCGATCAGGAAAGCTCAGCGAGAAAGGAAACGTGACGTGACAATCACCGAAGTATCGCCAATGGGGCACGCCGGGGAGAACACCATGTTCCTTTGGCTGGACCTGACGCGGAAATGTCAGCTCGAATGCTCCCACTGCTACAACGCATCGGGGCCCGACAGAACACACGGAACCATGACACGCGACGACTGGTTCAACGCCATCGATCAGGCAACAGCAAAGGGAATCGCGGGAATTCAGCTCATTGGTGGAGAACCCATGATGCGCCCCGATGCGCTGGAAATCGCCAGCCACGCACTGAACCTCGGAATCCGCGTGGAGGTGTACAGCAACCTCGTACACGTCACGCCGGAATGGTGGGACCTGTTGAAGCGCGAAGGCGCTTCCCTCGCCACGTCGTACTACTCGGCATCGGCCGAGAATCACAACGCCATGACCCGGCGCCCCAGCCACGGCCGGACACGCGCGAACATCGAAAAGGCCGTAACGCTCGGTATCGCGCTGCGTGTCGGCATCGTCAGCAACGATCAGGAAAACGCCCAAGCGGCCGAGCGGGAAATCCGGGCGCTCGGAGTAACCAGGGTCGGGGTAGATCATGTACGACCCTTTGGCCGTGCGGCAACCGACCAGCCGTCCGGCACGGGCGGACTGTGCGGACACTGCGGAGACGGCCGGGCAGCGATCGGCCCCGATGGGAGCGTGTCACCGTGCGTCTTTCTCCGGCTGGTTGAACGTCGGGAACGTCCACACGACGCCGCTAGCCGACATCCTGACCGGCCGCGCGATGGCCGACGCAACCGCTACCATCCGCAGCACGCGCCGGGAAGGCGCTTGCGACCCCGGGTGCGGACCCAACGAGGAATGCACTCCGGGCTACCCGCCGTCCGACTGTCAGCCAAGGAACTGAGAGAAGCCATGGCACGCGAACTACCCGGCGAAGATTTCTGGGCACTCATCCAGCCCCATACGGGATACCTGTCCGGGGCCGAACCGACAGTTCGCGGATTCGGGTCAGACCTCACAGCAATGGTGGACTGTGAGAATGGCCCTTACTTCGTCAAGGCAATGAGAAACCGAGAGGGGGGGCGACGTGACTCAATCATCAGAGAGAAGCTGATTAACGCCGCAGTGCGCCCTCTTTCTCCGGCTCTCGCTTGGACGGCAGAAGATGAGAGTTGGATCGTTCTGGGGTTCACGGTCGTAGATGGGCGGCGCTCGGATTTCTCGCCGGAAACGGCTGACCTTCCCATCGTCACTCAGCTAATCGAGCGAATCGGGAACGTTTCTCTTCCCGAGATCGCCCGCGAATGGCATGAGCAGCGCTGGGACAGGTTCACCGAATCCCCCGAAGAGGCGCAGTTGTTCCGTGGTGACGCGCTGATTCATGGGGATATCAATCCGAGTAACCTCCTGATCGGCAATGGTGAAAGCTGGGTTGTCGATTGGTCGTGGCCTACGCGAGGCGCTGGTTTCATCGACCCTGCCTGTCTGGTGGTCCAGCTCGTGTCAGCCGGACACAGTGCGGAATCGGCCGAAGAATGGGCGTCGCAGTGCAAGGGTTGGCAAGAAACTGACCCGAAAGCAATCGACGCTTTCGCCGCTGCCACCGTACGTATGTGGCGCACTTTCGTAGAGCGCAAACCTGAAGCCGAGTGGTGCACAGCTATGCGAGACGCTGCCCAAGCGTGGGCCGATCACAGATCGGTTCGGGTGGACTGAGTCGAAGTTGCGCAGCTTCCGGGAGGTGGCCGGGCGGTACGCGACTCGAAACGTCCGGCGGGTCCTGTTCTCTTCCTGCCCGCCGAGCGCTGGGTGTCCTTCGCCGAGGCTGTTCGCAACGGCGAGTTCAACATCTGAGCAAGGGCCGTGACGGCGCCACCTGTGCGGCGACTTTCGGCTGGCAGGGGGCGCTGTCGGGTCCTGATGCGTGGCGACTGCCACTGGTTCGCGCAGGCCGGGTTTCGCTTGACGCCCTGGCTGTTTTCCGGGCCGTCCTGCTCGTTAAGGTCTCGGGGCTGGCGGAGAGTTGCCAATCAGTCGCAGGGAACACGACGAGGGGCCCCACGGCGTAGCCGTGGGGCCCCTCGTCAGCGGACGTCGGAACGTCAGGGGGTCAGCTCTTGGGGAGCCACTTCTTCCAGACGTCCTCGTTGTCGGCGACCCACTCGGCGGCGGCGTCCTCCTCGGACATGCCCTCACCGGCGATCATGCGGGCGACCTCGTTCTGGTCCTCGGTCTTCCACTCGAAGTTCTTGAGGAACTCCGCGGCGTCACCGCCGTTCTCGGCGAAGTCGGCGTTGAAGTACTTCTGCAGCATCTGGGTGGGGTAGCCGCACTCGGTCTTCTCGGCCGGCTCGTTGCAGCCCTCGGTGTACTCCGGCAGCTTCACCTCGACCATCTCGATCTCGGCGTTCATCCACTGCGGGTCCCACCAGTAGGTGAGGAAGGGCTCCTTGGCCTTGTACAGCCGCTCCATGTCCTTGAGCTGGGCGGCCTCGCTGCCCGTCTCCAGGATGTCGTAGTTCAGGCCGTGGTTCTTGATCAGGTGCTTGTCGTAGGAGGTGTACGACGGGGCGGCACCGATGAACTGGCCCTTGTCGCCGGACTCGGAGGTCTTGAAGTCGTCGACGAAGTCGTTCAGGTTCTTGTAGTCCAGCACCTCGGGGTTCTCGTCCGCGAAGTACTTGGGCACGAACCAGCCGATGTGGCCCTCGACGCCCAGGCCGCCGCCGGCGACGACGGTGCCCTTCTCCTCGACGTACTGCCGCTCCTTCTCCGGAACGCCGCCCCAGTCCTCCAGGATGGCGTCGGCCTTGCCGCTGTCCAGGGCGTCGAAGGCGACCGGCTCGTCCATCTGCCGGAGCGTGACGTCGACGCCCAGCTCCTCCTCGAGGACGTGCTTGGCGACGGCGGCGTTGGCCTGTGCGCCGACCCAGGACGGGACGGCGATGGTGACCTCGGTGGCGCCGCCACCGCTGGAGGAGCCGGTGTCGGTGTCGGTCTCGGCGGCGCAGGCGCTCACGGCGAGGCCCATGACGCCGACGGCGGCGATCAGGGAGGTGCGGATCGGTGCTCTGCTCATGGTGTGGCTACTTCCGTATCTCTCGGTTATCTGTTGGGGGTTGTGGCGGCGGCCGGTAGCGCTGCCGCCGGGGCTTGGGGGAGGGGCGCCAACGGGGCGTCAGCGCCCTTCCGCGCGGGCGGGCTGGGTGAGGCGGTCGAGCATCACGCCGAGGCAGACGATGGCCGCACCGGCCGGGAGGCCGAGGGCGAGGTCGGCCTTGGCCAGGCCCTTGATGACCTCGATGCCCAGGCCGCCGCCGCCGACCATGGCGGCGATGACGACCATGGACAGCACCAGCACCACGCCCTGGTTGACGGCGACGAGCAGGGCTCGTCGGGCCAGCGGCAGCTGGACCTGGAAGAGCTGCTGCTTGCTGGTGGCGCCCATCGACCGGGCGGCCTCGACGGCCGCGGGGTCGACCTGCTGGATGCCCTGGGCGGTGATCCGGATGACCGCGGGCAGGACGAAGACGACCGCCGCTGCGATACCGGCGACGCGCCCGCCGCCGAACAGGGCGATGACGGGGATCAGGTACACGAACTGCGGCATCGTCTGCATGGCGTCGAGCAGCGGGCGCAGCCACCGCTCGACGACCGGCACCCGGGCCGCCAGGACGCCTACGGCGAAGCCCAGCACGAGGGTGAGGACCAGCGCCAGCAGCACCTGGGACAGCGTGTCCAGGGACGTCGTCCACAGGCCGAGGACGCCGATGAGGGCCAGGGACGCGGTCGCGGGGATCGCGGCGCGCCAGCGGCCGACGGCCCAGCCGAGGGCGGCGACCAGGACGAGGAGGGCCCACCACGGGGTGGCGTTGAGCCCGGAGCGCAGGGGGTTGAGCACCCACTCGGCCACGCCTTCGGCCCACACGAGGGTGCCGCCGAAGAAGGGCACTCCGGAGCCGAGGGTCTCCTCGATCCAGTCGCTGGCGTCGTTGACGTAGGGGGTGATGCGGTACGTCCACTCGCGCGGCCACGTGTCCTCGCCGAGGTGCGGGCCGACGGCGGCCAGGACGGCGGTGAGGGCGCCCAGGCCCAGCCAGGACGGCCAGCCGCGCAGCCGTGCCGCACGGCCGGAGGAGGCCTCGTCGGCCTCCAGCCGGGCGCCCGCGGCGGCGGTGGTGCGGTCGAGCAGGACGGCGAGGAGCACGATGGCGATGCCCGCCGTCAGCGCCTGGCCGACGTTGACCTTGCCCAGGGCCCGGTAGATGACGTCGCCCAGGCCGCCGGAGCCGACGACGGAGGCCAGCACGACCATGGAGAGGCACATCATGATGGCCTGGTTGAGGCCGAGGAGCATCTCCTTGCGGGCGAGCGGCAGCCGGGCCGTCCACAGCCGCTGCCAGGGGCTGGCGCCGAGGGAGGCGGAGGCCTCCAGGGCGGCGGGGTTGGCGCCGCGCATGCCGAGGGAGGTGAGCCGGGCCATGGGCGGGGCGGCGTAGATGACGGTGGCGACGAGGGCCGAGGGGACGCCGATGCCGAACAGCAGGACGAACGGCAGCAGGTAGGCGAAGGCCGGCATGACCTGCATGAGGTCGAAGACGGGCCGCAGCGCCCGGTCGCAGCGGTCGGAGATTCCGGCGGCGACGCCGAGCAGCAGCCCGAGCAGGGCGGCGAGGGCGACGGCGACCGTCATCAGGGCCAGGGTCTCCATGGTGGGGCCCCACATGCCCAGGACGCCGCACACGACGAACACGCCGAGGGCGGTGGCCGCGGTCTTCAGGGCGCGGGGGCGCAGCCCGGCGCCGCCCGCGTACCAGGCGATGACGGTGCCGAGCACCGTCACGCCCACCCAGCCGAGGTTCTCGAAGAGCTGGGCGAGGGAGTCGACGGCCAGTTCGGCGTTGTTGCTGATGTGCAGCAGGAAGTAGAGGAAGAGCCAGTGGGAGTCGCGGTTCTCGACGAGCCAGTCGTTGAGGTCCTCCAGCGGCGTCCTGACGTCGATGGCGAAGTCGGAGGGCCAGGTGCCCGAGCCGGTCACGAACGCGCTGACGACGACGAGGACAGCCGCGAGGGTGACGAGCAGCGCCATGGGGCGGGCCGCGAGCCACGCGGCCACGCTCACCCGCTCGGGAGCGTCGTCGGCCTTGACGGGGGTGTCGGTGGGCGGCTCCGCGGGCCGCCCGTCTCTCTTCTCCAGTGTCGGGGCGCTCATATGGCGGCCGCCTCGCGGTCGGTCGGCCGGCCGTCCGGCCCGGAGTCCAGTCCGGCGATGACGGACAGCAGCCGGGTGTGGCAGACGACGCCGAGGGTGCGGCCGTCCTCCGTGACGCGGACGTGTCCACCGTCGCGGGCGATGGGCCCGATGGCGTCGATGACGGGGGCCGTGCACGGCATGGCGGGGCCGGTGGTGGCCTCGTCGCCCTCTGCCGGACGCATGGCCCGGCGCAGGGTGATGACCTGCTCGCGGGGCACGTCGCGGACGAAGTCGCGCACGTAGTCGTCGGCGGGGGAGGCGACGATCTCCTCGGGGGTGCCGAGCTGGACGACCTGGCCGTCGCGCATCAGGGCGATGCGGTCGCCCAGGCGCAGGGCCTCGGAGAGGTCGTGGGTGATGAAGACCATGGTGCGGCCCTCCTCGCGGTGCAGGCGGATGACCTCCTCCTGCATGTCGCGGCGGATCAGCGGGTCCAGGGCGCTGAACGGCTCGTCGAAGAGCAGCACCTCGGGGTCGGTGGCCAGGGCGCGGGCGAGGCCGACGCGCTGCTGCTGGCCGCCGGAGAGCTGGCCGGGCCGGCGGTCGCCGAGGCCGGTGAGGCCGACCTTCTCCAGCATCTTCTGGGCCTGCTCGCGCCGTTCGGCCTTGCCCATGCCCTGGATCTCCAGGCCGTAGGCGATGTTGTCGAGCACGGTGCGGTGCGGCAGGAGCCCGAAGTGCTGGAAGACCATGGCGGCGCGGTGCCGGCGCAGTTCGCGCAGCCGAGCCTTGTCCATGGCGAGGACGTCCTCGCCGTCGATGCGCAGCGAGCCGCTGGTGGGCTCGATGAGCCGGGTCAGGCAGCGCACCAGCGTGGACTTGCCGGAGCCGGACAGACCCATGACGACGAAGACCTCGCCGGGGTGGACGTCGAAGGAGACGTCCCGGACGGCGGCGGTGCAACCGGTGCGCTCGGTGAGCTCGGCGGCGCTGAGCCCGCGGAGGCTCTCGTCGCCGGGCACCGCCTCGGCCTTGCGGCCGAAGACCTTCCAGAGATTGCGGACGGCGAACACCGGTTCGGTGGCCGCGTCCTGACCGTTGTCGATGGTGGTCATCAGGCAACACCTTCCGGTGTCGTGGGGGACGTCTGGACGGATTCGTTCTCGGCGTTCTCGGCCTTGAGCAGGTCGGCGGCCTTCTCGCCGACCATGAGGACGCCGAGCATGGGGTTGACGGCGGGGATGGTGGGGAAGACGGAGGCGTCCGCGATCCGCAGCCCGCTCAGACCGCGCACCCGCAGCAGCGGGTCGACGACGGCGAGGGCGTCGTCGGGGGCGCCCATCCGGCAGGTGCCCGCCGGGTGGTACACGGTGTGCGCGACCTGCCGCGCGTACGCGCTGAGTTCCTCGTCGGAGGTGACCTCGGGGCCCGGGGCGACCTCGCGGCTCAGCCACTTCGCGAAGGGCTCGGTCTTCGCGATCTCCCGGGCGATCTTGATGCCGTCGACGAGGGTGCGGCCGTCGTAGTCGTCGACGTCGGTGAAGTACCGGAAGTCCAGCGCGGGCTTGACCTCGGGGTCGGCGCTGGTGAGGTAGAGCCGGCCGCGGCTGCGGGGCTTGGGGATGTTCGGCGTCATCGACACGCCGTGCTCGGGCCGTTCGTAGCCGATGCGCTCGGGGTTGTCGGTGAAGGGGATCTGGTAGAAGTGGAACATCAGATCCGGGCCCTCGGCCTCCGGATCGCGGCGCACGAACAGTCCGGCGTCGGAGTCCATCGCGGAGTTGTCCGGTATCGGCCCGTCGGTCTCCCAGACGATCACCGACTCGGGGTGGTCCAGCAGGTTCTCGCCCACGCCCGGCAGGTCGTGCACGACGGGGATGCCCAGCGCGTCCAGGTCGGCGGCGGGTCCGATGCCCGAGTGCAGCAGCAGGCGCGGCGTGTCCACGGCGCCCGCGCAGACGACGACCTCGCGGCGCGCCCGCAACAGGGTCTCGGTGCCGTCCTTGGCCCGCACGTGCACGCCGGTGGCCCGCCCGCCGTCCAGCTCCAGTCGGTACGCCCAGGTCTCCAGGAGCAGTTCGAGCTTCGGCCGGTCGCCCGCCGCCAGGTGCGGGTGGAGGTAGGCGACGGAGGCGGAGGAGCGCTTGTTGTCCTCCGGGTGGTAGGCGAGGTCGAAGAACCCGGCGCCCTCGTGGAAGGGGGCCTTGTTGAAGCCCTCGACGCGCGGCACGCCCGTCGCGGTGACGGCGGCCTCGACCCAGTCGCGGGCGATGGCGTTCCGGTCCTTCTCGTGCACCGGGACGATGTTGTTGCGCAGCTTCCCGAAGTACGGGTCCATCTCCCCGGCGTTCCAGCCGGTGGCCCCGGCCCGCTCCCACTCGTCCCAGTCGGAGGGCAGCGGCTTGAAGGAGATGAGGGTGTTGTGCGAGGAGCAGCCGCCCAGGACCTTCGCCCGGCTGTGCCGGATGTGACTGTTGCCGCGCGGCTGCACGGTCGTGGGGTAGTCGTAGTCGAGCTCGCCGCCGAGCAGGCCGAGCCAGCGCCGCAGGGTGAGCACCTCCGGCCGGTCGACGTCGGACGGTCCGCCCTCGATGACGGCCACGCTGACGTCCGGGTCCTCGGTGAGCCGGGAAGCGATGACCGAACCGGCCGTTCCGCCGCCGACGATCACGTAGTCGTAGACGGGCCCGGGGGCGGGGTCGTGGCTGCTCATGGGGGTGTCGTGCTCCTTGTGGTGGTACTCAGAAGAGGTGCTGAGACGGGGGGAGGGGGCGGTGCGCACGGTGGTGCGGCCGCCCCCGTGGGCCGGTGACGGCCCGGGGGCGGCGGCGTCAGCCACCGAACCAGCGGACGGGCGCGGGGCGCAGGTTCTCGTACACGTGCTTCGTCTCGCGGTACTCCGCCAGCCCGGCCGGGCCGAGCTCGCGGCCCACACCGGACTTGCCGAAGCCGCCCCACTCCGCCTGCGGCAGGTACGGGTGGTAGTCGTTGATCCACACCGTGCCGTGCCGCAGCCTCGCCGCGACCCGGCGGGCCCGGGCCGTGTCGGCGGAGAAGACGGCGCCGGCGAGGCCGTACTCGGTGTCGTTGGCCAGCGCGACGGCCTCGTCCTCGGTGTGGAACGTCTCCACGGTCAGGATGGGGCCGAAGGTCTCCTCCCGGACGACGCTCATCTCGCCGTGGCAGTGGTCGAGCACGGTGGGCAGGTAGAAGTAGCCGCTCTCGGGCAGGACGTCGCTCGGCTCGGGGCGCGCGCCGCCGCAGCGCAGCGTGGCGCCGTCGGAGAGCGCGGCCGCGACGTAGGCCTCGGTCTTCTCCAGCTGCTGTCGGGAGACGAGCGCCCCGCACTCCACGCCCTTCTCGGTGCCGCGGCCCAGGCGTATCCGCTCGGCGCGGCGGGCCAGCTCGGCGACGAAGCGGTCCCGGACCGACTCCTCGACGATGAGCCGGGCCCCGGCCGAGCAGACCTGGCCGCTGTGGATGAAGGCGGCGTTGAGCGCCTGGTCGACGGCGGTGTCGAAGCCCTCGTCGGTGGCGCAGGCGTCGGCGAAGACGACGTTGGGGTTCTTGCCGCCCAGCTCCAGCGCGACCTTCTTCACGCTCGGCGCCGCGGCCTGGGCGACCTTGACACCGCTGGCCAGGCCGCCGGTGAAGGAGATCAGGTCCACGTCCGGGTGCTCGGCCAGCCGGGCGCCCACGGGAACACCGGCGCCGGTGACGACGTTGCCCACCCCGGCCGGCAGCCCGGCCTCGACGAGCAGCCGCATGAGGTGCCCGGTGGACAGCGGGGTCAGCTCGCTGGGCTTGATGACGAAGGTGTTGCCCGCGGCGAGCGCCGGGGCGATCTTCCAGCTCGCCTGGAGCAGGGGGTAGTTCCAGGGCGTGATCATGGCGCAGACGCCGACGGGCTCGTGCACGACGACGCTGTGCACGTCCGCGCTACCCGCGTCGACCACGCGCCCGCCGGACTCGTTCATGACGAGGTCGGCGAAGTACCGGAAGGCGGCCGTCACGTCGTCGACGTCGACCCGGCCCTCCTCCAGCGTCTTGCCGGTGTCCTGGGACTCGATGCGGGCGATCTCCTCGCGGTCCCGCTGGAGCAGGTCCGCGGTGCGCCGCAGGAGGCCGGCCCGCTCGGAGACCGGTGTCGTGGGCCACGGGCCGCTGTCGAAGGCGCGGCGAGCGGCCCGGACGGCCTCGTCGGCGTCGTCGGCCGTTCCCTCGGCGACCACGGCGAGCACACTGGCGTCGGCCGGGTCGACGATGTCCCGGGTGGCACCGGTCGTGGCGGCGCGCCACACACCGTCCACGTGGATCGTTGCCATTCCCGGCGCGTCTTCTCGATGCATTTCCTTGCTTCCTGCCCGTTTTGTACTAGGCCAGTCGCACTGGCATCGGACACCCCTGCCCCGAACCACCGATCTCATGCCGGTCGATGTGCGACAAGTGGCCTTCCTCACGCGGTGGCCCCCGGCACGCGGGTATTCCGGCGTCATACCCACCGGCTAGGTTGTCGCCTGGCACAACTGAAATTTCGGGGAAGGTTCCTGCACGTGCGCAACCAGCACAAGAAGTCCGCTCTCGCGGCCGCTGCCGTCCTGCTCGCCGTCACCGGCCTGAGCGCCTGCGGCAGCGAGGGCAACGGCCTGGCCGAGAAGTCCGGCAAGGAGGTCGTCGACGAGGCGGGCAAGGCGCTCAAGGACGCCAAGTCCGTCCGGATGAAGATGGACACCTCCGAGGAGGGCGCCTTCTCCATCGACCTGGCCATGGACGGCGACGGCAACTGCGCCGGTGTCATCGACCAGGGCGAGGCGGGCAAGGTCGAGCTCATCAAGCAGGGTGAGAAGGTCTGGATGAAGCCGGACCAGAAGTTCTGGGAGACGCAGTCCGGTCCGGAGGGCGCGTCCACCTGGGAGCTCGTCAAGGGCAAGTACCTCTCCGGCACCACCGAGGACCCGATGATGGCCGGCATGGCCGGCACCTGTGACCTGAAGGCCATACAGGAGGACATCGGCTCCGACGACGAGGACGCCACGTGGTCCGACCCGAAGGAGGGCGAGGTCGAGGGCCAGAGCGTGGTGACCGTCGAGAGCACCAAGGACGGCGAGAAGACCACGCTGCACGTCGCCGCCGAGGGCACCGCCTACCCGGTGCAGTCGATCGGCGAGGAGAGCGGCACCCAGTCCAAGGTCGCCTTCTCCGAGTGGGACAAGCCCGTCGCGGACGAGGTGCCCTCGGAGGAGGAGTCGCTCGACGTGGCCAAGCTGGAGCAGATGGGCTGACCCACGCCCGGGTCTGCCGTCCGAGGCGCCCCTCGGGGCGCGTCAGCAGCGCGACGGCCCCTCGCCGTTCCGGAGTTTCCGGGAGGCGGGGGGCCGTTCCGCGTGGTGCGCCGACGCGCCGTGCGGGCTCAGATCAGGCCGAGGCCGCGGACGGCGTCCCGCTCCTCCGCCAGCTCCTTGACCGAGGCGTCGATGCGGGCGCGCGAGAACTCGTTGACGTCCAGGCCCTGGACGATCTGGTACTCGCCGTTGGCGCAGGTGACGGGGAAGGAGGAGATGAGGCCCTCCGGCACGCCGTAGGAGCCGTCCGACGGGATGCCCATGGACGTCCAGTCGCCCTCGGCGGTGCCGTTGACCCAGGTGTGGACGTGGTCGATGGCGGCGTTCGCGGCCGAGGCGGCCGAGGAGGCGCCCCGGGCCTCGATGATGGCCGCACCGCGCTTGGCGACGGTCGGGATGAACTCGTCGGCCAGCCACTTCTCGTCGTTCACCGTCTCGGCGGCGTTCTTGCCCGCGACCTCCGCGTGGAAGATGTCCGGGTACTGCGTGGCCGAGTGGTTGCCCCAGATCGTGAGCTTGCGGATCTCGGAGACCGGGGCACCGGTCTTCTTGGCGAGCTGGCTCAGCGCGCGGTTGTGGTCGAGGCGGGTCATCGCGGTGAACCGCTCGGCCGGCACGTCCGGGGCGGCGGCCTGGGCGATGAGGGCGTTGGTGTTGGCCGGGTTGCCGACGACGAGGACCTTGACGTCGTCCGCGGCGTGGTCGTTGATGGCCTTGCCCTGCGGCTTGAAGATGCCGCCGTTGGCCTCCAGCAGGTCACCGCGCTCCATGCCCTTGGTACGCGGGCGGGCGCCTACGAGCAGGCCGACGTTCGCGCCGTCGAAGGCGACGTTCGGGTCATCGGTGATGTCGATGCCCTGGAGCAGCGGGAACGCGCAGTCGTCCAGCTCCATGGCCGTGCCCTCGGCCGCGCCGAGCGCGGGGGTGATCTCCAGGAGGCGCAGTTTGACCGGGACGTCCGGACCCAGCAGGTGGCCGGAGGCGATACGGAAGAGCAGCGCGTAGCCGATCTGGCCGGCGGCTCCGGTGACGGTGACATTGACGGCGTTGCGGGTCATGGCGGTCTCCGTTGAACCTGACGATGGCGCCTGGACCTCTGGACCAGGGAAGTCTCTCTACATCAAGAGACCCTGCGTCAGGCTATCGCGCCCGCCCGCGGCGACACACGGTGGGCAGCCGCCCCGGCGGGAGGGGGACGCGGGGCGGCTGCCCAGGGCGCGGTGGGCGCCTGTGGGGGGTGACGGTCTTGTGCCCCGTCCGCGGTGTCCTATGCACGCCGTTTTCCACTCAGCGGAACATCCGGCCCCGACCCGCTCAGCGGAGCGTGCAGCCCTGCACGTCGCCCGCGCGCTCCACGCAGATCTGCACCGACTCCGGGTCCCCGGCCGCGACCATCATGGTGTAGCCCTCGGTGCTGTCACCGAGATCCTCCGCGGCCTCGTCGCCCCCGTCCGTCGTGATGGTGAGGGTGTCCCCGGGCCGGGCCGCGCCGATCCGCGCCCAGGCGGCCTCGCAGACCTCGCTGTAGCGCACCTCGACGTACGCGGTGCCGATCATCGCGTCGGACGTCGTCGCCGCGTACTGCCCGCCGCAGCCCATCAGTTCGGGGTCCTCGCCGGAGCAGTCCGCGCCGGTGCACTTGACGCCCTCGGGCAGGGCGGGCGCCGTCGGGCCGGGCGGCGGCGTGGGCTCGGCGGCGGCCTCGTCCCCACCGCCGGGCAGGCCCAGGAAGAAGAAGCCCCCGGCCACCACACCCAGCGCGCACAGCCCGCCCACGAGCAGCATCGCCGCCCTGCGGCCCCCTGACGGGCGGTTCGCCTCCCGGGGCACCGGACGCGTGGCGGCGGTGGCGGGCTGTCCGGCCCACGGGGCGGGAGGCGGCCCGGACGCCGAGGCGGCGGGCCGGGGCGCGGCGGGACCCGGCTCCCGCGCCGGGAAGCCGTCCGGGGCTTCCGGCCTGGCTCCGCCGAAGGGCACCGGGCCGGGCGGCGGGGGCTCGGGGGGCGCCGGCCGGGCGGTGGCGCTCTTCTGCCGCTTGCGGCCCGCCGCCGCGGCCTTCGAGCCGGCGGCCTTGGCCTCGGCGGCCTCCAGTGCCTCCCGTGCCTGGGCTATGCGGATGGCCTCCATCGTCATGTCGTGCCGCATCTCGGCCCGGCTCCAGGCCCGTTCGGCCAGCTCCCACAGCGTGGCGAGGTGCCTCACGTCGGTGTCCGTGACCTCGGCCAGGGCCGAGATCGCGCCCTGCGGGGGCAACAGCCGACCGCCGAGGTAGCGCTCCCAGGACGTCTTGCTGTACCCGGTCTTGTCCGCCAGCGAGGAGAGGCTCAGCCCGCTGCGGTCCACGAGTCGGCGCATCTGCTCGGCGAAGTCGCGAATCTCCGGGTCCAGTTCCTCCGGTAGCGGCTTCCAGCGCGGCATGCCGATAACCCTCCCTCGTCCCCGGACGTGCTGTTGTCGAACCGCGTGCGTCGCCCCGTTGGCCACTCGGCCGGGGCACGAACATCTGAACAGTGTGCCACCCGCCGGATTCGGACCGGTACGCCCGCACCGGTTCCACGCGCGGGAGGCCCGCGGCGGTTCCCGTCCGGCGATCCGGCTATCGGACGAGGTAGCGGATCAGGTCCTCCAGGAACGGAAGTTCCAGCCAGGGCCGCGGCTGCGCCATGAGGGCCAGGACGGTGATGAGCCCGCCGAGCAGCCCGTACGTCAGCACGTCGGTGAAGCGGGAGCGGACCGCCAGCATGCCCACGTTCGGCATCAGCCAGCGCAGCAGGCTCCCGGCCAGCAGTGAGCCGCCGACGAGGAGGAGCCCCGCGCGCATCTCCGCGAGCACGATCAGCAGCCCGGCCACCGTTCCGGCCAGCACGGCCAGCAGCGGCCACTGCCGGTAGGGCGCGGGCGCGCCCCCCGGGGCCGCCCGGCCGCCGCCCTCGGGGCGGGCGGTGTCACGGGTGAACACCGGGAAGCGCCGGGAGCCGCGGCGCGGGGCCGCGGGGTTCGTGGGGTCCGCTCCCATGGCTCAGCCCGCGAGCCGCTCGGCGGCGTCCACGACGTTGGCCAGCAGCATCGCGCGCGTCATCGGGCCGACGCCGCCCGGGTTCGGGGAGAGCCATCCGGCCGTCTCGGCCACGCCGGGGTGGACGTCACCGGCGATCTTGCCGTTCTCGTCGCGGCTCACGCCGACGTCGAGGACCGCGGCGCCGGGGCGGACGTCCTCGGGCTTGATCAGGTGCGGTACACCGGCGGCGGCCACCACGATGTCCGCGTTGCGCAGGTGCGCGGCCAAATCCCGGGTGCCGGTGTGGCACTGGGTCACGGTGGCGTTCTCGGAGCGGCGCGTCAGCAGCAGCGGCAGCGAGCGGCCCACCGTGATACCCCGGCCGACGACGACGACCTCCGCGCCCTTGATCTCGACGTCGTGGCGGCGCAGCAGCTCGATGATGCCGTTGGGCGTGCACGGCAGGGGGGCCGGAACGCCCAGGACGAGCCGGCCGAGGTTGACGGGGTGCAGCCCGTCGGCGTCCTTGTCCGGGTCCATGAGCTCCAGCACCCGGTTGGTGTCGATGCCCTTCGGCAGCGGGAGCTGCACGATGTAGCCGGTGCACTCCGGGGCCTCGTTCAGCTCGCGGACGACGGCCTCGATCTCCTCCTGCGTGGCCGTCGCCGGCAGCTCGCGCTGGATGGAGGCGATGCCCACCTCGGCGCAGTCGCGGTGCTTGCCCGCCACGTACTTGTGGCTGGCCGGGTCGTCGCCCACCAGCACGGTGCCGAGCCCGGGCCGGACGCCCCTGGCTGCCAGGGCCTCGACCCGGGTGGCGATGTCGGACTTGATGGCGGCCGCGGTGGCCTTGCCGTCGAGAATCTGCGCGCTCATGCCCCCATCCTCCCGGATGGCGGGCCCCGGGCTCCAATCCGGCCCTGCCGGATAAGAGCTTCGTCACGGTCGGGCACCGTGGTGGGCACCGCGCTGGACACCTCATACGAAAGCACAAGATGATTGCGGCGTGCTGTGAGCCGACGAGGGGCGGCTGCGGGGGTCGGCACAGAGCAAGGGGAGGCCCCGTCTCGCCACTCGGAACCGGACTCGCGGCCTGCCCGGTGTCCGTTCGCCGCGCACCGCAGACCGTCCGATCCCGTCAGAGGAAGACCGCCGTGAGCGACCCGAGTCAGCACAATCCCTACGGCCAGCCGCCCCCGTACGGCTACCCGCAGCCGCCGCAGCCCGGCCCGACGGGCCCCGGCTATCCGCAGTACCCCGGCGGTCCCGGCGGCATGATGCCGATGCGCATGTCCATGCCGGGCCTGGTGGTCACCGCCCGCGTGCTGCTCTTCGTCGCCGGCGGCCTGTGGGCCCTCAGCATGGTGTTCGGCCTGATCATGATGCTCGCCGCCGCGGACATCGAGGACGACCCGGACTTCGTCGTGGCCGAATCCGACGTGGTCGTCTTCGGCGTCGTCGTCTTGCTCGTCGGAGTCGCGCTGGCCGCCCTGCACATCGTGTCCGCGTCGATGTTCGGCAAGGGCCGCACCGGTGTCCGGGTGATGGGCATCATCACCGCCTCCCTGAATCTGATCATCGGCGGGTTCAGCCTGATCGGCTCGCTCGCGCAGACGGGGGCGCCGGGCGGGATCCTCATCACCCTGTTGTGGGTGATCACGGCCCTGTTGACCGTGATCTTCCTCTCCCTCCGCCCGGCCGGTGAGTGGTTCAACCGGCCCCAGCACTGAGGAGCCCGGCCGGGCCCCGGCGGCTTACCGCCGGGGGCCCTGCCCGGCGCCCGGAGTCGGCCAGCGGCGGTGGACGAGCCACACCGTGACGGCGAGGACGCTGCCCGTCGCGCCCACCAGGCCGAGAGCGGTGCTCAGCCCCGAGGTGGAGGAGTGTCCGGCCGCCGCCCCGTCTCCGGCCGCCGCCGCGTCCGTCGGCTCGCCGTGCCCCGCCGGCTCCAGGCCGTCCGCCGCGGGCTGCCGCGCGCTGAGCGGCGGCACCAGCTCGCCGACCGGCTCCACCGCGTCCGCCGCGGCGAAGCCCCAGTCGAAGAGCATCGCCGTCTCCTCGTAGACGCGGTTGCGGCCCTCCTTCTGGTGATCGGGGTGCATGACGGTCACCAGCAGCGTCCGGTCGCCCCGCTCGGCGACGCCGGTGAAGGTGTAACCGGCATGGGTGGTGTAGCCGTTCTTCACCCCGGCCAGGCCCTCGTACGGTTCCAGCGAACCGGCGCCGCGCAGCAGCCGGTTGGTGGTCTGGATCTGGTAGTGGGTCCGCTTGGGCCCGTCGGCCTTGCCGCCCTGCTCGCCGTCCTCGCCGTTCCCGCCGTCGTCGTCCTGCTCTTCCTCGTTCTCGCCGTCCTTCTTCTCGTCCTCGTCCTCGAAGGCACCGGGGAACGTGGCCGTCGTGGTCGCCGCGTAGGCCCGGAAGTCCGGCTTCTGCATGCCCGAGCGGGCGATCAGCGTCAGGTCGTAGGCGGAGGACGTCTGACCGTCCGCGTCGTAGCCGTCCGGGCTGACGACATGGGTGTCCTTCGCGCCCAACTCCGCGGCGCGCTCGTTCATCTCGCGCACCGTCTTCTCCAGCCCGCCGTTCATCGCTGCCAGCGTGTGCACGGCGTCGTTGCCCGACGCCAGGAAGACGCCGTTCCACAGGTCGTGGACGGTGTACGCGTGGTCCTCCTTCACCCCGACCGCGCTCGACCCCTCGCCCAGTTCCGCCAGGTCCTCAGGCCGGACGGTGTAGCTCGTCTCGGCCTCGAAGCCCGGCTTGCCTATGAGGGTGTCGGCGAACAGCATCTTGAGCGTCGACGCGGGGGCCAGCGGCCAGTGCGCGTTGTGCGCGGCCAGGACCTCACCGGTCTCGGCGTCGGCCACGATCCAGGCGCGGGCGGTCAACTTCTTCGGCAGCGCCGGCGCCTTCGCGCCGGGCTTCGGGTCGACCTGGGTGCCGGGGAGCCCGAGCCGTTCCCCGCCCACGGTGGACATGCGCTTCGGCGGTCTCGGCTTCTCCTCGTCGGCCACCGCGGAGGTGCCCGTGAGGAGGGCCGGAAGCAGGACGGCGGCAGCCACCGCGGAGCGTGCGGTGGAGCGACGGGTGACGCGCCGAGCGGTATGAAGAATCCAGTCCACGAGGGGAACGTACAGCGTGTGGGGGCTCCCTGTTAGCCCAGGGGCCGCACTTGGGTGACGTGCGCCGGACGCACCCGTTCGGGTGAGGTTCAGGGGTTTCGGATGTGGTTGAGGAGGCGTCAGGCCTGTCGGCTCGCCAGCTCGACGACGGTGATGTCCGGCTCGGCCCCCACCCGTACCGGCGGCCCCCAGGCCCCGGCGCCGCGCGTGACGTAGAGCTGGGTGTCGCCGTAGCGCTCCAGACCGGCCACCGTCGGGTTGGCGAGGTCGGCCAGGAGGTTGCCCGGCCACATCTGCCCGCCGTGGGTGTGCCCGGAGAGCTGGAGGTCCACGCCGTGCTCGACGGCGTCGTGGATCACCACCGGCTGGTGCGCGAGCAGCACCGAGGCCCGGGCGGGGTCGCGGTCGCCCAGCGCCGCCGCGAAGTCGGGGCCGTCGCCGTAACTCTCGCCCGCGACGTCGTTGACGCCGGCCAGGTCGAACCCCGGCAGCTCCACGCGGGCGTTCTCCAGGGGGCGCAGACCCAGCTCGCGGACGTGGTCCACCCACTGCTCGGCGCCGGAGAAGTACTCGTGGTTGCCCGTGACGAAGTAGGCCCCGTCGCGCGAGCGCAGGCGGGCCAGCGGCTCGGCGGCGTCCCCCAGGTGGGCGACGGAGCCGTCCACCAGATCACCCACGACGGCGACGGCGTCCACGTCCGCGCCGTTGATCAGGTCCACGATGCGCCGGGTGTGGGCCCGCCCGAGGATGGGCCCGATGTGGATGTCGCTCACCACGGCGATCCGGTAGCCGTGGGCCGCGCGCGGCAGCCTGGCCAGCGGTACCCGCACGCGCTTGAGCCGCGGCCCGACGGCCAGCACGCTGTGCGCGCCGTAACCGACCGTGCCCGTGGCCACCAGCCCGGCCGTGAGGGCGGCGGCCCGGGCCACGAACAGCCGCCGCGACGGATCGGGCGCGCCGCCCTCCGCCGTCCGCGCCGCCTCGTCCCGGCCCGCCGTGACGGGTGTCGCCTCGCCGGGTGTCGTCGCGTGGGGGTCCGCGTCGCTGGGGTCCGCGTCGTGCCCGGCCGTCTGTGGTTCCAAGACGTCCGGCAGCGGCCGTCCCGCCCCGCCCACCGCGTCCGCGCCGCCGCCCGGCAGGCCGCCCGACACGCCCACCGGCTCGCGCCGGGGCTCGGGGGCGGTGACGGGCCGGGTACGCCGCGCCGCACGCCGGGCGAGCAGCCGCCGGGCCAGCGGGCGCACCGGCTCCAGGACGAGGAGCGTCAGCAGCAGGTAGACGAGGAGCGCGAACCACAGGAAGCCCGGCCAGGCGAGCGCCTGCTGCACCCCGAAGGGCGCCTCGGCCCGCCCCGCCACCTGCGCGCCCACGGCCAGCAGTGGGAGCAGCACGGCCAGCGCCGTCCCCGCCCGCCGGTACCCGCCGCCCGGCCGGGACACGTCGCGCACCAGCCGGCGCCACAGGTAGTAGTGCACGGCCCCCAGCACGCCGACGACCAGCACGAGGAACACGATGATCATGTGATGCTCTTCCCGCCCCTGTTCTCCGCTATTCCCCGGCCGTGTCCCGGCCCGGCCCCCCGCGGCGCAGTGCCCGCAGCCCCCGCCAGCCGAGCACCCCGATGGCCGTGCCGAGCCCGAAGGACACCACGGCCAGGGTGAGGTGCACCCAGAAGTACCCCGTCGGGTCACCCGCGTCGTCGAAGGCCAGCCCGCTGCCGTCCTTCCACAGGTTGCGCACGAACGTGGTCCACACCAGCCACGACCACGCCCCGAACGCCAGCAGGAACCAGGACACCGGGCGGGAGAGCTTCATGGTTCAAGTATGCGGGGAACCGTTCGAAAGCGTCCCGCGGCCCCCGCGGCGGCCGTGATCACGAGCCGGTCCCACGGCAGGGGGACGCGGCCTACTCCGCGTCGAGCCGGTGTTCGGCCCAGACGTAGGTCTCGGGCAGCAGCTCGCTGACGGCGGCCGACCGCAGGCGGTCGCCGTTGCCGACGATGACCCTGAGGGCGGGGAAGTAGTCGAGGAGGACCTGGCGGCAGCGGCCGCACGGCGGGATGACGCCGCGGTCGCGGTCGCCCACGGCGACCATCGTGTCCAGCTCGTAGACGCCCTGGCCGGCCGCCGCGCCGATGACGACCAGCTCCGCGCAGGGGCCGCCCGTGAAGTGGTAGGCGTTCACCGCGGTGACGATCCGCCCGTCCCGGGCGCGGGCCGCGGCCGCCACGGTGTGGTGGTCGCCCCGGCAGCGCGCGCGGGCGACATCGGCCGCTGCCTGGACGAGCTCGTGGTCGACAGGGTGGGACTGCGTCGTCATCCTCTTCGCCTTCGTCGGGTGTCAGACGACGGTGGCCCGGCTGCCGACGGTTCGCAAGCGGATATCGGCGGCGGGCCGCTCGCGTGCGCCGCCACGTGGCGGCGTCGCCGACCCTTGCCGTACCGCGTGGTCTGGACCAAACTCCCGTCATGGAGCTGGAGCTGCGCCATCTGAGGACGATCCACGCCATCGCCGAGGCGGGCAGCCTGACGAAGGCCGCCTCCGCGCTGGGAGTGGCCCAACCGGCCCTGAGCGCACAGCTCAAGCGCGTCGAGCGGATGCTCGGCGGGCGGCTGTTCGAGCGTTCGCGGCAGGGCGTGCGGCCGACGGCGCTGGGCGAGCTGGTCCTGCACCGCACCCGGGTCGTCCTGCCGGCCGTCAACGAACTGCAGGACGAGGCGGTGCGGTTCGCCCGCGGCGGGTGCTCCGGCGCCGGGTACCGGCTCGGTGGCACGCACGGGCCGCTGCTGGGCTGCCTGGTGGACCGGCTGGTCTCGGCTCTCCCCGGGGTGCCGGTCACGACGCAGACGTCGTGGTCGGAGCGGGAGATCGCGGATGACGTCGGTCGGGGGCGGCTGGACTTCGCACTGATCGGCACCTGTGGGGAGAGCCAACCGCCCGCCACCGAGCGGCTCGTGTGGCGGGAGGTGGGCGTCGACGCCGTGTTCGTCATGCTGGTCCACGACCACCCCCTCGCGGCGCGCGAGCAGGTGGCGCTCGCGGACCTCGCCCACGCCGCCTGGGTCGACGTGCCCGGTGACGGCTGCTTCGCCGAGTGCTTCGCCGCCGCGTGCGCCCGCGCGGGTTTCACCCCGGCCTCCGTGTACGAGACGGACACGGCATCGTGCGTGCATCTGGTGCAGGTCGGCCGCGCCGTCGGCCTGTGCCGGGCCACCTTCCCGCCGACGCCCGGCATCGTCACCCGGCCGCTGGAGGGAACGCCGTTGCGCTGGCGGCATCTTCTGGGCTGGCACCCGGACGCACAGGAGGCGGGGACCGCCGACGCGGTCCTCCGCCACGCCCGCGCCGCCCACGCCGAGGCGACGATCCGCGCCGCGGGCTCGGCCGTTCATCCATAACGCGGGGGAGGGGGCGAACTGACCTCTCCTTTTCTTGACGTGCGCACGCCTACGGTTTCGGCACCCCCCAGAAACCGAGGAGAGTGTCATGCTCCACAGAACGCTCAAGGGCGCCTGTGCGGCCGTGTTCACGGCCGGCGTCCTTGTCCTGGCCGGACAGCCGGGCGTCGCCGCGGCCGATCCCGCGCCGCTCGAAGCCCCGGCCGCGCCCGCCCCCGCACCCGGGCTGCTCAAGGCGCTCCAGCGCGATCTCGGGCTCACACCCGCTCAGGCCGAGCAGCGGCTGGCCGCCGAAAGCCGGGCCACGGCGGACGCGTCCGCCCTGCGCGCCGCGCTCGGTCCCGACTTCGCCGGCGCGTGGCTCAACGAGGACGGCGGGGACGACGTCCGGCTCACCGTCGCCACCAGCGACGCCGACGAGGCCGGGAGGATCGAGGCGACGGGCGCACGGGCCAGGGTCGTCCCGCACTCGCTGGCCGAACTCGACGCTGCCAAGACCGCGTTGGACCGGGCCGCCGCCGAAAGGGCCCCGCAGGCCGCCCGCGTCTGGTACGTCGACGTCACCGCGAACTCCGTCGTCGTCCACTCCCCGCGGCCCGAACAGGCCCGCGCGTTCGTCTCCGCCAGCGGTGCGGACGCCGGCCTCGTACGCGTCGTCGCCTCTGACGAACAGCCCCGCCCGCTCTACGACCTGCGCGGCGGTGACGCCTACTACATGGGCTCCAGCGGCCGCTGCTCCGTCGGCTTCCCGGTGACGCGGGGCACGCAGCACGGCTTCGCCACCGCGGGCCACTGCGGCCGGGCCGGGACGAGCACGTCCGGCTACAACCGGGTGGCGCAGGGCTCCTTCCAGGGCTCCTCGTTCCCCGGCAACGACTACGCCTGGGTCGCCGTCAACTCCAGCTGGACGGCCACGCCGTACGTCAAGGGCTCCGGCGGCCAGAACATCCAGGTCACCGGCTCCACCCAGGCCCCCGTCGGCGCCTCCATCTGCCGTTCCGGCTCGACGACCGGCTGGCACTGCGGCACGATCCAGCAGCACAACACCAGCGTCACGTACCCCGAGGGCACGATCTCCGGCGTCACCCGCACGAGCGTGTGCGCCGAGCCCGGCGACTCCGGCGGCTCGTACATCTCCGGCACCCAGGCCCAGGGCGTCACCTCCGGCGGCTCCGGCAACTGCCGCACCGGCGGGACGACCTACCACCAGCCGATCAACGAGATCCTCCAGGCCTACGGCCTGACCCTGAAGACGACCACCGACCCCGGAGACCCGGGCGACCCCGGTGACCCGGGTGACCCGGGCGGGACCTGGGCACCCGGCACAAACTACGCGGCCGGTGACCAGGTGACGTACGGCTCGGCCACCTACCGCTGCCTCCAGGGGCACCGCTCCCAGACCGGCTGGGAGCCCCCGAACGTCCCCGCGTTGTGGCAGCGCCTGTAGACCCCGTCTGACGGGGGGCTGCCGACGGCCGGGCCGCATATGGGGATGCGGCCCGGCCGTCCCGTACCCGTCCGTCCGGTCAGGGCTCGCAGGTCAGGCCGTTCCGCGGGACCTCGCCGCGGGCCAGGTACGCGTTGACCGTGTCCTGGACGCAGGAGCTGGCGAAGTAGGCACCGTGTCCCTCGCCGTCGAAGGTGACCAGGACGCCGACGTCCTCGCCCAGCTCCTTCGCCATGCGCTCGGCGCCCTCCACCGGTGTGGCCGGGTCGCCCGTGGTTCCGACGACGACGATGGGCGCGGCGCCCTCCGCACTGACCTCCGGGTCCTCGCGCTCACCCGGAACGGGCCAGCCCGCGCACCAGCCCGCCGTGTCCCAGGCCAGGAAGGGCCCGAAGACGGGGGAGATCTTCTCGAACTCCGGCAGGACGGCCTTGGCGTCGGCCATGGTCGGCCTGCTGCTGTCGTCGGCGCAGGAGACGGCACGCTGGGCGTGTGAGCTGGCCTCGAAACGGCCCTCGGCGTCCCGCCCGTGGTAGTTGTCGGACAAGGCCAGCAGCCGGTCTCCGCGGCCGTTCTCCGCCTCTTCGAGCGCTTCCTCCAGCGCCGGCCAGCTGGACTGGCTGTACAGCGGGGTGACCAGGCCGTACAGGGCCTGCCCCTCGGTGAGCTCACGTCCGCCGGAGGTGGGCAGCGGGTCCTTGTCGATCCGCTCGAGCAGCGCGGTGATGCGCTTCGTGCCCTTCGTGGGGTCCTCGCCGGTGCTGCGGAGGTAGTTCTCCAGCGCCCGCTGGAAGCCGAGGGCCTGGTTCTTCGCGTGGGCGACGGACCCGGCCGTCGGGTCCACGGCGGCGTCCAGCACCATCCGGCCGACGTTCTCGGGGAACAGGTGGGCGTAGGTGCCACCCAGCGAGGTGCCGTAGGAGAAGCCGAGGTAGTTCAGCTTCTCGTCGCCGAGGAGGTGCCGCATGAGATCCATGTCGCGCGCGGCGTCACTCGTGCCCACGTGCGGCAGTACCTTGCCGGCCTTCCGGTCACAGTCGGCGCTGAGGGCCTTGGCGTCGTCGAGGAACTCCTTCTCCTCGGCGGCGGTGTCCGGGGTGAGGTCCAGGTTCAGCGCCTTCTCGATCTCCGCGTCGCTCTGGCACCGCACCTTCGAGCTGCGCCCGACGCCGCGCGGGTCGAAGCTCACCAGGTCGTAGAAGCTGTTGAGGGTGGAGAACGTGCGCTCCGAGTTCGGCAGCGTGGCCACTCCGGAGCCGCCGGGGCCGCCGAAGTTGAACAGCAGGGAACCGATGCGCCGGTCATCCTCGGTGGCCCTGGTGCGGATGAGCGCGATGTCGAGGGTCTCGCCGTCGGGCTTGTCGTAGTCCAGCGGCGCCTTCATGTCGGCGCACTCCCACCGGTCGGCGAGCTCCGGGCGGCCCGGAGCGGGGGAACCGCACCCCTCCCAGGACAGCTTCTGCCCGGTCAGCGCCTCGGGGAGGGGCGGCGGGTTCCCGGCGGGCTTCGAGGGCTGCTTCGACGGGGTGGCGGACGCGGACGGCGCGGCGTCGGAGCGTGCCGAGTCGTCGCCTTCGCCGCTGCACCCGGCCAGCGCGGTCAGCGCCAGCGCCGTCGCGGCGGCGACCGCGGCGGCCCTTCGGCGCGCCCCTTCGGTCCTGGTCTGGAACATTTGTGCCCCCCCGTTCGGCGTCACGGTCAGTGGCGGGCCATCCTAGGGCTTCCGTTCGGCCGACGCCTGGCCGCGAGGTCGCCGACGGCCGCCGGTTCCGTGCGTGGAACCTCCCTGAGCNGAGCCCCGGGAGTGCGGCTCGGACCCGCGCGGGGCCCGGGGGCGGGTCAGAGCGCCTGCGCCTCGTCGTAGAGGTTGCGGGCGTCGTCACCGAAGTACGGGCCGAACATGGTGTCCGGCCAGAACACGTAGCCGAAGCTGTTCACCGACGTCTGCAGGCCGGTGCCGGTCGCCTCGTCGAAGTCGGTCAGCCAGGGGCCGCCGCTGGAGCCGCCGGTCATGTCGCAGGACAGCCCGTGGTCGCGGGAGAGGAAGAAGTCCCGGAAGCTGGTGCCGCTGCAGTAGGTGAACGTCTCGCCGTCGTAGGGGTCGGCGGCCGGGAAGCCGAAGGCGTACATCTCCCGGTTGTAGCCGCTGTTGAACGACAGTCCCTGACCGCCGACGACGTCGGTGAGCCGCTGCCCGTCCAGTTCGCTGACGACGGCGGCGCCGACGTCGTAGTTGATGTCCTCGCTCGCCGTCCACTGCGGGGTGGCGAGGGTGGCCTCGGCCGCCCACCGGCCGTAGGGGGCCTGGCCGTCGTGGTATCCGGGCACGAACACCCAGTTGGTGTGCCAGGCGCCGTCCATCTTCACGCAGTGCCCCGCCGTCATGACGGTGCTGCCGTTGGCGCTGTTGACGGCGTTGCCGGAACAGGAGGCGTCGCGGCCCTGGTAGGTGAAGAACACCCGGCCGCCGGTGGTGGCGATCTCCCCGCCGCCCGTCCAGGGGGCGCCGCCCTCGGGGAAGGCCAGGGTGCCGATGTCCGAGGGGGAGGTGGCCGGGGCCACCGGTGTGACGGTGCTGGCGTGTCCCTCCGGGGCGCGGGCCTCGGCGGCCGTGCCGCGCTGGTCGGCGCGGCCGGACGCCAGCTGGTCCAGCGGTACGGCGTCGCGCATGCGGTCCGCCGTCCAGTAGCCGCGGACCCGCTGCCGGGCGGCGGTGGTGCCGGCCGCGACGTGGACGGCCGGGTGGACGTCCACGTCGGGAGCGTCGACGTCGGGTGCGCCGACGGTGTGGGAGTCCACGTCGGGCGCGTCCGCGGCGTGGGCGTCGACGTCGGGTGCGCTGGCGCTGGGAGCGTCCACGTCGGGCGCGTCGCCGGCGGCGGCCGGCGTGGCCAGCGCCCCGCCGGCGATCAGGGCTCCGACGGCGACGAGGGTGCCCAGGAGGGATCGAGGGGTTCGTCTCACGCTGACTACTCCTTCTGCGACAGCCGCGCGGTGTGCGCACGGTCGGTGGGGACCGGTTGGCGGGATCGGCTTTCCGGGCAGACGAGTTGAGCGGTCTGGACGTAGCAGCCTGCCACCGGGGGCGATGTTTGTCAGGCCCGTGTCAACGACTGGCTGAAACGTTTCCCTGCGCCTCGTGAACCCCGGGTGTCACACGTCGCGAGCGGACGGTGCGGCCCCTCGCGTAAATCACTGGTCTCCTCCGGGCCGTCCGGCCAGACTGCGCGGGTGACGTTCAACGCCAGCCTCCACGCCCATGCCGATCACCCCATCGCGGCTCCGCTGAGCGAGGTGAACACCGACCGGCTGCTGCGCCGGGCCGTGCGGGGACGGGCGCGGCCCCGGCTGCTCGACCTCGGCTGCGGTCAGGGCGTGTGGCTGCACCGCGCCCTCACCGCGTTCCCGCGGGCCCGCGCCGCGGGGGTCGACATCGACGGGCGGGCCCTCGCGCTCGCCCGCGCCGAGGCCGAGGCCCTCGGCGTCACCGACCGGCTGACGCTGCACGAGACGCCCGCCGCCGAGTTCCGCACCGGCGAGGGGGGCGACGAGCCGTACGACGTCGTCCTGTGCGTCGGTGCCACGCACGCCTTCGGCGGGCTTCTGCCCACGTTGGAGGCCGCGCGCCGCCATCTCGCCCCCGGCGGGGTCGCCGTCGTCGGAGAGGGGTTCTGGGAGCGTGAGCCGGACGCCGCCACGCTCGACGGACTCGGTGCCACGCGGGATGAGTTCGGCGACCTCCCCGGGACCGTCGCACGCGTCACCGAGGCGGGCTGGGCACCCGTCCACGGACACACGAGCACGTTGGAGGAGTGGGACGAGTACGAGTGGTCCTGGACGGGCTCCCTCACCCGCTGGGCGCTCGACCACCCCGAGGACCCGCACAGCGCCGAGGCCCTGCGCCGGGCCGCCGCGCACCGGGACGGCTGGCTGAACGGCTACCGCGGCACGCTCGGCTTCGTCACCCTCGTCCTGCGCCCGGTGCCCTCTCCGGCGGGCTGACCGCCTCCGGCCGCCTCCCAGTGCTCCACGACACGGGCGTGCGCCGCGCCCAGGGCCGCCATCGACGACGGGCGCCAGGCGTACCCCAGCGGCGTCGCCAGGGGCACGGCGCGGCCGTCGGCGCGGACCGCCACCACGCGGTGCACGGCGCCGTCCCAGCGGTGCGTCAGCTCCACCGTGACGTCGGTGACCTCCGGCCAGGGCGCGAACCGGCGGCGCACCGCGAGCCCGCCGCGCGTGCGCACCCCGCGGGCGTCCACGACGGTGACGGCACCGGCCCGGTGCAGCAGCATCGGCAGCACGGCGCTCATGCCCCACGCCGTGGCCCCCAGCGGGCGGTCCGCGGCGTGGTCGGCGTCGGCCGAGACGAACCCGCACCACCCCAGCGCGGCCATGACGACCACGACCCCGGCCCAGGCGTACAGCCGCCCCCGCCGCGGATGGCGGTACGTGACCGGCCTTGGCGGCCGCTCCCGTCCCCCGGTGCGGACCAGCAGCACGCCCGCCAGCACGATCAACACGACGCCCGCCAGACCGGTCGTCTTCCGTCCCGTCGGCTGTGTCATACCGACTGACCCCCTCACGCTCCCCGCGTCAAGGAGATCACATACCGGTCGGGTTCCGCTGGAAATAACCCGGGGGTCGTGTTCCACCCCACAGTGGAACACGACCCCCGGGTAAGGGACTTCACGCCGGGAGGGGCTCACCCGCCCCCGGCGGCGGCGGTCAGTAGCGACGCGTGATCAGCGCGCGCTTGACCTCCTGGATCGCCTTGGTGACCTCGATACCGCGCGGGCAGGCGTCCGTGCAGTTGAACGTGGTGCGGCAACGCCACACGCCGTCCCGGTCGTTGAGGATCTCCAGCCGCTGCTCCCCGGCGTCGTCACGCGAGTCGAAGATGAAGCGGTGCGCGTTGACGATGGCCGCCGGGCCGAAGTACTGACCGTCGTTCCAGAACACCGGGCAGGAGGAGGTGCAGGCGGCGCACAGGATGCACTTGGTGGTGTCGTCGAACCGCTCGCGGTCCTCCGCGCTCTGCAGCCGCTCGCGCGTCGGCTCGTTGCCCTCCGCCACGAGGAAGGGCATCACGTCCCGGTAGGCCTGGAAGAACGGCTCCATGTCGACCACCAGGTCCTTGAGCAGGGTGAGGCCCTTGATGGCCTCGATGGTGATCGGCTTGTCCGGGTTGATGTCCTTGATCAGCGTCTTGCACGCGAGCCGGTTGCGGCCGTTGATCCGCATGGCGTCCGAACCGCAGATGCCGTGCGCGCAGGAGCGGCGGAACGTCAGCGTCCCGTCCACCTCCCACTTGATCTTGTGAAGGGCGTCGAGGACACGCTCCTTCGGGTCGATCTCGATCGTGAAGTCCTCCCAGGTGGCCTCGGCCGAGACCTCCGGGTTGAACCGGCGGATGCGGAACGTCGCGGTGATGTACGGGGTGGCGTCCTTGACCTCGTCCGCCTTGTCCAGAGTGGGGGTGCTCATCAGTACTTACGCTCCATCGGCTGGTAGCGGGTCGTCACGACCGGCTTGTAGTCCAGCCGGATCGACTCGGTGCCGTCGTCGCCGACCTCGCGGTACGCCATGGTGTGGCGCATGAAGTTGACGTCGTCACGGTTCGGGTAGTCCTCGCGGTAGTGACCGCCGCGGGACTCCTTGCGGGCCAGCGCGGAGACCGCCGTCACCTCGGCCAGCTCCAGCAGGTTGCCCAGCTCGATGGCCTCCAGCAGGTCGGTGTTGAACCGCTTGCCCTTGTCCTGCACGCTGACGTTCTTGTACCGCTCGCGCAGCGCCGCGATGTCGTCCACGGCCTCCTTGAGCGTCTGCTCGGTGCGGAAGACCATGACGTTCTTGTCCATGGTCTCCTGGAGCGCCTTGCGGATGTCGGTGACCCGCTCGCTGCCCGTGGCGTCGCGCAGCCGCTCGACCTCGGTCACGACGAACTGCTCCGGGTCCTCCGGCAGCTCGACGAAGTCCGCCGTCGCGGCGTACTCGGCGGCGGCGATGCCCGCGCGGCGGCCGAACACGTTGATGTCCAGCAGCGAGTTGGTGCCCAGCCGGTTCGCGCCGTGCACCGAGACGCAGGCCACCTCGCCGGCCGCGTACAGGCCCGGCACGACGGTGGTGTTGTCCGCCAGCACCTCGCCCTGCACGTTGGTCGGGATGCCGCCCATGGCGTAGTGCGCGGTCGGCTGGATCGGGATCGGGTCCGTGTAGGGCTCGATGCCCAGGTACGTCCGCGCGAACTCCGTGATGTCGGGCAGCTTGGCGTCGAGCTGCTCCGGCGGCAGGTGCGTCAGGTCGAGGAAGACGTGGTCCCCCTCGGGGCCGCAGCCGCGCCCCTCGCGGATCTCGGTGTAGATCGAGCGGGAGACGACGTCACGGGAGGCGAGGTCCTTCATGACGGGCGCGTACTTCTCCATGAAGCGCTCGCCGTCCTTGTTGCGCAGGATGCCGCCCTCGCCGCGCGCACCCTCGGTGAGGAGGATGCCCATGCGCCAGATGCCGGTCGGGTGGAACTGGAAGAACTCCATGTCCTCCAGCGGCAGCCCGCGCCGGAACGCGGCGGCCTGCCCGTCACCGGTGAGGGTGTGGGCGTTGGAGGACACCTTGAAGAACTTGCCGTTGCCGCCCGAGGCGAAGATGACGGACTTCGCCTGGAAGACGTGCACCTCGCCGGTGGCCAGGTCGTAGGCCACGACACCGGCGGTGCGCTTGACGCCGTCCACCTCGCGCAGGAGGAGGTCCAGCACGTAGAACTCGTTGTAGAACTCCACGCCCTCCTTCACGCAGTTCTGGTACAGCGTCTGAAGGATCATGTGGCCGGTGCGGTCCGCCGCGTAGCAGGACCGGCGCACCGGCGCCTCGCCGTGGTTGCGGCTGTGACCGCCGAAGCGGCGCTGGTCGATGGTGCCGTCCGGGGTCCGGTTGAACGGCAGACCCATCTTCTCCAGGTCGAGGACGGCGTCGATGGCCTCCTTCGCCAGGATCTCGGCGGCGTCCTGGTCGACCAGGTAGTCACCGCCCTTGACCGTGTCGAAGGTGTGCCACTCCCAGTTGTCCTCCTCCACGTTCGCGAGGGCCGCGGCCATGCCGCCCTGGGCGGCGCCGGTGTGCGAACGCGTCGGATACAGCTTGGTGAGGACCGCGGTGCGGCAGCGCTTCGTCGACTCGATCGCCGCCCGCATGCCCGCGCCGCCGGCGCCGACGATGACGGTGTCGTACTTGTGGATCTTCATCAGCGGGTTACCTCAGCCCTCAGCGGATGTTCGGGTCGAAGGTGAAGATCACCAGCGTGCCCAGGAGGACGGTGAATGCGGTGGCGGCGTAGAGCAGCCACTTGAGCCAGAACCGGGTGCCCGGCCGCTCGGCGTAGTCGTTGATGATCGTGCGCAGGCCGTTGGCGCCGTGCAGCGTGGCCAGCCAGAGCATGATCAGGTCCCACGCCTGCCAGAACGGCGAGGCCCAGCGGCCCGCGACGAACGCGAAGCCGATGCGGCTCACGCCGCCGTCCAGCACGAGCTGGATCAGCAGGTGGCCGATGACCAGGAAGGTCAGCAGCACGCCGGAGGCGCGCATGAACAGCCAGCCGTACAGCTCGAAGTTGCCGCGCGTCGCCTTGGGCGAGCGGGCGCTACGGGCGCGGGGCGCCTCGATCACGGGCGCCGGGTTCTCCACCGACGGGCCGTTGCTGTTGGAGTCGAGAATCACGGACATCGCGCATCAGCTCCCGAAGACTTCGTGGATCGCGTGCGAGAGGACGGGCCAGAAGGCACCGGCCATGAGCACGGTCCAGATGCCGACGACGGTCCACAGCATCTGCTTCTGGTAGCGCGCGCCCTTCGACCAGAAGTCCACGGCGATGACCCGCAGGCCGTTCAGCGCGTGGAAGAGGACGGCCGCCACGAGGCCGTACTCCATCAGCGCCACGACGGGGTTCTTGTAGAGCGCGATGGTGTCGTCATAGGCCTCGGGCGAGACCCTGACCAGAGACGTGTCCAGGACATGCACGAACAGGAAGAAGAAGATGAGGACGCCGGTGACTCGGTGAGCCACCCAGGACCACATGCCTTCCCGGCCGCGGTACAGCGTTCCAGCCGGCACGGAAATACCCTCCGGGAGCGGGGAAAGGGCCTGCCGGCTTCAGTGTCGGTCGGGCCCGGCCGGGTACGGTCCACCGGCCGCGGCCATCGTAGCGACGCCTTGTCGGTTCGCTTGCGTGGGGGGCAAAGATGTGATCAATCAGGCACGGACGGACTACGGGCTGTGAGGTGTCCGGGGTGCCGCCGGGTCCGAGACGACGCGCCGCAGCCGGGCCAGTGCCAGTGCGCGCAGCTCGTCCGCGGCCACGCCCCGCTCCTCCTCGGGGGAGTTCCCCAGCCGGGCCCGGATTCCGTCCAGCAGCGCGTTCAGCCGCTCGTCCGGCGGGAGATCGTCCAGGCAGATCACGAACGCGTGCCCGAACTTGCTCTCGTACGCCGCCTGGGCCGCCCGCAGCGCCGTGTGCGCCACCAGCGCGCCCGGTCCGTCGCTCACCGGCTGCTGCGCGGCCGACTCCGCCGCCCACGCCTCCAGGACGTCCGTCTGTCGCAGGTCGTAGCTCGCCTCCTCGGCCGCCGCGAGCAGAGCGTCGTCATTCGGGTACGGACGGTGCTCGGTCATGCGTTCCGCCCAGCGCCGGCTGCCGTAGCAGCCGAGGAGGATGGACACGGCGGTCTCGACGGGGGCGACGTTCAGCCGGTCGAGCGGCGTGCGCGGGCCACGCTGGGCGGGCAGGCGCATGGACTCCTCGGGAGTGGGTGAAGGGGGTGTCGGGGTTTCGGGTGTTATCGGAGATCTTCGGCGGTGAAAGCGGATGGAACCGAGAGAAACCGTAAGGGAGGAGCGCGGGGCAGCGGAAACCCGAGCGTGACACTCGAATGGGGTATCGGGTGGCGTCCCGGGCGGCCCCGCGGCGGACGCCACGCGGGCCACCGTAACGGGCGAGGTCCCACACACTCTGACGGATGTGTGAATTTCACCCGAACGGGACCAGGTGTGGCCCCCGTCGGGCGTTGACGGTTGCCCGGTGGTCGTCATCCGTCGGGTGGCGTCCGGGCGGGTGTCGTCCGGGGGCGGTGTGGCGGGGGAGGCCGCGCCGGTTCCGGGCGCCCGGCAGTCCGCGTTGCGCGTCCGCCGTCACGTGCTCGACGCGACCGCCGTGCCGTCTCCCCCTACAGTGCGAGGTATGTCTGCCAACCGAGGGGCGCAGCCGACCGGACCCCAACCGGACGACCGGCGCCAGGCCCGACAGCGGTACGCGATCGTGGGCGCCGTCGCCCTCACCATCGCGGCAGGCAGCGTGTTCACCGCCACCCAGGTCAAGGACGAGCCGCCCGCCCCCGGCGGGCCCGCCGCCACCGACTCCCCCTCGGCCCGGCCCTCGCCCGCCCCCGAGCCCAGCTCCATACCCTCCGTCCGCGAGTGGAACCCCGGCAGCGGCCCCGGCTGGGAGCCCGGCGAGGACACCCGCGTCGTCGCCGATCCCGACAGCCCCCTCGCCGACGAGGCCCGCCTCCTCGCCCGCGAGCTCGGCGTCGAGGCCGCCGAGGGCCCGGCCCGCTCCGGAGACGTCGAGCTGACCCTCCGGGAGAACGCCCTCGGCGGGCGCGAGGGCTACACCCTCACCACGGCCGACGGCCGGGTGCGGATCACCAGCCGCGCCGACACCGGCGTCTTCTACGGCACGCGCACCCTCGTCCAAGCGCTCCGCGCCCAGGGCCGCATATCCGAGGGCGAGATACGCGACTCGCCCGACCGCCCCCAGCGCGGGCTGCTCATCGACACCGCCCGCAAGCACTTCAGCGCCGACTGGCTCGCCGACCGCATACGCGAGATGGCCGACCTCAAGCTCAACCAGCTCCACCTGCACTTCGCCGACGACCAGGGGTTCCGCATCGAGAGCGAGAGCCACCCCGAGATCGTCTCCGAGCAGCACCTCACCAAGGACCAGGTGCGCGAGCTCATCGAGCTGGGCGAGTCCCTCCACGTCACCGTCATCCCCGAGATCGACTCACCCGGCCACCTCGGTGCCGTCCTCGACGCCCATCCGGAGCTCCAGCTCCGCGACGCCGACGGCGACCCCGTCCGCGGGGCCGTCGACATCACCGATCCGGCCGCGGCCCAGCTCCTCGACGAGCTCCTCGACGAGTACGCCGAGCTGTTCCCCGCCCGCCGGTTCCACCTCGGCGGCGACGAGTACGTCCCCCTCATGCGCTCCGACCCCGCCGCCTCCTTCCCCGGGCTCCAGCAGGCCGCCGAGGACGAGTACGGCTCCGAGGCCGGCATCCAGGACCTCGCCACCGCCTGGCTCAACGACCGCGCCGCGACCGTCCGCGAACAGGGCAAGCTGCCCCAGGTGTGGAACGACGGCATGCACGCCGACGGCGTCGTCACCCCGAGCCGTCCCCGCGAGGTGACCTACTGGACGGGCCGCGAGATCGGCGCGCGCGAGCCCGTCTCCTACCTCGAAGAGGGCTGGAACCTCGTCAACCTCAACAGCAAGTACCTGTACTACGTGCTCGGCGAGCCGAACGAGTTCGTCTATCCGACGGGTGAGGCCATATACGAGGAGTGGACGCCCGACGTCCTGCGCGGCTCCACCCCCGTCCCCGAGGAGTACGCGAACGCCGACCGCGTCCCCGGCGGGCGCTTCGCCGTCTGGTGCGACCTGGCCGGCGCCCAGACCCCCGCCCAGGTCGCCGACGGCATCCGCCTCCCGCTGACCGCCACGGCCCAGAAGCTCTGGGACCCCGCGCAACCCTCCCTCACCTGGGACCAGTTCACCGCCCTGGCCGACCGCATCGAGGGCTGAACCCAGCGCGCTGACCTGCTGCCTCGCCGCCCCGGCGGGCCCTGTCAGGCGGTCACTCCGCCAATGACCAGGGGGCGGAGCGCAGGTGCGCGAGGCTGCGCCGGTGACGGCCCTTCGGCGGACCGCCCGCCGCCTTGCCCACCGCGGCCATGGAGACGACCGCCCAGCCCGGGGCCGGGTCGAGCTCCTTGGTCAGCCCCTCCAGGTCGAAGGCCCGGAACTGGTGGACGGCCAGCCCCATGGCCTGGGCCTGGACCGTCATGTGGGCGACGGCCTGGCCGAGGTCGTAGTCCGCGAACTCGGAGTAGAGCAGCGACGTGTCATCGACGTGCCGGCGGGTCAGCGCGACGACGAGCAGGCCCGCGTCCGTCGCCCAGCGGGCCGAGCTCGGCGCGAGGTGGGGGAGCAGCCGGTCGTGCTCGGGCTCACCGGGCCTGCCGGTGAGGAAGCCCCACGGCTGGGAGTTCCCCGCAGACGGTGCCCATCGCGCGGCCTCCAGCAGGAGCCCGAGGGCGTGGTCGTCGACCACCGCCGCCGGGTCGAACCGGTCGGGGCTGAAGCGCCCGGCGAGCAGGGGGTGTAGGCCGCCGGGCGGCTCGGGGAACTGGTGCACGTTCCGCTCCAACCGGCGGCCCCGAGAGCGTATTCCGGCGGGAGCGTTCGCGCGCTCCGGCCGGAATGTGATCTTCCGGGATGGCGGCGTAGAGGGGGACCAACGCGTTGGTCCCCCTCGGTTCACGCCCGTCGGCTACGGCCGCTCGCCAGCGCTGTCGACGACGGCGCGCTCCAGCACCGCGCTCTCGCCGATCAGGTCCCCCGTCTCCAGCCCGTTGTGCTCGTCCTTCTCCGTGCGCACGGTCCGCTCACCCAGGTACGCGTGAGTCGTGCTGTCGAAGACGATCTCCGTCCGCTCCCCGCGGCTCTCCCTGGTCACGGCGACGCCCTCGCGTCCCGCCGCGTCCACCACGTCGTCCCGCACCTCCACACCGGGGATGGTTCCAGCGGCGCGGAACAGTGCGGCGGCGACGTCAGGCGGCAGCAACGTCTCCCGGACCATGTCGCCCACCAGCACGAACGCGTTGTGGTCGGCACCGAACTCGTTGTCGGAGGCGTGTTCGTAGAGCCAGTCGCGCATCTCCTGCGGATCGGTGGGCAGCCGCTGGAGGTTCCGGTAGTTGGTGTTCGTCGGGATGCCCGGCGTGTCCGGCTCCAGCGCTTCCCTGCCGCCGAAGCGGCCCTCGTCGATGAGCAGGCCCTCGCGGCTGCCGTCCACGGCCGTCCACACTTCCCGCTTGCGCGGCGGGTCGATGCGGGTCCTCCCGTCCTGGAAGTACGTGCGATAGGCCCCCTTGCTGTGTACGTACACGTACTGGTCGTCGCGGATCTCCGCCGGAGCCTTCCGGCTCTCGGCCGCCAGTGCCACGTCCTCCAGCAGCGCCACCGCCCGCTGGTCGATCGCCTGGCTCTCCTGGACCCCGCCGAGCGCCGGGGTCAGGGTGAGCACGGCCGCGGTCGCCGCCGCGACCGCGGCGAGGCCGAGCGCGGGCCGCAGCAGCCGACGGCGCGGGGGCCGTCCGTCTCCCGTGGTGCGTCGCCGCGTCCACCCCGGGGCGCTGCCGCCCGCGTGCTCCCGTCCCTCCGACTCCTCGTGTCCCTGGCGCCTCAGTTCCGTCATCAGATGCTCCCGGAGTAGTGCGTGTCGGCCCGGCGGGAGGTCCCGCTCGGGCAGCTCGGATGCGTCCGCACGTCCGGCAGGGTGGTCGTTCATCGTTGGCCCTCCTGGATGGTTCTGGCCGTGCGTATCCGGCTACCTCTGACCTGTCCGGGGCTTCCGGGGGGTTCCACGGCTTTCGCGAGTTTTCTCCTGGCCCGGGAGAGCCGGGAGCGGACCGTGCCGACCGGGACGCCCAACGCCTCCGCGGCGGCGGCGTATTCGAGCCCGGACCACACGCACAGCGCCAGCACCTCCCGCTCCCGGCGGTTCAGGGCGCCCAGCGCGGCACGCACGAGTTCGAGCTGCCTGCGGTCGTCGATCCGGGCGGCGACCTCGTCGGCGAAGTCCCGCTGCTCCTCGGGCGGCGGCAGCCGGGCCACAGCCTCGCCGTACCGCCGCGCGGACCGGCGGGTGTTCCGGGTGACGTTGGTGGCCACCCCGAGCAGCCAGGGACGCACCGATCCGCCCTCCGGGTCCACCCGCCCCCGCAGCCGCCACGCCTCCAGGAACGTCAACGACACGACGTCCTCGGCGGCCGACCAGTCACCCGTCAGCCGGAAGGCGTGGTTGTAGACCGAGCGCGCGTAGGCGTCGAACAGTTCCCCGAAGGCCTCCGCCTCGCCGGCCCGCAACCGGCGTCTCAACTCCCGTTGGTTCGTCTCCACGCCCTTTCCCTGTCCGCGCACCCCGTTCGGGTTCCCGCCGCCCGGGCGCGGTGCGGTCACATGGGGCGGCCGTGGTGGTCGACCAGCCTGGTGAGGAGCCGGGTCAGCTGCTCGCGCTCCGGGGCGGTCAGGGGTGCGAACACCGCGTCCTCCGCCGCGGTCAGCAGTTCGTCCAGGCGACGCAGCCGGGCGCGGCCCTGCCGGGTGATCGTGATGACGTTCCGCCGACGGTCGGCGGGGTCGGGGGATCGTTCCAGCAGCCGCCGCTCGGCCAGCTCGTTGACGACGGCGACCATGTCGCTCCGGTAGATCCCGGTGCGGCTGCTCAGTTCCGCCTGGCTGACGGCTCCGAACTCGCCCAGGGTGGCGAGCACCGCGTAGTGCCACTTCCGGGCGTCCGCGCGCGCCAACGCCTCGTTCACGAGGCGGTCCGACTGGATCGCGGCGAGCGACATCAGCCGGGTGGGCAGCTTCCGCAGCCGTGCGGCGGTGGGCTGCCCGTCTTCCGCGTGAGCCGTGTCGGGTGTGTGGTCTGCCATGCCGCCACTCTACCCGTTGCGTTAGTGACACTAACGGAATAGGGTGGCGATCCACCGGAACGTTAGTGTCACTAGCGAACTATGGAGGCAGCTGTGCCCGTGACCCGTGTGCTCGAATCGACGATGTTCCACGAGGAGACCGGCGGCGGCGCCCCCGTCGTGTTCCTGCACGGCAACCCGAGCTCCTCGCACCTGTGGCGCAAGGTGCTGCCCGCCGTGGACGTGCGCGCCCGGCTGCTCGCCCCCGACCTCATCGGCATGGGCCGCTCCGGCAAGCCCGCGGTGCCCTACCGGTTCGCCGACCACGCCCGCTACCTGGACGCCTGGTTCGACCGGCTGGAGCTGGACGACGTGGTGCTCGTCGGCCACGACTGGGGAGGCGCCCTCGCCTTCGACCTGGCGGCCCGCCACCCCGGCCGCGTCCGCGGCATCGCCTTCCTGGAGACCATCGTGCGCCCGATGACCTGGGGCGAGCTGGGTGACGGCCCGCGCTCCCGGGCCGAGGCCATGCGCGGGCCCCGGGGCGAGACCCTCGTGCTGGACCAGAACGCCTTCCTGGAGAGCGCCTTCACCGGCGGCGTGCTGACTCCGGTCGGCGAGGCGGACCTGCGGGCCTACCGAGCTCCCTACCCCACCCGGGACAGCCGCCGCCCGATACTGGAGTGGGCGCGCTCCCTCCCGCTCGACGGCGAGCCCGCCGACGTCGCCGCCCGCGTCGAGCGGTACGGCGCGTGGCTGGCGGCGAGCGCGGACGTCCCCAAGCTGCTGCTCACCTTCGACTCCTCGCCCACCCTGCTGATCGGCAGGGAGCTGGCCGACTGGTGCGCGGCCAACATCGCCGCCCTGGAGACCCGCCACTGCGGTCCCGCCGGTCACCACGCCCCCGAGGACCAGCCCCAGGCCATCGCCGAGGCCCTCACCGCCTGGCTCCACCGCCACGCGCTGACCGACGACCGGCCGGCCTGACGCCGGGTGCCGTACCCGGGGCCGTGGTCGGGCGGTCTACGACGCGGAGCGCACGACGCGGAACCCCACGTCGTCGATCCGGAAGGTCGGGTGGCTGCGCCGCCGCACCGACGCGCGGCAGCTCCAGTGCTCGTCGGCCCACCCGCCGCCACGCAGCACGCGGTGCGTGCCGTACACCTCGGCGTCGTAGACGTCCCAGCAGCCGGTAGCCGTCGGCTGAGGTGTCCCACTCGGCCGTCTCGGCCTCGGGGCGGACGTCGTATGCGGGCGTCAGCCCCTCCTGGCGTGACAAGGCGTTGCAGAACCGGACGGCGTCCCACCACGAGACGCACTCGACCGGCAGCGAAGCACCGTGGTGGCTGCTCGGCCGCAGACCGGTGACGTGCGCGTACCACGACTGTGTGACCAAGACCGCCGACATCAGGAACGGTGCGACCTCGACGGGCCAACTGCGCCGCGTCCGCCGGTCCGACAACGTCACCGCCCCGACGGCACGGTCACCATTTCGACTGCTGCCCCCGCGTCCATCACAGGCAACCCTAGTTGACCTGGTGTCACCGCCTGGCCTTGGACTTCCTCAACTCGGGCTCCTCGCCTCAACCGGTGCGGGGCCCCGGGTCTCGTGGCTGGCGCCGGGTGGACCTTGCCCGATTGCCGCAGCCCAGGGTGCACCATGCCTGGTCGCGACGCCTGGCCAGGAAGAACATGCCGCAACTGGGGGCGTGGCAGCGTCGCACCCGCTGACGGTCCGGACCTGCCACCAGGACGAGCGTCTCGCGGGCCACGACGGCGTCGGCGCCTCCGCCCTGTTCCTGCCGTCCCAGCAGGCCGTCGTCGGTCATCCGGAAGACGACGGGGGCTGCCGAGGCGAGTTCGTTCAGCCTGGCCCGCAGGCTGTCGGTGAGCGGGCGCTGTCCGGCCGTCGTGCCCAGCGCGTCGCGGACCAGCCCGCGCAACCGCCGCAGTTCCTCCAGCGGGAGGGCGGCCAGCCCGCGGTCAGCGGCGCGGGCCCGCCAGCGACTGGTGAGTTCTCGGTCGGTGAAGAAGTCGACGTCACTGCGGCCTGGGCCCGCGCCGACGACGACGGTGTTGGCCAGGTCGAGGACCGGGTCCTCACCGATCCACGGCATCTCTTGCAGGTCCCGGATGGTCACGCCTCCAATCTACTGGATTCGGGCCAGCGAACCCGTGATACGTTCTTTTCACGGATTCGGCGTTCCAAATCCGTGAGTGACAGTCGACGAAAGGTGCCGCCATGAGCGCGACCATCGAGTACGTCAGGTTCGAGACCGACGACCCCACCGCTCTCACCGCCCACCGGGAGGAGCTCATCGCCCTGCTCAAGGAGCGGTACGGCGACGGTTTCCAGGGCGCCCACCTCGCCCGGTTCGACGACGGCACCGTCCTGGACTTCATCGTCTGGTCGTCCGCCGCCGTCGCCGAGCGCGCGGCCAAGGAGATGCCGTCCGACCCCGGGGCCCAGGGCTTCTTCAGCCGGATCGGCACTGTGCACGAGATGCGGCACGCTCAGGTACTGCACACCGCATAGCGCCGAGATCAAGGAGGATGACGCCGTGCCCTCGGCAGACGAACTACTCGGCGCGGAAACCGTCGCCGACCTCGCCCGGTGCCTCGCGCGAGCCGGTGACGGGATCGCCGCGCAGGAGACCCGGGGCTGCGGCGCCGTCCTGGAGGGGCTGAGCTTCACCGAGCGTGTCACGCTGATCCGGAACGCCGTCCTGGCCGATCTTCCGTCGGACTACCCGGCCTTCGCGGACGTGTTGCGCGTCGCACTGCGGGACGGCGATTTCACCGGGTGGATGATCTTCCCCGTCACCGAGGCCGTCGCCGTACGGGGCCGGGACGCCTTCGAACCCGCCCTCGCCCTCCTGGCGGAACTCACCCCGCGGCTGACCGCGGAGACCGCCGTCCGCCCCTTCCTCCGCGCCGACCTGGAACGCGCGCTCCGGGTCATGACGCCGTGGACCGGGCATCCGGACCCCCACGTCCGCCGACTGGCCAGTGAGGGCACACGCCCACGACTGCCGTGGGCACCGCGGATTCCCGCGCTGATCACCGACCCGGCCCCGGCACTGCCGCTGCTCGACGCCCTGTACCGGGACGACTCCGAGTACGTCCGCCGCTCCGTGGCCAACCACCTCAACGACATCAGCCGCGACCATCCCGACACGGCCGTCGCCGTCGCGGCGCGTTGGCTGGACGCCCCCGCGCCGACGACGACCCGGCTGGTGCGGCACGGCCTGCGCACCCTGGTCAAGTCCGGCCACGCCGACGCCCTCACGCTCCTCGGCCACTCCCCGGACCTCCCCGTCGCCGTCGACGGTCCGCACATCCGGACGCCAGAGATCCGGGTCGGCGATCATCTGGTCTTCGACTACGCGGTGACCAACACCCACGATCAGACCGCGCACGTGGTCATCGACTACGTCGTCCACCACGTGAAAGCCAACGGCGGCCGCACTCCCAAGGTCTTCAAACTCACCACGCGGTCCCTGGACCCCGGCGAGACGTGGTCCGCGACGCGCAGACACTCCTTCAAGCCGATCAGCACGCGGCGCTACCACCCGGGCATCCATGCCGTGCAGATCCAGGTCAACGGCCGACTCCACGGGGAAACCCCGTTCACGCTGGAGTGTTGAAGGCGCCCGCCGCACGTCCCAGGGGGGAAGTGAGTACCCGTACTCATGCGGGGCCCTGTGGGGGCGGGCAGGGTATGGGTATGGACCTGCCCGTCGCCCCGCCGGCCTTCGACGCCACCACCGGTCCACGACGGCGCCGCCGCGCGGAGCTGGCGGCCGATGTCGGAGCTGGGTGCGGGCTCGTGTTCCTGGAACTGGTCGCCCTGGTGGCGATCTTCGGCCTCTGGTTCCTGTCCGGGTTCAACCTCGACCCGGCCGAGAACGTCACGGCCGACCCGCTGTGGGGCTACCTGGCCGCCGCCGGTGGCGTCGGGGTACTCGCCGTCGTCGCGGCCGTGGTCGCGGTGCGGTCCGGGGCCGTTGTGACGGCGTCCACCCAGGTCGCCATGGCCACCTTGATCTGCGTCATCGGAGGCGGGGGAGCCGCTGTCCAGGCGTATGAGGACGAGCAGTGCCGGCACCGCCCCGAAGCCGCGAGCTGCCAGGGCGATGGCTGAGTCGACGATCGCGTCACATCGTGCACAGGTCGGTAACAGGAGTGATCGTCATGGCGCGGGGCGCCTATAGAGTCTGACCATGCGATATCCGAAAATGATCATAGGAGTCGTCGCCGCCGGGCTGCTGGTCACCGGCTGTGGTGGGTCCGACGACGGGGGCGGAGAGCGCGACGGGGGCAAGACGGATTCCGCGTCGAAGGCCGACCGCACGCCGGGGGACGACGAGAAGTCGGAGCCGGAGGCTGACACGGGCGCGGGGCAGGAAGAGCTGCCGGTCAAGGTCACCGGGCCGGACCCGGACGTCGTCAAGGCCGAGGACGAGGACCCCGAACCGCCCGGGAAGCCGGAGCGCGGCGCGGACTTCACGCAGCAGGTCGAGTACAAGCTGCGCGAGTCGGTCCTCCGCAGGGCCGACGTCGACGGCGAGACGAGCGCCACCTGCCCGGACGGCGTGACCCAGAAGGCCGGTGCCACCAGCGAGTGCACCGCGACCTACGAGGGCGCGGAGATCCCGTACGAGGTCACCATCAGCGACAAGTACGAGGAAGGCGACTTCCTCACCATGTACAACGCCAAGCCCCAGAAGGGCCTGCTCGTCGCCAAGGCCGTGCACCACGAGCTGTGGACGACCTGGGGCGAGGGCCGCAAGGCCGAGAAGCTCGCCTGCGAGGAGCTGCCGGTGGCCAAGGCCGTCGACCTGGACGCCGACACCGGTTACGTCTGCCAGGCGTGGACCGAGTACGGCGGCCCGGACCGCGAGGGCGGCTACGAGACGCTCAAGGTCGTGATGGGCAACTACGGACCCAAGTTCGAGGTCGTCGACTGACCCACCCGACAGCGCAACGCCTACCGGGCGCCGTTCAGCCCGCCGCACATGCCCTGCGGTGCCGCTGACGGCGCCCTGCCGTTTCGACGCGGCGCCCGCCGTCAGTCGGTCTCGCCGTCCACGTAGACCCACGCGCCCCGGTGCCGGACGAAGCGGCTGCGCTCGTGCAGGGAGCCGACGCCGCCGGACTCGGCGTAGTGCGCGCGGAACTCGACGAAGCCCTCCGCGCCGAAGGGCCCGCCGTCGGAGCTGCCGATCACGTCGAGCCGCAGCCAGGTCCGTGCCGGGTCCAGGCGCAGCTCGGCGGGCCGGGTGTCGGGGTGCCACGTGCGCAGCAGGTAGTCGGCGTCCCGCACGGCGAAGGCGCTGTAGCGCGAGCGCATCAGCTCCTCGGGGGTGCCCGCCGTCGCCGTGCCGCTGTGCAGCCGGCCACAGCACTGCGCGTACCCGAGCGGGCGCCCGCACGGGCACAGCTCCTTGTCCTGACCCTCGCGTTTCGACATGTCCCCAGTGTGGACGGTCGCCCCGCCGCCGACGTCAGCCGGGCAGGCGGTCGTCCTTGACGGCGGTGACGAAGGCCGCCCAGCCGGTGCGGGGGAAGGCAAGGGCGGGCCCGTCGGGGACCTTGGAGTCGCGGACGGGCACGGTGCCGGTCGCGGAGAGGGCCGGAGCCCACTCGACGCAGCCTCCGCCATCGCCGTTGCTGTAGCTGGACTTGACCCAGACTGCCCGGGCCGGGGCCGGGGAGAGCTCGCTCATGGTGACAGTGCCTCCGAAGCTGCCGTGAGGATCGCCGCCGTTTCCTTCGGCGAGAGGGCGTGCGCCCGCAGCCGATCGTACGCCCGGCGGCGTACCGCGACCCTTTCCTCGTCCTCGAAGAGGGTGCCGCTCGCGATGCTCTCCTCGTAGGCCACGCAGGAGCGGTCACCGAGGGTCATGAGCGTCAACGCGCCGCCGACCAGCGCGTGTTCCCCGTGGGTGAAGGGCAGCAGCTGCATCACGGTGTTCGGGGTGTCGGCGAGCGCCGCCAGCCGCAGGAGCTGTTCGCGCATCACCGCGTGGCCGCCGACCGGGCGCCGGATGACGGCCTCGTCCAGGATCACCGACACCTCGGAGAGGGTCTCCGAGTGCAGGAGCGTCTGGCGGCTCATCCGGGCCGCGACCTTCTCCTCGATCTCCTGGGCGGGCGCGGTGTCGTTGTGGACGCGGAAGACGGCGTCGGCGTAGGGCTCGGTCTGGAACAGGCCGGGCACGAGATGGCCCGCGTACTCGTCGATCACCCGGGCCTGCGCCTCCAGTTCCATCCGGCGGCGGTACCGGTCCGGGTGGATCTCGGTGCGGGCGAGGCCGTAGAGGCGTTCGAAGAGCCCGTCGGAGCCGAACGCCGCGTCGAGCCGGGCGGGAAGCGTCGGGGGCACCATCGCCTCGGCGGTCTCGATGCGGGCGAGGTGGCTCTTGCTGTAGTTGACGATGTCCGCCAGCCGCTCCAGGCTCATCCCCGCCAGCTCGCGATGTCTGCGGATCTCGGCACCGAACAGGTGGCGGGCGGAACGGTGCGGAGTCAGCGGACGAGCTGGCCGGCCCATAGGGACAACTCCTTTTTCCCATCAAGGTTTAGGGGAGGTGAAGCCTCTTCAGATCGTACGCGGAAATGCCGATTCTGGAATCACCGGAAGTGGCGAACAACCCCTATCCGTCTGGTGTTCGAGAATTGGTTCGACGGGAGTACGACGTGATCGCTGAAGGATTCGCAGCGGAGGCGGAAAGCGCCGCGGAGGAGTTGCGCGACGCGCTGCACGCGGTGGGGGTGACCCTGCCGAGCCTGTGCGTGGACGAGCGTGTCTGGGACTCGCCGTCCTACGGAACCGTCCGCCTCGTCGAACTCGGTAGCGTCCCGCCGCCCGTGGCCCGGCACCTGGCCGACGTCGTCCGCAGGGGGGCGGCGTCGTGACGGGCTGCGCCGAGTGCGCCCGGCTCATGCGGGAGTGCGCCGCCCTGCTGCGCCGGCAGGCCGAACACCACTGCGGCCAGTGTGCGCAGCCCATCGGCACGGCGGATCTGCGGCGCCGGGCGGTGGAGTTGAACCGCGTCGTCCGGGAGCACCTCGCGGGGCTGGAGGGCCGCCGATGAGCGCGCGGAACGGCGAGGGCTACCTCTGTGACGTCGTCGCCCACCCCTTCGACGTCGTCCGGGCGCCGGTCCTGCTGGCGGAACACCGGGCGCCCACCTCCCGGCTGGCCCTGGTGTGGCTGCGCGGCCAGGCCGAACGGCTCGCCGGAGCCCTCGACCCGATCCCGGGGAAAGGGCCGCTGCCGCAATCGGCGCTGCGCGTCGTGGAAACGCCGTCCGCGACCCCCAACCCCGGACGGATTTTCCGGGTCTGGCTTTCCGACGAGATGACCCAGGAAACGCAGCGCAGAAATCTCACCTGCGGGCACCGGGTGCACGTCGTCGCCGGAGACGAGCAGACGGTCTACGCCCTCACGGCCCGCCCGATTCCGAGCCCCTGACGGACGAGGTGAGGAGCCTTTCCGGAATCCGGCGCCGCGCGGCGGCTACAGGGTCTCGCTGAGGGAGTCGGCGAGGCGGCGGTGGGCGGCGCGCGCGGCCGGGAGCGCGGAGACCGCGACGGCGCCGAGGACCGCTGCCGCCGCGACCCCGGCCAGCACGGGGACGGGTGGCGCCTCGGCGATGCCGGCGCCGATGCCGGACGCGTCGCCCTGCGCGTCCACCAGCCGGCGCCCGGCCAGTACGCCGAGGGTGATGCCCAAGGCGGCGGCGGCCAGCGCCGTGAACCCGGTGGCGAGGACGATGACGGCACTGATCTGCCGGGGGGTGAGCCCGATGGCCTTGAGCGCCAGCAGGTCGCGGCCACGGTCGCGGACGGTCGCGCCGATAGTGGTGAGCAGCTCCGTGAGGCCGATGAGGGCCAGCACGACGATGACGCCGACGAAGACGACCCGTGCGGGGGCGAGCCCGTCGGTGAAGGAGGGCGTCCTGCTGATCTCCAGGGCGGGCCCGGCCGCCCGCGCCAGCTCCTCGCGGACGGTGCCGGGGTCGGCGTCGTCGTCCAGCGCGAGCTGGTAGAAGGCGGGGCGCAGGCCGGGGTCGCGTTCGTGGAGCGTGTCGAGGGACGTGGAGATGACGCGGCCGTCCTTGTCGGGCTCGATGCTGCGGCCCACGATGTGCAGGATCTGGGGCCGGCCCTCGACCGTCATGCGCACCCAGTCGCCGACCTCGACGTCCAGCAGGTCGAGCAGGCCCTGCCCGGCCACGGCCTCGTCCGGGCCGGTCGGCGGGCGGCCGTCGGCGACGGTGAACGGGTAGGGCTCCGCCGTCGTGCCGAGGCCGCGCAGGGCGATGGTGCCGGTCTGGCCGGGGACGAGGGCGGCGACCTCGGCACCGGGGAGCGCGGCGGCCACCCCGGGCGGGGCGGCGAGGAGGCGGCGGGCCTCGGCGTCGGTGACCGCGCCGGGGTCCGTGACGCGGGCCGTGAGGACGGCCGGCATGCCGACCTCGGCCGGCTCCGTGCGGAAGCGGTCGACCGTGGTCCAGGCGGTGAGCGCGACGGTGATCATGAGGAGCGGCACGGACAGGCGGCCGATCGAGGTGAGGGTGCGCAGGCGGCGCGGCCCCCCGGTGAACGCGCCACGCCAGCCCAGGACGAGGGCGGGCGGCAGCCGCAGGCCCAGGGCGTGGCGGGCGGGCGGGGAGAGCCGTCGCCCGGCGGGCAGCGCGGCGCGGGCGGCGGGGACGGGCGGGACACGTCCGGCGCGCCAGGCGGCGAGCGAGGTGGCGGCGACGATGAACAGCACCGCGGCGGCGGGGATGGCGAGGAGCAGGGACGTGTGGCCGGCCAGGTCGTCCCAGACGCCGGCGGCCTCGCCGATGCGCCCGGGGATGCGGTCGCCGAGCACGGAGACGGCGGCCGTCCCGGCGGCGGTGCCCACGACGGCGTAGGTGAGGTGCTGGAGGAGGAAGGCGCTGACGACCTGCGCCGGGGTGAAGCCGACGGCCTTGACGACGGCGATGTCACGGAGCTGGCCGCGGACGCGCGCGTTGATGGCGCCATAGGCGGCGAGCCCGGCGGCGAGCAGCGCGCCGAGCCCGAACACGGCGAGGAGCAGGCCGAGGAGCCGGTCGCCGCCCTCCGCCTCGGCGCGCGCCTGCTGCCACTTGGTGACCCGGGCGACCTGGTCGGCGCCGAGGGCGGTGACGGCGCGCTGCACGATGAAGTCGGTGTCGGCGGGATCGGTGAGCCGCAGCCCGACGGTGTGCCCCACGCCGTCGGGGGCCGTGCCGGAGAGCGTGCGGGGGAGGACCCACGCGGTGCCGGGACGCTCGCCGGGCCGGTACCCGGGCTCGGCGGTCTCCACGACGCCGACGACGGTGAGCGGGCGCCGCCCCCGGTCCTCGCCGGGGACGGTGACGGTTGTGCCGGGGGAGGCGCCGAGCGCTGTGGCGAGCGACTCCTCGAGGACGACGCCGGGGTGCGGGGTGCCCTGGGACGGGCCGCCGCCGGGCTCGCCGTCCGGCGTCCCGGTGTCGTCGGCGGTGAGCCAGCGGCCGGTGACGAGCAGGGGGCGGGCGGTGCCGGGCAGCTCGGGGCCCGTGGCGCGCAGGTCCACGGCGGCCTCGGCGCCGGGGGACGAGGCGGTGGTGCGGGTCGTGCGGTAGGGGCCGGCGACGTCGGAGACCTCGGGCAGACGGGAGAGGCCGGAGACGGCGGCGGCGTCGCTGTCCGCGCGGGTGTGGAGCCACACGTGGGCGCCCTCGGACTGGGTGAAGACCCGCTGCCAGGGGTTCGCCGCGTAGCTGAAGAGGGCTCCGGCGAGCAGGAGGGAGGCCGTGATGCCCGCGGTGGCCAGCAGGATGAACAGGGCCTCGCCGCGGTGTGCCCGCAGATCGGCGTGCGCCCAGCGCAGTACGGCCCGCACGGTGGCTCAGTCCTTCAGTTCCAGCGTGCCCGACACGCCGCCCGCGCGGGGGCGGCGCGGGGTGTCGCCGAGGTGGGCGTCGTCGGCTATGCGGCCGTCGAAGAAGCTGATGACGCGGTCGGCGGCGCTGGCCACCCGGGCGTCGTGGGTGACCAGGACGATCGTCTGGCCGCGCTGGTGGAAGCGGGAGAGCAGGCGCAGCACCTCGCGGGTGCCCCTGCTGTCGAGGCTGCCGGCGGGTTCGTCGGCGAGGAGGAGGGCGGGCCGGTTGACCAGGGCCCGGGCGAGGGCGACGCGCTGCTGCTCGCCGCCGGAGAGCTCGCCGGGCATGGCGTGCTCCTTACCGCCGAGCCCGAGCTCCTCCAGCAGTTCCTCGCGGGCGGCACGGGCGGCCCTGGGACCGGTGCCGGCGAGGAGGGCGGGCAGCTCGACGTTGTCGGCGACGGTGAGGTTCGAGACGAGGTTGAAGAACTGGAAGACGACGCCGGTGCTGCGGCGGCGCAGCACCGCCCAGCGGGCCTCGTTGTAGCCGTCGACGCACCGGCCGTCGATCCACAGGCTGCCCGCGTCGGGACGCTGGAGGCCGCCGAGGAGGTGCAGGAGGGTGGACTTGCCGGCGCCGGACGGCCCGGTGACGGCGACGAACTCCCCGCGCCCCACGCTCAGGTCGACGCCGCGCACCGCCCGCACGGGGGTGCCCTCGCCATGGTGGGTCTTGACGAGCCCCTCGGCGCGCACGATGGGCTCACCGCCGTGCTCACCGCCGTGCGTGCCGTGGGCGGGCGGGGCGTCCGGCGCCCGGCGTGACCTTCTCATTCCAGCTCCTCCTGGCAGAGCTCCAGCCAGTCGAGGTCGGCCTGCAGGTGCAGCATGGCGCCCTCGATGAGCAGGTGGGCGACCCGGTTGTCGCGTTCTTCGGTCGCCGCGAGTTTGGACAGGTCGCGCATGGTGTTCAGGTACTGGCGCCGTTGGTTGTTGATCAGCGTGACCGGGTCCGCCATGCCGGTGCGCGGGGCGAGCGCGAGCTTCATGAAGAACTCGTCCCGCACGCGTGGCTCGGCGGTCGTCTCCTCGTACCAGGACTCCACGGCCTCGCGCCCGGCGTCGGTGAGCCGGTAGGTCCGCTTGTTCGGCCGGTTGCTCTGCTCGACCTCCTCGCCGAGGATGAGCCCGGCCTTCTCGAGCCTGCCGAGGGTGACGTAGATCTGGCCGATGTTGGGCTGAGGGTACGCGGCGCCCAGCAGGGACTCAAGGGCCTGCTTGAGCTCGTAGCCGTGGGCCGGTCCGCGGGCGAGGAGAGCCAGGAGCGGGAGACGCAACGGCGGTCTCCTCCTCCCCGGCCCGGTGGTGCTCGTGCACCTCTAGTATCGCGTATGCCTAACAGGTATACAGGGGCGGGAAGGCCGTGCGAGAGAGCCGGTGGCCGGGAGGACCGATGCGGTGGAAGCGTGCCGCGGGCAGGGGGCTGCTGGCCGGTGCCGTGCTGCTGGCGGCCTACGCCGGATGTGGAGCCCCGTCCCTGAGCGGGGACGACGAGCGCGGTCCGATGACCCTCGCGACGGCCGGTGATCTCACCGAGTACCTCGGGCCCCTTCTCGACGGCTGGAACCGCACGCACCCCGGGGAAGAGGTCACCCTCGTCGAGCTGCCGGACTCGGCGGACGAGACGCGGGCCCAGATGATCACCGAGCTGCGCTCGGGCAGCGAGCGGTTCGACGTGCTCAACATCGACGTCGCCTGGACGTCGGAGTTCGCCGCGGCGGGCTGGATCACCCCGCTGAACCGCGACGACTTCCCGCTGAAGTCCTTCCTCGCGCCGGTCGTGGACACCGCGACGTTCGGCGGCGAGCTGTACGCCGTCCCGTACGTGACGAACGCGGGGCTGCTCTACTACCGCAAGGACGTCCTGGACCGGGAGGGCGAGGAGCCGCCGCGCACCTGGGCCGAGCTGGAGCGGCAGGCGAGGACGATCGCACCCGAGTACGGGCTGGAGGGCTACGCGGGCCAGTTCCTGCCGTACGAGGGGCTGACGGCGAACGCGGTGGAGGTCGTCCGGTCCGCGGGCGGCTCGTTCCTGGACGACGAGGGCACGCGGGTGACCGTCGACTCGGCCGCCGCCGCGAAGGGGCTGACGTTCCTGGTCGACGGGGTGCGGGACGGCTGGATACCGCGGGAGGCCCTCACGTACAAGGAGGAGGAGTCCCGGCTGGCGTTCCAGCACGGGGAGCTGCTCTTCCTGCGCAACTGGCCCTACGTGCACGGGCTCGCCGGTGCGCCCGGCTCGGAGGTGGCCGGGAAGTTCGGCACCGTGCCGCTGCCGGGGCTGGACGGGCCGGGCACGAGCGTGCTGGGCGGTTCCAACCTCGCCGTCTCCAGTCACTCCCGCCATCCGGACTCGGCGGCGGATCTGATCGCCTACCTCACGAGCGAGCCGGTGCAGCGCCGCGTGCTGACGGACGGCTCGCTGCCCCCGGTGCGCGCCGGCCTGTACGCCGACCCGGAGCTGGTGCGCGAGCACCCCTATCTGCCGGCGCTGCGGGAGAGCGTGCTGGCCGCCGAACCCCGGCCCAAGAGCGCCCGGTACGACCAGGTCAGCCTGGCCGTGCAGGCCGTCGTGCACGACGCGCTGGCCCTGCGGCAGACGCCGGAGGACGCCGTCGCCCGGCTCGGGCGGGAGCTGGCCCGGATCGCCGACGCGGGCTGAGCATGGGAGACCGGCGCCGGGCCCGGTGGTCTGCTCCGGCCGGCCGATTCCAGGCGCCCACCGCACAGCTCTAGTTACTTGTTAAGTAAGCCCGCATCACAGGCGGGTCACGATCCCTCCTCGCGAGCTGGGCTTTCGCACGATACCTGCGGGTAATGCGTTGACACCTCTGCGTCGCCGCTACTTAACATGCATGCATAACGGAGGCGCACACACGGCAAGCATCGGCCAGCCGTCTGTCGCCACGGACCGCACAGCGCACACAAGTCGAGGTCAGCGGGGCATGCTCACAGCAACGGCCGGAGACGGCTCTCTCCTCCACCTGGAACGGCGACGCCACTGGTGGCGCGACGCCGTGATCTACCAGGTCTACGTCCGGAGCTTTCTGGACAGCACCGGCGACGGCATCGGGGACCTCGCCGGCGTCCGTTCGGGGCTGCCCTACCTCAAGAAGCTCGGGGTGGACGGCATCTGGCTCAGCCCCTTCTATCCCTCACCGCAGCACGACCACGGCTACGACGTCGCCGACTACCGCGACGTCGACCCCGTCTACGGCGACCTCGGCGAGTTCGACCGGCTGGTCACCGACGCCCACCGCCTCGGCGTCCGGGTCCTCCTGGACATCGTCCCCAACCACTGCTCCGTCGAGCACCCGCACTTCCGCGACGCCCTGGCCGCCGGGCCCGGCAGCGCCGCCCGCGCCCGGTTCCACTTCGCCGACGGCCGCGGACCGGACGGCGGCGAACCGCCCAACAACTGGCGCGCCATGTTCGGCGGCCCGGCCTGGACCCGCGTCACCGAGCCCGACGGCACGCCCGGCCAGTGGTACCTGCACCTCTTCACGCCCGAACAGCCCGACTGGAACTGGCGGAACCCCGAAGTCGCCGAGGACTTCGACGGGACCCTGCGGTTCTGGCTGGACCGGGGCGTCGACGGCTTCCGCATCGACGTCGCCGCGGGCCTCTACAAGCACCCCGAACTGCCCGACTCGCCCGACCCGGCCGCCGACGAGCGCGCCCGCGACTCGGTCAACCCGCTGGCCTGGAACCAGGAGGAGGTCCACCAGGTCTGGCGCGCGTGGCGGGCGGTGTGCGACGAGTACGCCGCCCGCGACGGCCGGGAGCGGCTTCTGGTCGGCGAGGTCTCCGTACCGACCGCCCGGGAGCACGCCCGCTACGTCCGGCCCGACGAACTGCACCAGGCGTTCTTCTTCGACCTGCTGAGCGCGCCCTGGGACGCCGAGGCGTTCCACCGCACGATCGACGAGGCCATGCGGGACATCGCCGGCACCGGGTCGACCGTCACCTGGGTGCTCAACAACCACGACCAGGTGCGCACCGTGACCCGGTACGCGGGCGGCGGCGCCGAGGGCGGCACCCTCGGCGCGGCCCGCGCCCGCGCCGCCGCCCTGCTCATGCTGGCGCTCCCGGGAGCCGCCTACGTCTACCAGGGCGAGGAACTGGGCCTGCCCGAGGTCGTGGACCTGCCGGACGACGTCCTCACCGATCCCATCTTCCGCCGCACCGGCAGCCGCGCGCGGGTGAGGGACGGCTGCCGGGTGCCGCTGCCGTGGAGCGGACACGCCTCGCCCTTCGGCTTCACGGCCGCCGTTCCCGGCGCCGCCGCCCGCCCGTGGCTGCCGCAGCCCGCCTACTTCGCCGAGCACGCCACCGACCGCGCCGTCGCCGACACCCGCTCGTCGTGGCACCTCTACCGCGACGGCCTCCACCTGCGGCGCAGCCTGCCGCAGTTGGGTGAGGGCTCCCTGCGCTGGCTGGAGACGCCGCCGGGCGTGCTGGCCTTCGTCCGCGGCGACGGGCTCGTCTGCGCCGTCAACTTCCTTACCGAGCCGGTGCCCTCGCCCGTTCCCCACGCTCCGTTGCTGGCCAGCGGCCCGTGTCACGACGGCGTCCTGCCGGGCTCGACCGCCGCCTGGTACATGGGCGACCCGATCCCCGAAGCCCCGGCCGGTTCGCCGGCCGAGGCGGCGGCCGACCTTCCCGAACCCCGCTGAACCCCGCTGAACCCCCAGAAGGGACACCAGAGATGAGACACACCACGCACCGCCCCGCCCGCCGGGCCCGTCGCACCGCGGTAGCCTCCGCGGCCGCGCTGACGCTCGCCCTCACCGCCGCCGGGTGCGGTGACGGCGACGACGTCACGGGCCCGGCCTCGGACGGCGGACTCAGCGGCAAGACGATCACCGTCGCGGGCGTGTGGACCGGCACGGAGGAGGAGAACTTCCAGCGGGTGCTGGACGCCTTCACCGACGAGACCGGGGTCAAGACCGAGTACCTGGCCACCGGCGACAACGTCTCCACGGTCATCGGCAGCAAGATCAAGGGCGGTGACGCCCCCGAGGTCGTCATGGTGCCGCAGGTCGGCGTCCTGCAGCAGTTCGCCGAAGAGGGCTGGCTGACGCCGCTGTCCTCGGACGTCGAGCAGGCGGCCACGCGGAACTTCGCCAACGTCTGGAAGGAGTACGGCACGGTCGACGGCGACTACTACGGCGTGTACTTCAAGGCCGCCCACAAGTCGCTCGTCTGGTACAGCCCGGACGCCTTCGACCAGGCCGGGGTCGAGCCGCCGACGACCTACGCGCAGCTGATGGAGACCGCCGGGACGGTGTCCGACTCCGGGCTGCCCGCCTTCGCCGTGGCCGGGCAGGACGGCTGGACCCTCACCGACTGGTTCGAGAACGTCTACCTCTCCCAGGCGGGCCCGCAGAAGTACGACCAGCTGGCGGAGCACACGCTGCCGTGGACGGACCAGAGCGTCGTCGACGCGCTCACCACGCTCGGCGAGCTCTTCTCCGACGACGACCTCCTCGCCGACGGCGCCCAGGGTGCCCTGCGCACCGACTTCCCCACCTCCGTGCAGAAGGTCTTCGGCCCCGAGCCGAAGGCGGGCATGGTCTACGAGGGCGACTTCGTCGGCGGGCTGGTCACCGGCGACCACGGCAAGACGCTCGGTGAGGACGCCGACTTCTTCCCGTTCCCGGCGGTGGACGGCGGCGAGGCGCCCGTGGTCAGCGGCGGCGACGCGGCCGTCGTGCTCAAGGACGGCGGCGAGCAGGAGGCCGCCATGGCCCTGCTGGAGTTCCTGGCGAGCCCGGACGCGGCCGCCGTGTGGGCCGAGGCGGGCGGCTACATCTCCCCGAACAGGGAGCTGGACCTCTCCTCCTACAAGGACGACCTCACCCGGCAGACCGCCCAGTCGCTGATCGAGGCCGGGGACTCGGTGCGGTTCGACATGTCAGACCAGGCGCCCGCGGCGTTCGGCGGCACGGTCGGCAAGGGCGAGTGGAAGATCCTCCAGGACTTCCTGCGCGACCCCTCCGACCCGAAGGCCACGGCCGCCGAGCTGGAGAAGGCAGCGGCCGCCGCCTTCGCGGACTGAGGCCGCCCGACCGTGTCCGCTCCCGTCCAGCGCACCACCGCCCCCGGCGCCGCCTCCCCGCGGCGCCGGGCCCAGCGGCGCCGTCGCACCGTCGCGTGGCTGTTCGTCCTGCCCGCGCTGCTGCTGCTCGGCGCCCTCGTCGTCTACCCGGTGATCTACTCCGTCGGCCGCAGTCTGTTCGACGCCTCGGGCTCGGAGTTCGTCGGCGTGGACAACTACACCGAGATGTTCGCCGACCCCACGACCCTGAAAGCCATCCGCAACAGCACCATCTGGGTCGTCGTCGCCCCGGCGCTCCTGACCGGCCTCGGCCTCGTCCTGGCCGTGCTCACCGAGAAGATCCGCTGGGCCACCGCGTTCAAGCTGCTGCTGTTCCTGCCGATGGCCGTGTCCTTCCTGGCCGCAGGGATCATCTTCCGGCTCGCCTACGAGCAGGACCCGGAGCGCGGCGTGCTCAACGCCGCCGTCGTCGGCGTCCACGACACGTTCTCCGACCCCTCGCCGTACCCCACGGCCCGCGCCCGCGACGGGCACGGGGTCGAGAAGGGCGACGACGGCTCGTACGTCACCAGCGCGGCGGCCGGCCCCGGCGACACCGTGACGCTCGGCCTCGTCGGCGTCGCCCCCCAGGACCTGCCCGAGGACGCCGAGCCGGCCGCCTCCGCCACTCCGGTGGACGACGAGCTGCGCGGCGTCGTCCACCTGGACTTCGTCCGCGGCGGCGGCGGCGAGGCGGGCCGGCTCGACGAGGGCGAGAGCGGGCTGCCCGGGATGGCGGTCGAGGCCGTCGACGGCGGCGGCTCCGTCGCCGCGCGGACCACGACCGCGGCCGACGGCACCTTCGCCCTCAGCGGCCTGGAACCCGGCTCCTACACGCTACGGCTGCCGCGGGAGAACTTCGCCGAACCCTACGGCGGCGTCTCCTGGCTCGGCCCGACGCTCGTCACCCCCGCCATCATCGGCGCCTACCTGTGGATCTGGACCGGCTTCGCCATGGTCCTCATCGGCGCCGGGCTCGCCACCCTCCCCCGGGAGACCCTGGAGGCGGCCCGCATCGACGGCGCGAACGAGTGGCAGATCTTCCGCCGCATCACGGTGCCCCTGCTCGCCCCTGTGCTGACCGTGGTGTTCGTGACGCTCGTGATCAACGTGATGAAGGTCTTCGACCTCGTCTACATCATCGCGCCCGGACCCGTGCAGGAGGAGGCGAACGTGCTGGCCACACAGATGTGGCTGGTGTCCTTCGGCGGCGGCAACAACCAGGGGCTCGGCAGCGCGCTCGCGGTCCTGCTGCTGGCCCTCGTCGTGCCCGCCATGGTCTTCAACGTCCGACGCTTCCGCAGGAGCCAGTCATGAGCACGCACGACACGCTGGAGCGGAGCCCCGGGGGCCCGCCCGCCCGCGGCCTGTCCCCGGCACCGACGGGCGCACGCTCCCCACGCGGGGGCCCGGTGGCCCGGCTCACCTCCTGGCTCAGGAGCGGGCTCGTGCAGGCGCTGCTCGCCCTCGTCGCCCTGATCTGGATCACCCCGCTGGCCGGACTGCTGTTCGCCTCGCTGCGCGAGGAGTCCGACAACGCCTCCAGCGGCTGGTGGACGGCGCTGACCGAGCCCGCCCAGCTCTCCTTCGACAACTACAGCGCCCTGCTGGAGGACTCGGGCATCGTCCAGTCCTTCTGGAACACGGTGCTGATCTCGGTGCCGGCCACGCTGCTCGTCGTCACCCTCGCCGCACTCGCCGGATACGCCTTCGCCTGGCTGGAGTTCCCCGGCCGCGACGCCATCTTCCTGCTGGTGGTCGCCCTGCTGGTGGTGCCGGTGCAGATCGGCCTGCTGCCCGTGGCCGAACTCTTCGGCGAGCTCGGCCTCTTCGGCACGATTCCCGGCGTCGTCCTCTTCCACGTCGCCTACGGGCTGCCGTTCGCCGTCTTCCTGCTGCGCAACTACTTCGCGGAGATCCCGAAGGAGATGCTGGAGGCCGCCCGGATGGACGGCGGCGGCGAGTGGCGGATCTTCGTCCAGCTGGTCCTGCCGCTCGGCCGCCCCGCGCTGGCCAGCCTGGCCATCTTCCAGTTCCTGTGGGTGTGGAACGACATGCTCGTGGCCCTGCTGTTCGCCAACGCCTCGGCCCAGCCGCTGACGGTGGCCCTCCAGTCGGAGATGCGGCAGTTCGGCAGCAACATCGGGGTGCTGGCGCCCGGCGCCTTCCTGTCCCTGATCGTGCCGGTGGCCGTCTTCTTCGCCTTCCAGCGCCACTTCGTCCAGGGGGTCATGGCCGGCTCGGTGAAGTGACTCTCCGCGCCGCGACGCGAGCCGCCGCCCGACCCCTCGGGCGGCGGCTCGCGTCGCGCGCCCCGGTATCCGTTCGGCCCGCGAGACGCCGAGGTCCACCCCTTGACCTCGGTGACCCCGGCCACTATTTTGCGGTAGGCGTCGACCCATCACCACGGAAAGGAGGCGACCAGCGGATGAACACCAGCTCTGATCTCGGTCGCCTCGCCCAGTGCACCGTCTGGGTTCCGGGTCGCATCGCCCACGGCTGCTAGCACGCCGTTCCGCTGTGCCCGTTCGTGGCACTTCTCGGGTTTTCCCCGCACTTTCTCTCCCGGCACGCCGCTCCTGCGTGCCGTCGTGAATCCGCCCCGCTCCCGTGGCGCGCGCGTCCGAACATAGAAAGCTGCCTGAAATTGGCGAACACAATGAATCGATCGATCACGCACCGAAACGAAGGCCTGTCATGGTAGCGGCGCGCGTCACGGTCAACGGACAAGAAGCCCCGATTTCACCGGCCGCACCCCACACCACGGTGCTGGACTTCCTGCGTGAGCGCGGCCTCACCGGAACCAAGGAGGGCTGCGCCGAGGGTGAGTGCGGCGCCTGTTCGGTCCTGGTGGCCCGCCCCGGGGTGAACAAGCCCACCGACTGGGTGGCGGTCAACGCCTGCCTGGTGCCGGTCGCGGCGCTCGACGGCCAGGAGGTCGTGACCTCCGAGGGGCTCGCCACCGCCGGTGAGCCCGGGACGGCGCCCGCCCTGCACCCGGTGCAGGAGGAGATGGCGGCCCGCGGCGGCTCCCAGTGCGGCTACTGCACGCCCGGATTCGTCTGCAGCATGGCCGCCGAGTACTACCGGCCCGACCGCTGCGCGCACGCGGGAGGCGAGGACGGCGCCTCCCACGACGGCGCCGACGCCGAGCACGGTCCGAACGGTTTCGACCTGCACGCGCTGAGCGGCAACCTGTGCCGCTGCACCGGCTACCGCCCGATCCGGGACGCGGCGTTCGCCGTCGGCACGCCCACCGACGAGGACCCGCTGGCGCGGCGTCGCGAGCAGGCTCCGCCCGCTCCCGTCGCGACCGAGTACGCCCAGGACGACAGCGCGTTCGTCCGCAGGAGCACCCTGGCCGAGACGCTCCACCTGCTGCGCGAGCGGCCCGACGCGGTGGTGGTCGCCGGTTCCACCGACTGGGGCGTGGAGGTGAACATCCGCTCCCGGCGCGCGGACTGCGTGGTCGCCGTCGACCAGCTGCCCGAACTGCGCGAACTCCGCGTCGAGTCCGACGTCATCGAGATCGGCGCGGCGCTGACGCTCACCGAGATCGAGCGTCGCCTCGACGGCGCCGTCCCGCTGCTGGCCGAGGTGTTCCCGCAGTTCGCGTCCCGCCTCATCCGCAACGGCGCGACCCTCGGCGGAAACCTGGGGACGGGCTCGCCCATCGGCGACAGCCCGCCGGCCCTGCTCGCCCTGGAGGCGTCGCTGGTGCTCGCCGACGCCGACGGTGAGCGCGAGGTCCCGCTCGCGGAGTACTTCACCGGCTACCGGCAGAGCGTGCGCCGTCCCGGCGAGCTCATCCGGGCGGTGCGCCTCCCGCTGCCGCTGTCGCCCGTCGTGGCCTTCCACAAGATCGCCAAGCGCCGCTTCGACGACATCTCCAGCGTGGCCGTCGCCTTCTCCCTCGACGTCCAGGACGGGGTCGTCCGCAAGGCCCGCATCGGCCTGGGCGGCGTCGCCGCCACCCCGATCCGCGCCCTCGCCACCGAGGCGGCCCTGGAGGGCCGGCCGTGGACGGCGGAGACCGCCGAGGCCGCGGCCTCGGCACTGCGGGCCGAGGGCACGCCGATGAACGACCACCGCGCCAGCGCCGAGTACCGCTCCGCGATGCTCGGCCAGAGCCTGCTGAAGCTGTACGCGCAAACCACCGAGGCGGTGCCGTCATGAGCCATCTGTCCGAGCGCCCCGAGAAGCCCGTCGTCGGCGTCTCGATGCCGCACGAGAGCGCCGGCCTGCACGTCACCGGGACCGCGCTCTACACCGACGACCTGGTCGCCCGCACCAAGGACGTGCTGCACGCCTATCCGGTCCAGTCCACGAAGGCCCATGGCAGGATCACGGCGCTGCGCACCGAGGCCGCGCTCGCCGTGCCCGGTGTGGTCCGGGTGCTGACCGGTGCCGACGTGCCCGGCGTCAACGACGCCGGGATGAAGCACGACGAGCCGCTGTTCCCCGACGAGGTCATGTTCCACGGCCACGCCGTCGCCTGGGTGCTCGGCGAGACGCTGGAGGCGGCCCGGCTGGGTGCGGCGGCGGTCGAGGTCGAGCTCGACGAGCAGCCCTCGCTGATCACGCTGCAGGACGCGATCGCGGCCGACAGCTTCCACGGCGCCCGGCCCGTGATGCTGGCCGGGGACGTGGACGCCGGCTTCGCCGACTCCGCGCACGTGTTCACCGGCACGTTCCAGTTCTCCGACCAGGAGCACTTCTACCTGGAGACGCACGCGGCGCTGGCGTACGTGGACGAGGCCGAGCAGGTCTTCGTCCAGAGCAGCACCCAGCACCCCTCGGAGACGCAGGAGATCGTCGCCCACGTCCTCGGGCTGCACAGCCACGAGGTGACCGTGCAGTGCCTGCGGATGGGCGGCGGCTTCGGCGGCAAGGAGATGCAGCCGCACGGGTTCGCGGCCGTCGCCGCGCTGGGCGCCAAGCTGACCGGCCGACCGGTCCGGCTGCGGCTCAACCGGACCCAGGACCTGACCATGTCCGGCAAGCGGCACGGCTTCCACGCCCAGTGGAAGATCGGCTTCGACGCCGAGGGCCGCATCCAGGCCCTGGACGCCACCCTGACCGCGGACGGCGGCTGGAGCCTGGACCTGTCCGAGCCGGTGGTCGCCCGGGCGCTGTGCCACATCGACAACACCTACTGGATTCCCAACGCGCGGGTCGCCGGCCGTATCGCCAAGACCAACAAGCCCTCCAACACCGCCTTCCGCGGCTTCGGCGGGCCGCAGGGCATGCTGGTGATCGAGGACATCCTCGGCCGCTGCGCGGCGCCCCTCGGCCTGGACCCGATGGAGCTGCGGGAGCGCAACTTCTACCAGCGGGGTCAGACGACGCCCTACGGGCAGCCGGTCGTCCAGCCGGAGCGGATCTCCGCCGTCTGGGAGCAGGTCCGGGACCAGGCCGGCCTCGCCGACCGGCAGCGCGAGATCGCGGCGTTCAACGCCGCGCACCCGAACACCAAGCGGGCCATCGCGGTCACCGGCCTCAAGTTCGGCATCTCGTTCAACCTCACCGCCTTCAACCAGGGCGGCGCGCTGGTGCTGATCTACAAGGACGGCTCGGTCCTGATCAACCACGGCGGCACCGAGATGGGCCAGGGCCTGCACACCAAGATGCTGCAGGTGGCCGCGACCACCCTGGGCATCCCGCTGCACAAGGTCCGGCTGGCCCCGACGCGGACCGACAAGGTGCCCAACACCTCTGCCACCGCGGCGAGTTCCGGCGCGGACCTGAACGGCGGGGCGGTGAAGCACGCCTGCGAGCAGCTGCGCGAGCGGCTCCTGCAGGTCGCGGCCACCCAGCTGGGGGCGAACGCCTCCGACGTGCGGATCGTCGAGGGCGTCGCGCGCAGTCTCGGCGGCGACAGGGAACTGGCCTGGGACGACCTCGTGCGCACCGCCTACTTCCAGCGGGTGCAGCTCTCGGCGTCCGGCTACTACCGGACCGAGGGGCTGCACTGGGATGCCAAGACGTTCCGCGGCTCGCCGTTCAAGTACTTCGCCCACGGCGCCGCCGCGGCCGAGGTGGAGGTGGACGGTTTCACCGGCGCCTACCGCATCCGGCGCGTGGACATCGTGCACGACGTCGGCGACAGCCTGTCCCCGCTGATCGACATCGGCCAGGTCGAGGGCGGTTTCGTGCAGGGCGCGGGCTGGCTGACCCTCGAGGACATGCGCTGGGACTCCAGTGACGGGCCGAACCGGGGCCGTCTGCTGACCCAGGCCGCGAGCACCTACAAGCTGCCGAGCTTCTCGGAGATGCCCGAGGAGTTCAACGTCACGCTGCTGGAGAACGCCTCGGAGGAAGGCGCGGTCTACGGGTCCAAGGCGGTGGGCGAGCCCCCGCTGATGCTGGCCTTCTCGGTGCGCGAGGCGCTGCGGCAGGCCGCCGCCGCGTTCGGGCCGAGCGGGGTCGGCGTCGAGCTGGCCTCGCCCGCCACGCCCGAGGCGGTGTTCTGGGCGATCCAGTCGGCTCGCGAGGCCGGTGCCGCCGGAAGCGCTCGGGCTGGTGACGGCGCCGCCGTCGGCGGCACCGGGAACGGACAGGCCGTCGCCGACGGCGCGGTCCCGGCCGGTGTCGAAGCGCTGAGCGGTGCCTGACATGCCGTGGGTCGCCGCGGTCGCGCGGTTGCGAGCACGCCGGGAGCACGGCGTGCTGGTGACCGTCGCGACCGTGCGCGGCCACGCCCCGCGCGGCCCCGGTGCCAAGCTCGTCGTGGGGCGGAACGAGACGTGGGGCTCGATCGGCGGCGGCAACGTCGAGGCCGTGGCGATCGACCGGGCCCGGGAGATGATGGCCGCGTCCAAACCGGAGCCGGAACTGATCGAGTTCGCCCTGAACGACAAGGTGACCAACCAGCACGGTGTGCAGTGCTGCGGCGGCACCGTCTCGGTGCTGCTCGAACCGCTGCCCGTGGTGCGAGCGGTGGCGATCTTCGGCGTCGGGCACGTCGGCCTGGAGCTGGCGCGGATCCTGGCACGCCAGGACCTCGACCTCCATCTGATCGACACCCGGTCCGACATCCTCGCCGAGGAGCGGATGGAGGTGCTGTCGGACGCGGTGGCGCAGGTGCACGTGCACCACACGCCGCTGCTGCCCGAGGAGGTGCTGGAGCACCTGCCGAACGGCACCCACATCCTGATCATGACCCATGACCATGCCGAGGACGCCGCGCTGTGCGACGCCGCCCTGCGCACCGAGCACCTCGGCTCGATCGGGCTGATCGGCTCAGCCGCCAAGTGGGTGCGGTTCCGCAAGCGCCTCGCCACCGAGGGCGGACACGACGACGCCACGATCGACCGCATCAAGACCCCGATCGGGCTGGCCGACATCACCGGCAAGGAACCCGCGACCATCGCGGTGAGCGTGGCCGCGGACCTGCTGCGCACCTTCGAGACCGAGGACGACTGACCCTCCGGGCCGATCCACAGGGGTGCCCCGCTGTGTGCGTTTCGCACACAGCGGGGCAGCCCCTTTTTTATCGGCGCCCGGGACATTTCTCGGCGTGGCGGTGGGCCGCGTCCTCGCCACACGCCGTGGTTCTCCGCCCATTCGGGTTCGGACGGAGTGTCAACTTTACTGAAGTGCACAGCAGTTGACGCAATGGCTCTTGTAGAAGCCTACGAAGAAGCAGTCTCAGCCCGCCGGGTTTTCATGCCTTTCACCCCTGGCTGGTTCTGCTCGTTTGGCTGTGTACTCCTCTTACAAGTTGCAACAAAACAGGGGGAGTTGCGCCTGTGTCCGCACCGCTGGGACGTTCGTGGAGCGTTCGTGTGATGCCGGATCGACGGCCGGGACCGCGATCCTCCTGACATCGCACCGAACGAAGGAAAGATTTTGTCTGAGACGTTGTCCGGTCGGCTTGTCGAGATTTCCTGGCCCGATCTGGGAATCACGGTCACCGCGGAAATCGATGACCGGAACACCGCGTTGGCCGACGTGCTGTGGGAGTCGCTGCCCTACCAGAGCCTTCAGGGGCACGCGCTGGTGGCGGGGGAGCACCTGTATCACGTGGCCCCGATGCACGAGCTGCTGTACACGCACCCGACTCACCGGATCGCGGACCGGCGGGACGCGCCGGACGGAACGGTGTTCCTGTCCGGGCTGCAGCACCTGGGGATCAAGTACGGAGAGCTGACCGAACCCATGCCGGCTGCCCCGGTGGGGCAGGTACGCGCGGAGGACATGCCTGCCCTGCTGGAGGCCGGCCAGGCCATCTGGGACGCGGTCTACGCGTCGAAGAAGCAGATCCGCGTGGAGGTCCGCAGGGCGGGCACGGCGGGCGGCCACCGCGTCCCGTGCCTGACCGCCGCGGACCCGGAGGCGAACCGGCTGATCCACGACGTGCACGTCGAGACCGAGCGCATCTGGCTGTCGGAGCCGGTCGAGCTCGGCGACCTGCACCGGGGCGTGATCGTATCGGGCGCCGGGACCCACGAGACGGTCCTGCCCACCCTGCTGTTCGTCAACGGTGAGACCCGCCCGCTGGGGTACGCGGCCTACGGCGGCCTGGTCCGTGGCGCGGTCGGGGACATGCCCCTGGACTCGCTCCGCCAGATGGCCCGCCTGCTGATCGGCGTCCCGGCCGAGTTCCTCGGCTACTGCGGACTGGAGAAGCTGTGGGCCTTCACCCAGCGCTTCCTCGGCTGCCTCGACCACCTCGACCGCGACGACTTCCAGGCCGTGGCCAGCCAGCTCGCCCTCTACATCAACTGCCTCGGGGGCTGGAACCTGCACCTGTACCCCTGGGACACCGGCGACCACCTGCGCCAGCTCCGTCCCGCCGAAGCGGCCCGGTAGCACGGCGGCCGGGCCCTCTCGCTCTCCGTGTCCATGTCGGCGCGGACCGTGTGGGCCCGGTTTCCCCTTGCCCGCCGGCGTCAGCGCCCGGCGCCGCCGCCGGGCGCCTCGGCGGAAAGCGCCGGGGCGGCGGCGTCCGGCCCTTCGTACGAAGCTACGGGAGGGCTCGGCCGGCCAGCCGACTTCTTCATGGTTTCGGTGACTGACCCTCGACAGGGCCCGGCGGGTGTACTTGCGCTATTCCACATGAACAGCACGTGAACGAGTCACGCGAGGAGCTGTGGTCCTCCGGCTCGCACCGAAGACACCGCTACGAACGATGAGAGCCGCACATGGACTTCCTCCGCCCCGTCGGCCGGGAGACGGCGCTCGCCGCCCGGGCCGGGAAGTCGTACCGCGGCGAGGCCCGCGGACTCAAGGGGACGGCGTGACCACGCGCCTCAGCCCGGGAACCCCCGGGACGCCCCGCACACCGGCCGCCCGGCCGGAGGAGTCGGTCTGACCGTGGCCCGCACCACCACGGGCACGCCCCACCGACGGCACCCGGACGCGGGACGGGGGCGGACGCCCCGCGAGCGGGCGAACCCGTCCCGACCGCCCCGAACGCACTCGGCCCCGGCTCCGGCCCCCGAGCACCCGACAGTGGAGGTTGTTTGATGACCAACCAGACTTCTCCCGCCCGTGCCCCGCAGGACCTCGACGACTCGATCACCGGTGGGATCGGCGACAGCCCGCTGCGCCCGGACGGCACGCTGAAGGTGAGCGGTGAGTACGCCTACTCCTCGGACCTGTGGGCCGAGGACATGCTCTGGGGCGGGACGCTGCGCAGCCCGCACCCCTACGCGCGGATCAACGGGATCGACGTCACCGAGGCCGTCAAGCACCCCGGCGTGTACGCGGTGCTGACCCACGCGGACGTCCCCGGCGAGAACGTCTACGGCCTGAAGATCGCCGACACGCCGGCGCTCGCCGAGGACGTCGTGCGCTACAAGGGCGAGCCGGTCGCCCTCGTGGCCGCCGACCACCCGGAGACGGCCCGCCGGGCGCTGGCGAAGATCGTGGTCGACTACGAGGTGCTCGAACCGGTCACCGACCCGGAGCGGGCCGCGCACGACGACACGCTGCCCCGGCTGCACCCCGAGCACGACGGGGGCAACGTGGTGCGGTACCAGCCGATCATCCAGGGTGACCCGGAGGCCGAGGCCGACGTCGTCGTCTCCGACGTGTACACCCTGGGCATGCAGGACCAGGCGTTCCTCGGGCCGGAATCCGGCCTGGCCATCCCGGCCGAGGACGGCGGCGTCGACCTGTTCCTCGCCACGCAGTGGCTGCACGTGGACCAGAAGCAGACGGCACGGGCGCTCGGGCTCCCGGTCGAGAAGGTGCGCTTCACCATGTCCGGCGTCGGCGGCGCCTTCGGCGGCCGCGAGGACCTGTCCATGCAGATCCACGCCTGCATGCTGGCGCTGCACACCGGCAAGCCGGTGAAGATGGTCTACAACCGCGAGGAGTCCTTCTACGGCCACGTGCACCGGCACCCGGCGAAGATGTACTACGAGCACGGGGCGACCAGGGACGGCAAGCTCGTCTACGTCAGGGCCAGGATGTACTTCGACGGCGGCGCGTACGCCTCCAAGACCCCGGTCGTGGTCAGCAACGCCACGTCGCTCGGCGTCGGGCCCTACGAGGTGCCCAACGTCAGGATCGAGGGCTGGGGCCTGTACACCAACAACCCGCCCTGCGGCGCGATGCGCGGCCTCGGCGCCGTGCAGCCCGCCTACGCCTACGAGTCCCAGATGGACAAGCTGGCCCGGGCGCTCGACATGGACCCGGTGGAGCTGCGCCAGCTCAACGCCGTCTCCCAGGGCTCGACCATGCCCACCGGTCAGGTGCTGGACTCGCCCGCGCCGATCGCCGAACTGCTACAGCGCCTCAAGGACATGCCGCTGCCCCCGGAGAACGCCTGGCGGACCGCCGACGGCCGGGCCGACGTCCGCGGCCTGCCGGGCGGACTGTCCAACACCTCGCACGGCGAGGGCGTCGTCCGGGGCGTCGGCTACGCGGTGATCGCCAAGAACGTCTCCTACGCGGAGGGCGTGGACGACTACTCCACGGCGCGGGTGCGGCTCCAGACCATCGGCGGCCAGGCGGTCGCGATGGTGCACACGGCGGCGGCCGAGGTCGGACAGGGCCTGATCACCATGAAGCAGCAGATCGTCCGCACCGAGCTCGGCGTGGAGCGGGTGACCGTCCACCCGACCGACACCAACGTCGGCGACGCGGGCTCCAGCTCGGCCTCCCGGCAGACCTACATCACCGGCGGCGCCGTCAAGACCGCGTGCGAGGCCGTCCGCGAGGTGCTCTTCGAGCGCGTCGCCCAGCGCTTCGGCGAGGACCCCGCCGACCTGACGCTCGCCGGTGGCAAGGTCGTCTCCGCCACCACCGGCGTCCTCGCCGACCTCGCCGACGTCCTCGGCGACGACGTCATCGAGGAGACCCGGGAGTACCACCACCTCAGGACGTACCCCATGGACCCGGTGACCGGACAGAGCCCGCGCGTGCACGTCCAGCACGCCTACGCCGCCCACCGCGCGGTGGTGGAGGTGGACACCGAGCTGGGCCTGGTCAAGGTCGTGCAGCTGGACTGCGCCCAGGACGTCGGCAAGGCCATCAACCCGGACGCCGTGGTCGGGCAGATCCACGGCGGCGCCACCCAGGGGCTCGGCCTCGCCGTCATGGAGGAGATCAAGGTCCGGGACGGCCAGATCCGCAACGCCTCGTTCACCGACTACCTCATCCCGACCATCCTCGACACGCCGCCGATGACGGTGGACGTGATCGAGCGCGCCGACCCGAACTCCCCGTACGGCGTGCGCGGCGTCGGCGAGCCGCCCACCATCTCCGCCACCCCGGCGGTCGTGAACGCGATCCGCAACGCGACGGGGCTGAACCTGACCCACACCCCCGTCTCACCGGAACACATCGTCGGCGTCTGACAGCGCCGATCTCCGCGGGGCCGCCCATCGGGCTGCCCTCACGGCGGCCCCGCGGAGCCCAACCGACTGCCCCGGACGGCCCGTCCGTGCGTACTCCGCACGGACGGACCACCACCGGGGAGTCCCCACCGTCTACGACTAGGAGTGACCGTGACCGCGAACACCCAGGAGACGAGCAGCCAGGAGCTCGAGCGCACCTGGATGGACGAGGCCATCGGCCTTGCCACCAACAGCGTGCTGAACGGCGGCGGCCCCTTCGGCGCCCTCATCGCCAAGGGCGACGAGGTCGTCGCCATCGGCCACAACAAGGTCACTTCGAACCTCGACCCGACCGCGCACGGCGAGGTGAGCGCGATCCGCGCCGCCTGCGAGAAGCTGGGCACGTTCTCGCTCGAGGGCTGCGTCCTGGTCACGTCCTGCGAGCCGTGCCCGATGTGCCTGTCCTCCGCGCTGTGGGCGAGAGTCGACCGGATCGTCTTCGCCGCCGACCGCGACGACGCCGCCGTCGCCGGCTTCGACGACCGCAAGTTCTACGACCTGTTCGACAAGAAGCCGGCGGAGCTGTGGCCGATGGCGATCGAGCGGGTCGACATGCCCAACCGCAACGCGCCCTTCGACGCGTGGCTGGCCAAGTCGGACCGCGTCGACTACTGACGGTCCAGCTCGCCGCGGGGCCCCGTCGCGTTGCCGAGGTGGCTGATGTCCGGTGCGCCAGCACCCGACATCAGCCACCTCGATCCCCGGGCACAGCCCCCGGAGGCGACGCGGGCCGGCGGGCCTCCCCGTCCCCCGCCGCCGTCTGCCCCACCACCCCACAACACACCTCCAGCCACACCGACTTGCCCGGTAGCCTTGCCGAGCATGACCCTGCTGCACGGTTCTGCCGTCATCCTCCGCACTGCCACCGCCGAGGACGTCCCGGCCCTCGCGGCCATTCGCGCCACCCCCGAGGTGCTCGCGCACTGGCGCGGCTCCGAGGACCTGGAGGCGGAGGTCAAGGAGGAACTCGAGGATGAGGAGATCGCGTCCCTGGCCGTCGAGTACGAGGGGCGCGTGGTCGGCCTCGTCCAGTGGTATGCCGAGACGGAGCCCGACTACCGGCACGCGGGCATCGACGTCTTCCTCGAACCGGGCGTCCACGGCAGGGGCCTCGGCACCGACGCCGTCCGGACCGTGGCCGCCCACCTCATCGACGACCACGGCTTCCACCGCCTCATCATCGATCCCGCCGCCCACAACGCCGCCGCCATCCGCTGCTACGAGAAGGTCGGCTTCCGGCCCGTCGGCATCATGCGGCAGTACGAACGCGGCCTGGACGGCACCTGGCACGACGGACTCCTCATGGACCTCCTCGCCGATGAGCTCGTCCGCCCGAAGTGACCGGGAGTCGTTTCCCGCCGGACTGTGCAGGGAAACGCAATTCCCGTGCCCGCACGCCAACTTGTGGCTAGCCTGCGGCCCATGACGCCTACCCCACGCCTCCGCCCGGCCTACGAGGCCGACGAGCGCACCCAGCTCATCGGCTGGCTCGACATGCAGCGCGCCGTCATCCGCTGGAAGTGCGACGGCCTGTCCGGCGCCGACGCCCACCGAGCCGTCCTCCCGGCCTCCCCGCTCGTGACGGCGGCGAGTATCGTCTCCCACCTCCGGTGGGTCGAACACTTCTGGTTCGAGGTCGTGTTCCTCGGCCGCCCCGCGACCGGCCCGCGGTTCGAGGACGGCGTCGAGGACGGCGACCTGCGGGTCGACGGCGTGCCGCTCGACCGGCTGCTCACGGAGTACGAGCAGCAGTGCGCGACCTCCGACGAGATCATCGCCGCCCACAGCCTGGACGAGACCGGCCGCCACCCCGACTTCGAGGTCTCCGCCGCCTCCCTGCGCTGGATGCTGTTCCACATGATCGAGGAGACGGCCCGGCACGCCGGCCACCTGGACGCCATCCGCGAGTTCCTCGACGGCAGCACGGGCTACTACTGACCCGCGCTCGCACTCGGCGCCACGCCGCGGCCGAGGTTCCCGGAGCTCACCCTCCGGGAACCTCGGCCGAGCAGGACGCCCGCCCGAACTCCCCGAAGGCAGTGGACCGTTGCCGATGCTGTCCGGCGACGGCCACCGTGCAGCCCGCCTCCCCGCCGCGCTCGCCCAGCACCACGGTCACCGTCGCCGGACCCCCAGCTGGTGTGACGTGGACGTCGGCCGACCAGGGCAGCTCTGCGCCGCGCACGGTCTCGGCCGTGCCGTCCTCGCCCGAGCTGTAGCTGATGTCCACCGTGCCCTCGCCCGTGACCTCGTAGGTGACGGCGACGGCGTCCGGCGGCAGCCCCTCGCCGTCGTCCGAGGAGGCGACCAGCCAGGCGCCGACGGCGGCAGCGGTGAGCACGCCACCGATTCCGGCGTAGAGCCATTTCTTTCCGCTGGAGCCGGAATCCGCCACCGGCTTGGCTGATTCTTCCTTCTGCTGCCGTGGCATGGCGAAAACACTCCCGTCGAATCGCGAAAGGGTGGCCTTCCGGGTACACGTCGAGTGCTGTCTACACCACTACATCTTTTCCGGGCACCCCGACGGACAAAACGCCCAACCACGTTGGGTGTTTGTCTGTTTCATGCGCATGTAGGCGATATACGCCACCCGTTGACCTCCACGGAACGCCGTGGATAGAAAGCGCGGCGTAACAACGGACGTGTCAGGCTGCCCGGAAACCTCCGGCGCGGCGCTGTTCGGCATGCCTTTTCCGCGGTCCTGGACGTGGCCGCGAAAAAGGGGGAGGGGAACGATAATGAAGGCGTCGCGCTCCGCCAGATTCATATCCTGCCTGGCGATGTCGGCGGTGTTGAGCACTCTACTGCCACAGTTCGCCTACGCCGCACCGGCGTCCGCCGCCAAGGACGACGATCGCGGCATCCTGGCCGCGCTCGGAGGCTGGTTCGGCGGGGACGACGACGAAGGCGAGGACGAGCCGCCGACCGACGACGCCGACGCCCTGCCCAGCCGCGACCGGCTGGCGAAGAGCGCGAAGCTCGCTCAGCCCGAGCGCGTCAGGGAGCTGAAGAGCAGGCGCACGCCGACGGCACGCTACTGGGAGCTGTCCGACGGGCGGATCCAGGCCGAGGTGTCCGCCACGCCCACGGCCTACAAGTCCGGCAAGAGCTGGAAGGCCATCGACACCGCGGTCCGGCCGAGCGACCGCGAGGGGTACAGCCACGCCAACACGTCCAACGTCGCCCGTGCGTACTTCGGCGACGGAAGCGGGGCGCTCCTCCACGTCGAGGCCGACCGCCGGCACACCGCCACCCTCTCCCTGGCGGACGCGGCGAAGGGCCCGAAGCCGAAGGTCAAGGGCGACGAGGTCGTCTACGCGGACGCCGTGAACGGGGCGGACATCCGCTACCGGGTCGGCGTCGGCGAGGTGAAGGAGGAGATCGTCCTCCCCGAGCGCCCGGTGGGCGAGGTGCGTTTCGAGTTCCGGCTCGACACGGCCGGGCTGACCCCGAAGGCCCACGCCGACGGGTCGATCGCGCTCTACCAGGACGCCTCCCGGCACCCGGTGATGACGATCCCGCCCGCCTTCATGACCGACGCGAGGGACGAGCCCGGCTCGCCGTACGGCAAGGCGCACAGCACGGACGTCGAGCAGCGGCTGCGCAAGGACGGGGACGCCTGGCGGCTGACGGTCGTCCCGGACGCGGAGTGGCTCGCGGCGAAGGAGCGCCGGTACCCCGTCGTCATCGACCCCACCGTCGTCGTCTCCCCGACGCCGTCGCAGTCGCAGGACGTGATGATCCTGTCCGACTACCCGACGACGAACTTCAACGGCGCGGGCGGGCAGGACTACGGCAACTGGCGGCTCTCCGTCGGCACGACGGAGACGGGCGTCGCGCGCTCGCTGCTGAAGTTCCCGCTGGGCGAGATCCCCGCGGGGACGCGGATCGACTCCGCCCAGCTGGGCGTGTACTACGACCAGTCCCACACCACCAACGGCTTCGAGGTGCCGATCGAGGCCCACCGCGCCACCGGGGCCTGGGACCACAAGACGGCCACCTGGGACAACGCCAAGGACCTCACCGGCGAACTCTCCGGCACCAGCGTGACCGTGGACGACGGCGACGCGGGCACGACGGCGGCGAACGGCCCCTGGCCGACGTCGTCCAACACCGCCTTCACCCAGTACGCCGTGGGCCAGGACTACCGGTACAACAAGGACAGCGGCGCGGGCGACACCTACACCTGGCAGCCGCACCTGCCGGAGGACGGCGACTACCGGGTCGAGGCGCACTACGTGCCCGCCCTCGACCGCGCTACCGACGCCCCCTACACGGTGACCTACGACGGCGGCAGCGAGACGTACACCGTCGACCAGTCCGCGGGCACCGAGGGCGAGTGGACGACGCTGGGCACGCACCCCTTCGCGGCGGGCACCGCGGGCAAGGTCGTCCTGGGCGACGGCCCCGCCTCGACCGGCACGGCCGTCATCGCCGACGCCGTCCGCCTCACGAAGCCGGCGCGCGTCACCAAGCCGGTCGGCGCGTACAACACGTGGCACCGCTTCTCCGTCACGGACACCGTGCAGAGCTGGCTCGACGGCGAACACGCGAACCACGGCTTCGTCCTCAAGGCGGCTGACGAGTCGCAGCTCGGCCGGGGCGGACCGCGCTACGAGGCAGCCGAGTTCGGCTACGGAGGCGAGACGGCGACGTACCCGACGCTGACGATCACCTACGGCCGTCCCGGCGTGCTCCTCGACCCGCCGACCACGATCCACGGCACCGGGCCCGAGCTGTCCTGGAGCGCCTACGAGGACCCGAGCGCCGCGCCGGACGACGACATCGTCGAGTACCAGGTGCACCGCAGCGTGTTCCAGGGCTTCACGCCCTCGGCCGCCACGCTGGTCGCGCCGGTGGACAAGACCGCCACGACGTTCACCGACACGACGGCCACGCCGACCCCGGCCGACTCCGCCGCCGAGACGGGGCAGTCGTACTACTACCAGATCGCGGTCAAGACGCGGGACGGGAGCGTGATCGGCTCCCCGGTCCACCTGGTGGGCCTGCCCAAGGCGGGCAGCACGACCACGTTCATCCGCGCCGGGCAGCGGGACACCACGCTGTCCGACGCCCAGCCCGGCACCAACCTCGACGGCCTGCCCTCCTACGGCATCGGCCAGCATTGGCTGAGCGTCGGCAACAACTCCGGCACCTACGGGACGACGCGCTCGGTGCTGACGTTCGACGAGCTGGGCCTGCCGTCCACGGCCCGCGTGCTCGACGCGCAGGTCCGCATGTGGGGCACCCAGACGACCACGGGCAGCTCCGGCGCCGTCTACGAACTGCACGCCCTTGACCGGGACTTCGGCGAGACGACGGCCACCTGGAACGAGGCGGACACCGGCGCCGCGTGGACCACGCCCGGCGGTGACTTCGACACCGCCATCGCCGACACCGTCCCCAACCGCACCGACGACCCGGCACGCCACTGGTGGGGAGCCACGTCCCTCGTCCAGCGCTGGGTCGACGACCCGGCGACCAACAAGGGGCTGCTGTTCAAGCTGGCGGACGAGTCCAGCACCGGCCCGCAGGAGCGGACGATCTTCCTCTCCTCGGAGGCGGAGGAGCGCAACCTCCGCCCGCATCTCAAGGTCACCTACGTCGACGCCACGACGGCGTCCACCTACCACGCCCCGCAGACACCGTCCCGGATGATCCCCGGCGACACCCACACCGTCGACGTCACCCTGACCAACACCACCACCTCGGTGTGGACGGCTGCCGACAAGGTCCTCTCCTACACCTGGACCCTCCCCGACGGCACCGACGTGACGACGAGCGGCAACCAGCTCCAGACCGCCCTGCCCGAGGACCTGGTGCCCGGCGAGTCCGTGACCCTCACCGCACAGGTCAAGACGCCGATCAACTCGGACTCCGGCAACAAGCGCACCGACTACGTGCTGACCTGGGACGTCTACGACCAGACCGCCGGCACCTGGTTCTCCGACACCGGCGGCATCGCCGGGCTCGGCCAGGACGTAGCCGTCGAGGACCCGACGTCCAACCAGCTCGGCCTGGAGAAGTTCTACTCCTACGCGGGCAAGAACACCGGCGCCGGCTCGACCGTGATGAACAACCTGTACGCGGGCAACAGCGTGTGGTCGTACAACGCGTTCAGCAACCCCGGCCGCGGCCTGACCACCTTCGCCCGCTTCACCTACAACTCGCTCGACACCTCCGACACCGTCCTCGGCCACGGCTGGTCGGCCCAGCTCGCCGCGCCCCTGCGCTCGGGCGCCGCACTGGACTTCCACCCGAACCCCAACCCGACCACGGTGACCCTCCCGGACGGCGACGGCACGTCCCACGTCTTCGAGAAGCAGGAGGACGGCACCTGGAAGGCCCCGGCGGGCGTGCACTACCTGCTGGAGCAGAAGCCCGGCGTGGACTGCAAGCCGTCGGCCGACGGCGACCCGCGCGCCTGGTCCATGACGCGCCCCGACCGCACCCGGTTCTTCTACGACTGCGAGGGCTACGTCAGCGCGATCGTCGACAAGAACGGCAACACGCAGACGTACACCTACGAAGAGCGCAGGTCCAACAACAAGCCGAAGAAGTTCCTGCGCTACATCACCGACCCGGCCGGACGGCAGTCGCTGACCGTCGACTACTACGGCAAGGGCGAGTCGTACCCGTACATCGACGACGCGGGGCAGAAGCAGACGGGCAGCAAGCTCACCAACCCGAAGATCATCGACCACATCGCGTCGATCACCGATGTCTCCGGGCGCGAGCTCACCTTCGTCTACAGCGAGAAGGGGCTGCTGGGTGAGCTGACGGACGGCGCGGGCAGCGAGCAGCCCAAGGTCTTCCGCTTCACCTACGACGCCACGCAGGGCAACAAGAACGTCAAGCTCGTCGACGTCACCGACCCCCGGGGCAACGCCACGGCCTTCGACTACCACGCGCCGAGCGAGGGCGACGACCCCAAGTTCCACTGGGCGCTCCAGGCCATCACCGACCGCCTCGGCCACGACACCGGCTTCACCTACACCGATCCCGACGGCACCGTCGGCTCGGTCATCCAGACCAAGGTCACCGACGCCGAGGGCAACGCCAGCGACTACACCCAGGACGGCTACGGACGGCCCACCCAGATCACCAACGCCAAGGCGCAGACGACCAAGCTGAGCTGGGACGCCGACAACAACGTCACCCGCCTGGAGGAGAACAACGGCGCCGTCACCACCTACGCCTACGACCCCAAGACCGGCTACCCGCTGGAGCAGAAGGACGCCGAGGCCAACCAGAACGGCACCGAGCCCCAGACCTTCGCCTACCAGACCGCGCTCGACGGGCACGTCGCCGACCTGTGGCGCAAGACCTCACCCGAGGGCCGCACCTGGCAGTTCGGCTACGACACCTACGGCAACCTGACGACCGTCACGGACCCCAAGGGCGTCGCCACGACCGAGGCCGACGACTACACCACCACCTACGCCTACGACGTCCACGGCCAGTTGACGACGGCCACCGACGCGCGCGGGAACGCGACGTCGTACAGCGCCTTCGGCCCCACCGGCTACCCGGCCACCATCACCGACGCCCTGTCCCACGACACGGCGTACGAGTACGACGGCCGCGGCCAGGTCGTGAAGGTGACCGACGCGCTCGGCGTCAGCACCACACAGACCTACGACACCTTCGGTCGACCCCTGGCCACCACCGTGCCGAAGGACCAGGAGTCCGGCGACCTCATCACCACCCCGGCCCCGGTCTACGACGCCAACGACAACGTCACCAAGGCCACGGCCCCCAACGGCGCCTTCTCGACCGCCGTCTACGACGCGGCCGACCAGATCACTTCGGCCACGGCGCCCAAGGACACCGATACGTCCGACGTCCGGACGTCGACGTACACGTACGACAAGGTCGGCAACCTGCTCACCACCGTCGAGCCCAAGGGCAACCTGACGACGGAGGCGGGCGACTACACGACCACCAACGCCTACGACACGATCTACCAGCTCACCTCGGTGACCAACGCCGAAGGCCACCGCGTCAGCTACAGCTATGACGACGTCGGCAACCCGGTCAAGGTCGTCGACCCGAAGAAGAACGCGACCGCCGACCCCGACGACTACACGACGAAGACGGCCTACGACCTCAACCACCGCGTCGTCTCCGTCACCGACGCCGCCGGGAACACCACCTCGCGCACGTACGACAAGGACTCCCTCGTCACCTCCACCACGGACGCCGAGGGCAACACGACGCTCGTCGCCTACGACGAGCGCGGGATGCAGGCCGAGGTCAAGGTCCCGCACACCGAGGACGGCTCCGGCAACGTCGTCCACCGCACCACCCGGTTCCGCTACGACGCGGTGGGCAACCGCACCAAGGTCATCTCGCCCCGCGCGGTGGCCGCGGGCACGGAAACGGCCTTCGTCTCGGAGACGGTCTACGACGCGCTGAACCGTCCCAAGGATCAGATCCAGCCCTACGACCCGGCCGATGCCCGGTACAACACACCGGTCAGGACGATCACGTCGTACGACGCCGCGGGCCGGGTCACGAAGACGTCGATGCCCCCGTCCGAGGGGCAGAGCGTTCGCAACGACACCACCTACACCTACTTCGACCACGGCCTGGTGAAGTCCTCCACTGACCCGTGGGACATCGTCACCACCTACGACTACAACGAGTTGGGCAAGCAGACCGCCCGCACCATCACCTCCGCCGGCGGCTCGTCCTCCCGCACCATGGGCTGGGGCTACTACCCCGACGGCAAGCTCAAGTCCCGTACGGACGACGGCGTCCCCGTCGGCAACCACGTCGTCCTCACCGACAACTCCGACACCCAGCACACGTCCGCCACCGGCACCTGGACCTCCGGCGACGCCGACGGCCAACAGGGCTACGACCACGCCGTCCACGCCGCGGGCACCGGCACGGACACCTTCACCTGGACGCTCAACATCCCGGCCGACGGCACCTACACGGCCTACGTCCGGTACCCCTCCGTCAGCGGTGCCGCCAGCGCCGCGCCCTTCACGGTGACCCACGCCAGCGGCACGACCGAGGCGACCGTCGACCAGTCAACCGGCGCGGGCACCTGGGTACCCCTCGGCACCTACACGTTCAACCAGGGCAACGAGGCCAAGCTCGAACTGGGCGAGTCCGACACGGGTGACGTCGTCGCCGACGCGGTCAAGCTCGTCCGCGACACCAGCGGCGAGACCGACACCGAGCAGAAGGACTTCACCTACACCTACGACGTCAACGGCAACCTGACCGAGCTCACCGACGGCTCCTCCAACGCCGACGTCGACACCTACCGCATCACCTACACCGGCCTGAACCAGGTGGCGAAGGTCGAAGAACTCGCGGGCGGCGTCTCGCAGGCGTCCACCGCCTACACCTACGACGCCAACGGCCTCCCGGAGACCCAGACCCACCCGGACCAGCACTCGGCCTACACCTACGACCTCCGCGACCTGGTCAAGACGGTCAAGGTCGGCGATTCGCCCACCGACTCCGACCCGAAGACGACCAGCTTCACCTACACGCCCCGCGGCCAGAAGCTCCGCGAGACCAAGGCCAACGGCAACACCGTCGACTTCACCTACTACCTCGACAGCCGCGTCAAGACGCAGACCGAGAACAAGTCCAACGGCACCCTCGTCTCGTCCCACGCCCTGACCTACGGGCCCAACGGCAACAAGACGCAGGACGTCGCGAAGAAGATGAACGCCGACGACACCTCGGCGTACCTCTCCTCCACCACGGACTACACCTACGACCCGGCCGACCGCATCGCCGAGGTCACCAAGACCGGCAACGGTGCGGGCACCGAGACCTACGTCCACGACGCCAACGCCAACGTCATCAGCCAGACCGTGGGCGGCACGACCACCACCTACACCTACGACCGCAACCGCCTGCTCTCGGCCGAGAGCGGCGGCACCCCGGCCAACTACACCTACGACCCCTTCGGCCGCCTCGAATCCGTCACCAGCGCCGGCCAGGTCATCGAGCGCAACACCTACGACGGCTTCGACCACGTCGTCGAGCACACCAAGCTCCAGGAATCCGGCTCCACCGCCACGACGACGTACACCTACGACCCCCTCGACCGCACCGCCTCGAAGACCACCGACGGCAAGACCACCGACTTCAACTACCTCGGCACCAGCTCCGAAGTCCTCAGCGAGGAAGTCTCCGGCGAGATCACCAAGTCCTACCAGTACAGCCCCTGGGGGCAACGCCTCTCCCAGCTCAAGCACGACGCCGCCACCGGCACCGAGGAACTCGCCGCCTACGGCTACAACCCGCGCGGCGACGTCGAGTCCGTCACCACCGAGTCCGGCGACACCAAGGCCACCTACGGCTACACCGCCTACGGCAGCCCCGACGACTCCGAGTTCACCGGCATCGACAAGCCCGACCCCGCCAACCCCACCGCAGACGCGTACAACTCCTACCGCTTCAACGCCAAGCGCTGGGACGCCGCATCCGGCACCTACGACATGGGCTTCCGCGACTACGACCCGGGCCTGAACCGCTTCACCTCCCGAGACATGTACAACGGCGCCCTAGCCGACATGAACCTCGCCACCGACCCCTACAACGGCAACCGCTACGCCTACACCGCGGGCAACCCGGTTAACTACTTCGAACTAGACGGACACCGTTTGGCCTGTGGTGGCGAAGGGTCGGGTCTCGGATGCCCAACACACGGTGTGATCGACTCCAGCGGGAGAACCGGTAGTGGCGGCGCGTTGTGGACTACGCGCGAGAGGGACGGTGCGAGCATAAGGAATGGCGGAGGATGGAGGGTCATTCATCACCTGACGGACAGTGAAGGTAGGGAAATCAGCACTGTCCGAGGCTGGGAGCCTGTGGCGCCAATTAAAACTAAGTACAAGAAGGAAAAAAATGAAGAAAAAGACGAGCGTAGTGCCGTAGACAAGACCTTGGACTTCTTCTTCGGGGGTGGAACGAAGGGGGTCTGCGTCAGTGGAAGTGCAGGCTTTGTAGGGATGGCATCTTTGGAGGCCTGCGTTCTAACAACCAAGACATCCGATGGAGATCGTGACTTCGGTATCAGCATTTCCGATGCCGTGTCTGGTGTCGGTGCAGGGGCAAGCGCTGATGCAAGCGTTTTGATCAGCAACGCTGACCAGATGGACCAGTTGGCAGGACTTGGGGCAGACGTGGAAATATCTGGACACGTTTATGTTGGTGGCTTCTGGAACGTGGAAGCGGCTGTAGACCAAAATGGTTCTGCAAACCCAATGAACTGGAGTCCGCTCCGTAACACAAAGGGTGAGCCTGTTGAGACGTCAACCTTTGGTCCTGGCGTGGGGATCGAAGGCGGCGTGGAGCTTGGTGTAAACAGGACTTGGACTTGCAGCATTCTTACCGGATGTAACTGAACGCTTCTCATCCTGAGCGCCAGGCGATCTCGATGGCGTGGACGGCGGCGATGGTATGGCTGATGCGGCTCGGGCTGCAGCGGGCCTTTGGAAGACGCCACTGCTTGAGGCGGGCGAAGGCCCTCTCGCCCAGTGGGAGAAGGCGGGCGTGCTCGCGGTTGAACTCTGCGTACGCGTGCGGAAGATCGCGCCCGTAGTAGGGAGTGCGCACAGTGGTGTTGGCGCCCCGGCAGGGCGCGGTCGGCCAGCACCAGGATCTGCCGGGACAGACACGCCTGGAGCACCCCGTGAGCGCGAGCGGCGGTCAGATCGTGGGTCTGCAGCCCTGGCGGTGCCCGCGAGAACCACAGCGGGGTTGCCCGATGCCGTGGGGGTTCGCAGCGCTGGACGAACGCGAGTCACTGATAAGGTCTACATGAGCTGAATTAACCACGTGGACGCACTGTACAGGGGGTTGGATGTTTATTGCATTCGGTCTACTCATGATTACCATAGGCTTGGTGGTCGCATTCAATTTTCGAGGCGCCACGAAGCGTCTAGCTGAAATCATCCATTCTGTAACATTTGACGGCGAGCCGAGAGTTGAAGGGCTCAGGCTCATCGGCGCCCTGTGGGTTTTTGCTGGTTTCGGTGGAATCGCTTTCATTGTCATGTTGCATCGCGGGTGAGGGTTGGCCTTTCCTGATCCTCTGTAAATATATGGTCCGCTTCGTGTAAATTCTGGCGGCATGCGACACCCCTGTGCTGGGTTGATTATCTCCCTGATTAGTCGTGTTGCGGGTCAGAGGAACTTCCCGTGTTTCGGGTCAAGCCTCGGACAGTCCAGCTCATGAAAGCGCGAGGTTAAGAGCCGCCCGGTGGTAGAGTGGCCCTGGACGTAATCCCGACTCCAGCCTTACTGGGGCATCGTCAGCGGTACACACATCCCCTGCTGGCTCACTACAGGCGACAACCCCGATCGATGGCCCTGGACCTCTCAGTCGGCAAACCCTGGGAGTAGCCGGTCTCGATGTAGGACCTCGCGGAGCCGGAGCGAGGCCTTGTTCCTCCTGGGCAGGCCGCTTTCGCGACATAGGGAGGGGACATGGCCGTCCTTGTCGATGCCGTGGTGGTGGTTTCCGTTGTGCTGGCCCTGGCGGTGGCTCCGCGTGTTGTGGCGCGTCGGTCGTGTGTCGGGCGGTCGGTGAGGTGGGCTGTTTCGCCTCTCGTCGGGCTGGTAGTGGTCACCGGGGCCGTCTTCCTCAACCAAGTGTTGTTCACCGTTTACGTGTTGCGGGTGCACGGCGGGGACGCTTCCTTCGTCTCGGGGTATCTGCCCGCCGGTTGGTTCGACCTGGCCACCGGAAGCCCCGTGTTGCGTTCGCTTGCCAAGGGGTTCCCGGCGCCGTCGCTGCTGGAGCCGACGGTTCTGCGGGTGCAGGCGTTGCTGGAACTGCCTTTCGTCCTGCTGGCTTTCGGGACCGCGCTGCGCTGGCTGGACGCGGGCCTGTATGGCAGGGTCATGCGCTCCGCGCTGTTGCCGCTGGCCGCGCTGTCCTACACGGCGGTCTTCTGCGTAGTCGAGTGGGACCTGTACAACCCGTACACCGTCGACGATGTGGTGATCCGGTGTGTTTCCGCGGTGCTGACACCGTTGCTGATGCGCCGCATGGCTGCCCGTGACGCCGCTGAAGCCCGCCCGTTGACTGCTTCCGGGCTATTGGCGTTCCTCGGTTCGCTGGGCGCGCTGGGGGTGCTGATCCTGATCGTGTACGACACGGCCCTGCTCTACAACCTGGGCCGCATGGACGACCGGGCCTCGCTCGCCCTGGCCGCCGCCGGGACTCTGGCCCTCTGCCGCCTGGCCGCCGCCCGGCTTCCCGCCCGCTCCTCGCCCGGGCCCGCCGTCATGTTCGCCGGCCACGCACTACGCCGTTGGCTCGTGCTCTTCTTCGCCCCCGCCCTCGCGGTGCGCTACGGGGTCACTTTCGGCACGCCGATGCTGGCTGCCGCAGCGGGGCTTGCGGTCGCCGTGGCGGCAGGCCTCTACGCCCTGCGGGACACCCTGATGGGGCTCAGGGAGGACAGTGAGATCCGGAGCCCGCTTGTCTTGCTGGGCAGGCTCGGCTGGGCCGCGGGAGCGGCCCTGGCGGTGGCCTACGCGGTCGTCAATCTGGGCCGTGGTGGCTCGTACTACGAGACCGTGCTGTTGCAGGCCGCGGCGGCTTCCATGGTCACGGCGATCGCGGGATGCGCCCTCACGGACGCGGCGGGCAGACGCCGCGCTTCACGCTGCTGCACAGAGTGAGGCGCGACGTCCCGTCAACTACGTCGGCATTGGCGTGCGTCAGCCGTTGCGCCCGGGACGGTCGGCTACTCGGCCCGGCTTCAACCTGGCCTCCTGCGGGTAACGGTCGGCTGTGGGCAGCGAAACCTTGGTGAGTGAGTTGGAACGTGCTCACGCCGTCGATGAACTAGCGCGGGACCGCGGCCGCGACTCACGGCTGTAGTACCAGTGGACAGTCGGCGCGGAAGCTTAGATGGTCGCTTGGTGAGCGAGGACGAGATCGTTGAGCGAGTCAAAGCTTTCGCGCAGGCCCATTGTCTGCCGCCACCTGCTCCTGCGAAGGCGTGTGAGGAGCTTGAGGCAGCGGTGGGGTATCCCATGCCTGCCCTGCTGCGACGTCTGTACGTGGAGGTCGCCAATGGTGGGTTCGGCCCCGATGGCGAGATCTTGTCTCTCACTGACGCCGACGAGTGGTACAGCGACGAGGAGTCGTTGCTCCAAGTCCAGCGCGACTGGTCGTCCATGTCCGAAGCGGAGGAGCTGCGCCCCCCCCGCGCCATGTGCTGCCGTTGGTGACGCTCGGTTGTGCGATCTGGTGGATGGTCGACTTCAGCACGCCTGGAGGAGCCATGTGGGGTTGGGAGCCAAACGCCCGCTGTGAGCGGCATCGCTTCTTTCCGGAACGCTTCGATCTCGCGGAATGGCTCACGGACTGGCTGAACGGGATCCGCACCTTCCCCCATCCGCCGCCAGTCGCGAGCTGTACAGACTGCCGAGGGTGGTGAGTCTGATGCGCGGTGGCGTGGTGGGGGTACCGTCTGAGTGTTGCCGCAGAACGGAGTTCGCCGTGTCGCAGAGCATCGAGGAGCACACCGGCGCTCGGATCGCCCGTATCCGGAAGCAGCGCGGTCTGACTCAGCAGGGGCTGGCCATGCGGGCGCATGTGTCGAAGTCGCTGTTGTCGAAGGTCGAGTGCGGGCAGAAGCCCGCGTCTCCTGCCCTTGTCGCTGTCTGTGCTCGTGCGCTGAGTGTGTCGACCTCCGATCTGCTGGGGCAGCCGTATGCCGAGGAACTGCGCCGGGACCGCATGGACGCCCTGATCCAGCCGATCCGTGAAGGGCTGGAGAACTGGGACATCGCGCTGGACTGGGAGACGGCTCCGCGCCCGGCGGCGTTGATCCGGGCGGATGTCCAACGGGCCCTGGAGCAGCGACGTCAGGCGCAGTACACGGACATGGTGCGCGACCTGCCCGTGCTGATCGACGAGTCGGTGCAGGCCGTGCACACCAGCACCGGGGATGAGCAGCGGCTGGCCTATGAGTGTCTGGCGGAGACGTTCCGGTGTGCGTTCACCGTGGCGTGGAAGTTCGGTTTCCTCGATCTGGCGACCGTCGCGTTGGACCGGCTGGCGTGGTCCGCTCCGCGCGCTGACGATCCGGGGCTGGCCGCGATGCATGCCTTTCTGCGTGCGCAGACCACGTTGTCGTCGGCTCGGTACGACGTGGGGCTGCGGGTTCTCAACCGGGCGTTGCGGGACCTGGACGGCCAGGAGTCACGCCGCCCGGCGGGCATTGAGGCGATGAGGGGCATGCTGCACCTGCGTGCTGCGACCATCGCGGGCCGGATGAGGGACCGGGACCACGCGGACGCGCGCCTCGCCGAGGCTCGTGCTCTCGCCCGGACGACGGGCGAGTTGCCCGACTTCGGCGTTACTTGGGGGCCGACCAATGTCGGTGTGCACGCCGTGGCCATCGCCTCGGAGATGGATGACTTCGGGCGTGCGATCGAGCTCGCCGAGGACGTACGCATCCCGCGCGGCTGGACCCGGTCCCGAGCCGGGCACCACTGGATGGACCTCGGTCGGGCCCACGCCTGGGCAGGCCACCCGGACCAGGCGTTGGACTGCCTGCACCGGGCCCGGCGCATCGCCCCGCAGCAGACCCGCTACCACCCGACCGTGCGGGAGACCGTGCTGGCACTCAAGCGGCAGGAGCGAACACGCAGCGGCCCGCTGGCGCAGTATGCGGAGTGGGTCGGGATATAGCAGATTTCGGGTACGAGCAGTTGCACTCTTCGGTGCAATTGCCGTGTTGTGTTGGTCGGCAGGCTGATGCCTCGTCAGGAGTCCCGAGGGCCGGGCGACGGTTCCGGGGCGTGGTCAATGCTGACAGGAGAGTCAACGTGCCGCACTGTATCGCCCGTGCCTTCGAGCCGCTGCTGCGGCTGCTCCACGGAGTGGAGGTCAGCGCATGACGAGCGGAACCGGGCGGCTGCGGCTGCTGCCGTGGGCGGGACCTGAGGGGAAGCCGTGCTATCTCGCGGGTGGCGAGGGCGGATACCTGTCCCGGTTGGCCGACAACGTGGAGTCGGCACAGTTGGGCCTGGCCAGTGAACTCCTTCAGGAGGCATGGGATGTCCTGGACGGGCGGCAGTGGACGCCGGGTGAACTGCACCTGCTGGCTGTCCGGTTGGCCGAGGCGCTCGGCGATGTGCACCGCGTCGCGGTAAGCCGGGGCTCACGCCTGCCCGAGCCCGTTTGTGATGATTTCGACACCGACGGTGATGCGGAAAGCGAGGAAGACGGGCAGGGTGACTCGTGTTCCGTCGTTCGGGTCTGAACTCGGTTTGCGAGCGCCCGTTCCGGCCGGTGCTGGTCATACCCGGCCGGAACGGGCCGCCCACTGTGGGGGCTACGGGTCCAGGCGGGTGCGGCCGTGGAGGGTTAGGTAGAGGGTGTGGAGGGACTCCGGGGGGCCGGAGTCGAAGCGGTTGAAGACCTTGCCGATGGGGTTCCACAGGCGGGTGTCGGGCATGCGGATGCCGACGGGTTGGGCGAAGAGGGTGCGGTGTTCGGGGGTGAGGTCCACCCACTGGGCGTTGAACTGGCGGACGAGGGTCTCGCCGGCGTAGGCGCCGAGGGAGAAGAGGGTGTCGGCGACCTGCTCGCGGTGCGCGGTGCCGGTGCGTATCCCGTCGACGACTCTGTCGACCAGCTTGAGGCTCGCGATGGAGTAGTTCAGCGGCAGCTTGGTGCGGACCGTGATGTCGGTGACGAACGACGCCACGTGGGCGGGGATGTCGGCGGCGCAGGGGCGGGACGTCATGGTTTCGGGGTGCATGGTCGGTGCCCTTCTGTCGCTCCAGGTGTGGGGAGTGGCGGTGGCCGGGGCCTCCGGCGCGTGGGAGGCCCCGGCCACGGGTGTTGCGGTTACTGCGTAGTGAAGGTGCCGGCTATGCGGCGGATCTCCGGGAGCGCGTTGTAGAGGTGCTCGCCCGGGCACTCGGTGGCGTAGCCGTCCCGGTGGCCGGAGATGGTGTGCAGGGTGGCTACCTCGCCCGTCTCGTAGATGCCGGTGTTGCCGGCGGCGGTGAGGGTGACCTGGGCGGTCGGGTCGACGTCGAAGTGGTCCAGCTTCCAGGCGGAGACGTGGGCCACGGCCTGGTGGACGGCGGCGTTGGTCGTCGTCGCGTTGTAGTCGCCCAGGACCGCGATACCGGTGGAGTAGCCGTTGAAGCCGTAGACGTGGGCGGCCCGGACGGGCTTGTCCATGCCGCCGCCGCGGCCCTCGTAGACCGTTCCGCACTTGTCGACGAGGAAGTTGTAGCCGACGTCGTTCCAGCCGAGGGAGTCGACGTGGTAGGCGAAGATCGAGCGGACGACGGCGTCGGACTCGGTGCAGGTGTAGTCGTTGCCGGTGGCGGTGTGGTGGACGAAGACGGCGTCGAGGCGGTCGAGGTACTCGGGCGCCTCCTCGACCTTCTCCTCCTCGGCGCCCCAGTCGGCGCGGGAGACCACGGTCGGGGTCGCCACGCCGGGCTCCGGCTCCTCCGTCGGCTCTGGTTCGGTCGACGGGTCGGTGGTCGGGGTTGTGGTGTCCGGTGCGGTGGGCTCGTCCGTCGGGTCTGCGGGGGCCGTGGGTTCCTCGGTGGGCTCGCTGGTCTCCGTCGGCTCGGGGGAGGACGGTTCCTCGGTCGGCTCCGGTTCCGGTTCCGGGTCCGGCTCGGGGGAGGTGGGCTCCTCCGTGGGCTCCGGGTCCTCGGTGGGTGTCGTGGGCTCCGGGTCGGGGGTCGGAGTGGTTTCGGTGGGTTCCGGGGCCGGTTCGGTCGTGGGCTCCTCGGTGGGGGTGGTCGGCTCCGGTTCGGGGGCCGGGGTGGTTTCGGTGGGTTCCGGGGCCGGTTCGGTGGTGGGGGCTTCCGTCGGTTCCTCGGTCGGCTCGGGGGAGGGGGACGTCGTGTCCTCGTCCTTGCTGTTGCCCTTGCCGTTGTTGGACTTGTCCTTGTCCTTGCCGTTGGCCTTGTCCTTGCCGGGGCCCGTGCCCGGGTCGATCAGGTCGATGCGGAGGTCCTCGGGGAGGGGCTCGCTCTCGCCGCCGTCGGTGGGGGTGACGCGGGCCTCGACGCCGTCGGACGGGCCGACCCACAGGGGTTCGGTCGCGCCCCGGCCGCCGGTCTCGCCGGGCGTGTTCTCCACTCGGAGGGGCATCCAGTCGGACCAGGCGCCGGACTCCGCGTCCTTGACGCGGACTTCGACGGTGCCGGTGAGCGGTTCCGTGGAGTCGGCCCAGGTCATGCCCAGCAGGCTGAACGGCTCGGTGTCGCCCTGGGGGACGACGGCCGTGCCGTCGTCCCGGGTCTCGGCCTTCATCGTGTGCAGGGCGGTCGGAGTGATCGTGTCACTGTCGCCGTCCGGCGCGGCGGCCGTCGCGGCGACGGCGATTCCGGTGCCCCCCAGCACCACCGCCCCCAGCGCCAGCCAGGTCCGCCGCTTGAAGTTCGCCAAGGTGCGTCTGCGCGTGTTCCGCGGACTCACAATCCCGCCCCCTCGTATGTCTTGGTAAGTGCGTGCGGCCCGCATAGAAGGCCGCTCGCCCTACGAAGCGTCGAGGGGCTGGAAAACTTCACTCAGTTCTGGTGTGTTCTGGGTCACAAGGTGTTTGACGCCTGCTAGGGGCGCCCTTGGCCGCGATCCCGCCCCGCGTCGTCCGGCTCCGACGGCGTACCCGGCCCGCCTGTCCGGGTGTCGGCCGCGCGCTCGGCGTCCCCGGGAGGGGCGGAAGCCGACGGCGTGCCCGTGGCGTCCTGGCCGCCCGAGTGCGGGGCGCGGGCCGGGGGCGGGAGCGGGGAGCCGGGTGGGCCGGGGGCGGCGGGCGGTTGGCCGTCGCAGTAGCCGTGGACCGCGTCGGGCCCGCCGGCGGCGTGGACGAGGGGCTGGAACCCGGACGTCGTGAGGGCTTGCGCGCGGCGGTGTTCCGGGAGCTGGAGGTAGGCGTGGCACAGCCCGGCCAGGCGGGCTTGGCCGGCGCGACTGGGCACGGCCTCGGGGGGCCCGTTGCGGCCCGGTGCCGTGCTGTCGCCCTCGGCCGGGGCGGAGCCAGGCGGGGTGGCGGTGGTGTCGGGCTCCCCCGGAGCAGTGGGCCTGCCGGTGGCGGCGGGCGGCTTGGTGACGGGGGCACCGCTTTCCGGGGCGGCGGGGGCGGAAGGCGGCGAGGGGGTGAACGGGAGGCCCCCGCTGACGGCGGCGGCGGTCACGCCGCCGGTGAGGAGGGCCACTCCCGCCAGCGCGAGGACGGTGCCGCGCTTCCAGGGGCCGCGCCCCCGGCCCCGTCGTGCCCCGCGCAGACCGGGCTTTCGGACAGAAGCGCCGTACGCGCCGGAGGAGCCAGGGCCGGAAGTGGGGGAGACGTCGGAGGCGGGGGAGACGCCCGCCGCGCGAGCCGCGTTGCGGGCGTCGCGGGCGTCGCGGGCGTCGCGGGCGGCGCGGAACGCGGCCAGGGCCGCTTCCTCGCCGCGGAGTTCGTTCCCGGTGGGCGGCGCGGCGGCGGCGTCGAGGATCTGGGGTGTGGAGGGGGCGCGATCGAGCGGGGCCCGGGCGGCCCGCCGTGCGTCGTCGGACGGCCCCGTGGGGCGTCGTCGTGCGTCATCGCGGCTGGTCACGCTGGGCACCTCCCTCGTCGTTTCCGTCTCCGTAGGCGCGGGCCAGGGTGCGCAGGCCCCGGGACAGCGCCATGGCGACGGCGCCGGGGCGCTTGCCGAGGACGCACGCGGCGTCCTTCGTGCCGAGGCCCAGGATCACGCGCAGTATGACGGCTTCCGCTTGCGGCCGGGGAAGCGACCCGATGATGGCGAGGGCGTCCTGGGTGGAGAGCCGGGTTCCGACGATCTCGGCGACGTCCGTCGTGGTTCCGCTTTCGGCGGTTCGGGGTTCGGGTAAGAGGTGGTTCTGCGTGGTGAGTTCCGTGGCACGCCGGCCGCGGCGGCGGGCGAGGTCGCGGGCGCGGTTGCGGGCGACGGTGAGGGCGAAGCGGCGGAAGGCGGCGCCCCCGCCGTCGAAGTGGAGCAGGTCGCGGGTGAGTTGGAGCCAGGTTTCAGCGACGACGTCCTCGGCGTCCTGGCTGCCGACGATGACGGTGACGTATCTGAGGAGGTCCGGGTTCACCTGTCGGTAGACCGCTCGGAACGCCTCCTCGTCTCCCTGTTGGGCCTGTTCCACGAGGGCGGTCAGCGTGCCCGAACATCTGTTCGTCGCGTCTGCCACGCACTGATCCTCGCACGTCACGCTCCGCGCCCGCGCGCGTTTGGCGGCAGGTCGGAGGCGGGGACGCGTGAGGTCGTAGAAGGTTGTACGAGTGGGCGTGAAGATGCTGTGACCGTATGGGGAACCGCGGGGCTCTCGGGTGTGAGGTTGCCGGGGTGCGGGGAGGCGGGCCACGTGGCGTCGGGTCTGGCGGGTATGGGTCCGCGGGGGTTCGGGGGAGAGGTCCTCGGGGGTCAGGTGCGCGAAGGGCCGACGGGGGGTGACTCCGCGGGGGTTGGGGCGGCGCGGTCGTCCCGTGCCCCGGGGAGGTTCTCCGGGTCCGGACGCGAGGACGGCCGAGGTCGCCACCCCCCACAGGAGAGACCCCGGCCGCCGTCGTTCACGGACTGCGCAGGCAAGCCCGTACCTCTCTCTGCGTCGGCGCGCCGGGATGTGTTACAGCGCGCCGCCGCCGTTTCGCACCCGTTATCGAGCGGTTATCAAGGGGGGCGCACGCGCGTGCAAGTACACCTGCAAGTACAGATGCAAGTTCACTTACTCACCCGTCCGGCATGGACGGGGGTGCTCTGGAGGGCTAGCCTTCTGGACGCATCGACGTTGGTCGAAGCTTGAACATCTGTTGTGGGAGGCGCGCCCGGCCAGGGGTGTGGCCGGACCGTCTGTCGCGAATCGACGCAAAGTAGGGGCAGGGCAGCGTGCAGGGGGATGACGCGGAACTGACTGCCGCGCTATGCGCGGCCCAGGAAGGTGACGAGTCCGCCTTTCGGACCGTGTACCGCGCTGTGCAGCCGAGGCTGCTCGGCTACGTCAGGACTCTCGTGCCGGAGGCGGACGCCGAGGACGTCGCCTCCGAGGCGTGGTTCCAGATAGCGCGGGACCTGGACCGGTTCAGCGGTGACGCGGACCGCTTCCGGGGCTGGACGGCGCGCATCGCGCGCAACCGCGCCCTGGACCACATCCGGGCCCGGGGCCGGCGGCCGGTGCAGGGAGCGGACGAGAGCGAGCTGACCGGCATTCCGGACGGCGTCGACACCGCGGACGAGGCGATGGAGTCGCTGGGCACGGGGCGCGCGATGGCCCTCATCTCCCGGCTGCCCCGCGATCAGGCCGAGGCGGTGGTTCTGCGCGTCGTCGTGGGGCTGGACGCCAAGGGGGCCGCCGCCGTGCTGGGCAAACGGGCGGGGGCCGTGCGCACCGCCGCCCACCGTGGCCTGCGTAGGCTGGCGGAGCTGCTCGACGGGGCTGATGAGGCAGAAGACGGTCTGGAAGTAACCATTCCTGATCAAGCGCTGAACCAATCCCGCAGTGTGACGGAAAGGGCGGCCCCGACGCTGAGGGAAACGTGATGGCCGACGACCGGTACGCATGGTTGGACGAGGAGGCTGCGGAGCGGCTGCTGCGCGGGAGACCGGGTGACAGACCCGAAATGCCCCGGGATGGCGAGGGCGCGGTGCCGGACGGCGTTTCCGGGGCCGGGAACGCTCAGCGGCTTGCCGAGTTGCTCGGCGAGTTGATCCCGAGCTGCCCTGAATCTGCTGAAATGCCCGGTGAGGCCGCCGCCCTGACCGCGTTCCGCGAGACCCGCGAGGGGCGGGCCCAGACCGCCCCGGTGGCGGGCGGCGGGGCACTGGGTACCTCGGTGCCCGATATCGGTCGACGCGCGTTGCGGCGCACCGGTCGTCCCCTGCGTGCCGGGTTCGCCGTCGCCCTGGCCGGATGTGCCCTCGGCGGCGTCGCCGTCGCCGCGACGACGGGTGCCCTGACGGCCCCGTTCGACCCTCCCACCCGGGAGCCCGGCCGGAGCACCACCGCCCCGCCCCTCGTCTCCGAGGACGACGGCTCCGCGCCCGGCGAACGCGACTCCCAGGACAGCCGAGGCCCGGCCGGTGGAGCGCCGCGGACCGGCTCTCACGACGACCCCGCCTCCGGCCGGCCGGGCGCGGGCGGCGAGGACGCCGTCGACGGGCGCGGCGGTGACGCCGACTTGTCCTGGTCCCTCGACTGGCTCCTGCCCACGCTGCCCCGCACGGAGCGGGACCGCGCGATGGTGGCCCATCTGTGCCGTGCGTACGAGCGTGAGCTGATCCAGACGGCCGAACGGCGGCAGCTGGCCGAGGCCGCGGGCGGCTCCGAGCACATATCCCGCTTCTGCGGCTCCCGTGGCGACGGTGACGACGGCGACGGGCGTGCCGATGGCGGCGGCGACGGCGGCAACGGGGGTGAGAACGACTCCGGCTCTCCGGGCTCTGGCGAGGATTCCGGTCGCGACCTGCCCACCGGGCCCACCTTCCCCGCGGGCGGTGACGGCGACGGCGGTCTGGAGGGCGGCGACGAGGTGCCCGGAGGCGGTCTGGAGGGCGGCGACGAGGTGCCCGGAGGCGGTCTGGAAGGCGGCGACGAGGTGATCGATCCACCGGGCAACCCGCAGGGCCCGAACCCCGGACCGCCCAACGCTCCCGGCAACGGTGACCCCGCCCCCGGCAACGGTGACCCCGCCCCTGGCAACGGCGATCCCGCTCCCCATAACCCCACCCCCGGCGGCCCCGGAACCGGTGGAGGACCGGGCAACGGTGACGGCGGCCCGGGCGACACTCCCGGCAGCCCCGGCTCCAAGCCGGGCCATCCCAACCGGGGTAACCCCGGTAGCCCCGGCTCCAAGCCGGGCAGCCCCAACCCCGGTAACCCCGCCCCCGGCTCCAGCGGCGGCAAGCCCGGCTCCGACCACGGAGGCGAGCCCGGTTCCGGCGGCGGTGACCACCCCGGTGCCGCGAGCGGTCCTGAGGCCGATGGCGTGCCCGTCATCCCTGCTCAGCCGGGTCCGGCGACCCCTGCGACGTCCGCCACCGAGGACCGTTCCGGCACCGCGCGGACCCCGGCGTAACGTTTTTCGACACCCTGACGCAGTAGAGAGTGAGCCGACTGGTCATCGGCGAGCGCGACACCCGAGGTTCCCCCCGTACCGACGGGTCCGCGCATTGGCGCGGGCGGGATATGTTCCCCCGATCCCGCCCGCGCCCCATCTTCTTCTCCCCACGCTCCGCACTTCTCCCGCTGCTCCGGCTTTCTCGCCCGAGCCCATCCGGGGAAGTCCGTCGGTTGAGAGACTCGACGGCATGAGATTCGCCTACCGCTCCACCGCCGGTCGTGCCGGGGCCGTCGTCCCCGGCCCCCCTCCCGCCTCTCCCCGCGTTCGCCGTTCTCCCCGCGCTCACCGGGTACTGGCCACCGCTTCGGCCGTCGGCGCCCTGCTGGCCCTCGCCGCCTGCTCCGGCGGTGGCGAGTCGGCGGAGGACCGCAAGTCGCCCTCCGCCGACCGCCCGTCGTCCGTGGAGCCGCCACCCCTGCGCTTCCACCCCGTCGAGGCCGTGACCAACGGGCCCTGTCCGCCCGAGGAGCCCGGCGTGTGGATCGAGAACACGAGTGCGCCGGACGCCGAGTGTCTCCGTCTGCGGGACGCCGCCGCGCTGCGGTTGAGCGCGCCCGTGGAGGCGGCCGCCGAGCTGTCCCAGACCGCGCAGGGCTGGACGGTCAACATCGCGCTGTCCGAGGAGGACGGCCGTCGGTTCGGCGAACTCTCGGCGAACGCGGCCGTCCAGACACCGCCGAAGAACCGGATCGCGATCGTCCTCGGCGAGGGAGACGGCGGCAGGGTGCTGTCGGCGCCGCAGGTCTCCCAGCGGATCTCCGGCGGCAACATCGTCGTGAGCGGCAACTTCAGTGAGAAGGACGCTCAGAAGCTGGCCGCGGAGCTGAACGGCTGAGCATCACCGCGCCGACCGCCGTGCCGGGCCGACGCGTCAGCGGCCGGGGCGGGCACCGGCACACACGGAGCCCCGGCGTCCGGCGTCGGCGGTCGCTCACGCCTTCCTCCCACCCCGGCCGCCCGGTCACCACTCTTCCCCCGCCCCTACATCACCGCCCTCGAACGTCCGGTGAACGCCCGGCGGCGCGCACCCGGCCCGGCTCCCGCGCCACGTGACGTGTGGTCGCCGCTGACGTGAACCCGTGGTGTACGAGTCGTTAACTACGTCCTGAAATGGGCGGGTTGGCCAACCGGCGAAGTCCTGTTAACCCTCCGTTGCCTCAGCGTTGGGCAGTCCTGCGGAATCGGTTCCTAGCGTCGGGGACGTGCCAGTACCAACCCCTTCCGAGTCCGCCGGACGCGCCGTGCGCGTCGCGGTACTCGCCGACTCCGACACCCGGTGGAAGTGGGGCGCGCTCACCGCGCAGCGCCTCGTCGAAGCCTCCGGGGACGCCGTCGTCGACGGCATGCTCCTGCGCGGACGGGCCACGCCCACCGCCCGCCAGCTCCAGGACACGGGCGTGAGAGGCGCGGACGTCCGCGAGGTGACGACGGCCGAGTTCCTCGCCCAGGCCGGGGCGGAGGACGCCTACGACGTCGTCGTGCTGGCCTGCGTCGGCGGAGCCGTCCAGGCCATGCTGCACGGGCTGGCCAACCAGTGGCAGGGGAGACGGCGGCGCCCGGTCGTCGTCACGGGGTACGTGGGCGTCGTCTACGAGAAGCTGACCGACGGCCTGCTCCTGCGCAACGGGGCCGACATCGTGCTCGCGAACTGTGCCAGCGACGCGGACCGCTTCCGCGCCGTGTACGCGGGCGTGGGCACGCGCACCGGGAGCGTCGTGGAGTGCGCGCTCCCCTTCCTCGGAGGCGCGCCGTACGCGCCGTCCGACGAGCGCCCCTACACCGTCACGTTCGCCGTCCAGCCGTCCGTGCCCGACACCCGCAAGGACCGGCTCCACCTGCTCCAGCGCGCCGTCGGTCACGCCCGGCTGTACCCGGAGCGTGAGGTGCTGATCAAGCTGCGCAGCCGCCCCGGCGAGCACACGACGCACGTCGAGGAGCTGCCCTACCAGCGGCTTGCGGACCGGCTGCCCGGGGGGCTGCCGGACAACTGCCGACTGGTCTACGGGCACATGGGCGAGGTGCTGGACCGCACGGACGTCCTGGTCACCGTGAGCTCGACGGCGGCACTGGAGTCCCTGCACCGCGGCATCCCGACCGGCATCCTCACCGACCTGGGCATCCGCGAGGCCCTCGGCAACCACCACTTCGTCGGCTCCGGGTGCCTGACCTCCTGGGACCGGCTGGACGCGGGCGAGCTGCCCACGCCCGACCCGGAGTGGACGGCACGTCAGGGAGTCGCGGCCGACGGCGGCTACGAGGCGGCCTTCGATGTCGCCCGCAAGCGGATCGCCGAACTGCTCGCCGAGGAGCTGCCGCCGCTCAACCCCTACTACACGAGCGTCACGGCCGGGGGCTATCTGCCGGGCCTCCTCGGCCGCTACGGCCTGACGCCCGACGGCACCCCGAACGCCTCGGCTGGCGGCTCGGCCGCGGGACTGGGCGGCGCGGCCCGGCGCGTCGTGCGGCGTGCCGCGCGGGGCGCCTACCGCCAGGGCGTGCAGCGCGTGGCGCCCGTGATCCGCCGCATGGGGCAACTGTGACCCCCGCCGCCGGGCCCGCCGGGCCCGCCGAACCGCACCGGCCCCCGGGGCCCGACGTGAGCCAAGGAGCCACCGTGCCACCCACCGTCCTCGCCGTGATCCCCGCCCGGGGCGGCTCCAAGGGCGTGCCCGCCAAGAACCTCGCGCCGGTCGGCGGCGTCCCGCTCGTCGCCCGGGCCGTGCGCGCGTGCCTGGCGGCCGAGCACGTCAGCGACGTCGCCGTGTCCACCGACGATCCCGCCATCGCCGCCGCCGCCCGCGAGGCCGGGGCGGGCGTCATCGAGCGGCCCGCCGAGATCGCGGGGGACACCGCCACCAGCGAGGCCGCCGTCCTGCACGCCATGGACACCTTCGAGGCCCAACAGGGGCGCCCGGTCGACGTCGTCCTCCTGGTGCAGTGCACCAGCCCGTTCATCGACCGGGACGACGTCGCCGGGGTCGCCGCGGCCGTGCTCGCCGACGGCGCCGACTCGGCCCTGACCGTCGCCCCCTTCCACGGCTTCGTGTGGCGGGAGCAGGCCGAGGGGTCGCCCGGGCGCGGCCCCGGCGCCGACGGCGTCAACCACGACAAGGCGTTCCGCCCGCGCCGCCAGGACCGGCCGCAGGACTACCTGGAGACCGGCGCCGCCTACGCCATGCGCGCCGACGGCTTCCGCGCCGCGGGCCACCGCTTCTTCGGCCGCACCGACCTCGTGCGCACCGACCCCGCCCGGGTGCTGGAGGTCGACGACCCGCACGAACTCGCCCGCGCCCGCGCGCTGGCCCCGCTCCTCGACACCCGGCGGGCGGGCACGCTGCCCGCCCGCGAGGACGTCGACGCGGTCGTACTGGACTTCGACGGCACCCAGACCGACGACCGGGTGTACGTCGATTCCGACGGACGGGAGACGGTCGCCGTGCACCGCGGCGACGGGCTCGGCATCGCCGCGCTGCGCCGCGCGGGGCTGCCGGTGCTGATCCTGTCCACGGAGGTGAACACGGTCGTCGCCGCCCGCGCCCGGAAGCTGAACCTCCCCGTGCTCCACGGCATCGACCGCAAGGACGTCGCGCTCAAGCAGTGGTGCGAGGAGGAGGACATCGCGCCCGAGCGCGTGCTCTACGTGGGCAACGACGTGAACGACCTGCCCTGCTTCGGCCTCGTCGGCTGGCCGGTCGCCGTCGCGAGCGCGCACGACGTCGTGCGCGGCGCCGCACGCGCCGTCACCTCCACCCCCGGGGGCTCGGGGGCGATCCGCGAGATCGCCGCCTGGCTCCTCGGCCCCTCTCTCAGGGGCTCCGATCTGTGAGCCCGACACCTGGGCCCGAACCGCAGGCGCCGCGGCTTCCGCTGAAGAACAGCCAGAGCCACCAGAACCACCAGAACCACCAGAACAGCGAGCACTTCCAGAACCGCCCCAGCCAGACCGTGCAACGCCCGGAAGAAGGAAACCTCCCATGAACAACCCCCGTCTCCGCACCCTCGGCGCCAAGACCGCCGGCCCGGGGCAGCCCGTCTACGTCACCGGTGAGATCGGCATCAACCACAACGGCGAGCTGGAGAACGCCTTCGCGCTGATCGACGCCGCGGCCGACGCCGGCTGCGACGCCGTCAAGTTCCAAAAGCGCACCCCGGAGATCTGCACCCCGCGCGACCAGTGGGACATCGAGCGCGACACCCCCTGGGGCCGGATGACCTACATCGACTACCGGCACCGCGTCGAGTTCGGCGAGGACGAGTACCGCAAGATCGACGAGTACTGCAAGGAGAAGGGCCTCGCCTGGTTCGCCTCCCCGTGGGACACCGAGGCCGTCGCCTTCCTGGAGAAGTTCGACCTCCCCGCCCACAAGGTGGCCTCGGCCTCCCTGACCGACGACGAGCTGCTGCGCTCCCTGCGCGCCACCGGCCGCACGGTCATCCTCTCCACCGGCATGTCGACGCCGAAGCAGATCCGCCACGCGGTCGAGGTCCTGGGCAGCGAGAACATCCTGCTCTGCCACGCCACCTCCACCTACCCGGCCAAGGCCGAGGAGCTCAACCTGCGGATGATCCACACCCTGCAGAACGAGTTCCCGAACGTGCCGATCGGCTACTCCGGCCACGAGACCGGTCTCCAGACGACGCTCGCCGCCGTCGCCCTCGGCGCCGTCTTCGTCGAGCGGCACATCACCCTGGACCGCGCCATGTGGGGCTCGGACCAGGCGGCCTCCGTCGAGCCCGGCGGCCTCCAGCGACTGGTGCGCGACATCCGCACCATCGAGTCCTCCCTCGGCGACGGCGTCAAGAAGGTCTACGACAGCGAGCTGGCTCCCATGAAGAAGCTGCGCCGCGTCAAGGGCGTCATCGCCGAGGCCGAGGAGACCCAGGGCGCCGGCGAGCCCGCGCGGGTCTGACGAGCCCGCGCGAGTTCGAGGTGACCACCACCGCCACCCCCGCCCCCGAGCCCGAGCGCACCGGCCCGCGCCGGGCCGGGGGCGGGGGGACCCTGGCCTTCGTCGAAAGCCCGGTCCAGCTGCTCAACGTGTTGGAGTGGGCGCACGCCCGCGCACCGCGCGCGTCCGTGACCGTCGTCGTCCTGCCCCCGCACGACCCCATGACGCGCGGTCAGCTCCGTCGCATGGCCCAGCTGGCCCGAGACGAGGGGCACGCCGTCGACTGGGCGGAGGCCAGGGGCGGGGCCGGGGCGCCCCTGCGGACCGTCACCGCGCTCGCCCGCCCGCTGCGGGAGGCGGGGCGCATCGTCATCGGGGACCCGTTCTCGCGGTACGTGCAGCTGCTCCTCGCCCTGTCCGGCACCGCGGCCGACCTCACCGTCGTCGACGACGGCACCGCCACGATGGAGTTCACCGCCCAGCTCGCCGCCGGGGCGAAACGCTTCACCCGATGGCACCGCAAGGGCGCCGGGGGCGCGCGGGCGCTGCTGTTCACGCCCGCCTCGCGGCGCGCCCGGCGGCGGCTGACGCCCGGACCGCGGCGGCGTGTCGAGCTGTTCAGCTCGATGCCGGTCGAGCCGCCCGAGCACGTCACCGTCGTCGAGAACACCTTCGCCTGGACCCGGGAGCGCTTCGGCCCGCCCGCCCTGATCAACGGCAGTGACCTCGTGGGCACCTCGCTCGCGGAAACGGGCGTCGTCGACGTCGACCGGTATGTGGAGGCCGTGCGCTCGCTCGCCCGCGCGCACGGTGCCGTGCGGTACTTCGCGCACCGCAGGGAGCGCACCGAGAAGCTGCACCGCGTCGCGGTCGAGTGCGACCTGGAGATCGTCCGCCCGGACCTGCCGCTGGAGCTCGTGGCCCGCCGCGGGCCCGTCGCCCGCACGATCCTCAGCTTCCCGTCCACGGTCGTGCACACGCTGCCGCTCGCCCTGGCCGGCACGGGGGTCGAGGTCGCCGTCTGCGACGTGGACCCGGCCTGGCTCAGTGCAGGCGCCTCGCCGCGCGCCCAGGGCTTCCTCTCCGGCGTCACCGCCACGGCCCGCGGCGTCCAGCGCCTGCCCGCCTCCGGGGCCTGACCGGTGGGCGGCGGGGCGCGCTGACGGCTGCCCCCGCCGGGCCGCCGCGCTGACGGTCCGTCGGCTCCCGTGGCCCTCCACCGGCCCGCCCGGGTGCGGCGTGGCGAAGAACACACGCGGTAGGCGGACGCGGACCCGCTGGTGAGCGGTTGACGTGTACGTGAGTACGCTCGCCGGGCGTCCCGTCCAACCCGGGCGGGCCCGTGCCCTAACGGAGACTGACATGACGATGACCCGACCGGCGCAGCCGGCGACCGGCCCCGCGCCGATCTACGACAGCCTCATAGCCGAACACGGCGATGTTCCCGCGGAGACCCGCGCGGTGGCCGAGAAGGCCCAGCGCGAGGTCGCCAGAGCGCTCGACTGGAGCGATCTCGGCAAGCACCCGCTGTCGTCCAGCAATCCGCCGCACGGCCACCCGCCGGAACGCGGCGGGCGCTGAACGTACGGCGCCCAGAGGCCTGGTGGGCCGGCCCCCACACGGCCCTTCGCCCTCTCCCGGACACGGCCCCGCGGCCGCGCCGAACCACCGGCGTCAGTCAGTCGCGCGCGGAACCGGCGAAACATGCCAGAACGGCCCAGGGGGGAGGCAAGCGGTGGCAATCAACCAATTGGTATACCCATCTCACTCGGGGCGTATGCGCGTTGAGTGCCATGGATTTTTCCCCTGTGTGGCTTAACTTTCCGTGATCACTGGCCAGTTAGGGCCTCCGGGGGCATACGCTCAGTCGGGTGAACCAACTGCTGTCAGCCAAGTCCACCCAGCGGACGGCCGGTGAGACACCCCTGGAAGGGGCCCTGCCCGGCGACCTGTGCCGCGAGCTCATCACGTTCCGGCGGGACCTGCACATGCACCCCGAGCTGGGGCACCAGGAGTACCGGACCACCGCGGCGATCAAGGCACGCCTCGAACAGGCCGGCCTACGCCCCCGCGTACTGGGTATCGGCACCGGGCTGATCTGCGACATCCACCCCGGCCTGGCCGAGTCCTGGGACGGCGGCCGTCCCCTGCTCGCGCTGCGCGCCGACATCGACGCCCTGCCCATTCCGGACACGAAAACCGTGTCCTACCGCTCGACCGTCCCCGACCGGGCACACGCCTGCGGCCACGACGTCCACACCACCGTCGTCCTCGGCGCGGGCCTCGTCCTCGCCGACCTCGCCCGGCGCGGGCGGCTGCCCCACTCCGTCCGGCTCGTCTTCCAGCCCGCCGAGGAAGTGCTCCCCGGGGGTGCGACGGACGCCATCGACGGCGGTGCGCTCGACGGCGTCGGGCGCATCCTCGCCGTCCACTGCGACCCCCGCGTGGACGCCGGCCGGATCGGCCTCCGCCCCGGCCCCATCACCTCCGCCTGCGACCGGCTGGAGGTCACCCTGGAGGGCCCCGGCGGCCACACCGCCCGCCCCCACCTGACGACCGACCTGGTCACGGCCGCCGCCCGCGTCGTCACCGACGTCACCGCGCTCCTGGCGCGCCGCGTGGACACCCGGGCGGGGCTCGCCGTCACCTGGGGGCGCATCGTCTCGGGGCACGCTCCCAACGTCATCCCGCAGCGCGCGGAGCTCTCGGGCACCGTCCGCTGCCTCGACCTCCCCGGCTGGCGTGCCGCGCCCGACGTCGTGCACGCGGCCGTCGACGAGGTCGCGAGCCTGCACCAGGCCAAGCCGGAGATCACCTACATCAGGGGTGTCCCGCCCGTCGTCAACGAGACGACCACGACGGAGCTGCTGCGCAACGCGATGGCGGCCCGGCGCGGGGCGCACACGGTGGAGTCGACCGAGCAGTCCCTCGGCGGTGAGGACTTCTCCTGGTACCTGGAGCAGGTGCCCGGCGCCATGGCCCGCCTCGGCGTGCGCCCGCCCGGGGACCCGACGCCGCGGGACATCCACCAGGGGGACTTCGACGCCGACGAGCGGGCGATCAAGGTCGGCGTGGAGCTCTTCACGGCCGCCGCCCTCCTGGACGCCGCCCACGGCTGAGCCGCCGGCCCGGACACGTCCGGTGCCGGGGCGGCCACGGGCCGGTATCGGGCCGCGACCGCATCGGTTCCGGGCTGCTCCGCGGGGCTGGATCAGCGCTCTCACCAGGGCGGATATGCCCATGGCCGAGGCGGGTCCGGATGGGCGGACGGCTGGCCGGAAGTCGCGGTTAACACCGAAACGATAACGGACGGAAGCCAGGGCTTTACCTGACATCTACGCGCGTTACTCTGAGGCCGAGAGCCAGCGCCGGAAGGGGCGCTTCCTGAGAGTCGAAGGAGACCTCCTCTTGCGTCGGGTCACCAAGATTGCCGCCGCGGTCACCGCCACCGCGGCTCTCGCACTCACCACCGCTGCCTGCGGTGGCACCTCCACCGAGTCCTCCGGGGACAAGGGTGCCGCCATCGCCTACGACGTCGGTGGCCGGGGCGACCAGTCCTTCAACGACGCCGCCTACGCGGGTCTGCAGCGCGCCCAGGACGAGTTCGGCTGGGAGGGTGAGGACCTCGAGCCGTCGGACGGCGAGTCGGACGCCGACAAGGCCTCCCGGCTCAAGGAGCTGGCGCGCCAGGGTTACAACCCGGTCATCGGCGTCGGCTTCGCCTACGCGGGCCCCATCGCCGAGGCCGCCGAGGCGTACCCGGACACCACGTTCGGCCTCATCGACGACGAGCAGGCCAAGGGCGACAACATCGTCAACATGGTCTTCAGTGAGGAGCAGGGCTCCTACCTGGCCGGTGTCGCCGCCGCCCACGCGACCGAGACCGACGTCGTCGGCTTCGTCGGCGGTGTCGAGGTGCCGCTGATCAAGAAGTTCGAGGCCGGGTTCGTCCAGGGCGTCAAGGACACCAACCCCGACATCACGGTCAAGAGCCAGTACCTCACCCAGCCGCCGAACATGAACGGCTTCTCCAAGCCGGACCTCGGCAAGGAGGCCGCGCGCGGCCAGCTCGACGCGAAGGCCGACGTCATCTACCACGCGGCCGGTCTCGCCGGTCAGGGCGTGATCGAGGCCGTCGCCGCCCGCGGCGAGTGGGTCATCGGCGTGGACTCGGACCAGTACGCCCAGAAGACCCTGGCCCCGTACAAGGACTCGATCCTGACCTCGATGACCAAGGACGTCCCGGACGCGGTCTACGAGCTCATCAAGTCCGTGGAGGACGGCGACCCGCAGTCCGGCGTCGTCCGCTACAACCTGGAGACCGACGGCGTCGCCCTGTCGGAGTCCAACCCCGCGTACAAGGAGATGACCGACCTGACCGCGGCCGTGGCCAAGGCCAAGGAGGACATCATCGCCGGCCGGATCACGGTGAACACCACCCCGTGACGCGGGTTCGCTGACCGCCGCCGTACGCGTACGGACCCGGCCCGGAACCGGTGGGTGCTCCCCTCGCGCTCACCGGGCCGGGCCGCCCGGCACTCCCGGGGGCGGCACGTCTCCCGGGGGCGGCGCGGGAAGCGCGCCCGCACGGTCTTCCCGCGCCGTCCGGGGAGGCGTCCGGTCTCCCGGGCTCACCGTGCGCCCTCCCGCTGAGTGAGGAGTGCCCCGTCAACCGGGGACTCTACGCGCGTAGTCAGGGGCTCGGCGCGGTACCGTCACCCACGCCACCCCCGCACCCCCCGCCCCATCGCCACTCCGTTCGAGCCCACCCCCGTTCGAGCCCGCTCCTTAGCCCCGAGGAGAGTGCACCATCTTCGCCTCCAGCAGTCCGCCCGCCGTAGAGCTGGCCGGCATCACCAAACGCTTCCCCGGCGTCGTCGCCAACCACGACATCCACCTGTCCGTCGACAAGGGCACGGTGCACGCGATCGTGGGGGAGAACGGCGCGGGCAAGTCCACGCTGATGAAGATCCTCTACGGCATGCAGAAGCCGGACGAGGGCACCATCACCGTCGACGGCGAGCAGGTCACCCTGCACAGCCCCGCCGACGCCATCGCCCGCGGCATCGGCATGGTGCACCAGCACTTCATGCTCGCCGACAACCTCACGGTGCTCGAGAACGTCGTGCTCGGCAGTGAGTCCCTCCACGGGATCGGCGGGAAGGCCCGCGCGAAGATCCTGGAGATCTCCGAGGCCTACGGGCTCGGCGTCCGCCCCGACGTCCTCGTCGAGGACCTCGGCGTCGCGGACCGCCAGCGGGTGGAGATCCTCAAGGTCCTCTACCGGGGCGCCCGCACGCTCATCCTGGACGAGCCGACGGCCGTGCTCGTCCCGCAGGAGGTGGACGCGCTCTTCGACAACCTGCGCGAGCTCAAGGCCGAGGGCCTGACCGTCATCTTCATCTCGCACAAACTCGGCGAGGTGCTCTCCGTCGCGGACGACATCACCGTCATCCGGCGCGGCACGACGGTCGCCTCCGTCCACCCGCGGGACGTCACGAGCAAGCAGCTCGCCGAGCTCATGGTCGGCAGTGAACTGCCCGTCCCGGAGACGCGCGAGTCCACCGTCACCGACCGGCCGGTGCTCACCGTCGAGGGGCTGACCGTCCGCATCCACGACGCCGAGCACGGGCACCGCACCGTCCTGGACGAGATCGACTTCACCATCCACGCGGGTGAGGTCCTCGGCCTCGCGGGCGTCGAGGGCAACGGCCAGACGGAGCTGGTCGACGCCCTCATCGGCCTGCGGCACGCCGACGCCGGAACGATCCGGCTCGGCGAGGAGGACATCACCGGCTGGGCCACCCGCAAGCGCCGCGAGGGCGGCGTCGGCTACATCCCCGAGGACCGCCACCGGCACGGCCTGCTGCTGGAGGCCCCGCTGTGGGAGAACCGCATCCTCGGCCACGTCACCGAGAAGCCCAACAGCAACGGCTACTGGCTGAAGCCGAAGGAGGCCCGGGCCGACACCGAGCGGATCGTCGAGGAGTACGACGTCCGCACGCCGGGCATCGAGGTCACCGCGGCCTCCTTGTCCGGCGGCAACCAGCAGAAGCTGATCGTCGGCCGGGAGATGAGCCACACGCCGCGCTTCCTCATCGCCGCGCACCCCACGCGCGGCGTGGACGTCGGCGCCCAGGCCCAGATCTGGGACCAGATCCGCGAGGCCCGCCACGAGGGGCTGGCCGTGCTGCTGATCTCCGCCGACCTGGACGAGCTGATCGGCCTGTCCGACACCCTGCGGGTCATCTACCGCGGCCGGCTCGTCGCCGACGCGGACCCCGCCACGATCACCCCGGAGGAGCTGGGCACCGCCATGACCGGTGCCGCGTCCGGCCACCTGGAGCACGAGGAAGGGCCCCAGGACGCCCGGCCCGGCGACGACACCGACGGCGCCCAGAACGAGGAGAACGAGCATGAGTGACGGTGGTGGCGACGTGACCGACGGCGGGAAGCCCGGATCGCCCGAGCCGGGAGCATCCGCCCGGACGCCTGGCGGGAGGTTCGACACCGACCGTCTGATCATGGCCTTCGGCGGCCCTGTCCTCGCCCTCGGCGTGGCGGTCCTGCTGACCTCGGTGGTGCTGCTGCTCTCCGGCCGCAACCCGGTCGAGCCGTACGTCCTGATGGTGGAGTACGCGGGCAACGCCGACATCCAGGTCAACATCCTCAACCGGAGCACGACGTACTACATCGCCGCGCTCGCGGTCGCCGTCGGCTTCCGGATGAACCTCTTCAACATCGGTGTGGACGGCCAGTACCGGCTCGCGGCCGTGATCGCCGCCATCGTCGGTGCCGCGATCGAGCTGCCCGCGCCGCTGCACGTGCTGGCGATCGTCCTCGTGGCGATGCTCACCGGCGCCTTCTGGGCCGGTATCGCGGGCATCCTCAAGACGACGCGCGGGGTCAGCGAGGTCGTCTCGACGATCATGCTCAACGCCATCGCGACGAGCATCATCGCCTACCTGATCCTGCCCGCCCAGTTCGGCGAGCAGCGTGGCAACAACCTGACGACGGGCCTGATCCCCGAGTCCGGCTGGTTCCCCGGCTTCGACACCGGGCCCGGGGGCGTCATCTACGGCTTCATCGTCGTCGCCGTCCTCCTCGGCGTCCTCTACTGGCTCGTCCTGAACCGCACCCGGTTCGGATTCGACCTGCGCGCCACCGGAGCCAGCCAGAGCGCGGCGGCCGCCAGCGGCGTCGACGCCAAGCGGATGGTCTTCACCTCCATGGTGATCTCCGGCACCGTCGCGGGCATGGCGGGCATGCCGGTGCTGCTCGGCGACTCCCACACCTACAGCCTCGTCTTCCCCGTCGGCGTCGGCTTCACCGGCATCACCATCGCGCTGCTCGGCCGCAACCACCCGGTCGGCATCGCCCTCGGCGCCCTGCTGATCGCCTTCCTCGACATCGCGTCCCAGACGCTCGACTTCAACGGCTACGAGCGCGAGATCGCCACGATCATGCAGGGCCTGATCGTGATCGCCGTCGTCGTCAGCTACGAGGCGGTGCGTCGCTGGGGCCTGCGCCGCCAGCAACAGCGGGTCGGCGAGGAACTCGCCGCCCAGGCCGCGGGCGCCGCCGGCGGTAACAGCCAGAACCTGAGCAAGGGGGCCTCGGCATGAGCACCGTCGTCACGACCAAGCCGACGCCGCCGCCGTCGCCGCACCAGCGCGCGGACCGACGCCGGCTGACCCTCGCCCAGTGGATGCTGGTCATCGCGGCCGGCCTCGCGCTGTTCTCCGCCGTCCGGCTGATCACCGACGCCAACGGCATCACCTCCACCGGCCAGGTCTCCGCCGCCCTGCGCCTGGCCGTCCCGATCGGCCTCGCCGGGCTCGGCGGCCTGTGGGCCGAGCGCGCGGGCGTGATCAACATCGGCCTCGAGGGCATGATGATCCTCGGCACCTGGTTCGGTGCCTGGGCGGGTGTGCAGTGGGGCCCGTGGACGGGCGTCGTCTTCGGCATCGTCGGCGGCGCGCTCGGCGGGCTGATCCACGCCATCGCCACCGTCTCCTTCGGCGTCAACCACATCGTCTCCGGTGTGGCGATCAACATCCTCGCCGTCGGCGTCACCCGCTATCTGTCGAAGTTCACCTTCGACACGATGGAGGGCGGCACCGAGAAGCAGTCCCCGCCGATCGACTCGATCACCAGCATCACCGTGCCGGGGCTCTCGGACTGGATGCGCGACCTCAACAACGAACACTGGTTCTTCGTCTCCGACCTCGCCGGGATCGTCGGCGGTCTCGTCACCAACCTCTCCCTGCTGACGGTCGTCGCGCTGCTGATGGTGCCGTTCAGCTGGTGGGTGCTGTGGCACACCAGCTTCGGGCTGCGGCTGCGATCCTGCGGTGAGAACCCGACGGCCGCCGAGTCCCTCGGCGTCAACGTCTACAAGTACAAGTACCTCGCGGTGATGATCTCCGGCGGCTTCGCCGGGCTCGGCGGCGTCTTCCTCGCCGAGGTCGCGGCCAACATCTACCAGGAGGGCCAGACCGGCGGGCGCGGCTACATCGGCCTCGCCGCGATGATCTTCGGCAACTGGATGCCCGGCGGCATGGCCATGGGCGCCGGCCTCTTCGGCTACGCCGACAGCCTCAACCTGCGCGGCGGCGGCACCAACGTCCACGCGCTCCTGCTGTTCCTGGCCATCCTGCTGGCCCTCGCCGTCGTCTGGGAGATCTACCGCAGGAAGTGGGTCACCGCGCTCGTCGCCGGGGTCACCGGGCTCGGGCTCTTCGCCTACTACCTGTCCGTGGACGAGGTGCCCAGCCAGTTCGTCTCCGCCGCCCCCTACGTGGCGACGCTGCTCGTGCTGGCCCTGTCCGCGCAACGGCTGCGCATGCCGAAGGCCAACGGCCGCCCCTACCGCAAGGGCGAGGGCAAGTGACCCCGGCCGAGCCGCCCGCTCCCGGCTGGGAGGCGCTGCGGAAGCTGGCCCGGGACGCCATGTCCCGGGCCTACGCCCCCTACTCCGGCTTCCCCGTCGGCGCCGCGGCGCTCGTCGAGGACGGTCGGACGGTCAGCGGGTGCAACGTGGAGAACGCCGCCTACGGCGTCGCCCTGTGTGCCGAGTGCGGACTCGTCTCCGAGCTCGTCGCCACCGGCGGCGGCCGGCTCACCCACTTCACCTGCTGCGACCGCAACGGCGACCTGCTCATGCCCTGCGGACGCTGCCGCCAGCTCCTGTGGGAGCACGGGGGCCCGACGCTCGCCGTCGACACCCCGGGCGGTGTCCGCCCCCTGGCCGAGCTGCTGCCCGACGCCTTCGGCCCGCACGACCTGCAACGCTGACGCGCCCCGGGCCAGGCCCCCGCCCCGTGCGGACCGGGGCCGGCCCCCCGTCAGCCAGAGCCTCGACGCCCCGCGAAGGAACCCCGCATGGACGCCATCTCCGTCATCCGCACCAAGCGTGACCGCGGCACCCTCAGCACCGAGCAGATCGACTGGATCATCGACGCCTACACCCAGGGCCACGTCGCAGATGAGCAGATGTCCGCCCTGGCCATGGCGATCCTGCTCAACGGCATGGACCGGGCCGAGATCGCCCGCTGGACGGCCGCGATGATCGCCAGCGGCGAGCGGATGGACTTCTCCTCGCTGCCCCGCCCCACCGCCGACAAGCACTCCACCGGCGGCGTCGGCGACAAGATCACCCTGCCGCTCGCCCCGCTCGTCGCGGCCTGCGGCGCGGCCGTGCCCCAGCTCTCCGGACGCGGGCTCGGTCACACCGGCGGCACGCTCGACAAGCTGGAGTCCATCCCCGGCTGGCGGGCGCTGCTCTCCAACGCCGAGATGCTCGACGTCCTGCGCGATGTCGGCGCCGTCATCTGCGCCGCCGGCGACGGGCTCGCCCCGGCGGACAAGAAGCTCTACGCCCTGCGGGACGTCACCGGCACGGTGGAGGCCGTTCCGCTGATCGCCAGCTCGATCATGTCCAAGAAGATCGCCGAGGGCACCGGCTCCCTCGTCCTGGACGTCAAGGTCGGCTCGGGGGCGTTCATGAAGAACCTCGACGACGCCACCGAGCTGGCCCGCACCATGGTCGGCCTCGGCACTGACCACGGCGTGAAGACCGTCGCGCTCCTCACCGACATGTCCACCCCGCTCGGGCTGACCGCCGGTAACGCCCTGGAGGTCCGCGAGTCGGTCGAGGTGCTGGCGGGCGGCGGCCCGCGGGACGTCGTCGACCTGACGCTGGCCCTGGCCCGCGAGATGCTCGACGCCGCCGGGCTGCCCGACGCGGACCCGGCCCGGGCGCTGGCCGACGGCTCCGCCATGGACTGCTGGCGTCGCATGATCACCGCGCAGGGCGGCGACCCCGACGCCGCGCTCCCCACCGCACGCGAGCGGCACGTCGTCCCGGCCCCCGCCTCCGGGGTGCTGTCGCGGCTGGACGCCTACGCCGTCGGCGTCGCGGCCTGGCGGCTGGGTGCCGGCCGGGCCCGCAAGGAGGACCCGGTGCAGGCCGGAGCCGGCGTCGAGCTGCACGCGAAGCCCGGCGACACCGTGCGCGAGGGCCAGCCGCTGCTGACCCTGCACACCGACACGCCCGCCGCCTTCGACTACGCTCTGGCCGTCCTGGACGGCGCCGTCGAGATCGGCGGCGCCTTCACCCCGGCCCCGATCGTGCTGGGCCGCGTGGACTGACGGCGGCGTGCCCGTCGCCTACGCCGCCTCCGGCGGGACGGGAGCGATGAGGGCGAAGGGCGCGCCCTGCGGGTCCTGCACGACGGCCATCCGGCCCGCCATCATGTCGAAGGGCGGCTTCAGCACGAAGCCGCCCGCCCGCACCAGGGCGTCCACGGTGCTGTCCACGTCGTCCACGGCGAAGTACGTCAGCCAGTGCGAGGGCACGTCCGGGCCGAGCTGGTCGAGGCCCTGCATGCCCCCGACGGTGGTGCCGTCCACGTTCAGGGAGAAGTAGCCCTCGGCGCCCTTCATGGTGCTGGCGGCGATGCCCAGCACGGAGCCGTAGAAGTCGGCGGCGGTGTCCGTGTCCGCGGTGTTGAGCTCGCTCCACACGACCGCGCCCGGCTCGCCCGAGACCCCGAAGCCGGGGAAGTCCCGGGCCTGCCACAGGCCGAACACCGCGCTCGTCGGATCCTGGACGACGGCCATCCGGCCCAGGTCCATGACGTCCATGGGCGGCATGACCAGCGTGCCGCCGCCCTCGGTGGCCGCGGCACCGGCGGCGTCCACGTCCCGGGTGGCCAGGTATGTCGTCCACACCGGCGGCGGGGGCGGGTCCGGGCGGCTGCCGTCCGGGTTCATCGCCGTCATGATCCCCGCCACCGGCCGGTCCCGCAGCATGCACACGGAGTAGCCACCGGTCTCGGGCGGGCCGATCTCGCCCTGCCAGCCGAACAGGTCGCGGTAGAAGTCCAGGGCGGCCTGCTGGTCCGGCACCATCAGGTCGATCCAGCAGGGTGTGCCCTGGGCGTAGGGCGTGGTGACGTCGGGCATGGGGTTTCCTCCAGCCGGGATCGCGGACCCAACGCGGTGAGCGTATCCGTTTTGACCGAATCATTCGGTTAGGTGCCGATTTGGTCAGGTCGGCATGGCCCAGCCGTGCGGCGGTCGGACGGTGGGGGAGAGCGGCCCCGGGGAGGGGAGGAGGAGAGCGGCGTGGGGAGGAGCGGCGCGGCGTCAGGTCTGCCGCAGTGGCTGGTAGGCGTCGGCCTCCAGCCCGAACGTCCAGGCCACGCCCTCCCGTGCCGTACGGGTCTGGGGCGGAACCCGCAGCCAGTACGTGCGGTGCGCACCGTCCGGCTCCGGCGTGGAGTTGACGACCTCCACCATCACCACGTCCTCGTCCCCGCTCAGGGGTATGCGCCAGAGCACGCCCGTGTCGTCCCGGTGGACCGGCCGCGCGTCCGACTCCGACAGGTACCGCTCGTAGCCGTAGTGCTCCAGCATGACGCGGCGCAGTTCGGCGTTCTCCTCCGCGCGGACGCGCTCGGGGGTGAGGGTGGCCAGCTCCGCCTGCCAGCCCGCCGGTACCGGCATGCCGCGCCAGGCGTGCAGCGCGAAGCCGTCCGCGTAGGCGAGCGCCGGCCCATCGGCACGGTCCAGCCGGCCCGCCTCGTCCCGGTGCAGCTCCACCGGGCGCTCGGTGAGCACGACCGCGTGCTCGTAGGGCCACCACCAGCCGCAGTGCCGTGCGACCTCGGCGAGCCCGGCCACCGCCTCCTCCCCGGGGAACGCCGCGATCCACGCGCCGTCGTGCTGGCCCCGCACGGCGTCCAGCAGGAGGAGACGCAGCGGGCCCTCGTCCTGCCCCTCCTCCGTCAGGGAGGAGACGACGCCCTCCGTGATCCGCTCGGCGAGCGCCGTCGTCTGCTCCCACAGCCGGCCGCCGGTCGCCGCCCAGTGCGCGGCCCAGCCCCGTGCCCCCAGCTCGTCATACACGCGCCGCCGCGCCAGCGCCCAGGGCCGGGAGCGGACCGCGTCCCTGACCGGGGCCCCGGCGTCCTCCAGGCTCCGCACGGCCGTCACGCCCTCGCGCGGCGACCGCGCCCACACGAACCGCTCCGGTTCCGCGAGCCCCGCCGATCGGTACGCCCGCCGCACCCCGGCCTCGGCCGCCGCCCGGTCCGGCGCTCCCGTCGCCGCGGCGACGGCCCGCCACTCGTCCACGTGCCGCATGCTGCTCCCGTCCTCCTCCTGTCCCCTGCTCACCCGGCGCCCGCCCGTCAGTCGGCGACGACGCGTACGGCGCCCGGCGCGTACTCCCGCTGCCGCATGACCCGATACCAGCCCCGGGGGAGCGGTATGGGGGCGTGCTCCTCGTGCACCACCCGCCCGCCCTCCGGCAGATGGAGCAGCCTCGGCCCGGAGGCGCCGCTCTCCCCCAGCAGCCTCCCCGGCCCCTGCACGGCGTGTGCGTGGCCGGTGACCTCCCCGAGGGCCAGGACCAACCGGCCCCTGGCATCACGTGGTTCGCCCGCCGCGTCGAGCAGGCGCGCGGGCACGGCCGACTCCGTCACGGGCACGATCAGCACATCTCCCTGCCGGTACACGCGGCTCTCCCCTCCGCGCCGCGCCCGGTGCGCGGCGACGCAACAGACGGTAGGCGGGGGGTCTGACAACGGGTCACCGGGCGCCGGGCAGTGCGGCGCCGGGCAGTGCGGCTGCGGGGCCCGGCTCCCCGGCGGACGTCCGAGCCGACGGCCGTGCTGTCAGCCGGGCTTGATACACCTGGCCTCATCACCGACCTCCGCATCACAGGAGTCCTGCGCCATGACCTTCAACGAGCACCTCACGCGCTTCTACGGGCTGCCCGTGTACGACATCGACGAAGACCGACAGGAGGGCGTCCCGTTGCCCGAGGCCGGGGCCGCGGCCTGGCGGGTGGCGACCAGCTCGTGGGACGGGGACGACGAGGAATGCTGGGCCGTCGCGTTCGCCAGGTTCCTGAAGGCGGTCGACCCGGCGGGGGTGCGGGCGCTGATCGTCGGCTGCTGGGGGCCGTCGTACGACACGGACGCCGGAGGGCCCCTCGACGCGATCGTGGCGGCGGCCGACCGGCTGACGTCGCTGGAGGCGGTGTTCGTCGGGGACGTGGTCGTGGAGGAGAGCGAGGTCTCCTGGATCAACCTCTGTGACATGTCGCCCCTGCTCACCGCCTACCCAGGGCTGCGCGAGCTGGGCGTACGGGGCGGCGACACCCTGGAGTTCACCGCGATACGCCACGAGGCGCTCGCCTCGCTCACCATCGAGACCGGCGGACTGCCGCGCGGGCCGCTGCGCGCCGTGCTCGACAGCGAGCTGCCCGCGCTGGAGCGGCTGGACCTGTGGCTCGGTGTCTCCGCCTACGGCGGAGACGTGGAGCTGGCGGACCTTCAGCCGCTGCTCTCCGGCGGAGCGTTCCCCGAGCTCCGCCACCTCGGGCTGCGCAACAGCGAGATCCAGGACGAGATCGCCGCCGCCCTGGCCGGGGCGCCCGTCGTCGCCCAGCTGCGCACGCTGGACCTCTCTCTGGGAACCCTCGGGGACGCCGGCGCCGCCGCCCTGCTGGCCGGCCAGCCGCTCACCCATCTCGAACGGCTCGACCTGCACCACCACTTCCTGTCCGAGGCCATGGAGGAGCGGGTGCGAGAGGCGCTGGAGCCGCACGGGGTCGAGGTCGATCTCTCCGGGCGGGAGACTCCCTGGGGCGAGCCCTGGGCGGGCGACGGCATGTACACGATGGTGTCGGAGTGAGCCGCCCGGTGGGGGCCCCGGCGCGACGCCCGCGCGGGGCCGGGGGGAGCCGGGGGGAGCCGGCCGTGACCCCCGTTCCGGCCCCCTCCCTCCCGCGTGCGGTGGCACCCGTGCGCTTCGCCGTCGTCGGCGTGCCGGAGAACCGGCGCGTCACGCTGTTCGCGGAGGCCGTCGGGGCCGCCGGGCTGCCCGCGCCCCGGATCGTGCCCTGGACCCGCGTACTGCGCGAGGGACCGCGGTTCCAGCCGGGCGAGACGGTGCGCGTCGACTCCCCGGGGGAGGACGCCGAGACCGACTGGCTGCTGCGCGGCGTCCCCGAGCCGACCCGGGTGGAGGGGACAGCGCGCTGGTATGCCCGGTTCTCCGAGGCCGCCCGGGCGATCGGCCGGGCGGCCTCGGCGGCGGGCGCCACGCTGCTGGACGACCCCGAGGACCTGGCCGTGCTGTTCGACAAGCGGCTCACCCACGCCCGGCTGTCGATGGCCGGAGTGGCCGTCCCCCCGTCCCCGACGTCCGGAGCCGGCGGCCCCGTCGTCGGCGGCTGGACGGACCTGCGCGAACTGCTGCGCGATCACCGCATGCCCCGTGCCTTCGTGAAGCCGGCGCACGGCTCCTCGGCGTCCGGGATCCTGGCCCTGGAGACGGCGGGGCCCGGCCGGGTGCGTGCGACGACCTCCGTCGCACGGGCCCCGGACGGGCGCATGTACAACTCGCTGCGGGTACGCCGCTACAGCACCGAACGCGAGGTCGCGGCCCTGGTTGACGCCCTCGCGCCGGAGCAGCTGCACGTCGAGCGGTGGCTGCCGAAGGCGAGCTCTTCCGGCCGTGCCGCCGACCTGCGGGTGGTGGTCGTGGCGGGCCGGGCCACCCACGCCGTTGTCCGCACGAGTGCCTTCCCCATGACCAACCTGCACCTCGGCGGGGCCCGGGGTGACCTGACCGCCGTCCGCGCGGCCGTCGAGGCGGCGGGCTACGGGTGGGACGCCGCGCTCGCCGTGTGCGAGCGTGCCGCGGCCTGCTTCCCCGGCACGTTGTGCGTCGGCGTCGATCTGCTGCCCGCGCCCGGCTGGCGGCGGTTCGCGGTCGGTGAGGTCAACGCCTTCGGAGACCTCCTGCCGGGCCTTCCCGGGCTGCCGGGGCGTGGAGCCGAAGGGCGCGACACCTACGCGGCCCAGGTGGCCGCCACACGGTCTGCGGTGAGGAGCGTTCATGTCAGCCAGTGAGCCCAGCCCGGCCACGGCCGGTCCCGGCCGGCACCCGAGCCCGGGACCGAGCCCGCGCCCGGCCACGTCCGGCATGAACGCCATCGTCGGCACGCACGACCTGCTGTTCGTCACACTCGACACCCTGCGCCACGACGTCGCGCGGGACCTGGCCGCCGCCGGTCGCACGCCGAACCTCGTGCGCCACCTCCCCGACGGCCGCTGGGAGGAGCGGCACGCGCCGGGCAGCTTCACCTACGCCTCCCATCAGGCGATGTTCGCCGGCTTCCTGCCCACGCCCGCCGCACCGGGGCCGCACCCGCGGCTGTTCGCGGCCCGGTTCGCGGGCAGCGAGACGACGGCCGAGGGCACTTTCGTCTTCGAGACGCCCGACCTGCCGTCGGCGCTGTCCGCCGCCGGGTACCGCACCGTGTGCATCGGGGGCGTGGGCTTCTTCAACCGACGGGGCCCGCTGGGCTCCGTCCTGCCGGGGCTCTTCGACGAGAGCCACTGGGAACCGGAGTTCGGCGTCGCCTCCCCCACCTCGTTCGAGTCCCAGGTGCGGCGGGCCGAGCAGGTCGTCGCCGCGCTTCCACGCGACCGCAGGCTCTTCCTGTTCGTCAACGTCGCCGCCCTGCATCAGCCGAACTGGTTCCACCGTCCGGGCGCCACCGAGCGGGACGGGGACTCGCTCGCCACGCACGCCGCCGCCCTGGAGTACGTCGACCGGCACATCGGCCGCCTCTTCCAGGTCATGAGCAGCCGCCGCCCGTGCTTCACCATCGTCTGTTCCGACCACGGCACGGCCTACGGGGAGGACGGCTACACCGGCCACCGTCTCGGCCACGAGACGGTGTGGACCGTGCCGTACGCCCATTTCGTCCTGGAGCCGGGAGTCACCCTGTGAACGTCACCACCGTCAGCAGCGGGGCCGCCCGTGCAACCGTCTCCGGCGCCCGGTCGGTGAGCGCGCACCGGCCCCGGGAGAGCCCCTACCAGAACTACGTCTACGCCTATCCGCACAAGACGGCGTACCGTCCCCTGGCGGAGCGCCCGGCCCTGCGAGAGCTGTGGGCGGACGAGCCCAAGGGCGCCCTCTCGCTCTACGCGCACATCCCCTTCTGCGAGGTGCGCTGCGGCTTCTGCAACCTGTTCACCCGTGTCGGTGCCCCGGACGAGGCGTCGGCCCGCTATCTGGACGCGCTGGAGCGGCAGGCGACCGCCGTGCGGGAAGCGCTCGGGAGCGAGGAGCCGGTGCGGTTCGCGGCGGCGGCGTTCGGCGGCGGGACGCCCACCTATCTGACGGCCGCGGAGCTGGACCGGCTGTGCGACGTCGTGGAGTACCGCATGGGCGCCGACCTGCGTTCCATACCGTTCGCCGTGGAGACGTCACCCGCCACCGCCACGGTCGAGCGGCTCGCCGTCCTCGCCGAGCGCGGGGTCACCCGGCTCAGCATCGGTGTGCAGAGCTTCGTGGACGCCGAGGCGCGCACGGCTGTCCGGCCGCAGCGCCGGGCGGACGTGGAGGCGGCCCTCGCCCGGATCCGCGAGGCGGCCGTCCCCGCATTGAACATCGACCTCATCTACGGCATCGACGGTCAGACGGCACGGAGCTGGCGTCGCTCGCTGGACGCGGCGCTGGCCTGGCGCCCGGAGGAGCTGTACCTCTATCCGCTGTACGTCCGCCCCCTCACCGGGCTCGGGCGGCGCGCCGCGGAGCGGGAGCGGCGGGTGTGGGACGCCCAGCGGCTGCGGCTCTACCGGGTGGGCCGGGACCACCTGCGGGAGCACGGCTACCGCCAGGTGTCGATGCGCATGTTCCGCCGTGCCGACGCACCGGAGCAGGGCGCGGAGGACCACGCCTGCCAGAGCGACGGCATGGTCGGGCTGGGCTGCGGCGCCCGCTCGTACACCTCGTCCCTCCACTACTCGTTCGACTACGCCGTGGCCACGCGGGAAGTCCGGGCGATCATCGACGCCTACACGGACACCCGGGACTTCTCCCGCGCCGAGGTGGGCCGGTACCTGGACGCCGGGGAGAGCAGGCGGCGTCACCTGCTCCAGTCGCTGCTGCAGGCCGAGGGGATGGACGTCGCCGCCTACCGGGCCCGGTTCGGCACCGAGCCCGTGGCCGACTTCGCCGAGGAGCTGGCCGGCTTCGCCGGCCGCGGCTGGCTCGATCCGGCCGCGGCCCCCGACCGGCTGCGGCTGTCGGCGGAGGGCCTGGCCTACTCCGACGCCGTGGGGCCGGCGCTGTTCTCACCGGCCGTCCGGGCCGCGATGGCCGACTACGAGCTGAAGTGAGGGCGCGGAGTGGACCTGACGATCCTCTACCGGGGGCCGCTCGCCTCGTGCGACTACGACTGCCCGTACTGCCCGTTCGCCAAGCGGCGGGACTCCGCACACCGGCTCCGCGCGGACCGCGCCGCGCTGGAGCGGTTCGTCGCCTGGGTGGCGGAGCAGACCGGCGACCGGGTTTCGGTCCTGTTCACCCCGTGGGGCGAAGGGCTCGTGCGCTCCTGGTACCGGCGGGCGCTGGTGGAGCTGTCGCACCTGCCGCAGGTGCGGCGGGTCGCGATCCAGACCAACCTGAGCTGCCGCACGGGCTGGCTGGCCGAGGCCCGGCGGGAGGTCGCGGCCCTGTGGTGCACGTATCACCCCGGGCAGGTACCGTACGAGCGCTTCCGCGCGCGCTGCGCCGAGCTGACGGCGGCGGGCGTGCGGTACAGCGTGGGCGTCGTCGGTCTCGACGCGCACCTGGCCGAGGCACGGCGGCTGCGGGCCGAGTTGCCCCCGGAGGTGTATGTGTGGGTGAACGCGGCGGAGGGCCACACGTACACCGACGAGGAGGCCGCCCGCTGGACGGAGATCGACCCCCTCTTCGGCTACAGCCGCCGCCCGCACCGCTCGGCGGGGCTGCCGTGCAGGACGGGCGCCTCGGTGGTCTCGGTCGACGGCGAGGGCACGGTGCGGCGGTGCCACTTCGTGCCGACGGAGCTCGGCAACCTGTACGACGGCAGCTTCCGGGCCGCACTGCGCCCCCGGGCGTGCCCGTTGGCCTCGTGCGACTGCCACATCGGCTACGTACACCTGGAGTCGCTGCCGCTGTACGACGTCTTCGCCGGGGGCGTCCTGGAACGCGTTCCCGCGGGCTGGCCCGAGCCGCCGCCCGCGGGGGCGGCCGTCAGGCCGCGGCGAGCCGGAGGGCGCGGCGCGTCGCGTACAGCGTGACGCCGGTGGCCGCGGCCAGGGCCACCAGGCAGAGGGTGACGGTGGCCGCCCAGCCGCCGCCGTGGAACGCGAGCGCGCCGAGCGTGCCGCCCAGGGAGCTGCCCATGTAGTACGCCATCTGGTAGAGCGCGGAGGCCTGCGCGCGAGCCGTCGTGGCCGTCCGGCTCACGGCCGAGGAGGCGGTGGCGTGCCCGGCGAAGAAGCCGGCCGTGACGAGGACGAGGCCCAGCAGGACGGCGGTCAGCTCGGCGGAGAGCGTCAGCAGCAGCCCGGCCGCGGTGGTGCCGATGGCCAGGTACAGGGTGCCGCGCCGGCCCAGCCGGGCGACCAGCTTGCCGGCCGCCGCCGAGGACACCGTGCCCACGAGGTAGATGGCGAAGATCGAGCCGACCAGCCCCTGCGAGAGCCCGAACGGCTCGGCCACCAGCCGGTAGCCGACGACGGTGTAGACGGCCCCGAAGACGGCCATGAGCAGCAGCCCGATCGTGTACAGCCGCACCAGCAGCGGGTTGGCCAGGTGGCCGCGCACCGTGCGGGCCAGGGCCCGGGGCTCCAGCGGGGCGGGGGTGAAGTTGCGCGCCCTGGGCAGCAGCAGCCGGAAGGCGACCGCGCACACGGCGGCCAGCACGCCGACGGCCAGCAGCGCGCCGCGCCAGCCGTGGCCCTCGGCGACCCAGCCGGTGACGATGCGGCCGGACATGCCGCCGACGCTGTTACCCGCGACGAACAGCCCGATCGCGCCGACCAGCGCCTTCGGCGGCAGCTCCTCGGAGAGGTAGGCCATCGCCGAGGCCGGGACGCCCGCGATGGCCGCGCCCTGCACGGCCCGCAGGGCGATCAGCCAGCCCAGGTCGGGGGCGAAGGGCAGCAGCAGGGCGAGGCCCACCGCGACCGTCACGGACACCGTCATCAGCCGCTGCCGTCCGAAGCGCTCGGAGAGCGTGCTCAGCGGCAGCACGCACACCGCCAGGGCGATCGTGGCGGCGGAGACCGTCCAGCTGGCCGCGTCCGGCGTCACCGCGAAGTCCGCGGAGAGGGCGGGCAGCAGCGCCTGGGTGGAGTACAGGAGGGCGAAGGTGGCCAGGCCCAGGGCGAAGAGCGCGAGGTTGGCGCGGGCCCGGTGGCGGCCGGAGCGGGCGGCGGCGGTGGCGGGGGACGACGGCTGAGAGGCACCCGAGGTGACGGGTGCCCCGGTATCGACGGAAGGCATGCCCCGAACCTACGCACGTCATATTCATGCGTCCAATGCACAACGATGGGATAATCGATCCACTGACGCATAAGCAGAGCTGAGGACGGCCAGTGTCACCATCAGGCAACGAAAAAGACATTCAGGCAACACTGGCCGACATCGACGCCGAGTCCTGGGCGGCCCTGCTCGCCCCGCGGCTGACCCAGTTCACGGCCGTCGCCCGGCACGAACACGTCACCCGGGCGGCGCGGGAGCTGGCGGTGCCGCAGTCGACCCTCAGCCGCGCCGTCGCCCGGCTGGAGGAGGACCTCGGCGTCGCCCTGCTGGCCCGGCGGGGCCGGACGGTCTCGCTCACTCCGGCCGGGCGCACGTTCTGGGCCTCGGTCGAGAAGGCGCTCGCCGCCGTCGAACAGGCCGCCGAAGCGGTGCGCGCCGACGCCGACCCGACCACCGGCAAGGTGGCCTTCGGCTTCCTCCACACCCTCGGCTCGGAGACGGTGCCCGGGCTGATCCGCTCCTTCCGGACCGATCACCCGAGGGTGCGGTTCGCGCTCGTGCAGAACTACGGCGAGGCCATGCTGGAGCGGCTGCGCGAGGGCACCCTCGACCTGTGCCTCACCTCGCCCGTCCCCGACGACCCCGACCTCGTCACCCGGCGCCTGGACGAGCAGCGACTGCGGCTCGTCGTCCCGGACGACCACCGGCTCGCCCGCCGCAAGCGCATCCGGCTCGCCGAGGCGGCCGAGGAGCCGTTCATCACCCTGGAGCCCGGGTACGGCATGCGGCGCATCTTCGAGACGCTGTGCGCCGAGGCCGGGTTCACACCCCGCGTCGCCTTCGAGGGCGAGGAGGCGGAGACGCTGCGGGGCCTGGTCGCCGCGGGGCTCGGGGTGGCGCTGCTGCCGCCCGCCGCCGTGCCCCGGCCCGGGCTGGTGGAGTTGGCGGTGACCGCGCCGCGGGCGGTCCGGGAGATCGGCGTCGCCTGGCTCGGCGGCCAGCCCGACACCCCGCCGGTGGCCGCGTTCAAACGGTTCCTCCTCACCCGGCGCGGCCGCCTGCTGGCCTGAGCCGCCCGTGGCTCAGGAGCCGCCGGAGCCACCGAAACCGGAGGCCAGCGGCATGCGCAGGCCCAGGGGCGGCGGGGCGGCGAGGGCGTCCTGGACGGGGCGGGCGAAGTCCTGTGCGCACAGGGTGCCCAGCACGAAGTCCGTGGCCAGGGCGAAGACCTCGGCCCGGTACTCGCGCAGGGCGTGCCCGTCGGTGTGCGCTTCGAAGCGGCAGACGCGGATGCCCGCCTTCCGGGCCCGCTCGGCCAGCCGGTAGGAGCGCTCGGGGTCCGAGCGCCGGTCGTTGGTGCCGTGGACGATGAGGACCTGGCGGTCCGTCAACTGCGCGACCGGCTCCTCGTCCGCGTCGGGCTCCTCCGGCAGCCACGGGGCCAGCGCGACGACGGAGACGACGGCCGGGTGACCGGCCGCCCGGAGCGCGGCCCGCCCGCCGAGCCCGGCCCCGGCCAGGCAGACGGGGACGTCGCCGTAGCGGTGGACGAGTTCGTCCAGCGCCCAGGAGGCGTCGGCCACCGGGTGGGCGGAGGTGCCGTTCCACCCCTGGTAGCGGTAGTGCACGACGTGTGCGGTCAGCTCCTCGCCGAGGTGCCTGGCCGCCCGCGCCGCCTGCCGGGCCAGCCCCAGCGAGCCCGCGGCGGCGAGCGGTGAGGGCCGCCGCGTCGAGTGCGGGACGCCGCCGGGCAGCAGCAGGAGGACGCCCTCGACTCGTCCCGTCGTTCCGAGCGGTCGGCCGAGCCGGGCGTCCCGCTCGGGCGGTGCTTGGCCATCCATGGGGGCAACGATGGCAGAAGTCCCGGCGACGGAAGGCCGGGCCGGCAGTCACCTTTGCGTATCGAAGTGCCGGACGGCCTCGCCCGGCCAGGGCCGGCGCCGCGTCAGGCGGTGTGCCACAGCGCCTCGGGCGTCAGCTCGCGGTGGCTGCGGTAACCGGCGTTGCCGAGTGTCAGGTCCAACTCGGCGAGCAGACAGCGCAGGACGTGCTCGACGCCCGCCCGCCCGGCCAGCGCGAGACCGTACAGGTAGGGGCGGCCGAGGAGGACGGCGTCGGCGCCGAGGGCGAGGGCCTTGAAGACGTCGGCGCCGGTGCGGACACCGGAGTCGAACAGGACCGTCGTCCGGTCGCCGACGGCCTCCGCGATGGCGGGCAGCGCGTCGAGGGAGGCGATGGCCCCGTCGATCTGCCGGCCGCCGTGGTTGGAGACGACGATGCCGTCCATCCCGTGCTCGACGGCGAGTTCGGCGTCCGGGACGCACTGGATGCCCTTGAGGACCACCGGGCCGTCCCAGTGCTCGCGGATGAAGGGCAGCTCGTCCCAGCTCAGACCGGTGTTGGGGAAGACGTCGGCGAAGAGGAGCCCGGCCGTGCCCGGATCGGCGTCCGGGGCACCGGACTCCTTCTCCAGACGCCGCCGGAAGACGGGGTCGGAGGTGTAGTTGGCGATGCCCTCGCCCTGGAGGAACGGCAGGTAGCCCCGGTCGAGATCGGCCGGGCGCCAGCCGAGCATCGTTGTGTCCAGGGTGATGACGAGGTGGGTGTAGCCGGCGGCGCGGGCGCGGCGCAGCAGGCTCACGCACAGCTCCGGATCGCGGGGCCAGTAGAGCTGGTACCAGCGCGGCCCCGGCCCGCTCGCCTCGGCCGCCTCCTCGATCGAGTGACTGGCCTGGGTGGAGTGGACGTAGGGCAGCCCGAGCGCGGCGGCGGCGCGCGCCGTGGCCAGCTCGCCCTCGGGATGGGCGAGCCTCTGCACGCCGACGGGCCCGAGCAGCACGGGCGCGGGCAGCTCGGAGCCGAGGACCGTCGCCGACAGGTCCCGCCGGGCGTGGTCACGCAGCATCCGGGGGACGATGCGCCAGCGCTCGAAGGCCGCCACGTTGGCCCGGGCGGTCGAGCCGCTCCCGGCACTCGGGACGATGTAGCCGAGCGCCGCGCCGTCGAGCTTCTCGGCCGCGCGGACCTCCAGGTTCGCCAGGTCCGTCGTGAGCGCGGGCCGCTCCCCCCGGAAGGCGCCGGCTGCGTAGATCAGCGCCTGGTGGTCCGAGAAGTGGGCGGGTGGCGGCGTGTTCGCGTCGGTCATGCGGTCCTCGCGCTCTCTGGGGGCTGCGGTCGGCCCGCGGCCCTGACGGTGGTGGTGCTCGTGCGGGCCCGGCCTGAGCAGAGTCTGCTGGCCGGGCGCCGTCGCGTCCACGGTGCGTGGCCGTCTTGGGAGCGGTCACAACGTCCGGACGCGGAAGTCTGTGTGCGCGCCAAGGGCCGGGGCGGGGACGGCGGCTCGATGATGGACGAACTGACCGGTCAGTAACCACCGCTCCGCCGCGGGGCGGTGGCCGCGGTTCGTCGGGCCCGAACCGTCGCGCACCCGTCTCGGGGCGCTCCCCACAGTGAACCGTCCCGAAAGGTGACCCCATGCCGCACGTACGCCGTCCGCGCAGAGCCGGGCTGCTGGCCGCGGCGGCGCTCGGACTCGCCGCCCTCACGGTGCCGAACGCCGCGTCCGCCACGCCGCCCCCCGTCGACTACGTCAACCTCGGCGACAGCTTCAGTGCCGGCTCCGGCATCCTGCCGCTCGCGGAGGGCAGCAACCCGCTGTGCACCCAGGCGGCCGCGAACTACGCCCACACCCTGGCCGAGGAGCACGGCTACGCCCTCACCGACGTGAGCTGCGGCGGGGCGCAGACCAGCCACTTCACCAGCTCGCAGTTCCCGGGCGTGGCACCGCAGGCCGACGCGCTGTCCGAGGAGACCGACCTGGTCACCATGACCATCGGCGGCAACGACAACAACACCTTCATCAGCGCCGTGCTGGCCTGCGGTTCGGCCGGCCTCCTCACCTTCGGCCACGGCAGCCCGTGCCAGAACATCTACGGGGACTCGTTCGAGGAGGCGGTGCGCACGAGCACCTACGCGAACGTCGTGGGGGCCCTGAAGACGGTCAAGGAGAAGGCGCCCAACGCGCGGGTGGCGATCTCCGGGTACCCGTGGCTGCTGCCGCCGACCGGGGGCTGCTTCCCGTTCATGCCCATCGCCAGGGGCGACGTGCCCTACCTGCGGGACCTGCAGACGACGCTGAACGACGCCGTCGAGCGGGCGGCGGAGGCCACCGGGGCCGTCTACGTCGACCAGTCCGCCGCCTCCGAGGGGCACGACGCGTGCCAGCCCCTCGGCACCCGCTGGATCGAGCCCGCCTTCGGCTCGCTCAACTACGTGCCGGTCCACCCCAACGCCCTGGGCGAGCGGGGGATGGCCGAGCAGTTCGCCGCGACGCTCAACCTGCGCTGACCTGCCGGACACCGGGGTGGCGCCCCGTCGCCACCCCGGTGCGACCTGCGCTTCTCGCATCATCTACGCGCGTAGGCGTAGAGTGCGAAGATGACAAGCGAGACCTTCACCACCCAGCCCACCGAGGAGCAGATCCGCCGCGCGCCCAAGGTGCTCCTGCACGACCACCTGGACGGCGGGCTGCGCCCGGCCACCGTCATCGACCTGGCCCGGGACGCCGGCTACGACCGGCTCCCGGAGAGCGAGCCCGAGGCGCTGGGGCGCTGGTTCCGCGAGGCCGCCGACTCCGGCTCCCTCGAGCGCTACCTGGAGACGTTCGCCCACACCGTCGCCGTCATGCAGACCCGTGACGCCCTCGTGCGCGTGGCCGCCGAGTGCGCGCAGGACCTGGCGGCCGACGGCGTCGTCTACGCCGAGGTCCGCTACGCCCCCGAGCAGCACCTGGAGGGCGGGCTGAGCCTGGAGGAGGTCGTCCGGGCCGTCAACGAGGGCTTCCGCGAGGGTGAGCGGCGCGCCCGGGAGGCCGGCCACCGCGTCCGCGTCGCCGCGCTGCTGACCGCCATGCGCCACGCGGCCCGGGCGCTGGAGATCGCCGAGCTGGCCAACCGCTTCCGGGACGACGGCGTCGCGGGCTTCGACATCGCCGGTGCCGAGGCCGGCTACCCGCCCACCCGCCACCTGGACGCCTTCGAGTACCTGAAGCGGGAGAACAACCACTTCACCATCCACGCGGGGGAGTCGTTCGGGCTGCCCTCCATCTGGCAGGCCCTCCAGTGGTGCGGCGCGGACCGGCTGGGCCACGGCGTCCGCATCACCGACGACATGACGATCGCCGACGACGGCACCGTCGAGCTGGGCCGGCTGGCCGCCTACGTGCGGGACAAGCGCGTCCCGCTGGAGATGTGCCCCACGTCCAACCTCCAGACCGGCGCCGCGTCCTCCTACGCCGAGCACCCCATCGGGCTCCTGCGCAAGCTGCACTACCGCGTCACCGTCAACACCGACAACCGGCTGATGAGCGGCACCAGCATGACGCGCGAATTCGCCCACCTGGTCGAGGCGTTCGGCTACACGCTCGATGACATGCAGTGGTTCACCGTCAATGCGATGAAGTCCGCGTTCATTCCTTTCGATGAACGTCTGGCGATGATCAACGACGTGATCAAGCCGGGGTACGCCGAACTGAAGTCCGCCTGGCTGTTCCGCGAGACCGCCGCCGAGCGCTCCCTGACCAGCGATCCTTCGCGCTACCAGGGCTGACCTCGCCCCTGCGGGGCGGGCCCGGGAACCCTCCGGGAACCGCCCCGCGAGCACCGCCCCGCCCGCCCCGCGGTGTTTGCCGCCCGCTCCGGGTGGTCACTAGGTTCTGCTGACCATGAGCAAGGGAACCCCCAGGAAGACTCTCGGCGTGGCCGCGCTCGGCGCCGTCATCGCCGCCTCCGCAGCGGGCACCGCCTCCGCCGCCGGGCCCACCGACGCCCTGCTGGACGCCGCGGCGGATCCGCAGAACCTCAGCGTGGAGGACCGCGTCATGGGCCTTCCCGGCGACCTCCAGCAGGCCGCCGGAGCGGTCACGGCAACCACCGACCGTGCGGTGCCGCAGGGGCAGGACCCGGTCGGCGGCCTGCTCGGCGGGCTGCCGGTCCTCGGCGACCTCGCGGGCTCCGGTCTGCCCACCGACCAACTCACCGGCGGTCTGCCCACCGACCAGCTCACCGGGGGCCAGGCCGCTCCCCGCGCGCTGCAGGGCGGCGGGCTCCCCACCGACCAGCTCTCGGGCGCCCTGTCCACCGACAACCTGATCGGCGGCCAGCTCCCCACCGGGGACCTCGGCGGCCTCACGGGGCAGCTCCCCCTCTGAGCCCACGGGCCCCGGCCCCGCGGGGCGGCCCCCACGGCCCCGCGGGGCGGAGCGGGATAGGACATTAGGCCCCCAGAGTTCCCCAAGTGTGACACCCCGTGTCCATCGGGCCGGGCGTGGTGGCGAGTCTCCGCATGGGTGACGGCGCCGGCGGCTCGCACGGCGAGTCGGACCACGGGACGGTATGACGGCTCGATGCCTTATGTGCCCGGACCTCATCCGGGGCTAGGCTCGCCCGCATGGCTGAGTACCTACAGGTGGCCACGGCCACGGAGAGCCGCGATGACGCTGTGAAGCTGGCGCAGTCGGTTGTGGCTGCCCGGTTGGCGGCCGGTGCGCAGATCGTCGGTCCGGTGGCGTCGGTGTTCTGGCATCAAGGCGAGTTCGGCACTGGCGAAGAGTGGCAGCTCTTGCTGAAGACCCGCGCTGACCGGTACGCCGCGCTGGAAGCGCTTCTCTTGGAGCACCATCCGTGGAAGAACCCGGAGATCTCGGCGGTGCCACTCACCGGGGCAGAGGGCTACCTGCGTTGGATCGACAAGACCACCCGGCAGGGCGAGGGCTGATCGATCACGCCCGGACACGTTCGAAAACCTCGGCCACCACAGGCACGTCCCGGTGAGCGCTGAGCGCCCGCAGCGTCGTCTCGAGGCGCTGGCGAGGACGTACGGAGGCGACTCCGGCGGACAAGTCCAGCGCCCGGCTGGCGACCATCGCGGCCTGCTCTACTTCCCGAGCCGCTAGGTAGGACTCGGCCAGCCATGACAGGTACAGGCTCTTGTCCCGGGCGTGGGTGTCGTCGTATCGGGCCAGCACGTCTTCCAGCACGGGAACCGCGCGGAGCGGGCGGCGCAGTTCGGTCCAGCACCGGCCTGTCATGATGCGAAGTTCGTCCCGGTCCACCCAGGCGGCCCAATCGGGCTGCGGTGCCCCGTCGTTGTCATCAAGGGCAGCTTGAGCAGTGCTCAGTGCCCGTTCTGTCTCGCTGTCGTCCCCGGCGACTGCGTAGGCCCACGCAAGGCGTTCGTGGAGCAGCGCCCGGACACCGGATGGAGCGGCTGGGCCTGCGGTACGGCAGGACTGTTCGGCGGTCTCGACTCCGGCGGCCCGGTCACCGTTGATCCTCTGGTAGGCGAGGAAGGCTAGGGCGTTTCCGGCGAGGGCCGCGTCTCCGGCTTCTCTGGCGGACTCATGGCTGGCTTCATACAGGCTGCGAGCGTCAGCGTGCTTGCCCGCGTCGAACGCGGCCCATCCGGCCTGCTGTGCCTGCTCGGCCAGCACGGAAAGCAGGGCGCGGCCGGTCTGCTCGGTGTAGCTGGATTCGCGGATCATGGCCTTGGTGGACTGGTACTCGCCGGTATAGACGCGGTAGGTGTCGCCTCCGCCGAGAACGTCATCGAGGCGACGCAGGCGGGCGGTGCGCTGGTGTAGCCGGTCCGGGATGTCGCGGCCGATCCGGCGGCCGATTGTGGGTGGGGTGAGTTCGGGCAGGCCGACTGCCAGTCCGGCTGTGGCCGACGCTTTGAAGAACTCCCTTCGCCGCACTGTGCTGTCTCCGTCTCGGGTCGTGCCGGTAGTGCCTGCGGGCGCGGCGGGGTGTCGGGGTGGCTGCTCCGCCGTCTCCCAGCCGCGGGGTGCGAGGCCGAGCATGTGCCCGGGGATACGTAAGGCGTCGGCGATGGTGGCGATCTTGTCGAACGTCGTCACACTGCCGTCCCCGCGAGCCAGGGCGCCTACGCGCTCCGGCTTGATGCCGCACTCGGCCGCGATCTTCGAGTAACTGATCCTGGCCTCTGCGCGTGCGAGGAGAAACACGGTGCCGAAGTCGTGGGCTGTGATGGCTGCTCGCATGTCCTCACGGTTCAGGAGGGCACGCGGCAGCGCTGTCGGTGGTTCGTATGCGGTCATGAGGTGCCCCGTTGCGCCTGCCGGTGACAGTGTGCCGCATTGGCCTGACGCTCAGCCTACCCATCATAGGGATACCCATCGACGGAAAGTCAGATCTCTTGCACAGCAGGACAGTTGGCGAACAGACCCCTGCGACCGCTGGAACGGCCCGGGGTTTGGCCAACGCTGATGGGAGCGCTGACATGCCGCATTCTGTCCCCCGCACTCTTGAGCTGCTGCTGAGCCTGTTCCTGCCTGCGATGGGGCGCCACAGAGCAGCCGGCTCACCGGACGGCGACCCCTGCGAGGGCACGCCCACGGCGCGCCCACCGCACGCACCCGCCGAACCGCTTCGTGGCGAGGACGCCGCCCTCGTGCGCCCGTATCTGGTGGCCCATGAACTGCGGGAAGTCCGTCTGCGCCGCCAGCGGCGACGCGCCCTCTGGCTGGCCGTCCATGGCGTTGATATCGGTCCCCGCCTCATTCATGGAGTAGTGGTCGCATAATGTGCCCGACGCAGGCGATCCGCCTGCTCCCCTGGGAAGGCACGGATGGGAAGCGGTGCTACCTGGCCGGTGACGGCGGCTTCCTGTCCCGGGTCGCTGATCAGGTGGAGGCCGTACAGCTCGGCATGGGAGCCGATCTCCTGGCACACGCCGATGCGCTGCTCTCCGACAAGGAGGCATCTGCCGGTGAACTCCGCTTCCTGGGCGCCCGGTTGATCGAAGCGCTGACCGGTGCGCTGCGAGTCGCGGAGAGCCGTGGCGTCCGTCTGGAAGCGGCCGAGGACGAGACCCCGGCAGAGAGTGTCAGCGACGGGGCAGAGCACCGCTGGGGACCTCCTGAGCCGTCCCGCAGACGCCACCCATAGCTGCCCCTGTCCCGCGCATCGGACGACCAATCCAGCAGCGCGGACAGGTGGCTGTCCCTGACGGCCCGCAACAGCAGAAGGGAGGGACAGCGCGTGAACCTGGAAGACGTGTTCTCGGGAACGCCGGTCTTCACCGTGCCGACGCTCCGTGAACGGCTGGAGACCAAGAAGTTCTCCGGCAACAGCGACACGAACACCGAGCGGGACGAACACGAGTAGCCCGCACTCCCACGGCCCACCGTCCTTGCTGACGGTGGGCCGTTCCATTCCGAGAGGAGAACTCCCTTGCTCAAGTTCAGTATTGCGCGGGCCAGCTTGGAGCGCGGCCCGGTCGAGTGGACATGGACCGGCCACGAGTGGCGGCACGGCTCATCCCGCATCGAGCCGTACGAGCACCCGGCCACCTGCCACGAAATGATCACCGACGGAACGGCGGTGGCGGTGGTCTCGACAGAACGCGGACGCGGAGCCGATCCGTCTCCCGGCGGGCCGCCGGTCCGCATGGCCCCGGACGCCTACCGAGCACGTCTGCGGGTCGCCTGCCACGGGGCGTTGGACTGGACAGCCATCGAGCTGACGCCCCGGACGGCGACAGTCCGAGCGGGCGCGTGGGCCGTGGCGCCGCTCTATCTCGCCAGCAGCAAGGGCACATTCGACGGCTCATGGGACCTGGCCGACCTCCGCGAACACTGCCGGGTCGGCGCCCTGGTGGACCGCGAGATTGCCCGTCTGCTGCGGCTCCAGCATCGGTACACCCACGACACCCTGTGGCAGGGTGTGCACCGGCTCACGGAGCGCTCCACCGCGTCGTGGACCGCCGCTGGCCTCACGCTGGCCTACCCGCCGGGGGCTCCACACACCGAGCCTCGCGCCCTGCGGCCGGGCACGGACGTGCTCGACGCCTACGAACAGCTTCTCGCACAGGCGATCACGCGACGGCACTTCGTCCCGGACCACGCCGCCGTGGAGTTGTCCGGTGGGATGGACTCGGCGAACGTCGCAGCCAGCCTCGCCGCACCCGACCGCCCGGAGATCACAGCCGCCGCCATGCTCCTCGGCGGTGAGGCCCGCGAGCAGCAGATCCGCCGCCGCAAGGAGATGATCAGCGCCTTCGGAGTCGCACGGGACGTGTGCACGGACGTGATGGCGCATCTGCCGCTCAACCCCGCTGGCCGACGCGCGAACGGCCAGGCGGTCAGCCCGTATGACGACCCCTGGACCGAGGCGGAAGAAGTCATGATGCGCGTCCTGACACGGGCGGGCGTCCGGTGGTCATTCGGCGGCACGGGCGGAGACGAGCTCACCTCTCTACGTGACGACGAACGCCCGCCCGCTGGGGAGGTCCCGGCCCCGGGACCCTGGACCGGGAAGCGGACGCTGGCCGTCGTGGACCACGTCAACGACGGCATCGCACCGTCCCCGGTGCTGTACGACAGCACGCTCCTGGCGTTCGCGTGCCGCACCCCGCAATTCATGCGCAACGGGCTGTGGCCCGTATCGCCACTCACAGACCCGGAGTTGATCAGATTCGCAGAATGGCTACCGCGCCCCTGGCGGGAACACAAAGCATTGAACAGACTTCGCCTGGCCCGCCTCGGCCTGTCCCCGGAAGCCGTTCATGCACCGATCCCGGAAAACTTCGTCCATGCGATGAACGCCGCGATGCGCCGCTACGTCGTCCCGTTCCTGGAATCCATGGTAGGGGAAGGCGCCGCGTTGATTGACGCTGGATTCGTTGACGGAAACGGACTCGCGAAGACGGTGGACTCGGAGGTCCTGAAAGGTCCGCACGGGGAGATGGATCGGACGCTGTTTCACATCGCGTCCACCGAGATTGGCTTGCGTGGGATGTCAGGCGGGGGTGAGTAGAAGCTGCGCGAGGTGCGGAAGCGGCTCAGCCCTGCGCCCCAGCATGTACGCGTCTTCCCCGTAGCGCTCCGCCTGGTGGACGATCCGCCAGCCCTGAACGTCGCAGTAGTACCGCAGCAACCCAGGGTCAGGGCCGACCGCACGTCGGACCCATTCCCGGCCGGTCGCGGCGGCCCGGTCCACCGCCCACCAGGCGAGCAGGGAGCCCACGCGCTGACCGGCGAACTCCGGGTGTGTCACGGTCGTGTTGAGGAAGTACGCGGGCTGCGCCTGCTCTTCCTCGGTCCAGCCCCACGACGGCGTCTGTTCTCCGAGCGTCGTCCGGCCGATCACGCGCCCCGCCTCCGTCGTCACGACCCACACGGGCGTGTCCGGCGCGGCTGCCTGGCAGCCGGACTCCTCGGCGAACCGTTCCCAGCCCTGAGCGCCCCTGACGCCCTGCTCAGCCATCCAGTGTGCGCGCGCTCGCGTCAGCTCCTCGACCGCTTCTCGGTCGGCCGTTGTCGCTCGGCGGATCACGAACATCGCAGACTCCCTTCCAACGGATGGGCAGGCACCAGCGTAGTCCGGCCGACCCCTCGCCCGCCGCGTGCCGAGAGTGGTTGTCCCGTCGGCGGGGTAGCTGCCGTGGGCCTCTCCGGCGCTCCCCGGCGCCGTCCACGCCAGCGGCTCAGACCACATGACAGACGCCCAACAGCCGGACACCGCCGACAGGCAGACAGCCAAGAGTCAAACCAGGGATCACACCACGTAGCCACGGCGTCTCGCCGTTCACCGGCGGCTCGGCGACGCTCCGGTCCCGGCCGGAGACCCCCTACGCGCCGGTCCCGACCCCCGCCGGACTGCGGGGACCGCCGCGGCCGGGGGCCGGGCCCACATCCTCGCCCCGGGACGGCACCCCACGGCCGGACGGCTCCTGCCGGTGGCGCAACGCGGCCCGGCCGCCCCCCGCCGGCCCCTCACCCTCGTCACCGTCCCCCTCGGCGGCCGGCGGTCGGACCGCCCGCCGTATCCGGCGCCGTACCACCGGGTACAGGAACGCGTGCACGAGTCCGGCGCCCGTGGTGTTGAGGATCAGGGCGTCGACGTCGGCGCTCTGGCCCGGCACGGTCGTCCTGACCACCTCGATGCCCAGGGAGAGCACCGCCGTCACCGATACGGTCCGGACGAAGGTCAGCACCCGCGGCGCCGGCAGCCCGGCGGCCAACGGCAGCAGGAAACCGAGCGGGGCGAGCAGCAGCAGGCCCGCGCCCAGCGAGAGCACGGCCTCGGCCGCCCCGCCGAGCCAGACGGAGCGGATCGTGTCGAACGGCGTCAGGTTCGCCGGTTCGACCCAGGGCACCGTGCGCGGGCGCAGCGTGGCCAGGCCGACGGCGAGCAGATATCCGCCGAGGACGACGCGCCCCGTGGTCCGGAGGCGGGCGGCGGCTCGGCCTTCGGCTCGGCCGGTGCGGCGGTGGGGTTCCTCGTGGGGCACGAGCAGAACGACGCCGGGGTGCGCCCTCGCGGTTCCGGGCGGCGGCCGTCAGAGTGGCACGCCCGCCGATTCCGCCGTCTCGGTCCGGGTGCGCAGGGCGGTGCTGCACTCGTAGCGCCGCACCTCGCTGCCCTCCGACGCCCCGACCCCGGTGCCGAAGGCCGGTCCGCCGAGCAGGATGCCCCGGCCGCTGTCGGCGAGCTGGGTGTCGGCGAACGTGCAGACCAGCTGGGCGAGGGCGAAGCTCGGCAACGCGGACGGCGGTCGGCTGAGCCGCAGCGCCGCCCGCTCGTCGCCCGCCGCCGGCCCCTCGACCAGCAGGTCGTCGGGGACCGCGGTGGTGAAACCGGCCGCCACCTCCACGTCGCGCGGGTTGCGGCGCAGCTCCCGCAGCAGGGTGCGGGCCAGCTCGACCCGGTCCCTGACCCCGTCCCCCGAGGGCAGCTCCAGCCGCCGCCGCACGTCCACCACCCGGCCGCTGCACACCAGCGCGACCCGCACCTCGCTGGCACCCTCGCTCGGCACGCCGCTCGCTCCGCCGCGGACCCCGCAGGCGACCCGGCTCGGCGCGGACCCGGCGTCCACCGGCACCGGGGTGGCGCGGATGCCGCACCCCGCCAGCGCCACACCCGCCAGCAGCGCCGCCACGCCCCGGCGAACCCCGGCCATGCGGCGGCCCCCGGCCATGCCGCTGCCTCTCGCCCCGTTCACCTGCGATCCTCCCCGTCTCCCTCGTCGCCCCGGCCCGACCCGCCGTCCTCCCGGTGGCCCGTGCGGGGGCCGCCCGCGCCCTGGGCCGGGGCGTCGGCCTCGTCCTCGTCGTCCTCGTCGTCCTCGCGCGGTGTGAGCCCGCTGGCGTCCCGGGGCAGCCGCAGCGTGAAGACGGCACCGCTTCCCGGAGCGTTCCGCGCGGTGATCTCCCCGCCGTGGATGTGGGCGTTCTCCAGGGCGATGGACAGCCCGAGGCCGCTGCCCTCCGAACGCGGCCGCGAGGCGCTCGCCTTGTAGAACCGGTCGAAGACGTGGGGGAGCACCTCCTCGGGGATGCCGGGGCCGCGGTCGGCCACCTCGATCGTCACCAGCTCGGCGCCGTCGTCCCCCGTCTCGGTGCACACCGACACCCGCACCGGGGAGCCGCCGTGCTTGAGCGCGTTCCCGATGAGGTTGGCCAGGATGACGTCGAGTCGGCGCGGGTCCAGCCGGGCCCGCACGCCCAGCGGGGCGTCGAGTTCGACGGCGTCCAGCCAGGCGCGGGCGTCCATGCAGGCCATCACCTGCTCGGCGACGTCCACGTCGTCCAGCACCAGGCGTGCGGTGCCCGCGTCGAAGCGGGTGACCTCCATCAGGTTCTCGACCAGCTCGTTCAGTCTGCGGGTCTCGCTGACGACGAGGGCGACCGCCGGCTCGATCATCGGGTCGAGGTTGTCCTGCTCGTCCTCCAGGACCTCCGTCACGGCGGAGATGGCCGTCAGCGGGGTGCGCAGCTCGTGTGACATGTCGGCCACGAAGCGGCGGCTCGACTGCTCCCGGGCGCTCAGATCCTCGACGCGCCGTTCCAGGGAGGCGGCGGCGGAGTTGAACGTCCGGGAGAGGTCGGCCAGCTCGTCGGTGCCGGAGACGGTCAGCCGGGTGTCCAGCCGGCCCTCGCCGAGCCGCCGGGCCGCGTCCCCGAGCCGCTGTACGGGCCGCAGCACCGTGGAGGCGGCGGCCTGCGCCAGCAGTATCGAGCCCAGCACCGCGAAGGCGCTGGCGATCGCCAGGGACCAGGCCAGGGAGTTGAGATCGTCCTGCTCGGGCTCCAGCGACTTGAACAAATAGCCGGTCGGCCCGTCGCCGATGACGGTCGCCCCGGCCACCAGGTACGGGGTGTCGCCCTGGGTGACGCGCTGCCAGTAGAGGTGGTAGGGCGCCGTGTTGCCCGCGGTGAGCGGCCGCACCTCGCTCACCGCGTCCTGCAGCTTGCCCGGGACGTCGTCGAGGGTGAAGCCGTCGTCCGAGGTGACCACGCAGCGCAGGCCGTCGCGCTGCTGGTCGATCAGCAGTACCTGGTAGTTCTGCGTGGTGTCGGCCATCGCGTTGGCCGCGTCACGCAGCTGGTCGCAGCGCGGGTCGGGCGGGAGCGTGCCGGCGTGGTCGCCCAGCATCTTGCTGAAGTCGCCCAGTGCGGCGTTCTGGGCGCGGGTGAGGACGGCGTCCCGATTGAGCCAGTAGGCGATGCCGCTGACCGCGACGGCCGCGGTCAGCGCCGTCACCGCGAACACCACGACGAGCCGCAGCCGCAGGCTCGGCAGTATCCCGCCCAGCCGGTGCCGCACCCGGCCGGGGAGACGCCTCACTGGGGTGCGTCCAGCCGGTACCCGACACCCCGCACGGTACGGATGAGGGTCGGGGAGGAGGGCACGTCCTCCACCTTCGCCCGCAGCCGCTGGACACAGGCGTCCACCAGCCGGGAGTCGCCGAGGTAGTCGTGCTCCCACACCAGGCGCAGCAGCTGCTGCCGCGAGAGCGCCTGCCCGGGGCGGCGGCTCAGCTCCAGCAGCAGCCGCAGCTCGGTCGGGGTGAGCTGGAGGTCGTCACCGTTCTTCGTCACCGTCATGGCGGCGCGGTCGATGGTGACCGTGCCGAACGTGGCCGAGTCGTTGGCCTCCCGTTCGCCGCGGCGCATCACGGCCCGGATACGGGCGTCCAGCACCCGGCCCTGCACCGGCTTGACGACGTAGTCGTCGGCACCCGACTCCAGGCCCACGACGACGTCGATGTCGTCGCTGCGGGCGGTCAGCAGGATGATGGGGAGCTGGTCGGTGCGGCGGATGCGCCGGCAGACCTCGAACCCGTCGATCCCGGGCAGCATCACGTCGAGCACGATCAGGTCCGGTCGTTGCTCGCGCAGCAGTTTGAGCCCGTCCTCGCCGGAGGCGGCGGTCACCACACGGTGGCCCTGGCGGGTCAGACCCATCTCCAGGGCGGTACGGACTGCGTCGTCATCCTCGATCAGCAACAGGAAAGGCACGCGCGTCATTCTGGCCCATCCGGCCGTACAAGTTCGACCGCCCGGTCCACCGGACCGCGTCCGAGGGCCCTCGCGAGGCCCCCGGCACTCGCTCCAACAGGGTGCCGGGGCTTGTGACACCGCTGTGACAGTCGGGGGACTCCGCCATGAAACTGGCCCGGCAGTGTGTTCTTCACACGGCAAGCGATCCGCTGGCTTGAACGAGGGAGGCGCGAGATGACAGCACTGCGTGAGCTGAGCGGCCACACCGGAACGACGGCGCCGTCCGCCGGGAACGGCAGCTCAGTCCGTCACACGCGTCGTCACGCCTCCGCGGTTCCCGCCCAGCGGAACTCGGGACGCAACACCGCCGAGAACTCCGGTGCCGTGAGCGGGCGGGGGTGCGCTCGCGGCACCGGACGGCAGCGTCCGGCCCACCTCACCGCCGTCCCCGCACCGGAGGCCACGCCGACCGGTACGACGGCGGCCGGGGTCGGCCGGCCCGCGCTGCCCGAGAACTCGATCTCCGAGGCCGAGTTCACCGCCTACGTGCGGGAGCGTCGATCCGCGCTGTTCGCGACGGCCTACCACCTCACCGGCGACCGGTACGAGGCGGAGGACCTGCTGCAGAGCGCGCTGTTCTCCACCTACCGGGCCTGGGAGCGGATCAGCGACAAGGCCGCAGTCGGCGGCTACCTGCGCCGCACCATGACCAACCTGCACATCAGCGCGTGGCGCCGCCGCAAGCTCAACGAGTACCCGACGGAGGAGCTGCCCGAGACGCCGTCCACCGGCGACGTCGACGCGATGCGCGGCACCGAGCTGCGCGCCGTCCTGTGGCAGGCCCTGGCCCGGCTGCCCGAGACGCAGCGCACCATGCTCGTGCTGCGCTACTACGAGGGCCGCACGGACCCGGAGATCGCCGACATCCTCGACATAAGCGTCGGCACGGTGAAGAGCAGCATCTGGCGCTCGCTGCGCCGACTGCGTGACGACGAGGCGCTGGCCCAGGGACGGGACCAGCGCGAGTGCTTCGACGAACTGGTCGCCTGAGACCGGGATCGTCGAGGGCGCGCAAGGGGGAGCGCGCAGGGGGGAACGGGGGGAACGGGGGAAACGGGGGAGAGAACGGGGGAAAGAGGGGGAGAACACGGGTGCGGCCGACCGGGGGGTCCGGCCGTGCCCGTTCTCCGCGTTCAGGGCGGGTTCTCCGCGGTCAGGGCCCACTTCGGCGCGTCCGCCCCGGGCCGGACGGGTCGGAAGCGGGACGCCGTCCGGGGCCGGACCCGGCAGGCCGCTCGGCCTCCGCACCCCGCGCGTGGGCGTCCGCCGCCCGCGCCCGCTCCGCCCGCACCCGCCGGTAGCTCCACGCCAGCAGCACCCACAGGACGACGCCCGAGACGATCAGGCTCGTCCCCGCGCTCCAGCCGCCCAGCGGCAGCCCCGGAACCAGCGCCCACACCAGCCCGGCGCCGATCAGCGCCAGCCCCACCAGAGTGGACCAGGCCAGCCGCCAGTTCGATGACACGCTCTGCTCGGCCGCATCCATCGCCCGCTCCCGCACCGGCTCCACATGCCGCTCCAGGGCGGGGACGGCCCGGGCCAGCAGCACCATTCCGGCGAACACCGTGAGCAGCCCGGGCCCCGGTAGCGCGAGCATCACGATCCCGGCCAGCAGCAACACACCGCCGAGCGTCACCAGCACCACACGTTTGACGTGTCCCACCATCGCCGCCGTCCCGTCGTCGCGTCGGCCCGTCGGGGCCCACGCTAGGCGCGCGGGACGTGGGCGGCCACGGCAACGGCCGCCGGACGGCGGTCCGGGCGGCACGTGTCAGGCGGAGCGCTCGGCCGCCAGTTCCGTCGCGGGGACGGGCTCACCGTTCGCCGCCGGGGCGCTCGCGCCGGAGTGCTGCGCGCGGTAGCTCCACACCAGCAGGGCGAAGAGGATGACGCTGGAGACGATGAGACCGGCCCCCGCCGCCCAGCCGGAGAAGGGGAGCTGCGGGATCAGGGCGAGGCCGACGACGATGCCGGAGGCCAGCAGCCCCAGGCCCGCCAGCACGGAACCGGCGATCCGCAGCGGGGAGGCCACGCTGTCGGCGGCCGCCTTCATCGCGCGGGCGCGCACCGGCTCGACGTACCGCTCGACGGCGGGCACCGCGCGCGACAGCAGCACCAGGCCCGCCAGCACCAGCAGCAGCCCCGGGCCCGGCAGCACCAGCAGCGCCACCCCCGTCACCAGCAGCAAGCCGCCGACCGTGCCCAACGCCACCCGCTTGACGTGTCCCACGTTTCCCGTCCCGTCCCCGTTCGATCCGTATGTCCGGCCGCTCGCGTGCCGGCCTCTCGGGCGTGCCGCGCCCCGCGGTGAGGGCGGGGACCGTCGGAAACGATGGCACACGGTCGTCGTCCGCGGCCACGCGCCCCCTGGTGGATCGCGTCACGGCGGCGGCAGCTAAGACGCGGAGACCGGTCCGATGGTTCACCCGCGCGGGTGCGGAGGTGTCACACCCTGCTCGGGGTCCGCTCGGCCGCGGCGATGCGCGAGAGTGCCTCCGGGCCCCGGCACGGGTGCGCGCCGAGCGCCACGTGCCCCGCGACGATCCCGGGTTCGGCGCGCATCAGCCGCCAGCCCCGGGCCAGGAGGACGGGCAGCGGCTTGCGGCTCTCCCGCACGTCCCGCAGCAGCCGCCGCCGGAACGTCGTCGACGGGCGTCCGCGCAGGCACAGCGCGTCCGCCAGCAGGCCGAGCTCGGCACAGCGCCGGGTGAGCTGCGCGGCGAAGATGCCCTCCGCGACGAACAGCCGGGCCGCGCCCAGCTCGACCTCGGCCTCGCCCGCGCGGGCGCTGGCGGAGATGTCGTAGACGGGGGCCCTCGTCCGTCCCCGCTCGCACAGCTCCCGGACGGCGGCCAGCGCGGCCTCGGCGTCCCAGGAGCCCGGCGCGTCCCAGTCGGTTCCGCCACCGGGCAGGAGGGGCAACGACGGGTCCCCGGCCTCCTTGTAGAAGTCGTCCAGCCGCAGCACGGGCAGGCCGGCGCGGGCGGCGAGCGAGGACTTCCCGGAGCCGGAGGGGCCGGTCAGCAGGATCACGCGAGCGGAGTCGGTCACGAGACGCCATTGTCCCGCATTACCCCGTACGGGTGAGCCCCCGGGGGCGAAAACGTGAACACCGGACACGGGCTCCACTACGCTCCGAGTCCGCCCCCTCACCCGACCGAACCACGATGGACTGGTGCCGATGCCCGCTCACGCCCGCCCCCGCACCCGCCACGGCCTGCGTGCCGCGCTCACCGTCACGGCCGTGGCGGCGGCCGCCCTCGGCGCGGCGTCCGGCTCCGCCCAGGCGGACGTCGTCGGCGAGGACCCGGTCGGCACGGCCGCCGACACCGCCGGTCACATCCTGGAGCCCGTCACCGCCCTGCGCCCCTACGCCCTCGCCGGCACCGGGGTCGACCCGCTCGACAACGCCGTCGGCGCCCAGATCGCCGACTTCCAGCCCGTCAGCACCGCGCCCGTGGCCGCCCCCGTCACCCAGGGCGGCGCCAGCCTCGACAGCCTCACCGCCCCCGTCACCGGCGCCCTCGGCGGCTGAGGCGCGCACCCCGCGCGTTCCGGACGGCATCCGGTGCTGACGAGGGCCCGTTCGTCAGGGGGCGCCCACTCTCACGAGCCGGGGTCCTCCCCGCCGACGCGATAGGCGTGGAGGTCGTTCGTTCGGTTCTGGTCATCGAAGCTCAGGAGGAAGACGATGCCGTCGCCCGCGACGGGGGAGACGCCCTTGTAGTCGTCGACCTCGTGCAGGATGCCGTACTGTTCGACGGCGTAGATCCAGCGCGGGCGTCCGGTGGCGGCGCTCAGGGCGTACAGGTCCCCGTCCCGGGTCGCCACGTACACCATGTCGTCCGCCACCGACGGCAGCGCCGCCGCTTCGCCGAGTTCGGTGGACCACAGCGCCACTCCGGTCGCCGGGTCCACCGAGACCAACGTGCCGGTCGAGTCGGCGGCGTACAGCCGGCCTTCCGCGATCACCGGCCCGGTGTCCACGTCGCCCAGCGGCCCGGACCACAGCTTCTCGCCGGTGGCCGCGTCCAGCCCCACCAGATCCGGTCCCTCGGACACCACGGCCACTCCCTCGCCCGCGGCGAGGGAGCCGATGCCCAGTCTGGCGTCGTACCGCCAGACCTCCTCCCCCGAGCCGGCGTCCAGGGCGAGCAGGTAATCCCTCGCCCCGTCACTTCCCAGGGCGTAGGCCATACCGTCCGCCGCCCGGTAGGCCGGCGCCGCGGGATCTTCCATGGACCGCTCCCACAGCGGCTCGCCGGTCTGCGCGTCCAGCCCGTGCAGGGCGGCGTCCTCGGCGTCGTGGGTCTGGATGTCGTCCGGGTCGTAGCCGTCGTACTCACTGACCACGATCACGCCGTCGGTGACCACCGGTTGACCGCTCACCACGTGGTCGAAGGTGTGATGCCAGAGCAGTCGTCCGGTCTCCACGTCGAGCGCCACCAGACCGCTGTCCCCGTAGTCCAGCTTCAGACCGCTGATGCCCACGTAGACCACGCCGTCCCGCACCACGGCTCCGGTGTACCCGTTGATGTCGTCGTAGGCGTAGTCGCCGAACGTGCTGGGTACGTTGGGATATCGCCACCGCTCCTCGCCCGTCTCCGTGTCAAGGGCCAGGAACCATCCCTCGTCCACGCTGACGAAGACCGAGCCCGCCTCTGTGGTGGGCCACGGAGCCGCGCCCGTGCCGGAGAACCCGACTTCCGGCACACGCTTCCACAGCAGTGGCCCCGGCGGCGTGTCGCGGTTCAACGCCTCGGGGTCCGCCGGCGGCTCGTCTGCCGGTCGCTTGCCGGCCGGCCCGCCCGACGGCGCGGGCCCGGCCCGCCCGTCCGGACCCGACAGCCCGCGGTAGACCAGGAATCCGACGACGGCGACCACCAGGACCATCCCGGCCGTCGCCCAGGACAGCGCGCGCCGACGGCCGGAGACGCGGGGCACGGGCGGCCGCGGTGGCACGGGGGGCGCGGAGGGTGCGGGGGGCGCGGAGGGTGCGGGCGGCGCGGAGGGTGCGGAGGGCGTGGGCGCCGCGGCCGTGACCGCCCGGGTGACGACGTTTGGCGGCCAGGAGGAGCCCGACGCCTTCGGACCGAGCGCCTCCGTCAGCGCGGTGCGGAGCCGGCCCAGCCCCGGACGGGTGGCGGGCTCCCGGGCCAGACACTCCTCGACCACCGCCCGCACCGCGGGGTCCAGTTCGGAGAGCGACGGCTCCTGGTGCAGGGTGCGGTACTGGAGAACCTGCGCCGGGCCGTCTCCGAAGGGGCCGGTGCCGGTGGCGGCGAAGGCGAGCGTGGCGCCGACGGAGAACACGAGGACGGCCTCGTCCCGCGTCCCCTCCGTCAGGTACTCCGGAGCGACCCACCCCTCCTCCCGCCCGGTAGCGTCCCGCCGTTCGCCGAGCAGGGGCCCGTCCAGGGTGAGCAGCACGCGGGAGGGAGTGGGGAGCGGGCGGCCGGAGGCGGAAGCCCCCGACTGCCCCAGGGCGTCGCAGAGCGCGAGCCCGAGGGCGAGCACCGACTCCTCCGGCCAGGGGCCCTGCTCCCGGATCGCGTGCTCCAGGGTCACCGCCGGTGTCGATGACGCCGCCAAGTCCGTTGTGGAGCCGAGGTCATCGTCCATCCGCCACCGCGCCTCCCACTCCGTGACAGAGTCTTCCCCGCCTGTGCGGGCTTCAATGATGCCCGGGGAGCGCCGGGTTCGCCGGATAACCCAGAGATTCTCCGGATCCTTCCGACCTCCTGCGCGGGTGGGTTGATCTGATGTGTAATGACCTCGCCGGGTTCGAGTGGTTCCGCGGGGCACGGGGGTGGCCATGGCCGACGGGGAAGCAGAGCACCGGACGGTGGGTTCCTACCGCCTGGTGGCTCCGATCGGTGCGGGAGGCCTCGGCACGGTGCATCTGGGCCGGGCCCAGGACGGCCGATACGCCGCGGTGGAGGTGTGCCCGCCCCGGGCCGACGGCCCCGTTCCCGAACCGGCCCTGCGCGGCCATCTGGAGCGGCTGCGGCACGTCGCCGGCGCCTTCACCCACCATCTCCTCGCATCGGACACCGAGGCCCCCGAGCCGTGGCTCGCCTGCACCTGGCTGCCCGGTCGCACCCTGCGGGACGTCCTCGGCCGGCACGGGCCGTGGCCCGTCGCGTCGGCCCTGGTGCTGGGTGTGGCGCTCGCCGAGGGGCTGGCCGCGATCCACCGGGCGGGGCTCGTGCACGGCGACCTCCACCCGGGGAACGTCCTGCTGACCGCCTCGGGGCCTCGCACTCCGGCGTTCGGGATGCCCGGCCCGGCCGAGGCCGCGGGCACGACGGCACCTCCCGGCTACCTGCCGCCCGAAATCCTGACCGGTGCGTCCCCGCCGGGCACCGCGGGGGACGTCTTCGCCCTGGGCGCCACCGTCCTCCACGCCGTGACGGGCCGAGCGCCGTTCGGTGACGGCCCCGCGCACGAGGTCCACCATCGGGCCGTCCTGGGCGAGCCGGACGTCGTCGGCCTCTCCCCGGAGCTGCCCGTGGTGACCGCCTGCCTGGCCACCCGGCCCGCGGACCGGCCGGGTGTTCCGGAACTGGTCGCGGAGTTCCGGCGGTGCGCCCGGGGCACGGAGCCGTACGGGGCGGACTGGATGCCCGCCGCCGTCGCCCGGGACGTCGCGTCGGCCGCGCCTCCGGGAGCCGGGAGCGGGGCGGTGACCACGGGAACCGGCCGCCGCCCCAGTCGCCGCGCGCTGCTCACCGGCGCGGGCGTGCTCATGGTCGGCGGCGGGCTGGGGGCCGTGCTGGTGGGGCGCGGCGGGGGGACGCGGGACGTGGAGGACGAGCGCGCCGGGCGGGGCTCCGAACGCCCCTCGGGGAAGGCGGCGGACCGGCTCACCGAACGGAGCGGGACCGCCCGGTGGGTGGTACACCACGCCTCGGAGCCGGGCCGACGTCCGTCGTCCGACGGCCGCACGGTCGCCGTGCACCACGAGGACGGCAAGGTGTACGTGATGGACGCCGCCGACGGCACCCTGCGATGGAGCCGGCCCACGGTGATCGGCCCCATCCCCGTCAGAGTCTCCGGGGACTTCGTCTACGCGTCGGGCGGCGGGGACAACCTGGAGGCCCGCGACGCGTCAACGGGGGCGATCCGCTGGACCTTCGCGCAGGAAGGCGGTCAGGCGCAGCTCGACGACACCCTCTACCTGATCGCCAACCGCTACGACTTCCGCGGTGACGAGCACGGCATCGTCTTCGCCCTCGACGCGCAAACCGGCGACACCAGGTGGGGCTGGGAACCGGGCAGTTCCCTGCTGTCGCCGCCGAGTCTCGACGACGGCGTCGTCTACGCGCTGGGGACGTTCGGCACGCTGTACGGGTGGGACGCGGCCTCGGGGAAGCTGGTCAGCCAGGCATCGATCCCGGACGACGTCTATCCGTCCGACCAGAGCCCACTGGTCGTCGACGGGGCGGCGTTCATCGTCGACAGCACCGGCGTCCTGCACGCGGTGGAGGCCCGCTACGGCACCCGCCGGTGGACCTACCGCACCGAAGCCCACTCCTTGGCACGGCCGGTGGCGTCCGGGGGAACCGTGTACGTCGGCGCGGCCGGAAGCCTGCACGCCGTGTCGGCCGACACCGGCCGGCAGCTCTGGGTGTACCCGCACAGCGGGCAAGCCCCGGCGGTGGCGGACGGCACCCTCTACGTGGCGCACGACGGCGAACTGCACGCCCTCGACGCGACGGACGGCCAGGAGCTGTGGACGTATCAGGGGGACGCGGACGTGAGCTCCCCGGCCACGGACACGGAACACGTCTACGTCACCGACGCCGACGGCCGGCTCCACTGCGTGTACCGCTGAGAACCCTCACCCGATGGAGACCGCCTGATGCCCGTCGTCTACGTCCATGGCATCGCCAACCGCGAGTCCGGCGGCGTCACGCCCGCCGGGCGGATGCGCGACCGGTTGTTCGAGGAGCACCTGCTGCCCGGCCTCGGCCACGGACCCCACGAGTCGGGCGCCATCGAACCCGCCGTGTGGGGGCATCTGGCCGGCCGCCTGCGGTGGAACGGCCGATCGCTGCCCGTCGAGGACATGACGCCGCTGGGTTCGGGAGGTCTGGAGGACGACATCCTGGACCTGCTGGCGCAGCAGCAAGGCGGCTCACTGGAACCCCGGCGGCTCCTGCTCGACATCGCCCGCACCTCACCGGAGGACGCCGTCGATCTCCTGTTCAGTCTCGTCGTGGGAGAGGACGGGGAACTGACGGTGGAGCAGAAAGGCCGGCTGGCCACCGGCCTGGTCCGCTACTGCGCGAGCCTCCCGGAGGGGGGCGGCCCTCCGGAGTGGCAGAGGAAGGGCCTCGACAACGACGACGCCTTCCTCGCCCGCCTCCGGGAGGCGTCCGCCCCCTGGACACCACCGCTCGACACGTCTCCGCGGGAGAGGGCAGCCCCCGGCGGGGGCCCGGGGAAGATCCGCGGATCCGGCGTCTGGGACCGGATCGGATACCGGCTGCGCGGGCTGCGCCGGCGCATGGTGTCGTCCACGCAGCGCCCCGCCTCCCGGGTCCTGCACCGCACCGCCCGCCGCGTCGTGCCCCGCTACGTGGGAGATGTGACGGCGTATCTGGCCCAGCGGGGAACACCCGGGAATCCGGGGCCGATCGTCCGCGCCGTCGGGGACGCCGTCGAGCGTGCCGCGGCCGGGCGGCGGGACGGCCGGCGGCTCGCCGTCGTCGCACACAGCATGGGCGGCAACATCGTCTACGACCTCCTCACACACTTCCGGCCCAGCCTGGAGGTCGACGTCCTGGTGACCGTGGGCTCACAGGTCGGTCTGTTCGAGGAGCTGAAGCTGTTCGGGGCCAGTGACCACGGCCTCACCGGGGACCGTGGAAGCCGCGTGCCCAAGCCCCCGGGCGTGCGCAGGTGGATCAACGTCGTGGACTTCAACGACCCGCTGGCGTTCCGGGCGGAGCCGGTCTTCGAGGGGGCCGAGGACTACCGCTATCCCACCGGTGCGCTCTGGGCGCACACGGCCTATCTGGTCCAACCGCACTTCCACGCCCGCCTCGCCGCCCGCCTGGACGGTGACCCGAGGTGACCACGGTCTTCACCCGCACGGTGCAAGGGCCTGCCCTGCACGTCCTGGTCATCGGCGTCGGGCGCTATCCGCACTGCGGTCCGGAGGCGTCCTTTCCGCCCGCGCGCGGCATCGGCGACCTGCCGGGCGCCGCACGGACGGCCGAGTCGATGGCCCGCTGGCTGGTCGCCGAACAGACCGCCGACCCCGCGCTTCCGTTGGCGTCACTGGAACTGGCGATCTCCGGCGACCGCGCGGGATCCGCGCTGCGGTGGGACACCGGCTCGCGTTCCGTGACCGTGGAGGGCGCCACCCGGGACCACGTCACGGCGTGCTTCGCCGCTTGGCTGGAGCGCTGCACCGGTGAGGACGACGTCGCCCTGCTGTACTTCTGCGGTCACGGCCTGGCCTCCGAGCCCACCGAGCAGATCCTGCTGCTGGAGGGTTTCGGCACGCCCCACGACCCGTTCGGTCACGCGGTGGACCTGTACCGCACCTACGCGGCGATGCGCAGCTGTCCGGCGGCGACTCAGCTGTTCCTGATCGACGCCTGCAGACTGAGCCCCTCGGGGGCGGACCCGCACAGCCGCTTCGACGCCCTCGTCCCGGTGCCGCCCGGATGGCCGCTGTGGCGCACCAGTGAGCTGGTGCTGCACTCCGCCTCCTTCGGCCAGCCCGCCTACGCACCCGCGGACGGCGACACCCATTTCTCCCGTGCCGTCCGGGAGGCGTTCGCCGGAGCCGCCGCCCGGCAGGGGGACGACGGCGTCTGGCGCGTCACCACCGCGCACCTCGGGGCCGCCGTGGCCGACCTGATGGCACATCGGGAGGCCACGCCACCGCAGCGGCCCGAGATCGTCCTCGCCGGCTCACCCGGCGGCACCGTGCTCCGCGTCCTGCCCGGTACGCCCGAGGTGCCCTTCCAGGTGCGCTGCGCCCCGGACGAGGCGCAGCCGGAGGCGGACCTCTCCCTGGTGCGGCCCGGCGCCGCGCTGGCGACCCGGCATCGCCCGCCGGGCAGCCCTGAACGCTGGCGCGGCACCGTTCCGGTCAGCAGCTACGACGTGCGGCTGCACTTTCCCGGCGGTGGCTGGCAGGACGAACTGCGGGAGGACTGGACGGTCTACCCTCCCTGCCGAACCGCCTCCGTCCCGGTGCGACGCACGGAGCAGGTATGAGCAGCCCTTCCCCGGACACGCTTCAGGCCGAACTCCGTTATGACGCGGGTTCCGTCGCCGCGCCTCCCGGGGCCGTGCTGGCGGCCGTGGAGGTGGTGGACGAGGGGCTGCGCGCGCTCGGCTGGTTCGCGCTGCGCGCCGAACCGGTGCCGGTGCCGCTGCGGCGCGGCGTCCGGTACCTCCTGCGGGGATGGGCGCCCGGCGGCGCCGAGATCCACACCGTCGTGCGGGTGCCGCTGCGCGGACGCTCTGTCACGGCCGTGCTGCGGCCGGAGCCCGAGGCGGTCCCGCGGACGGCGCGGCGACCCGCCCCACCCCGTCCCCCCGAGGTCCGCGCAGCGCCGGGGCGGGAGGGCGTGACCGGCCTGCGGGTGGCCCAGGACGGGGCGTGGTCGGTCAGGGCCGACGTTCCCCACGGCATGCCGCTCGACCTCGTCGCCACGCCGTGGGCCGGGCCGCCGCGCTGGCTCCCCCGCATCCCCGTCGGCAGCGAGGCCACCCTGCTGGGCTACTTGCGACGCGGCCGGATCCCGGCCGCACGCGCGGTGGCGCTCGCGCTCCTGCGGGACCGGCCCGAACCCTCCGGGACCGACCGCGACCTCCTGCTGGACCTCGCGCTGGGGTACGGCCTGCTGCATGACGCGGACGCCCGCGCCGACGCGTGGATCCGGGCGCTGTGCGACCGCTGGCCCGCGAGCCCCGACGCCGCCCTGCTCGCCCTGGGCCTGCGGCTGCGCAACCGGCGGCCTCCCGGTCGGACCCAGCTGCGCGAGTTCACCCGCCTGCTCGAAACCGGCCTTCCCGTCGTCTCCGAAGGAGCCAGACTGGCCCTCGACTTCCTCGGCTGGGCGCGGGAGCAGCCGGGTTCCGAACCGGCCCTGACCCAGGCCGTGCTGAGGCTGGGCCGGGAACTCGCCGCGGCCTGTCCCGGCCTGCTGCACTCGGTGCTGCTGGCCGACGGCGAGCCGTACACCGCACCGAGGGAGGCCACCGGACGGCTGGCGGAGGAACTGCCCTCGGCGCCCGTCCGGCGGGTGGTGTTCCCCTCGCCCGGTGTCGCGGTCCTGGCGCCGCCGGCGCCCGCCGGCCCTCCGGGCCCGGCTCCGGTGACCGGGTCCGGGACGCCGGTGCCCGACAGCGGAGGTACCGCCGCTCCGCGCTTCCGGCTTCGGTTCTCCGTCGACCTGCTGGGCCCGGCCTTCGCGGACGCGGGAGGCCCGCCGCCCGTCGAGGAGCACGGCGACCCCGCCGGGAACCTCCGGTGCCGGGCGAAGCACACCCCGGAAGGGCTGGAGCTGGAGGTGAGCTGGGTCGGCGCCGACCCGCCGCCGCACCGCCTGGTGCACCTGTGGGTCGGCGCCGGCGGCCGGCGGCAGCCGCTGCTGCTGCCGCTCGTCCCCACGGTGGACGGCGGTTACACGGCGGCTCTCAGACTTCCGGTCACCGGCAACTCGGCCGAGGTCTCCCTGGACGAGCATCCGCTCGCGGAGGACGCGCTGAGCCGGGAGGACCTGCTGCGGCAGGTCCCCGCATCGGTGCGCGCCGCGTTGGGCCGGGCGCGCGGCTGGTGGGAGGAGACGGCCGATTCCCGCCCGCCGGGGGATCCGCTCCGGCGGGCCATCCGAGGGGAATCGGGCGGCTCCGCGTCGCGGGGGGACCAGGCGTGAGGATCCGCCGCCGCACGCCCCGGCTGCCGCGCCCGCTGTGGAGGGGGCGTGCCACATCGCCCCGGCTGCCGCGCCCGCGCCGGGGAGGACGTGCCACACCGCCCCGGCAGCCTGCCCTGCCGGACACCCCGGTCGCCCGGCTGGAGGCGCTCACCGGGGCGCGGCAGGAGTGGCTGCTGCGCTGTCGGCACGCCCTGGCCGCAGGGCCGGCGGCACTGGACGGGCTGCTCACCGGCTCGCCCGAGATCGGCGAGGCGCTGACGGAGGACGCCCGCACGGGCTGGAGCGGTGTCGCCGCGACCCCCGCGCTGTCGGCGGCCGAGGCGATGCTCCGCACCGCGCAGGCCCTCGCCGCGGACGACCCCCCTCCGCCCGCCGCAGCGCGGCACTGGAGAGCCGCCTCGGTGCTCCTTCCCGCACGCCCGGCTGACGAGCGCGGTGAGCCGGAGGTGTCCGACCGTCCCGCCGCCGACTTCGTGCGGCTCCTGGGCGAGGTGCTGGGCGGTGATCCGCCGCGCCGGGTCGCCAGTGCCACGGTGCCGGTGCTGCTGTACCGGCCCAGGCAGAGGATCGGGCTGAGGGCCGACCTCACGCTGACCTGCGTGGCCGGCGGCCCCCCTGGGCTGCACCCCGACCCGGAGGCCATGGCCTTCGGCCTCGGGGACGCCGGGTTCGTCGCGGGGCTGGAGGCGGCCTGGGCACAGAGCCCCCTGGCCGCCCGGAAGCGTTGCGTGCTGTGGTCCGTGACGGACGGGTCCGGAGCGCCGGTCAACGACATCGCACAGGGGTCCCTGGGCGCCGCGTTCGGACTCGCCCTCGACGAGCTGCGCAGGCGGCTGCGCCCGGTCATGGGGCGGTTCAGCTTCAGACTGCTGCGGCGCGTGCACGTGCTGAGCGGCCGACTGCGGCCGGACGGCGGCCTTGAAGCCGTCGGCGGTCTGCGGGCCAAGCTCCAGGTGGCGAAGGACGCCGGATACCGGGTCATCCTGCCCCGGGACAACCGGGCCGAGGCGGAACGGCATGCCCGGGAGCTGGGCGTACGTCTCTGCTACGCGGCCGATCTGCCCCGGGCCCTCCGCCTCGCCCGCCGCGTGCACCTGTGGCGGGTGGCCGGAGCGCTGGCCCTCGTCCTGCTGCTGGTCGGCGGGGTGCTGGGGGGCAAGTGGCTGCTGACGCAGGCCGACCGGCAGAGAGCCGCCGAGCGGGCGGAACTCGTGGGCGGCTCCCGGTCACTGGCGGCGCTCAGCCGGTCCACGGCCGACACCGATCCGCAGCTCGCCGATCTGTACGCCGCCGCCGCGTGGGACATGGCGCAGACGCCGGAGGCGGAGGCGGCGGCGGACGCGGCCCTCCACCGGCCGCTGCGGGCGGTGCTGCGGGCCGGGGACTGGGCGGCCTTCACCTCCGCGGACGCGTTGCTGGTCGACGCCACCGACTCCGTGCGGCTCTGGGACCCGTCGAGCGGGAAACCGACCGGCCCCGCCTGGCAGCCCCGTGCCGGGAGCTGGGGCACGGAGAGGCCGACCGCGCGGGCCGTGAGCCTGGACGGCTCCCGCTTCGCGGTGGGGGAGACGGGCGGTGTGGTTCGCGTACGCCCGCTGACCGAGGGCGGACTGGAACCGCTCGTGGACGTCACCCTGATCGAGGCCCACCCGCGTATGACGGTCGTGGCCGTGGCGCTGTCCCCGGACGGATCCCTGCTCGCCACGGCGGGGAGCCCCATCGCCCCGAGGGACGAGGAGCTCTTCGAGCACGACCGGACCGTTCGGCTCTGGGACGCCCGTACGGGTGATCCGCGCGGTGCCGTCCTCACCGGCCACCAGGGTGCCCTGCGGGCGCTGGCCTTCAGCCCCGACGGGGACATGCTGATCACCGGAAGCCGGGCGGGGCGGCCGGGCCACGAGAGCGCACCGACCCTCCAGGTGTGGGACGCGGCGACCGGCGAACCGGCGGGGGTGGAACCACCGCAGGAGCCGGGGGTCACCGCGCTCGACGTCTCCCCTGACGGCACGATGCTCGCCGCGGGAGGGGAGGACGGACGTACCCGGCTGTGGAACATGGTCACGGGCGACCAGCTGGCGGAGCCGCTCGACGGACGCTCGGACGCGGTGACGGCGGTGCGCTTCGCCACCGGGCCGGAAGGCCGGCTCGCGGACGTGCTCGCCACGAGCGGCACCGACGGCACCGTGCGACTGTGGGTGGCCGCCGTGGGCGTCGAACTGGCCGTCTACGACACCGGGGGCCGGTCGGTCGGCAGCCTGTCCTTCAGCCCTGACGGGACGGCCCTGTCCGCCGCGGACGACTCCGGCACCGTGCGGGTCTGGGATGTGGGCCCGGCTCACGGCCCTGGTACGGCGCTGCTCGACCGGTCCGCGCAGTCCGTGTCGGTGGCCTACGCGCCGGATGGGGAGGCCTTCGTCACGGCCGGGTGGGACGGCCTTCTACTGCGCCGGGAGGCCGCCCGGCCGGACGCCGTCCGTGTGCTGGCCCGGACGGCGGGGCCGCTGCGCGGAGTGGCGTTCGCGCCTGATGGTGGGGTGGTGGCGACGGCGGGTGGGGATGGCCGG
>NZ_JABLSI010000090.1 GCF_019303475.1 Streptomyces sp. JJ38
CCGGGCGGCGGCGCGGGGGCGACGGCGGCCCCCGGCGCGAGGGCGGCGCCCGGGCCCGTGGCCGCGGTGCCGGGGTTCGAGGGTGCGGGCGGCATGGCGGACATCAGGCGGCTCCTCGGTGGACGTCGGCGGGGCAGCGGCCCCGGTCGGCGTAGCGCTCGGCGAACTCGGCGACGGCCCGGTGCGCGGCGCCGCCCGGCGCGCTCTTGGCGAGCGCGGCCTCGGCGGCGGCCACACAGCCGCGCACGGCGGGCCCGAGCAGCGGGTCGGCCGGACCGTGGCGGGCCGCCCGCAGCCACAGCCCCGGGCTGGACGGCCGCGCGGCGAGCGGCTCGGTGACGGCCCGGGCCTCGGCCGCCGCGTCCGGGTCGTCGAGCAGCGTGGCCGCGACGGCGGTGGCCGCGATCCAGCCGTCCCCGGGCTGGGCGTCGATCATGCGCAGCTCCAGCCAGCCGCGCGGGCGCACCGGTGGGAAAAGGGTGCTGAGGTGGTAGTCCAGGTCGGCGCGGGTCGGCGGGCGTTCGGCGCAGTCGCCGCGCAGCCAGTCGCGGAACGTGAGGCGCGGTGGCGCCGTCCAGTCCGCGCCCGGCCCGTCGTGGCCCCGACGCAGACACAGCAGGGGGGCGTCGAGCGCGTAGCGGGCCCACTCGGCGCGTGGCGGGTGGTGCGCACTCGGCGGGCGGGTGCGCGGGGGGTCGGTGTGGTACCAGATCCGCTGCCGGGTGGAGGCCCAGCCGGTGGGGTGTCCGTTCCAGCGCGGGGAGTTGGCGAAGGCGGCGACGAGGACGGGGCCGAGCCGGTGGACGAGCTCCCAGCGCTGCCGGTAGCCGGTGGGTCCGTCGCCGTCGTCCCCGGCGTCCAGGCTGATCTGGACGGCGGCGGTGCCACGCATCATGGCCCGGCCCCAGGGCCCGAGCCGGTCGAAGTGGGCCTCCATGGCCCGGTACCGCGGGTGGTCCAGCACCCGCGGTGGGGTGTGGTACGGGTTGACGCCGTGTCCGTGGAGGGTGGCGCCGGCGCCGGCGAGCGCCTCCCGGAGGACGGCGAGGTCGGTGGCGGCCAGACTGACGCAGTCGGCCAGCGACTCCCCCGGTGGGCTGCTCAGTTCGAGCTGCCCGCCCGGCTCGCGGGTGAGGCGGCCGCCGCCGGGCAGCCGCCCCGGGGTCCCGCCGGGCTGGAAGGGGGCGAGGGCGGCGTCGAGCAGTTCCGGGGGCGCGGCGCGGGCCGGGTCCTCCCGGTCGCGGACGTGCCACTCCAGCTCGACCCCGACGCGGCGGGGCGGGCCGGTCTTGAAGCAGATGCCGCGGACGTACGCGTCGGCCTCGGCCTCGGTCAGCCCGGAGGTGTCGGAGGGCGGTCGGCCGCCCGGTGACTCGGCGTCGGCGCCGGCCTCCGGGGCGCGGTCCGCGGGCGGGGCTTCCGCGGCAGTGCCCGCCACGGACGAGGACGCCCGGTTGGCCGGTGTGGCTGGGGTGGGGCGGGGGTCAGGGCCGCTGTCGGCGTTCTGTACCACGGTGTCCACGGCAACTCCTCCCGGAACGGCGGACGATGGGGACCCACTGGGCACACAGTCACCCTTACTGCCCGCCGTGGCTGTCGGGTGAAACATCGGATTCGCATGACCTGGGGTCGAAACGGGTAAGCACTCCCGCCCGGCACCTGCGCAGCGCCCCGGTCCGAGCGGCGCCTGACCGGCCTGCGCCCGCCCCGGCGGGGGCTCGCCGCTAACCGGGCCGCGCCCCGGCGTCGATGATCCCGAACCCCGCGCCCTGCGGGTCCGTGACGCTCGCCCGCCTGCCGTACGGGCTGTCCCCGGGCCCCCGGCGCACCCGGCCGCCGAGCCGCTCCACCGTGGCCAGGGCTTCGTCGACGTCGACCACGGCGAAGTACACCTCCGTCCGGGGGCTCGCCACGGACCCCCTCGCCGACACGTCCTCAGCCACGCGGCGCCGCATGCCGATCACCGCGCCCGCGACCTCCCACAGCAGCACGTCCTCCCCGCCGCCCTTCCCGCCGCCCTCGTCCCGCTCGGCCCGCTCGGCACCTGATCCGGCGTCGGGCGGGTGCCGGAGGGTGATGGGCAAGACGGCCGGGTAGAAGGCGTCGACCGCGGCGGGGTCCCGCGTACGGACCTCGCTCCAGGCGTACGCGCCCGGCACGCCCACCTTCGCGAAGCCGGGATGGGTGCCGGCCTGCCATCCGCCGAAGACGGCACCGGCCGGGTCGCGGGCCACGAACATGCGGCCGTAGTCGGCGATGCTCGTGGGCTCCATCAGGATCTCGCCGCCCCGTCCCCGCACCCGTGCCGCGGTCGCGTCGGCGTCCCGGACGGCGAAGTAGAGGCTCCACGCGACGGGCCACGCCTGCTGCCCGGGCAGTTGCGGCACGAGCGCGGCGACGGCGTCCCCGTTCGACCGGGCCTGCGTGTAGTTGCCGAACTCGTCGGCGCTGCCCTCGAACGTCCAGCCGAACAGCACGCCGTAGAAGTGCTTGGCCGCGTCAAGGTCGCTCACCATCGCATCGGCCCAGCAGGGGAAGCCCTCGGGGCGTGCGGGCATGGTCCTGCCTTCCGCTCACCGGCTCCCGGGTGCGGAGCCGCTTCCGGTCACGGTATCGGCGCCCGGGCGCGCCCGCAGGCCGAGCGCCGTCGCCGCCGGGCCGTCCGGGTGGTCCGGCCGCGCCAGGCGCCCGTAGGGGGCAGGCACGCGCCGCCGTCGGCGCGCGCGGGCGTGCGCCTCCCGGGGTTGGGGGAATCTCCCTGGTGTGTTCATGGAAATCGCGGGTATGCGACTCGCCGTCCACGAAGCGACCGGGGAGGGCATTCGTGAACATGAACGCAACCGCCTGGCAGGCGAAGAACGCGGGAGAAGGACCCATCGGGGTGGAACCGGCCCCGACGCGGGAGATCGCGACGGCCACAGCGGACGGTCTTCCGCACCCGAGGGAGCCGCACGCCGTCGCCCCCGAGGACGCCCGAGCGCTCACCCGGCTGTTCGTCGAACGGCTGCGCACGCTGGACGAGGGCACGGCCGAGCACCAGTACGTCCGCAACACGCTCATCGAGATCAACCTCTCGCTCGTCCGCTACGCCGCGCGCCGCTTCCGCAGCCGGGCGGGCGAGACGGAGGACATGATCCAGGTGGGCACGATCGGCCTGATCAAGGCCATCGACCGCTTCGACCCGCAACGCGGGGTGGAGTTCACCACCTTCGCCGTGCCCTACATCATGGGCGAGATCAAACGGTTCTTCCGTGACACGAGCTGGTCGGTCCGCGTCCCCCGCAGGCTTCAGGAGCTCCGGATCGACCTCGCCAAGGCCGGGGACGAACTCACCCAGCGCCTCGGCCGGTCCCCCACGACGGCCGAGCTCGCCCAGCGACTCGGGCTGAGCGAGGAGGAGATCATCGAGGGCCTGGTGGCCAGCAACGGCTACACCGCGGGCTCCCTGGACGCCGGCGCCGAGGAACCCGGCGACCACCACGGCAACGGCCCCAGCATCGCCGACCGCATCGGGGAGAGCGACCCGGCGTTGGAGGGCATCGAGAACATCCAGGCGCTCCGGCCGCTCATCGCCCGGCTCGGCGAACGCGAGAAGCGCATCCTGTGCATGCGCTTCGGCGAGGAGATGACCCAGGCGCAGATCGGCGCCGAACTCGGCCTGTCCCAGATGCACATCTCCCGGCTGCTGTCCCGCACCCTCGCCACCCTGCGCAGGGGCCTCCTGACCGAGCGCTGACCGTCCCCCGGGGCCTCCGCCGACGTCCCCGCCCCCGTCCCCTGCCGGTGCCCGCGGCGCCGTATTGCGGAACTGACACAGGGTCGGAACCTCCGCCCGTGTCAGGTCAACTACAGTGACTGCGCGGCCGGCAGGGGTACGGCTTAGGGGAGTTGGGGACGGCTCCACCTCAGAGAGGCACTTACGGGGGAGATTTGGACACCAGTCTCTACATCGGTCCTGAGTCGGCGCCGGACCGGTACCGGCTTCTGCGCTCCATCGGACGCGGCGGCGAGGCCGTGCTCTACCTCGCCGAGATCCAGCTCGGCGGCGCCGCCGAACCCGTCGTGGTCAAGGTGCTCGACACCCAGGAGACCATGCGGCCGCAGGAGTTCGCGAAGATCAGCTCCCGCTGGAGCGAACAGGCCGAGCTGCTGCGCTTCGTCCACCGGCTCGGGGTCGTCGGCATCCGCGAGCACTTCGAGGGCATGCCGCCGCACCAGGCCGGGGAGGCCGGCACCCCGCCCGGGCGGGCTCTGTGCCTGGTCATGAACCACGTCGAGGGCCTCGACCTGCGGGACTGGCGCGCCGAGCACTCCCTGGAGACCCCGGCCGAACGCCGGGACGCCCTGCGCTACCTGGAGCAGCTCGCCGAGGTCCTGGACTGGCTGCACCTGGGCAAGGGAACGCCCTCCGGGCGCGTCGTCGTGCACGGCGACCTCTCCCCCGGCAACGTCATGATCGACGCCAACGGGCAGGCCACGCTCGTCGACTTCGGGCTGAGCAAGCTCACCGCCGAACACCGCACCGCCGAGGTCTGGTTCACCCCCGGCTTCGCGGCACCCGAGGTGTTCGAGGGGCGCCGCACCCCGGCCACCGACCGGTACGCGTTCGGCGCCATCGCCTACTTCCTGCTCTCCGGCGAGTCGCCCGCCAGCACCCCCGAGCAGGTGCGGCGCCAGTTCCGCGATCTGCCCGCGCTGGCGGCACAGGACGACGAGGCCCGCGACGAGGTGCTGGCCGTCTTCTCCGCCGACCCGGCGGCGCGCCCCGACAGCCTCTCGACGTGGGTCAAGCGCCTCCGCCAGGCGGTGTTCTCCACCTCGGCCTCGTCCACGTCGCGCGCCGCGGCGGCGGGCGCCGCCGGTGCGGCCGCCGCCGCCCCGGCCCGGCCCGCGGTTC
>NZ_JABLSI010000091.1 GCF_019303475.1 Streptomyces sp. JJ38
AACCCCAAACACCCCCAAACACACACCTACCTCACCACCCTCGCCACCCTCCACAGCCAGGGCACGGCCAACCTCAACTGGCAGCACCTCACCCCCGCCGCCCGCACCACGGACCTCCCCACCTACCCCTTCCAACGGCAGCGGCTCTGGCTCGACGCCGCGCCGCGCCAGGGCAGCCGCGGTCGGCACCCGTTCCTCACCGGCGAAGTGGATCTGGCCGCCGACAACGGTGTGCTGTTCACGGGCCGCCTGAGCCTCGACACCCACCCCTGGCTGGCCGACCACCGGGTGGGCTCGACCGTCCTCGTCCCCGGCACGGCGCTCCTCGAACTCGCCCTCCACGCCACCGAGNTCGAAACCCCCCTCACCCTCCACCCCGACCAGACCGTCGACCTCCAGGTCAGCGTGGGCGCCGTCGACGAGGCAGGGGGCGCCGCGCTGAGCGTCCACTCACGGGCTGCCGATGCCGGGCCCCGGTCGGCGTGGACGCGTCATGCCTCGGGCAGGCTCGCCGCGGACGATGGAACGGACACGCCGCCGGCCGCCGAACCCACGGGCGCCCGGGAGGCCCTGGCCGCGTGGCCGCCTCCGGGCGCCGAGCCCGTCGGTCAGGAGGAGCTGGACCGCCTCTACGAGCGGCTCTCCGCAGGAGGGTTGAGCTACGGTCCCGCCTTCCGAGGGCTGTGCGGTGCCTGGCGGGACGGGGAAACCGTCTACGCCGAGGTCGAGTTGCCCGGGGAGGCGGAGACGTCCGGGGCCGGCCTCTCGCTCCACCCGGCCCTGCTCGACGCCGCGTTGCACGCCATCGCCCTCGGCTCCTACACGACGTCGGACGCGGCCCACCTGCCGTTCCACTGGTCCGGAGTCCGGCTGACCGCCTCCGGTGCGGGCGGCCTGCGGGTGCGCATCACGCCGGGCGCGGAGCCGGACTCGGTCACGCTGCACGCCCTCGCCGTCAACCCCGACACCGCCGCCGAGGCCGAGGGCGGCACGCTTCTCGACGTCGAAGGGCTGCTGCTTCGGCCGCTGTCCGCCGTCCGGCCCGCCCGGCGGCGTGCCGCCGTCGACTCGCTGTACCGGCTGCGCTGGGTCTCGCCGGACGCGCCGGACGCCCCGCGCACCCCGACGCGCACTCCGCCGGTGAGCTGGGCCGTGCGGGCGGACGGCGGCGTGCCCGGCGAGCTCGTGGACGCGTACGCCGACGCGCTGCCCGGTACCGTCCTCCGCCTGCCCGGAGCGGACACGCCCGGCGGCGAGGCGGTACCCGAGGTCGTCGTCCTGCCCGTCGGACCCGGCCCCGAGGACGACCCCGAGGCCGTACCGGCCGCCGCGCACGCCCTGGCCTGCCGCGTGCTGGAAGCGGTGCAGAGCTGGCTGGCGGAGGACGGGTGGGTGGACAGCCGCCTGGTCGTGGTCACCCGCGGAGCCGTCGCCGCCGGGGAGGCCGAGAAGCCCGACCTCGCCGCGGCGCCGGTGTGGGGGCTGCTGCGCTCGGCACAGTCGGAGAACCCGGGCCGGATCGTGGTCGTGGACGTCGACGACGCCCCGGACTCCGTGCGCGCGCTGCCCACGGCTCTGGCGCTGGGCGAACCCCAACTCGCCGTTCGTGACGGCGAGTTTCTCGTGCCACGGCTCGCCGCCGCGGAGCCACCGGAGCTGTCTCCGCCGTCCTCGGGCACCTGGCGCCTGGACGTCACGGAGGCGGGCTCGCTGGACAACCTGGCCCTCGTCCCCGCACCGGAGGCCGTCGCGCCGCTGGAGCCGGGGCAGGTACGGCTCTCGGTGCGGGCATCCGGGCTCAACTTCCGTGACGCGCTGGGTGCGCTGGGCATGTACCCCGGCGGCGTGACGATCGGGGCCGAGGCCGCCGGTGTCGTGCTGGAGACGGCCCCGGACGTCACCGATCTGGCGCCCGGCGACCGGGTGTTCGGCATGGTGTCGGGAAGCGCCGGGCCGCTGGGCACGACCGACCGGCGGCTGCTGGCCCCGATGCCCGAGGGCTGGTCGTTCGCGCAGGCCGCGGCCGTCCCCGTGGTGTATCTGACCGCCTACTACGGGCTGGTGGACCTGGCGGGCGTCAAACCGGGCCAGTCCGTGCTGGTGCACTCGGCCGCGGGCGGCGTGGGAACGGCGGCCGTGCAGGTGGCGCGGCATCTGGGCGCCGAGGTGTACGGCACGGCGAGCCCCGGCAAATGGCCCGCCCTGAGGGCGCTCGGCCTGCCCGAGGAGCGCATCGCCTCCTCCCGCACGCTCGACTTCGCGAACGCCTTCCGGGCCGCCTCGCCGGACGGCGCGGGGGTCGACGTCGTCCTGAACTCGCTGACGCGGGAGTTCCTGGACGCCTCGCTGCGACTCGTCTGCCCCGGGGGACGCTTCCTGGAGATGGGCAAGACGGACGTGCGCGAGCCCGCCTCCGTCCATGCCGAACACGGCGTCGCGTACACGGCGTTCGACCTGGTGGAGGCGGGACCCGAGCGCATCGCCGACATGCTGGCCGAGGTGTTGGCCCTCTTCCGCTCCGGTGCGCTCGCCCTGCCGCCCGTGACCGCGTGGGACGTGCGCTCCGCGGGCGAGGCCCTGCGGCACCTGAGCCGGGCGCGGCACCGCGGCAAGGTCGTCCTGACGGTGCCGCGTCCGCTGGACGAGGACGGCACCGTGCTGGTCACCGGGGCCACCGGTGCCCTGGGCGGCCTCACCGCCCGCCACCTCGTCGCCGAGCACGGCGTGCGACGGCTGCTGCTGGCCGGACGGCGCGGAGCGGACGCCCCCGGCATGGCCGAGCTGGTCGCCGAGCTGGAGACCCGCGGCGCACACGTCACGGTGGCCCGCTGCGACGTCGCCGACCGCGCCGAGCTGACGCGACTGCTCGCCCGCGTGCCCGAGGCCCACCCGCTGACCGGAGTGGTGCACACGGCCGGCGTCCTGGACGACGGTGTGCTGCCGTCGATGACGCCGGAGCGGCTGCGCACCGTCTTCACGCCCAAGGTGGACGCCGCCTGGCTGCTCCACGAGGCCACCCGCGACGCCGACCTCGCCCTGTTCGCCGTCTTCTCCTCCGCCGCCGGGACGACGGGCGGCCCCGGGCAGGCCAACTACGCCGCGGCGAACGCGTTCCTCGACGCCCTCGCCCAGCACCGCCGCGCCCTCGGCCTCCCGGCCCTGTCGCTCGCCTGGGGGCTGTGGGACGAGCCCGGCGGCATGAGCACCGGGCTCGCGGAGGCCGACCGCCATCGCATGGCCCGCTCCGGCTCCGGCGTGCTCTCGGCACGCGAGGGCCTGCGGCTGTTCGACGCCGCCCTGGAGCTGGACGACGCCGTGTTGGTTCCGGTCGCGCTCGACGTCACCGCGCTCGGGGCCGGCGTCGGCCCCGAGGTCCCCGCCCTCCTGCGCGACCTGGTGCGGGGCGGCCACGGCACCGGTGGTGGGGGCTCCGCCCGTGCCTCCGGCGCCCCGACCGCTCCCGGCTCCTCCGCCCACCGCTCCGGCGCCGCCCGTGAGCGGGACGGCGGACGGTCCCTGGCCCGGCGTCTCGCCGCCGTCGGGACGGCCGCGGAACGGGAGGGGATGCTCCTCGACCTCGTCTGCGACCACGCCGCCGCGGTGCTCGGCCACGGGGACGCGGACGCCCTGGCACCGGACGACGCGTTCAAGGACCTCGGCTTCGACTCGCTGACCTCGGTCGAGCTGCGCAACCGGCTCGCCCGGGCGACGGGTTTGCGACTGCCCGCCGGGCTGCTCTTCGACCGTCCGACGCCACGCGCCCTTGCGGACCGCCTGTCCGCCCTGCTCGCACCCGAAGCACCGCGGGCGCCCGAAGCGCCCGACGGCGGCTCCTCCGGTGGCCCCGAACGGGTGGGGACGCCGTCGCCGGAGCCGGGGCGCGAGGCGGGGTGCGAGCCCGAGGCCGGCTCCACAGCGGAAATCGACTTCGACGCCCTGGACGCCCAGAGCCTCATCGACCTGGCGTTCAACGAGCCCGACTCCGGCTCCGACTCCGGCTCCGGCTCTGACTCCGGCTCTGACTCCGAATCGAACTTCTGACCTGGCGGGTGTGGTTTCGCGATGAGTGACATGTCGACGGAGAAGCTCGTCGAGGCCCTGCGCCGCTCGCTGCGCGAGGGCGAACGGCTGCGGCAGCAGAACCGCGCGCTGACGGAGGCGGCGCGCGAGCCGATCGCCATCGTCGGTATGGCGTGCCGCTTCCCCGGTGGGGTGACCTCGCCGGAGGAGCTGTGGGACCTGGTCGCGGCGGAGCGGGACGCCATGTCCCCGTTCCCGACGAACCGGGGCTGGGACCTCGACGCCCTCTACGACCCGGACCCCGAGACACCCGGCACCTGCTACGTGCGCGAAGGCGGCTTCCTGCACGACGCGGGGGACTTCGACGCCGCCCTCTTCGGGATCTCCCCGCGCGAGGCCCTGGCCATGGACCCGCAGCAGCGGCTCCTGCTGGAGACCTCCTGGGAGGCCGTCGAACGGGCCGGGCTCGACCCGCTGTCCCTGCGCGGCAGCGACACCGGCGTCTACGTCGGCGCGATGCGCCAGGACTACGGCCCCGCACTCCACCAGTCCGCCCTGTCGGCCCCGGCCGTCGAGGGGCACCGGCTGACCGGCATCGCCGCCAGCGTCATGTCGGGACGGCTGTCGTACGTGCTCGGCCTGGAGGGGCCCTCGGCGACCGTCGACACCGCCTGCTCGTCGGCCCTGGTCGCCCTCCACCTCGCCACCGGCGCCCTCCGCTCCGGCGAGTGCTCCATGGCGCTCGCCTGCGGCGCGACGATCATGGCCAGCCCCGGCACGTTCCTCGACTTCAGCCGCCAGCGCGGGCTCGCCGCCGACGGCCGCTGCAAGGCGTTCTCCGCCACCGCCGACGGCACCAACTGGGCCGAGGGCGTCGGCGTCCTGCTGCTGGAACGGCTCTCGGACGCGCGTCGCAAGGGGCACCGGGTCCTGGCCGTCGTCCGGGGGACCGCCGTCAACCAGGACGGCGCCAGCAACGGCCTCACCGCGCCCAACGGCCCCTCCCAGGAACGGGTCATCAGGGCGGCGCTGGCCGGCGCCGGGCTACGACCGGGCGACGTGGACGCCGTGGAGGCCCACGGCACCGGCACCGCCCTCGGCGACCCGATCGAGGCCGAGGCACTGCTCGCCACCTACGGCCGGGACCGTGCCCCGGACCGGCCGCTGTGGCTGGGGTCGGTGAAGTCCAACATCGGGCACACCCAGGCCGCGGCGGGCATCGCCGGGATCGTCAAGACGGTGCAGGCCATGCGGCACCGGCGGCTGCCCAGGACCCTGCACGTGGACACGCCCACCCCGCACGTGGACTGGGAGGCGGGAGGCGTCCGGCTGCTGACCGAGGCCCGCGCGTGGCCCGCAAGCGAGGACCGTCCGCGCCGCGCCGCCGTCTCCTCCTTCGGTGTCAGCGGAACCAACGCCCACGTCCTGCTGGAGGAGGCGCCGGAGCCCGAACCCGCCGCCCCGGCACCGGATCCCGGAACGTCGTCGGCCGGTGCCGCGCCGTCGTGGACTCCGGTACCGCTGTCGGGACGCACCCTTCCCGCGCTGCGCGCCCACGCCGACCGCGTCGGAGGCCTCGTCCGCGCCCGCCCGGACGTGGACCTCCCGAACCTCGCGCACGCCCTGGCCACCACCCGCGCCGCCCTCGACCACCGCGCGGTGGTGCTGGCGGACAACCGCGACACCCTGCTGGCGGAGCTCGACGCCCTGGCCCAGGGCGGCACCGAGCCCGCCGCCCGGAAGGGAACGGGACGCCGCCGGACGGCGTTTCTGTTCTCGGGTCAGGGGAGCCAGCGTCCGGGCATGGGACGCGAGCTCTACACCGCCTTCCCCGTCTTCGCCCAC
>NZ_JABLSI010000092.1:0-4040 GCF_019303475.1 Streptomyces sp. JJ38
ATGCCCGGACGCTGACTCCCCTGACCCGAGAACAGAAACGCCGTCCGCCCACCGCCAGCGGTGCTGGAGGCCGTGCCCCGGACGAGGTGGCGTGCCGTGCGGCCGTCGGCCACAGCCGCCAGGCCGCTGAGCAGGTCGTCGCGCCCCTCGCCCACGACCGCGGCGCGGTGCGCGAAGGCGGTGCGGGTGGTGGCCAGAGCACCGGCGACGTCCCGTGGCCGCAGCTCGGGACGCGCCTGGAGATGCTCGGCGAGCCCGGCCGCCTGCGCGGCCAGGGCCCGCGGCGACTTGGCGGACAGCGGCCACAGCAGCGGCGCGGCTCCTTCCTCGCCGTCGGCCGGCTCGACGTCGTCGAGCGGGGCCTCCTCAAGAACGACGTGCGCGTTGGTCCCGCTGATGCCGAAGCCCGACACCGAGGCCCGGCGCACACGGTCGTCCGAGCGCGGCCAGTCGGCGTGCTCCGTGAGCAGCCGGATGGTGCCCGCCGACCAGTCCACGTGGGGCGAGGGCTCGTCCGCGTGCAGCGTCTTCGGCAGCCGCTCGTGGCGAAGCGCCTGCACCAGCTTGATGACGCCCGCGACGCCCGCCGCCGCCTGGGTGTGGCCGATGTTGGACTTCACCGAGCCCAGCCACAGCGGCCGGTCCTTCGGTCGCTTTCCGTACGTGGCCAGCAGGGCGCGGGCCTCCACCGGGTCGCCGAGCGCCGTTCCGGTGCCGTGCGCCTCGACGGTGTCCACGTCGGACGCCGTGAGCCCCGCGTCCGCCAGCGCCGCCTGGATGACGCGCTGCTGGGCCGGACCGCTCGGGGCCGTGAGGCCGTTGCTGGCGCCGTCCTGGTTGACGGCCGTTCCCCGGACGACGGCCAGGACCCGGTGCCCCTTGCGGCGCGCGTCCGAGAGCCGCTCCAGCACCAGGACCCCGACGCCCTCCGCCATGCCCATACCGTTCGCGCCCGAGGCGAAGGCCTTGCACCGGCCGTCGGGGGCGAGCGCGCCCTGCCGGTCGAACTCCACGAAGGTGCCCGGGGTGTACATCACCGTGGCGCCCCCGGCCAGCGCCATGTCGCTCTCGCCCGACCGCAGTGACCGCACCGCCAGGTGCAGCGCCACCAGCGAGGTCGAGCAGGCGGTGTCCACCGAGATCGCGGGCCCCGACAGACCCAGGCTGTAGGCGATGCGGCCCGAGGCCACACTCGCCACCGAACCGGTGACCAGGTGGCCTTCGACCGAGTCCGGGGCGTGCTCCATGGGCGCCCCGTACTCGTGGTAGTTGCGCCCGACGAACACGCCGCCCCTGACGCCGTCCAGCGTCGACGGGTCGATGCCCGCGTGTTCCAGGGCGCCCCACGACGTCTCCAGCAACAGCCGTTGCTGCGGCTCCATGGCCAGGGCCTCGCGCGGCGAGATGCCGAAGAACTCGGCGTCGAACCCGGCGACGTCGTCCAGGAAACCGCCCTCCCTGATCGAGGTTGTGCCCCCTCGGCCGGACGCCGTGTCGAAGAGTCGCTCCAGATCCCAGCCGCGATCGGTCGGAAACGGGCCGATCGCGTCGCGCCCCTGCTCCAGCAGCTCCCACAGTGCGTCGGGCGAGGAGGCGCCGCCCGCGAAGCGGCAGTCCATGCCGACGATCGCGATGGGCTGTGACGCGCGGTCCTCGGCCTCCTGCAGACGCTTGCGCGTCTTGCGGAGGTCCACCGTGACGCGGTTCAGGTAGTCACGGAGCTTGGCTATGTCCTCGGCCATGGCCTGTCCTTCACAGTGCTGCCAGTGGGTGCGGCGGTTTCGGGAAGAGTGAGGAGCGGAGCCGTCAGGCTCGTGGGTCAGGCATCGCCGAGCTCCTTGTCGATGAGGTCGAACATCTCGTCGTCGCTGATGGCGGCGATGGCGTCGTCGTCCAGCTCGTCCTCGTCCTCGTCCTCGTCCTCGTCCGCTGTGGCGGTGGCGGGCCTCGCGCCGCCGTGGACGCCGTCGTCCTGGAACGCGGAGAGCAGGGCGCGCAGCCGCTCGGCGACGCCCGCGCGCGCCGCGGGCTCGACGGCGCCACTGGCCAACCTGGCCTCCAACCGGGACAGTTCGGCGTCGACGGAACCGAGCGGCTCGTCCTGTCCGCCGTCGCTCGCGCTCCCGGCCAACTCACCGCTCAGGAACCCGGCGACGGCCAGCGGGTGCGGATGCTCGAACACCAGCGTCGCCGGGAGCTGGAGTCCGGTGACGTGGCCCAGCCGGTTGCGCAGTTCGACGGCGAGCAGCGAGTCCACCCCGAGCTGTTTGAACGCCGCCTTCGGGTCGATGTCCGAGCCGCCGGAGTCGCGGCCCAGCACCGCCGCCAGGCAGTCCAGCACCAGGCGCAGCAGCTCCGCCTCCCGCTCGGCCGGCGGCAGCCCGGCCAGCCGCGCCGCCGCCGGGGGGTCCCCGTCGTCCGCGCCGTCTTCGGTGCTCCGCCCGGTGGGCTCCAACAGCTCGGCGACCTCCGGGATCGCGTCCAGCAGCGGACGGGGGCGGGCCGAGGCGAACACCGGGAGGAACCGGGCCCAGTCGACGTCCGCGATGGCGACGAAGGTCTCGTCGTGGTCGAGCGCCTGGTGCAGACCCGCGAACGCGGTGTCAGGGTCGATCAGCGGCAGGCCCTGTCGCCGCAGGAAGTCCGGGTCGACGGCGTCGGGCAACCGGTCGCTGCCCCACACACCCCAGGCGACGGACGTCGCGGGCAGACCGCGTGCCCGGCGTCCCGCCGCGAAGGCGTCCAGATACGCGTTGGCTGCGGCATAGGCACCATGGTCACCGCTACCCCACACCCCGGCGATGGAGGAGAAGAGCACGAACGACTCCACCGGGTGGTGGGCGAGCAGCTCGTCCAGGTGCCGTGCCCCGGCGACCTTCGCCTCCACCACCGCATCGAACTCCTCCAGCGTGAGCCCGTCCAGCGAGTTGAGCTGCATCAGCGCCGCCGCGTGGACCACGCTCCCCACCTTGTGGCCCTCACTGTCCAGGCGCTTCACCAACTGGGCGACCGCTTCCCGGTCCGCGACGTCACACGCCGCCACCGTGACCCGAACCCCCTCGGCCTCCAGCTCCTCCGCCAGCTCCGGAACCCCCTCGGCCGCCGCTCCGCGACGGCTCGTGAGGACGAGGTGCTCCGCCCCCGCCCGGACCAGCCAGCGCGCGATGTGCGGTCCCAGCGCCCCTGTGGCCCCCGTCACCAGCGTGGCGCCCCTCGGCCGCCACGCCTCGCGGACTCCGGCGGGGTGGGGTGCGCGGCGGAGGCGGGGCACGTGGACCGCGTCGTCCCGGACGGCGATCTGGTCCTCGTACCCGGTGTGGGTGGGCGCGAGGTGCCGGCTGAGACGGGCGTAGTGCTGCGGCCGGGGGTGCGGGGGCAGATCGATGAGGCCGCCCCACCGGGTNGCCCCACCGGGTGGGGTGTTCCAGGGCGGCGACCCTGCCGAGCCCCCAGATCTGCGCCCCCTCCGGGCTGGGCGGGGCGTCGGCCGCCGTGGCCTGGACGGCGCCCCTGGTCACGTGCCACAGCGGAACCGGCCGCGGCCCGTCGGCATGCGCCTTGACGAGCGCCAGGGTGTCCCTCACGTCCGACAGCAGGCTCAGGATGCCGACAGCGTCAGGGTGTTCGTCCAGCGCTCCGGGCAACGACTCCACGGCGTCGATCGGCACACCGGTCCAGCCGGAGGCGGCGAGCGCGTCGAGCAGTGCACCGGGGGGCTGCGCGTCACGGCCGACGATGAGCCACGTACCGCCGCTCGACGGCTCCGGCGCCTGCTCGGGCTCCCGCACCCCGCCGTCGGGGTGCTCCTGCCAACTGAGCTTGTACCGCCACTGGCTGAGGACGTCCTCCACCGTGGCGCCCCGCACGGCTCGGCGCGCGGGCTTGAGCCAGTAGTTCTTGTGTTGGAAGGGGTAGGTGGGCAGCGGCGGGTGGTGCGGGACCTCGGAGGACGGTTCGTGGGTGGGTGCGAGTCCGTGGGTGTATGTGTGTGCGTGTGCGTGGGTGAGTTGGGTGGTGGTGGGTTGGTGGCGTTTGAGGGT
>NZ_JABLSI010000092.1:4047-4897 GCF_019303475.1 Streptomyces sp. JJ38
GGGGGCTGGGTTCGAGGTAGTGGGTGTGTCCGGTGGTGGTGAGGGTGGTGAGGGTGTGGTGGAAGCGGACGGGGTGGCGGAGGTTTTGGTACCAGTAGTCGGCGTTGAGGGGGGTTGAGCTGTCGATGGGTTGGGTGGTGAGGGTGGAGTGGAAGGGGATGGTTGGCGTGAGGGGGTTGATGGGTGCGAGTTGTTCGGTGAGCCTGTTGTGGAGGGTGGTGATGTGGGGGGTGTGGGAGGCGTAGGTGACGGGGATGCGGTGGTGGCGGATGTGGTGACGTGTGCAGTGGTGTTGGAGGTCGTCGAGTTGGTGGGGGTTGCCGGCGATGATGGTGGTGGTGGGGGAGTTGTGGGCGGCGATGTGGAGGTCGTTGTAGGGGTGGATGAGTTGTTGGGTGTTGTGGGGGTTGAGGTTGAGGGAGAGCATGCCGCCGGGTGGGGCGTGGTGGTGGAGGGTGTGGGAGCGGAGGGCGATGATGCGGGCGGAGTCGTGGAGGGTGAGGGCTCCGGCGATGTGGGCGGCGGTGATTTCGCCTTGGGAGTGGCCGATGACGGCGTGGGGGTGGATGCCGTGGTGCTGCCAGGTGCGGGTGAGGGCGATCATCATGGCCCAGAGGGCGGGTTGGACGATGTCGGTGCGGTTGAGTGTGGTGGGGTCGGTGGTGGTGAGGGCGTGGCGTAGGTCCCAGTCGGTGAAGGGTGCGAGGGCTTCGGCGCAGGCGTCGATGGCGTCGGTGAAGGCGGGGTGGGTGTCGAGGAGGCCGGTGGCCATGCCGGGCCATTGCGAGCCTTGTCCGGGGTAGACGAACACGATCTTCCCGCCGGTGGCGGTGCCCTCGATCACGGCCGG
>NZ_JABLSI010000093.1 GCF_019303475.1 Streptomyces sp. JJ38
AGGCGGGGCGGCCGCAGGCCGCGGAGGTTCCGCGGGCGCAGGCGCCGTCTGCGCCCGCCAGCCCTGCACCGCGGGCGCGGACCTCCCCAGCGCGCGGCTCCCAGCCGGCGCCGCCCACGCCGGTCTCCGTGCCCGTCGTCGCGCCGCAGCTCGCCGGAGCCGAGGGGCGTTCCCGGCACGGCGACAGCCTCGCCCGCCGCACCGGGCTGCTGCTGCGGCGCCTGGTGACGTCCACCGCCAAGGACACGGCCGCCGCCACCGAGACCGCGCACGCCATCCAGCAGCCCATCACCACCGGTCGGCAGATCGCGGTGACGAGCATCCGCGGCGGCGCGGGCAAGTCCACGCTCGCCGCCCTGCTGGCCCTGACGTTCGCGCACTACCGCACGGACCCGGTGCTCGCCGTCGAGGCCGATCCGGCGCTGGGCACGCTGCCGCGCCGTCTGGGGGCGGCGGAGGTGCGCTGGTCCTGCGCGGACCTGGCGCGCATCGTGGACCCGTCCATGCAGATCACCGACGTCACCGGGTACCTGCTGCCGTTCCCGGGCGGCGGCTGGCTGCTGCCCGGCAGCCAGGGCTCGGTCGGCGCCCAGCTCGACGTGGACACCTACCGGGTCGTGATGACCTCCCTGCGCCGCTACTTCGGCACGACCCTCGTGGACTGCGAGACGCTGCCCGCCGAGGTGGCCCGCACCGCGCTGACGACGACCCAGGCGCGGGTCCTGGTCACCCCGGCCACCGTCGAGGGCGTGGCCGCCACCCGCACCGTGCTGGACTGGATCGGCGGCCTGCACCGCAGCATGCTGCCCACGACCGTCGTCGTCCTCACCCACAGCACGCCCGACATGACGCTGGACGAGTCCGAGGCGGCCGGATACCTGGAGGCGGGCGGGGCGAAGGTGCTGAGCCTTCCCTACGACCGTCACCTGGCGGCCGGGGGCGGCATCCGGACGAGCCTGCTCGGGCAGTCCACCCGGGAGGCCGCCGCTCGGATCGCGGCGACGCTGATGGACCGCGCCATGTCGCGCGGCGCCCGCGCCGGCCGCACCGCGGCCCCGGGCCCAGGCACGGGCGGCCCCGGTTCCGGCCCCGGGACGGGCGGGCCCGGTTCCGGGACGGGCGGCCCCGGACCGGGCGCGGGCGGCCCCGGCCCCGGGCCACACGGAGCGGCGGCGCGATGAGCGTCCGCGTGACGCACCGGCCCGCACCGCCCGCACCGCCCGAACCACCCGCACCGCGCGCCCGCTCCCGCCGAACGCTTCGTCGAGCCGCCGCCCAACCTCCCCGAGGGCAACGCCGGCCCGCCCGAGCCCCTCGCCTTCGCCCTCGGCCCCGGGGAGGTCACGGGGATCGGCCTCGACACCGCCATGCGGGTACCCCTCGCCGTCCGGCCGGCGACTCGGCCCGCCCGCCCGCGCGGGCGTCTCCCATCCGCTGGCCGCCCTCGGCCGGGAGGGCTTCCAGCAACTCGCCCAGCACCTGCGCACAGCGGACGACAGGGGTAAACCAGTGGATGTCGGCCGGGCTGGACGGGATTCGCCCGGGCCGTGAGACAGGGCCACGCGTGGCCCGACCAGGGCCTAGACTCCCGTCCGTACAGATCGTCGAACGCCGACGCACAGACAGGGACGACGGGGACGAGAGGGACGAGGTAGGACGGTGCCGGACTATTTCCACGGCTATGCGGTCGTCGGGCTGGTCGCGGTCGTCGGCGTGCTCTTCGTGGCCGTGTCCTTCGCGGCCGGAGCGCTCCTGCGGCCCGTGGTGCCGACGCGCGAGAAGATGCTCACTTACGAGTGCGGCGTCGACCCGGTGGGGGAGGGCTGGGCCCACACCCAGGTCCGCTACTACGTCTACGCCTTCCTCTACGTCATCTTCGCCATCGACTCGATCTTCCTGTTCCCGTGGGCCACCGTCTTCGCGGCCTTCGGCGCGGTGACCCTGGTGGAGATGCTGCTCTTCCTCGGTCTGCTCGCCGTCGGCCTGCTCTACGCCTGGAAGAAGGGTGTCCTCACATGGACGTGACACCTACCGACCTGCCGATGCCGCGCCGGCTCGGCACGCTCGCCAAGCTGGCCCCCGAGCCGATGAAGGTCGTGCTCAACTGGGGACGCCGCTACAGCCTGTGGGTGTTCAACTTCGGGCTCGCCTGCTGCGCCATCGAGTTCATCGCCGCCTCCATGGCCCGGCACGACTTCATCCGGCTCGGCGTCATCCCCTTCGCGCCCGGCCCCCGGCAGGCCGACCTGATGGTCGTCTCCGGCACCGTGACGGACAAGATGGCCCCCGCCGTCAAGCGGCTCTACGAGCAGATGCCCGAGCCCAAGTACGTCATCTCCTTCGGCGCCTGCTCCAACTGCGGCGGCCCCTACTGGGACTCCTACTCGGTGACCAAGGGCGTCGACCAGGTCATCCCCGTCGACGTCTACGTGCCCGGCTGCCCGCCCCGGCCCGAGGCCCTGCTCCAGGGCGTCCTCAAGCTCCAGGAGAAGATCGCCGCCGAGTCCACGGCCGCCCGCTACGGCCCCGGTACGGCGGCCCGCTCCGGCCCCGGCTCCCGGCCCGGCACCGCCGCCCTGACCAGCGGGCTCGTCGCCCCGCCGAACGAGGAGGGGAAGCGGTGAGCGTGAACTGGCTGCCCCGCCCCGCCGAGGAGCTGTTCGGTGCCGAGGCCCGCGCCGAGGACGCCTACGAGCTGCTGACCGTCGACGTCCCCGCCGCCGAGTGGCTCACCGCCCTGCGCACCGCGCGCGACGAGCTGCGCTGCACCTACTTCGACTGGCTCAGCGCCGTCGACGAGCCCGGCACCGGTTTCCTCGTCGCCGCCCACGTCGCCGCCCTTCCCTCGGAGGGCCGCGAAGGCGTCCGGCGGCTCGTCCTGCGCACCACCGTCCCGCACGACACGCCCGCCCTGCCCACGGCCACCGGGATCTACGCCGGAGCCGCCTGGCACGAGCGGGAGACCCACGAGATGTTCGGCGTCGACTTCCCCGGCCACCCGAACCTCACCCCGCTGCTGCTGCCCGAGACCTTCGAGGGCCACCCGCTGCGCAAGGACTTCGTCCTCGCCGCGCGGGTGGCGAAGGCGTGGCCCGGCGCCAAGGAGCCGGGGGAGTCGGAACACGGTGGGCCCAAGCGGCGCCAGATGCTGCCGCCCGGCGTGCCCGACCCGAACGAGTGGGGCCCGCTCAAGGGCCAGTTGCCGCCAGCCCCCGCCCGCCCGGCCCGGGCCACCCGCGGCCGCGCGGCGGCCGGGGAGCGTCCGCCGCG
>NZ_JABLSI010000094.1 GCF_019303475.1 Streptomyces sp. JJ38
TCTCACACCGCGCAGGTGGAGGCGATCGAGGCCGAGTTGTTGGAGGTTCTCGCTGCTGTCGCGCCGGTGTCCGGGAAGGTGCCGTTCTACTCGACGGCCATTGGTGGCTTCGTTGATACCGCGTCGTTGGACGCGGGGTACTGGTATCGGAATCTGCGGGGCCGGGTCGGGTTCGAACCGGCTGTGCGGGCGCTGGTGGACAACGGTGCTGGGTGTTTCGTGGAGATGTCTCCGCATCCGGTGTTGTCCATGGCCGTCGAGGAGACCGTCCAGGCGCATGGCGCCGAGGACCGCGTGGGCGTTGTCGGCTCCCTGCGCCGGGGCGACGGGGGGCTGCGCCGGTTTGTGACGTCCCTGTCCGAGGCCCACACCGCCGGGGTGAGCGTGGACTGGGAGGCGNACTACGCCGGAACCGGCGCACAGCGCGTCCCCCTGCCCACCTACGCCTTCCAGCGCGAGCGCTACTGGCTGGACGCGGCGAGCGGGTCGGGCGACGTGGCCGCCGTGGGGCAGGAGCGCGTGGGCCATCCCGTGCTGGCCGCGGGCCTGCAGTTGGGCGATCGGGACGAGTGGGTCTTCACCGGACGCGTCTCCCAGGAGAGCCAGCCGTGGACCCGGGACCACATGGTGCTGGGAACGGTGATCGTGCCGGGTGTCGCGCTGGTGGAGATGGCACTGACCGCCGGGCGCGAGGTCGGGTGCCCGGTGCTGGACGAGGTCGTGCTTGAGGCGCCGCTGGTGCTGGAGGACGAGGACGTTCGGCAGATCCAGGTCACCGTGGGACCGTCGGGCGAGGCCGGACGGCGGGAGGTCGGGGTCTTCTCCCGCCCGGCGGCCGACGGCGAGGACGAGGAACGGGAGACGGTCTGCCACGGCCGCGGTTGGCTCGCCACTGAGGCGGAGTCGCCGGAGCCGTTCCCGGCGCAGTGGCCGCCGCCGGGTGGCGAGCCGGTGGCGGTGGAGGGGTTCTACGAGAAGCTGGCGGACGCCGGCTACGAGTACGGGCCGTCGTTCCAGGGACTGCGGGCGGCCTGGCGCTGTGGTGACGCGGTCTTCGCCGAGGTCGAGTTGCCCGAGGGCGCTGGGGGCGAGGAGTTCGGGGTGCACCCGGCGCTGTTCGACGCCGCGCTGCATGGCGGGCTGCTGGAGAAGGAGGAGGGCTCGTCCGTCGATCTGCCGTTCTCCTGGTCCGGGGTGCGACTCGGACGCCCGGGGCTTGAGCGGGCGCGGGCGCGGATCAGCTCGGTGGACGAGTCGGCGATCCGGCTGGATGTCGTGGGTGAGTCGGGCGAGTTGGCGTTGAGTGTGCGAAAGCTCGCGTTCCGTCCGGTGGGGCAGGCCCAGCTGGAGGCCGCCACGCGCGGCGGGCGCAGCTCGCTGTTCCAGCTCGACTGGGTGGAGGTCGCGACGGAGGCGCACTCCTCGGCCCGGGTCGTGGCCCTGGGCGGGGGCGTCGGGCCGGACGAGCGGTACGCGGATCTCGATGCCCTGGCACAGGCTCTGGCCGAGGGCGGGGAGACGCCGGACGCCGTGTTGGCCGGGGTGTCCGGGGACCCGCTCGATGCCGGGAATCCTGCCGAGGAGGCGCGGAGGGCCGCTGAGGGGGCGTTGGAGCTGGTTCAGCGGTGGCTGGCCGAGGAGCGGCTCGGTCAATCCCGTCTCGTGGTGGTGACGCGCGGTGCGGTCGCGGTGGGCGCGGAGGCTCCCGACCCCGCGCAGGCCGCGGTATGGGGCCTGCTGCACAGCGCGCAGTCCGAGCACCCGGGCCGCTTCCTGCTCGTCGACCTGGATGGCAGCGTCGAGCCGGAGTGGGCCGCGCTGCTGGGGTTGGACGAGCCGCAACTCGCACTGCGCGGGGACCAGGTTCTCGCGCCCAGGCTGGCCCGTGCGCCGCGGAGCGTCGCGGACGGACCGTGGCGGCTGTCGATCGAACGCAAGGGTTCGCTGGAGGATCTGCGGATCACCCGCTCGGAGGCTGACCGGCCGCTGGGCGCGCGCGAGGTGCGTGTCGGGGTGCGTGCCGCCGGCCTGAACTTCCGCGATGTCCTGATCGCGCTGGGCATGTACCCGGGCGAGACGCCGCTCGGCAGCGAGGCGGCGGGCGTGGTCCTGGACGTCGGGTCGGAGGTGGCCGACCTCGCTCCGGGCGACCGCGTGATGGGTCTGATGACCGACGGCTTCGGCTCCATGGCCGTGACGGACCGGGACGCCGTTGTTCCGGTTCCGTCCGGGCTGTCGTTCGTCGAAGCGGCTGCGATACCGGTGGTGTACCTGACGGCGTACTACGCCCTGAGGGACCTCGCGGGTCTGAAGGCCGGGGAGCGCCTGCTCGTGCATGCCGCCGCGGGGGGTGTCGGCATGGCCGCCGTGCAGCTGGCCCGCCACTTCGGTGCCGAGGTGTTCGCGACGGCGAGCAGGCCGAAATGGGACGCGGTGCGCGCCATGGGCGTGGACGACGAGCGGATCGCGTCCTCGCGCGACCTCGACTTCCGGGACGCGTTCATGGACGTCACGGACGGCTCCGGCATGGACGTGGTCCTCGACGCGCTGGCCGGCGAGTTCGTGGACGCCTCTCTCGAACTGCTGCCCCGAGGCGGCCGGTTCATCGAGATGGGCAAGACCGACGTCCGCGCACCGGAGGCCGTGGAGCAGGCGCACCCGGGGGTGTCGTACCGGGCCTTCGACCTCCAGGAGGCCGGGCCCGAGCGGATTCAGCAGATGCTGGTCGAGATCACGCGGCTGTTTGAGCAGGGTGTGATCGGTCCCGCCCCGATCCGCACCTGGGACGTGCGACAAGGGGCCGAGGCGTTCCGCTTCCTGCGGGAAGGCCGCAACATCGGCAAGATCGTGCTGACGGTCCCCGCCCCGCTGGGCGCGGACGGGCCGGTGCTGATCACCGGCGGCACGAGCGGACTGGGCGCGGTGTTCGCCAGGCATCTGGCCGAGCGGCACGGCGTCCGGGAACTGGTCCTGGTGAGCCGCAGTGGCCGGACCGCCGAAGGGGTCGAGGAGCTCGTCGCCGGGCTGGAGGCACTCGGTGCCCGGGCCCGCGTCGAGGCTTGCGACGTGGCCGACCGGGATCAGCTGACGGTGCTGTTCAAGTCCCTGGACGCTCCGTTGTCGGCGGTCGTGCACGCGGCGGGTGTGCTGGATGACGGTGTGGTCGAGTCGTTGTCGCCGGAGCAGTTGGTGCGGGTGATGCGGCCGAAGGTTGACGCGGCCTGGCATCTGCACGAGTTGACGGCGGGGATGGACCTCTCGGCCTTCGTGTTGTTCTCGTCGATGGCGGCGTTGATCGGCAGTCCGGGGCAGGCGAACTACGCGGCGGCGAACGCGTCGNGCTGGACGCGTTGGCCCACATACGTCGAGAGCGGGGCCTGCCCGCGACCTCCCTGGCCTGGGGCCTGTGGGCCGACTCGACCGGCATGACGGGCGAACTGGACGAGACGGAGTTGGCCCGACTGGAGCGGATGGGCGTCGTCGCGCTGTCCGAGGAGTTCGGCCTTGAGCTGTTCGACCAGTCGCTCGGCGCGGACGCGACCTTGCTCGCCCCGGTGCGGCTCGACTCGGCGGCGCTGCGTGCTCAGGCCCGAGCGGGCATGCTGCCGACTCTGCTGAGCGGACTGGTGCGGGCACCCGAGCGACGCGCGGAGTCTGTCGGATCACTGGCACAACGCCTGGCCGAAGTGGCCGAGGGCGACCGGGAGAAGGTCGTGCTCAGCGCGGTGCAGGCACAGGTCGCCGCTGTGCTCGGCCATGCCTCGGGAGAGGCGATCGAACCCGGCCGTGCCTTCAAGGAACTGGGCTTCGACTCGTTGGCGGCGGTCGAGCTGCGCAACCGGCTCAACCGTGTCACCGGCCTGCGGTTGCCGGCCACCCTCGTCTTCGACCATCCGACCTCACGGGCGGTCGCGCGGCATCTGATGTCGGTGCTGGCGCCGGACGGCGCCGCGCCCGATGCCCGGCAGTCGGCGGACGAGGAGATCCGCGAGCTGTTGGCCTCGATCCCGGTCGAACGCCTGCGCAGGGCCGGACTGCTCGACACGCTCCGTGAGCTGGCGGACGGCGACGCACACGACGAAGCGACGGGCGGCGAGGCGGTCACGTCGATCGACGACATGGACGCCGAGGACCTGATCCGGATGGCGGCCCAGGAAGACGAGGACGGGGCATGAGTACAGCCGAGCACGCAGCCCGAGCAGCGCGTCCGTACGCGGAGGAACAGTCATGACCACTGAGAAGACCGCCCTCGTCGACGCGCTGCGGAAGTCGCTCAAGGAGACCGAGCGCCTCCGTCAGCAGAACCGGCGGCTCCTGTCCCAGGCGACCGAGCCGTTGGCGATCGTGGGGATGAGTTGCCGGTATCCCGGTGGGGTGGCGTC
>NZ_JABLSI010000095.1:0-4085 GCF_019303475.1 Streptomyces sp. JJ38
ACGCCTCACCCAACACCTCCACACCCACCCCGAACTGGCACCAGCCGACGTGGCGCACACCCTGGCCACCGGTCGGGCAACGCTCGCCGAACGCGCGGTCGTCCTCGGCGCCGATCGCGAGGCGCTCACGGCACTCGCGACCGGGACCCGGCACCCGAACCTCGTCACCGGTCCGGAGCCCGGCACCGTCACGACGGGGCGGACGGCGTTTCTGTTCTCGGGTCAGGGAAGTCAGCGTCCGGGCATGGGACGCGAGCTCCACACCGCCTTCCCCGTCTTCGCCCACGCTCTGGACGAAGCCTGCAACGCCCTCGNATCTCATGTTCGCCGAACCCGACACCGAGGAAGCCACCCTCCTCGACCAGACCCACTACGCCCAACCCGCCCTCTTCGCCCACCAAACCGCCCTCTACCACCTCCTGACCCACCACGGCATCACCCCCGACCTCCTCACCGGCCACTCCCTGGGCGAACTCAGCGCCGCCCACTGCGCCGGAATCCTCACCCTCACCGACGCCGCACACCTCGTGGCCACCCGCGGCCGCCTCATGCAAACCATGCCCACCGGCGGCACCATGACCGCCATCCACGCCACCGAAGAAGAAATACAACCCCACCTCAACGACCACGTCTCCATCGCCGCCCTCAACAGCCCCCACGACACCGTCATCTCCGGCGACACCGACACCGTCCGCACCATCGCCCAACACTTCCACCACCAAGGCCGCAAAACCACCGAACTCCGCGTCTCCCACGCCTTCCACTCCCACCACATGGACGGCATGCTCGGCGACTTCCACCACACCGCAGCCACCCTCACCTACCACCAACCCACCACCCCCCTGGCCACCAACACCACCGGAGACCCCACCACCCCCACCTACTGGACCCACCACATCCGCAACACCGTCCGCTTCCACCACGCACTCCACACCCTCCACCACCAACACCACATCACCACCACCCTCGAACTCGGCCCCGGCCACACCCTCACCACCCACGCCCAACACCACCCCGGCACACACCACCCCACCCTCCACACCAACCAACCCGAACCCCACTCACTCCTCACCACCCTCGCCCACCTCCACACCCACGGCACCCACACCCCCAACTGGCACCACCTCACCCCCACCACCCACACCACCGACCTCCCCACCTACCCCTTCCAACACCGTCGGTTCTGGCTGGCGCCCGGGGCGGGGGGCCGTTCCGCCCTGGCCGACGAGCACCCCTTCCTCGACACCGTGACGCCGCTCGCGGACGGTGACCGGCTGGCCCTGACGGGCAGGTGGTCGCTGCGCACGCATCCGTGGCTGGCCGATCACCGGGTGGGCGAGACCGTCCTCGTCCCCGGCACCGCGCTTCTCGAACTCGCCCTGTGCGCGGGGGCACGGGTGGGTGCGGACGTCGTCGAGGAGCTGACACTGCACGCGCCGCTACCGCTTCCGGAGACCGGCACGGTACAGGTTCAGGTGCTGGTGGAAGAGCCCGACGACGAGGGCCGTCGGCGGGTACGCGTCCTCGCGCGGCGGGCCGACGCGTTCGCGGAGCTGACCCGCCGTACCGAGGAGCCGTGGACGGAACACGCGGCGGGCACCCTGGCTCCGGCCGAGCCGTCGGCCCCGGACGCGCACACGTCGGGCCAGTCCGCCGTGTGGCCGCCTGCCGGTGCCGATCCCCTCGACGTGGGTGAGCTGTATGCGGAGTTCGCGTCGATGCGCCTGAGCTACGGCCCTGCCTTCCGGGGGCTTCGGGCGGCCTGGCGGCTGGGCGACGAGATCCTCGCGGAGGTCGCCCTGCCGGAGGACGCGGCGGAGGAGGCCGACCGGTTCGGCGCTCACCCGGCACTGCTCGACGCGGCCCTGCACGGCACCGCCCTGAGCGGCCTGTGGGAGGGAACCCGCCTGCCGTTCACGTGGACGGACGTGCACCTGGACGCCGTCGGCGCGCGGACGTTGCGGGTGCGGTTGACGCCGACCGGAGACGACGGGGTCGCGGTGACCGCGTGGGACGCGGCGGGGCAACCGGTGGTGTCCGTCGGCTCGTTGCGAACCCGGCCCGTCGACCCGGGCGACGTGCCCACCGCGGGGACCTCGGTGCGGGCGGACTCGCTCCACCGGCTGGAGTGGCGTCCACTCGACCCGGCGACGGCCGCGACGGCGACCCCGGCGTCGGCCCCGGCGGCGACCCCGGCGTCGGCCCCGGCGGCCGGGGACGAGGACGAGGACGAGAACGCGACCACCGTGCTGGACCTGCGGAACGTGGGCGGAGAGTCCGGGGACCCGGACGCGGTACTCCGCCGGGCCCTGCGCGAGGTGCGCGGCTGGTTGGCGGGGGAGCCCGCGACGCGACCGGGCGCCCGGCTCGTCGTCCTGACCCGCCGAGCGGTGGCCGTAGGCCCGGAGGAGGTCCCCGAGCCGGGCGGGGCCGGGGTGTGGGGGCTGCTGCGCTCGGTGCAGTCCGAGGAGCCGGGCCGCCTGGTGCTGGTCGACCTGGACGACGACACCGACGGCGCGGATGAAGGCGACGGCGACGCGGGGCGGCGGCGTGTCGTGGGCACCGCGCTGGCCACGGGCCAGCCGCAACTCGCTCTCCGGGGCGGGAACGTCAGCGTTCCCCGGCTCGTCCGGCACCGACCGGGCCGGCCGGAGGCCGGGTCGGCGGCGGCGCCTCGCTGGAACGGAGACGGCACCGTTCTCGTCACCGGCGGCACGGGGACGCTGGGCGGCCTGGTGGCCGGGCATCTGGTGCGGGACCACGGCGTCCGACGTCTGCTGCTGGTCAGCCGACGGGGGCCGGAGGCCCAGGGGGCGGAGGAACTGCGCGCCGCACTGTCCGCGTTGGGCGCGGAGGTCACCGTCGCCGCCTGCGATGTCGCCGACCGCGACGCGCTCGCGACACTGCTGGCGGAGGTCCCGGCCGAGCACCCGCTGTCGGCGGTCGTCCACACGGCGGCCGTGGTGGAGGACGGCCTGATCGGTTCGCTCGACGAGGCCCGGCTCGACCGGGTCCTCGCCCCGAAGGCCGTCGCCGCCGAGCACCTGCACGAGCTGACCCGGGACCTGCCGCTGGAGGCGTTCATCCTGTTCTCCTCAGCCGCCTCGGTGCTGGGCGGGGCGGGCCAGGGCGCCTACGCGGCGGCCAACGCCCGGCTGGACGCGCTCGCCCACCGTCGTCGCGCCGCGGGGCTGCCCGCGACGTCGATCGGCTGGGGCCTGTGGGGCACGGCCAGCGGGCTGACCGCCGCACTCAGCGAGGCGGACCGGGCCAGGATCGCCCGGAGCGGCGTCGCTCCCCTGGCCGACGACGAGGCGCTCGCCCTCTTCGACCTCGTCTGCGCGGCCCCGGAGCCCGTGCTGCTGCCGGTGCGGCTGGACCCGCGCGCGTTGCGCACCGCGGGGCCGGAGGCGCTGCCCGCCGTCCTCCACGGGCTGCTCGGCGCGCGCGGGCCGCGCACGGCGAGCGCGCACTCCACCGTCGGCGCCACGGGCGGGCTGCGGGAACGGCTGGCCGCGCTGCCTCCGGCCGAGCGCTCGCGGGTGGCGCTGGACACCGTCCTGGCCCAGGTCGCCGCCGCGCTCGGGCACTCCTCGCCCGACACGGTGCCGCCCACCGACGCGTTCCGGGACCTCGGGTTCGACTCCCTCATGGCCGTCGAGCTGCGCAACAGCCTCAACACGGTGACCGGTCTGCGGCTGCCGGCCACGCTCGTCTTCGACCATCCCAGCGCGGTCGCCCTGGCCGACCACCTGCTGGCGCAGTACGGACTGTCGGCGGACGACGACGCCGAGCCGAGCCTTCCGGCAACGCGCGCGGCCGACGACGAGCCGATCGCGATCGTCGGCATGGCGTGCCGGTATCCCGGCGGCGTCAGCTCNGTCGACCGGGGTGTCGACGCGATCTCCGACTTCCCCACCGACCGCGGCTGGGACGCCGGGGATCTCTTCGACCCGGATCCGGACCGGGCGGGGACGACGTCGGTCTGGTCCGGCGGTTTCCTCTACGACGCCGCCGACTTCGACCCCGACTTCTTCGGGCTCTCGCCGCGCGAGGCCCTGGCCATGGACCCGCAGCAGCGGCTC
>NZ_JABLSI010000095.1:4099-4305 GCF_019303475.1 Streptomyces sp. JJ38
GAACGCGCGGGCATCGACCCCACCAGCGTGCGCGGAAGCCGCACCGGCGTCTTCACGGGGATCATGTACCACGACTACGGCTCCCGGGTGCCCCGTCCGCCGGCCGACCTGGAGCCGTACATCGGCAACGGCAGCGCGGGCAGTGTGGCCAGCGGGCGCGTCGCCTACACCTTCGGGCTGGAGGGGCCGGCCGTCACCGTGGACAC
>NZ_JABLSI010000096.1:0-3231 GCF_019303475.1 Streptomyces sp. JJ38
ACCACCTCACCCCCACCACCCACACCACCGACCTCCCCACCTACCCCTTCCAACGGCAGCGGCTCTGGCTCGACGCACAGCCGCAGGCGGACGCCGGGCACCCGCACCCGTTCCTCAACGCCGAGGTGGATCTCGCCGCCGGTGACGGCACGCTGCTCACCGGCGCGCTCTCCCTCCGCACGCATCCGTGGCTCGGGGACCACACCGTCGGGGGTACCGTCCTCGTCCCCGGCACGGCGCTCCTCGAACTCGCCCTCCACGCCACCGAGNTCGAAACCCCCCTCACCCTCCACCCCGACCAGACCGTCGACCTCCAGGTCAGCGGCGAGTCCGGCACCGTCCGGATCTACTCCCGCCCCCGCTCGGCCGCGCCTGAGCAGTCCTGGACCCGGCACGTCACGGCGACCCTGGCCAGGCCCGCGGAGGCGTCACCGGCCGAAGGTCCGCCCGTCGAGTCCCTGGAGGTCTGGCCGCCCGAGGGCGCCGTCGCCGTTCCGGTGGAGGACCTGCACGAGCAACTCGCCCTGACGGGACTGGGCTACGGCCCCGCCTTCCAGGGGCTCCGGGCGGCCTGGCGGCTCGGGGAGGCGGTGTTCGCGGACGTCGTGCTCCCGGAGCCCGTCGCCCACGACACCGAGGGCTTCGCGCTGCATCCCGCGCTGCTGGACGCCGCCCTGCACCCGATCGCGCTGGGCGGCTGGACGACGGAGAAGGGTGCCCACCTGCCGTTCCTCTGGTCCGGCGTCCGTCTGCACGCCACCGGGGCCACGTCTCTGCGTGTGCGCCTCGCGCCCGGCGCCGACCGGGACACCGTCACACTGCTCGCCGCGGACGCCACCGGACGGCCCGTCCTCACGGCCGACGGACTCCTCCTGCGTCCGCTGGCCGCCGCCGAGCTGCCGCGCGGTTCCGGGGCGGGCCCGCTGTACGTGGCCGAATGGGTGCCGCTGCCGCTGCCCGGCCCCGCCCAGCGCCCCGGTTCCGAGGACTGGACGGTGCTCCGGGTCGCCGACACGGAGCAGACCGGTGGCACGGGCGGGGACGACGTGGCGGTGGCGGGCGTCGCGACGCTCCACGCCGTTCTGGACCGCGCGCGGGCCTGGCTGGCCGACGAGGAGAACTCCGGCCGCCGGCTCGTCGTCGTCACCCGGAACGCACTCGCCGCCGAAGCCGACGGCGACCCCGACCGAGGCCCGGGCGAGAGCGGACTCGCGCAGGCGCCGGTGTGGGGCCTGCTGCGTTCGGCGCAGGCCGAGCACCCGGACCGTTTCGTCCTCGTGGACCTGGACGCGGACAGCGACCTCGACAGCGGCGCCGCCGAGGAAGCGCTCTCGGCCGCCGCCGCCTCGGGCGAGCCGCAGATCGCCGTGCGGGCCGGGGAGCTGCGGGTGCCGCGGCTCGCCCGCGTCGAGGAGCCCGGCGCCCCGGAACCGCCGCTGCCGGAGCTCGACGAGGGCACCGTGCTGGTGACCGGCGGCACCGGAACGCTCGGTGCCGCCGTGGCCCGGCACCTGGTCACCGAGCACGGCGCCCGGAACCTGCTGCTCGTCGGCCGACGCGGCCCCGACGCCCCGGGAGCCGACGAGCTGATGGCCGAACTGACCGCCCTCGGCGCCCGGGTGACCATGACCGCCTGCGACGTGGCCGACCGCAAGGCGCTCTCCCGGCTGCTGGAAGCCGTGCCGGACGAGCATCCGCTGACCGCCGTCGTCCACACCGCCGGAGTGCTGGACGACGGGCTGTTCGGCACGCTCACCCCGGAGGCCGTCGAGCGGGTGATGGCCCCCAAGGCCACGGCCGCCTGGGCCCTGCACGAGCTCACCCGGGAGCTGCCGCTGCGCGCCTTCGTCCTCTTCTCCTCGTTCGCGGGCACCGCGGGGTCCGCGGGTCAGGCGGCGTACGCGGCGGCCAACGCGTTCCTCGACGCCCTCGCCCGGCATCGCCACGCCCTCGGGCTCCCCGCCACCTCGCTCGCCTGGGGCCTGTGGGAGGCGACGAGCGGGATCACGGCTCGGCTGGACGCCGCCGACCGGGCCCGCATCGCCCGCAGCGGCGTCGCGCCCCTCCCGACGCGGGACGCGTTGGCGCTGCTCGACGCGGCCCTCGGCACCACGCGGCCCGTACTCGTCCCCGTGCGCCTGGCCGAACCGCACGTCCTGCGCGCGAGGGCGGCGGCCGGCGAACTGCCGCCGCTGCTGCGGCGCTTCGTCCTCCCGGGGGCCGCTGCCCGTCCGGCCGCGGGCGGTTCCGTGGCCGTGGGGGCGGACGGCACACCGGAGGCGCTCGTGGCCCGGCTGTCCGCCCTGCCCGAGGCCGAACAGGCCCCGGAGCTGCTGCGGTTCGTCCAACGCCAGATCGCCGCGGTGCTCGGTTACTCCGACACCGCCCGCATCGAGGCGGACCGTGGCTTCCAGGACCTGGGGTTCGACTCGCTGACGGCGATGGAGCTGCGCAACCGGTTGCAGAAGGCCACGGGCGTACGCCTCCCGGCCACGCTCGCCTTCGACTTCCCGGACCCGAGTGCCGTCGCCCGGCACCTCCGGGACGAGCTGGAGTTGACCGGCCCGGACTCGGCGCGCGGCGTGCTGGACGCCCTCGACCGGCTGGCGGGCGACCTGACCGAGCTCGCGCGACGGCCCGACACCGAAAGCGCGGACCGCTCGCGCATCGCCATCCGGCTGCGCAAACTCCTGGCCGACTGGACCGAGGACGCGACCTCGACCCCGGCCGGAACCGCCGGAACCGCGACCGACGGCGACACCCCCGCCGGGACCACCGGCGGCGACGGGGACGGCCGCCGCCCCGACCTCGACAGCGCCACGGACGACGACCTGTTCAACCTCGTGGAAAACCTGGGGAAGCCCTGACATGGCTGATGCGAACGAGACCAAGCTCCGCGACTACCTCAAGCGGGCCATCGCCGACGCGCAGGAGGCCAGGCAACGACTCCGCGACCTTGAGGAGCAGGCGGCCGAGCCGATCGCGATCGTCGGCATGGCGTGCCGGTATCCCGGCGGCGTCAGCTCNGTCGACCGGGGTGTCGACGCGATCTCCGACTTCCCCACCGACCGCGGCTGGGACACCGAGAAGCTGTACGACGCCGACCCCGAGCGCACGGGCACGACCTACTGCACCCGGGGCGGTTTCCTCCACGACGCCGCCGACTTCGACCCCGCGTTCTTCGGGCTCTCGCCGCGCGAGGCCCTGGCCATGGACCCGCAGCAGCGGCTC
>NZ_JABLSI010000096.1:3249-3455 GCF_019303475.1 Streptomyces sp. JJ38
GAACGCGCGGGCATCGACCCCACCAGCGTGCGCGGAAGCCGCACCGGCGTCTTCGCCGGTCTGATGTACCACGACTACGCCTCACGGCTGCCCGAGCTCCCGCCGGGTCTGGAGGGGTACGTCGGCAGCGGCAGCGCCGGGTCCATCGCCACCGGGCGCGTCGCCTACACCTTCGGGCTGGAGGGGCCGGCCGTCACCGTGGACAC
>NZ_JABLSI010000097.1 GCF_019303475.1 Streptomyces sp. JJ38
CACGAGAACCACACCAACCCACACACCGAACTCCCCACCTACCCCTTCCAACACCAGCGGTTCTGGATCTCCCCCACCAGGACGGCAGGCGCCAAGGGAAGTGACCATGCCTTCCTCGACACGGCCGTGCCCCTGGCCGACGCGGGTGGCGTCCTGCTCACCGGAAGCTTCGGGCTCGCCACGCACCCCTGGCTGGCCGACCACGCGGTAGCCGGCACCGTGCTCCTGCCCGGCGCGAGCATGGTGGAGATGGCGCTTCACGCGGCCCAACAGGTGGGTTGTTCGCAGGTTGACGAGATCACGTTGTCGGAGCCGCTGCCCGTTCCGTCGTCCGGCTCCGTACAGGTGCAGGTGCAGATCGCGGCCCCCGACGAGAGCGGCCGGCGCACGTTCACCCTCCACTCCCGCCGCGAGGACGGCACGGACCTGCCGTGGACCCGGCATGCCGAGGGGGCCTTGAGCACCGAGGCGGGCACCGTCCCGGCCACTCCCGTCCACCGGCCGGAGAGCGCCGAGCCCGTGGACGTCGGCGCGGGCTACGCGCGGCTCGACGGACGGGGCTACGAGTACGGCCCGGCCTTCCGGGGGCTTCGGAGCCTGTGGCGCCACGGTGAGGCCGTCCACGCCGAGGTCGCCCTGCCGGAGGAGCTGCACGAGGACGCCGCCCGGTTCAGCCTGCACCCCGCCCTGCTCGATGCCGTGCTGCACGCGGCGCTGCTGGCCGGGACACACGACGCGGAACCCGGCCGGACGCTGCTGCCGTTCGCCTGGTCCGGGGTCCGGCTGCACGCCGTGGGCGCCACGTCGCTGCGGATACGCGTCTCACCGGTCGGCGAGGACGCGGTCGCCCTGGAGATGACGGATGCCGCAGGCGGTCCCGTGGCCTCCGTCGAGCGGCTCGACCTGCGCCCCGTCGCCGTGGAGCGGCTCCGTGAACTGCACCCTCCCCAGGGTGGCGGGCTCTACGGGGTGGAGTGGGTCGGGCTGACGGCGCCGCAGGGCGCCGAGCCCGGACGCTGGGCCGTGCTCGGCCGGACCACCTGGCGTCCCCACCCCGACTGCCCCGCCTTCGCGGAACTCTCCGCGCTCCGCGGCGCGGACGCCGAGCCCGAGGCCGTCTTCGTCCTGCTCGACGCTGACGTCGACCCCGGCTCCGACACCGCCCCTCCCGAGGCGGTCCACGCCGCCTGCGAGGCCACCCTGCGCCTGCTGCGGGACTGGATCGCCGAGGAGTCCAGTGAAGGCGTCCGGCTCGTCCTGACCACCCGGCGATCGGCACCCGGCGCACTCCGCGCGCCCCTGCACGCCCTCGCCCGGACGACGGCGGCCGAGAACCCCGCCCACCCCATCACCCTCCTCACCCTCGACGACGTCAGCACGCCACAGCACATCGCCGCCGCTCTCGCCACCGGTGAACCCGAAATCGGGCTCGACGGCGGGCGGATCACCGCTCCGCGCCTCACCCCGCTCGCCGCCGGCGACGACGCGAGCCCGGCGTGGGACCCCGACGGCACGGTCCTCGTCACCGGCGGCACCGGCGCCCTCGGCCGACTCATCGCGACGCACCTCGTGCGACGACACGGCATGCGTCACCTTCTGCTGGTCAGCCGCAGCGGCCCCGGGGCGGAGGGGGCAGCCGAGCTGCGCGACGAACTCACGGCTCTCGGTGCCACCGCCACGATCGCCGCCTGCGACATCACCGATCCCGCGGCCGTCGACCGGCTCCTGGCCTCCGTCCCCGGAGACCGCCCCCTCACCGCCGTCGTCCACACCGCGGGTGTCCTCGACGACGCCCTGACCGCCAACCTCACCGACCGGCAGCTCCACGCCGTCCTCACCCCCAAGGTCGACGCCGCCCACCACCTCCTCCGAGCGGCGCGGCGCCACCCCCTGGGGGCCCTCGTCCTCTTCTCCTCCGTCACCGCCACCCTTCCCAGCCCGGGCCAGGCCAACTACGCGGCCGCCAACGCCTACCTCGACGCGCTCGCCACATCCGACGGGCAGCCCACCGCCACCATCGCCTGGGGCCTGTGGGACCAGCCCACCGGCATGACGAGCCACATGAGCCGAGCCGACGTCGCGCGCATGGCCCGGAGCGGGATCAGCGCACTGGACACCGAGGACGGCCTCGCCCTCTTCGACCGCGCGATCAGCCGCGCACCCGGCCACACGGTGGCCGCACGGCTGAACCCCGGCGCGTTCCGCAACGCCTCAGCGCCGGAGGACGTACCGGCGGTACTGCGGCGCCTCGTGCGGGTCCCGCCGCGCAGGGCCGCCGGTGGGCTCCAGGCGGCGTCCCCCGGTGACTCCTTCACCGAGCGGTTGGCGGGGCTGTCACCCGAGGAACGCAGGGGGGAAGCGCTACGCCTCGTGCGGTTGCACGCCGCGACGGTCCTCGGACACGCCTCCCCGGAACAGGTGGACGCCCAGCAGGCGTTCAAGGAACTCGGCTTCGACTCACTGACGGCGGTCGAGCTGCGCAACCGGCTCTCCGATGCTGTGGGCCGACGGCTCCCGACGACGCTCGTCTTCGACCACCCGACGCCGACGGCGGTGGCTGCGTTCCTGGTCGACGAGCAGACCGTGGTGAACCCCGCCGACGGCCGGCGGCGCGGGGCCGAGGACGCGGACGATCCGATCGTGGTGGTGGGTATGGCCTGCCGCTACCCCGGTGACGTGACC
>NZ_JABLSI010000098.1:0-543 GCF_019303475.1 Streptomyces sp. JJ38
GACGGCGGCGCGTTCGGTGAACCGGGCCCGAGCACGCAACGAGCGACCGACCGCAGAGGGGGTCTTGGACGGGTGCTGGGCGAGGTGTGTGTGCAGCCTTCGGGCCTGGTCCCGGACGGCGCCTCGGGTGTGACCGCTGAGCGGCCAGTACACGGGCCTCGGCTCTTCCTCGGGAGGCTCTGTGGTGGTGTCGCCTTGTTCGAGGATGACGTGGGCGTTGGTGCCGCTGATGCCGAAGGAGGAGACGGCGGCGCGGCGGGGGCGGCCGGTGTCGGGCCATGGCCGTGGTTCGGTGAGGAGTTGGATGGTGCCGTCGGTCCAGTCGATGTGGGGGGTGGGTTGGTCGATGTGGAGGGTTTGGGGGAGTTGGCCGTGGCGCATGGCTTGGATCATTTTGATGAGGCCCGCGGCGCCTGCGGCGGCTTGGGTGTGGCCGATGTTGGATTTGATGGAGCCGAGGTAGAGGGGTTGGTCAGGGGTGCGGTGTTGGCCGTAGGTGGCTTGGAGGGCTTGGGCTTCGATGGGGTCGCCGAGGGTGGTGCC
>NZ_JABLSI010000098.1:552-4403 GCF_019303475.1 Streptomyces sp. JJ38
CCGGCCCGCAGCCCGGCGTTGGCCAGCGCGGTGGCGATGACGCGTTGTTGGGAGGGGCCGTTGGGGGCGGTGAGTCCGTTGCTGGCGCCGTCCTGGTTGGTGGCGGTGGCGCGGATGGTGGCGAGGACGGTGTGGTGGTTGCGGCGAGCGTCGGAGAGGCGTTCGAGGAGGAGGAGGCCTGCGCCTTCGGCCCAGCCGGTGCCGTCGGCGGCGGCGGCGAAGGGTTTGCAGCGGCCGTTGGGGGCGAGTCCGCGCTGGCGGCTGAATTCGATGAAGGTGCCGGGGCTGGCCATGATGGTGACGCCGCCGGCGAGGGCGAGGTCGCTTTCGCCGGAGCGTAGGGATTGTGCGGCGAGGTGGACGGCGACGAGGGAGGAGGAACAGGCGGTGTCCACGGTTACCGCCGGGCCCTCGAACCCGAACGTGTAGGACAACCGGCCGGAGGCGATGCTGCCGGTGTTGCCTGTGCCGAAGTACCCCCCCAACTCGTCCGGGAGGCTCGGCAGGCGCGATGCGTAGTCGTGGTACATGAGGCCGGTGAAGACGCCGGTGCGGGTTCCGCGTTGGGTGGTGGGGTCGAGTCCGGCGTTCTCCAGTGCTTCCCAGGCGGTTTCGAGGAGGATTCTTTGCTGGGGGTCCATGGCGAGGGCTTCGCGGGGGGAGATGCCGAAGAGGTCGGCGTCGAAGTGGCCCGCGGTGTGGAGGAAGCCGCCGTGCTGGGTGTAGGTGGTGCCGGGGTGGTCGGGGTCGGGGTGGTGGAGGGTGGCCAGGTCCCAGCCCCGGTTGGTGGGGAAGGGGGTGATCGCGTCGCGGCCCTGGGCGACCAGGTCCCACAACTCCTCCGGCGAGGTCACGTCACCGGGGTAGCGGCAGGCCATACCCACCACCACGATCGGATCGTCGGTGAGACGCGTGCCGTCGGGCCGAGCGGGCGTCGCGGACGTATCCGGGGCGGCGCCGAGCAACTGCTCGATCAGGTGGTCGACGAGGGCTTCCGGGTTGGGGCGGTCGAAGAGGAGCGTGGCCGGGAGGCGCAGCCCGGTCGCGTCGGCCAGCCGGTTGCGGAGCTGGACCGTGGTGAGTGAGTCGAAGCCCAGGTCCTTGAAGCCACGAGTGGGCTCCAGGGCCGTGGTTCCGGAGTGGCCGAGGACGGCGCTCACCTCGGCGGCCAGGAGTTCCTGGACGGTCTTCGTCCGTTCGGCGGGGGTGAGCCGGCCGAGCCGACCGGCCAGCGGGGCCGCGTTCCGCCGTCTGGGGGAGACACGCTCGGCGGGCGCACGGAACAGCTCCCGGAGAGGGGCGGGCAGATCACCGGCGGCGGCGCGTCGGCGCAGAGCCGAGGGCTCCAGCCGTACGGCCGCGGTGAACGGGTTGTCCGAGAGGGCGGTTGCGGCGTCGAAGAGTCGGAGACCGTGCTCGGGTTCGAGCGGAACCATGCCGCCGTCGGCGATGCGGGCCTTCTCCACGTCGGAGAGGTGGCCGCTCATGCCGGTGGGCTGGTCCCACAGGCCCCAGGCGATGGCGTGGGCGGGTTGGTTCTGTGCGGCGCGGTGCCGGGTGAGGGCCGTGAGGTGGGCGTTGGCGGCGGCGTAGTGGGCCTGACCGGGGTTGGGCAGGGCGGCGGTGATGGAGGAGAAGAGGATGAAGTGGGTCAGGGGGAGGTCTTGGGTCTGGTGGTGGAGGTTGAGCGCGGCGTCGACCTTGGGGTCGAGCACGCTGTGGAGTTGCTGGTCGGTGAGGTTGGCGGTGAGGGCGTCGTCGAGGTGACCCGCGCAGTGGACGACGGCGGTGAGGGGATGGCCCGGCTGGGTGGAGTGGGTGAGGGCGTGGACGCTGTGGGGGTCGGTGAGGTCGCAGGCTGTGATGGTGACGGCGGCACCGAGCGCGGTGAGTTCGGCGTGGAGTCGCTCGGCGGTGGGAGTGTGGGGGCCTTGCCGGTTGGTGAGGACGAGGTGGCGTATGCCGTGCCGCTCCACGAGGTGGCGGGCGATGAGCGAGCCGAGCCCACCGGTGCCGCCGGTGATCAGGACGGTGCCGTCCGCGTCCCAGGCCGGGCCGGTGGCGTCGGCTGCCGGGAGAAGCGACGTGAGGCGGGGTGCGGTGATCCGGCCGGCCTCAAGGGCGAGTCGGGGTTCGGCGGTGTTCAGCGCGGCGGGGAGCGCGGTGAGGGTTGCGGGATGGTCGTCCACGTCCAGGACGGCGAGGCGGCCGGGGTTCTCGGCCGCCGCGACCTGGATGAGCGCGTGGAGGGGTTCGCGCAGCAGGTCGGAGGTGGTGGAGTGGGTGAGGGCCACCAGGCGGGAGGCGTCCTGGGCGTGGTGGGTGAGCCACTCCCGGACGAGGTGGAGGGTGCCTTCGCAGGCGTGGTGGACGTCGGCCGCGTCGGGATCGGTGCCGGTGGGCAGGAAGGCGAACACGGCTTCGGGGGCGGACAGGCGTCCGGCGGTGACGGCCTCCCGTAGCGCGGCCAGGTGGGGGTAGGCCGGGCAGTCGGGGTAGGGGCGCCAGTCGGTTGGGCCGACCACCGCCCAACGGCCCGGCTCCGCACGTTCCCGGGAGGCCACCTCCACCCACTCCAGGGCGTACAACGGCTCCTGGCCGGTGTCCGCCGGGCGCAGCGTGAGCCGCTCGACGGAGACGACCGCGTCGCCGTGCTCGTCGGTGGCGTACAGGGAGACCCCGTCCCCGGTCCCGGCCGGGGTGATGCGGACGCGGAGCGACGAGGGGGAGTCGGCCCTCGCGTGCAGGCGTACACCAGTCCAGCTGAACGGCAGGCGCGGGCTCTCGGTGGTGTCGGCGGTGTCGGCGGTGGAGCCGAGGGCGAGGGCGTGGAGGGCGGCGTCGAGGAGCGCGGGGTGCAGGGCGAAGCCGCCCGGGCCGTTTGCCGTCTCCGACGGGGGGAGGGCGACCTCGGCGTGGACGACGTCGCCGTCACGCCATGCCGCCCGCAGGCCCTGGAAGGTGGGCCCGTAGGGCAGTCCGGCGGCGGCAAGGTCGTCGTAGAGCCCCTCGACGGGTACCGGGACGGCGTCGTCCGGCGGCCAGGTCTCGGCGGCGGGCGGTGCCGTCGTGTCGGGCCCGGCCGTGGTCGTCCCGTCGGCGTGGTGGGTCCATGTCGTGTCGGTGCCGACAGGACGGGAGTGAACGCCGATCCGGTGTTCGCCCGCCGACCCGGCTTCGCGCACGGTGACCTGGAGCTGTACCGCCTGCCCCGGCTGGAGGACGAGGGGCGCCTGCAGGGTGAGTTCGGACAGTCCGGTGACGCCGGTGCGCTCGGTGGCGTGGAGGGCGAGTTCGAGGAGCGCCGTGCCGGGGACGACGACGGTCGAGCCCACCCGGTGGTCGGCCAGCCAGGGGTGGGTGTCGAGACTCAGCCGGCCCGTGAGCACGAACCCTTCGGCGTCGGCGAGTTCCACCGAGGCGCCGAGGAGCGGGTGGTCGGCGGAGCCGAGCCCGAACCCGGTCGCGTCAGCGTGTGCTGGTGCGGAGGGCAGCCAGTAGGTCTCCCGCTGGAACGGGTAGGTGGGCAGCTCGGGCCGGTCGCCTCGGGGCGCGGGGAGGACCCGGTCCCAGCGGATGTCGGCGCCGCTCTCGTGGAGGGTGGCGAGGGTGGTGAGGTAGGTGTGTGTTTGGGGGTGTTTGGGGTTTTGGGTGGGGAGGTGGGTGTGGTGGGGGTTGTTGAGGGTGTTGGCGGTGAGGGTGGTGAGGGTGGTGTCGGGTCCGAGTTCGAGGGTGGTGGTGATGTTGTGTTGGGTGAGGGTGTTGAGGTGGTCGGTGAAGCGGACGGTGTTGCGGACGTGGTGGGCCCAGTGTTGGGGGTTGGTGAGGTGTTCGGTGGGGGTGGTGAGGGG
>NZ_JABLSI010000099.1:0-1804 GCF_019303475.1 Streptomyces sp. JJ38
TACGCCGGAACCGGCGCACAGCGCGTCCCCCTGCCCACCTACGCCTTCCAGCACGAGTGGTTCTGGCTCGCGCCCGGGGTCCGCCCGGCGGACGCCACGGCGTCGGGGCTGGGGCGTGTCGATCACCCGGTGCTCACCGCGGTGGCCCGGATCGGCGACCGTGACGAGTGGCTGCTCACCGGACGTCTGTCCATCGACGCCCAGCCGTGGACGCGTGACCACATCGTGTTCGGCATGGTGCTGGTGCCCGGCGCGGCGCTGGTGGAGATGGCGCTGACCGCCGGGCGCGAGGCCGGGTGCCCGGTGCTGGACGAGCTGGTGATCGAGTCACCGCTGCTGCTGGACGAGGACGCGACGGTGCAGGTGCAGGTGACCGTCGGGGCAGCGGGGGAGGACGGCCGCCGCGAGGTCGCCGTGTTCACGCGCCCCGAGCGCGTCGACGACGACGAACCGGGCGAGGCGACCTGCCACGGCCGGGGCTGGCTGGCCCCGGAGGGCGAGCCGGTGACGGCGCCGCCGGGCCAGTGGCCGCCTGCGGGTGCCGAGCCGATCGACGTGGACGAGCTGTACCGGAGGGTGAACAAGCACGCGCACCTGACCGACGCCGGGTTCGACTACGGTCCCGCGTTCCGGGCCGTCCGGTCGGCCTGGCAGGTCGGGGACGACGTGTGCACCGAGCTGGAGCTGCCCGACGTCGCGGGCTCCGCACAGGGCTTCGGCGTCCACCCGGCACTCCTCGACTCCGCGCTGCACGGCGGCCTCGGCATGCTCTACCGCCCGGGTTCCGAGGGCGGATTGCCGTTCTCCTGGTCGGGGGTCCGGCTGGAGCGCACCGGGAGCACCCGGCTGCGGGTGCGGGTCGGGCTGGCCGACGAGACCGCGCTGCGGCTGGAGATCTCCGGCGAGGACGGCACCCCGCTCGCGCGTGTGGCCCGGATGGACGTCCGTCCGGTGGAGCAGGCGCAGCTCGAAGCCGCGCGGCGGAGCGGCCGCCGCTCGCTGCACCAGATCGACTGGGTGGACGTCCCGGCCGGGACACCGACGTCGGCACGGGTCGCGGTGCTCGGTGAGCTGAGTGTGCCGGGCGATCGCTACGCCGACCTGGCGGGCCTGGAGCAGGCTGTCGCCGACGGCGCGGCGGTACCGGAGGTCGTCGTGACCGCCGTCGAGACGGCGGCCGAGGCAGGTGACCCGGCCGAGCGCGCACGGGCGACGGCGCTGAGCGCGCTGACGCTCGTCCAGCGCTGGCTGGACAGTGAGTCGCTGGGCGAGGCCCGGTTGATGGTGGTGACGCGCAACGCGGTCGCCGTCCGGGACGAGGCGCCCGAGCTCGCACAGGCACCGGTGTGGGGCCTGGTCCACAGTGCCCAGACGGAGCACCCGGGCCGCTTCACCCTCATCGACTACGACGGCGGCGGCGTGCCCGACTGGGGCGCACTGCTCGACCTGGAGGAACCGCAGGTGGCGGTCCGCGAGGGCCGGTTGTTGGCGCCGCGCCTGGGCCGGGCCGTCGTCGGCGAGCCGCCGACGGTCGACACCGGGGGAGCGGTCCTGGTCACCGGCGGTACGGGTGGTCTGGGTGCGCTGTTCGCGCGGCACCTGGTGGAGCGGCATGGCGTCAAGCGCCTGGTGCTGGTGAGTCGCCGCGGCCCGGCTGCCGCCGGCGTCGGTGAGCTGGTGGCGGATTTGGAGGCGCGGGGCGCCGAGGTGCGGGTGGCGGCGTGCGACGTGGCGGACCGGCACCGGCTGACGGCTCTGTTCGAGTCGTTGGAGGGTCCGTTGTCGGGTGTGGTGCATGCGGCGG
>NZ_JABLSI010000099.1:1831-3634 GCF_019303475.1 Streptomyces sp. JJ38
GCTGGACGCGTTGGCCCACATACGTCGAGAGCGGGGCCTGCCCGCGACCTCCCTCGCCTGGGGCCTGTGGGAGAACACCGCGGGCATGGCGGGCGGGCTCGGTGAGTCGCAGCTTGCCCAGCTGGAGCGGATGGGGGCGGTGCCGCTCTCCGACGACGAGGGCCTTGAGCTGTTCGACCAGTCGCTCGGAGCGGAGGCGGCCTTGCTCGCCCCGGTGTGCCTCGACGCGGCGACGCTGCGGGTCCAGGCCCAGGCCGGGATGCTGCCCGCGCTGCTGCGTGGGCTGGTCAGGACACCGGCCCGCCCGGCCGAACCGACGGGTGGGTCGCTGGCGCAGCGGCTCGCCGGGGCGGATCCGGCGGACCGCGAGCAGGCCGTGCTGGACCTGGTCCGCACGCAGGCAGCGGCCGTTCTCGGCCACGCGTCGGCCGCGTCGATCGGTGCGGAGCGCCCCTTCAAGGACCTCGGCTTCGACTCCCTCGGTGCCGTGGGGCTGCGCAACCGGCTGACCCAGGCCACCGGGGTCCGGCTCCCCGCGACGCTGATCTTCGACCACCCGACCCCGGCAGCCGTCGCCCGACTGCTGCTGGCCGAGCTCGGCGGCGGAGAAGAGGCGGCGGAGCCGTCCATCGACGCCGAACTGAAGCGGCTGGAGAACCTGCTCGCGGCGGCGGCAGAGGAGGAGAAACAGCGTGTCGCCGGACGGCTGCGCGCGCTGGCCACCGCGCTCTCCGAGGCCGGGGAGAGCGCCAGCGGGCGGATCGAGGCCGCCGAATCCGTGGACGAAGTCTTCCGCCTGATCGACGCGGAGTTCGGTGAGGCATGACGAGGGATAAGGACGTGAGCATGGTCGGCAACGACCCCCAGAACGACCCACAGCAGGAAAAGCTCGTCCGCTACCTGAAGAAGATGGCCGTCGACCTGGGCGACGCCCGGGACCGGCTGCGTGAGTACGAGGACCGGGAGAGCGAGCCGCTGGCGATCGTCGGCATGAGCTGCCGGTACCCCGGCGGCGTCACCTCGCCGGGCGAGCTGTGGGAGCTGGTGGCCGAAGGCCGCGACGGCATGACGCCGATGCCCACGGACCGTGGCTGGGACCTGGAGGGGCTCTACGACCCGGACCCGGACCGGCTCGGAAAGGCATACTCGCGAGTCGGCGGCTTCATCGACCGTGTCAGCGACTTCGATGCCGAGTTCTTCGGGATCAGTCCGCGTGAGGCCACCTCGATGGACCCGCAGCAGCGGCTCCTGCTGGAGGCGGCGTGGGAGGCGTTCGAGGACGCGGGTATCGACCCGACGTCCCTGCGCGGCACCGACACCGGTGTGTACTGCGGCGTCGGCTCCTCGGACTACGCCGTCGGACCGGCCGGCAGCCTGCCGCAGATCGAGGGCCTCCGGCTGACCGGTTCGACCTCCAGCGTGGTCTCCGGCCGGATCTCCTACACGCTCGGGCTGGAGGGCCCGTCGGTCTCGGTCGACACGGCGTGCTCGTCGTCGCTCGTCGCGCTGCACCTGGCCGCGCGGGCCCTGCGGGACCGTGAGTGCTCGCTGGCGCTGGTCGGCGGCGTGACCATCCTCTCCGGGCCGTTCCTCTTCGTGGAGTTCAGCCGTCAGCGGGCGCTGTCACCGGACGGCCGGTGCAAGGCGTTCTCGGCCTCCGCGGACGGCACCGGATTCTCCGACGGCCTCGGCCTCGTGGTGCTGGAGCGGTTGTCGGACGCGCGGCGTAACGGGCACGAGGTGCTGGCCGTGGTGCGGGGCAGTGCGGTGAACCAGGACGGGGCGAGTAACGGTCTGACGGCG
>NZ_JABLSI010000099.1:3645-3988 GCF_019303475.1 Streptomyces sp. JJ38
GAGGCGCAGGCGCTGCTGGCCACCTACGGCCGGGACCGTGACGGCGAGCCGCTGTACCTGGGGTCGATCAAGTCCAACATCGGCCACAGCTCCACCGCCGCGGGCGTCGCCGGCGTCATCAAGATGGTGCAGGCCATGCGGCACGGGGTCCTGCCGCAGACGTTGCATGTGGATGAGCCGTCGCCGCATGTGGACTGGGAGTCGGGCGCGGTCGCACTGCTGGCGGAGGCCCGCCAGTGGCCCGAGCTCACCGAACGGCCGCGTCGTGCCGCGGTGTCGTCGTTCGGCGTCAGTGGGACGAATGCGCACGTGATTCTGGAGGAGGCGCCTGCTCCGGAGCTGC
>NZ_JABLSI010000009.1:0-2298 GCF_019303475.1 Streptomyces sp. JJ38
GGCCGCCGCCGCTCACCGCCCGTCCGGGGGCCGCGCCGGGCCCCGGTGGAGCGGACCCCGCGGCCGTCGGCGGGCTCCGGCCGCGGCCCGGCGTCATGGCCGCGCGGACGTGCCAGTGCCCGGGGCGGGGGAGTACGGCCGTCGACGGCGGGGTGCCCCCCGGTGCCGCCGCCGGGGAGCCGGCGGGTGCCGCCGGGCCCGGCGGGTCCACCGGGCCGGGGGCGGGGACGTACGCGCTCGGACGAGGGCGGTGTGGGCCGGGGCGTCGGCCCGGTGCCGCGTTCGGTGCGCGGCTGCGCGGGCTCGGCCGCCCGCTGGGTGGCCGGGCGGGGGATCGGCGCGACGCCCTGCGGCAGGCCCCGGGCCTCGCGCGCGGCGATCTCCTTGAGCCGCAGCGAGAGCTGGGCCGTCGTCGGCCGTTCCGGGGCGGTCTTGGCCAGACACGCGTGCACGATGGGCGCCAGCGCGGGCGGGACCGCCTGCAGTTGCGCCTCCTCGTGCACGACGCGGTAGAGCATCACCTCGGAACTGCCCTGCCCGAACGGGGAGTCGCCGGTCGCGGCGTAGGCCAGGGTCGCGCCGAGGGAGAACACGTCCGTCGCCGGGGTCACGGCGGCGCCGCGCACCTGCTCGGGGGCGAGGAAGCCGGGGGAGCCCACCGCCGTCCCCACGTGGGTGAGCGTGCTCGCGCCCGTCGACCAGGCGATGCCGAAGTCGATGATGCGCGGGCCCTTGGGGGACAGGAGGATGTTCGACGGCTTGAGGTCGCGGTGGACGACCCCCGCGTCGTGGACGGCGACGAGCCCCTCGGCGAGGGCGGCCCCGATGGCGGCCACCTGGGCCGGGGACAGCGGCCCGCCCTCGTTCACCTTGTCGTGCAGGGAGGGACCCGGCACGTACTGGGTGGCGAACCAGGGCCGTTCGGCGTCCAGGTCCGCCGCGACGAGCCGGGCCGTGCAGCCGCCGCGGATCCGGCGGGCGGCGGACACCTCGCGGGCGAACCGTGAGCGGAACTCCTGGTCCTCGGCGAGATCCGGCCGGATGACCTTCAACGCGACCCGCTGGCCACGGCGGTCCGAACCGAGGTAGACGACACCCATGCCGCCCGCGCCCAGCCGCCGGTGGAGCTTGAACGAGCCGACGACTCGCGGGTCCTCACGTCGGAGCCGCATCATCGCCATGTCCCTTCCCCTACCTCCGGTGGGGGAGGCCCCACGTGCCCGGTCCGTCTGACGGAGACAGCTTACGGACTGGCGCCTCCCCGCGCCGCAAGGCCGCGCGCACGGCGTGGACGCGTTCCGCGCGTGACGGCTGAGTGGCAAGTCCGCTGCTCCCAGGGCGAACTGACGTCCGCTTGCACTGCGGCCGCCCAACTGCTCCTGCCCAGCCATGAACTGATGAACCACCAGCTTCCGGGTGCGGGGGCGGCCGGCGGCCCGCGGTCGCGGACGGCCTCGGCGAGACGTGGAGGACCCTGCCCGCGGCGCGGGGGAACGGGTGATCGACGTCACCTCGCCGCCCGTCCGGCGCGACGCCACTGAGCTGCCCGCTGACCTGCGCGGGGAGCGCCCCTTCCGGGTCTTCCCGAGGATGGCCGGTATCCATCTCCACCTTGGGGAGTACGCGAACGCCCCGGGGGTCCTCCTGGGGGATGCCCCGCAGTCGGTACGCGGGCATGACGCCCGGGCTGCCGTCAGCGCCTAGGTTTGATGGCAAGCGGCGGGTGCAGCACTCGTCCCCCGAGGTCACCCACCCGCCGCCCTTCACACGACGGGAGTTCGAACATGGCGCACACGGTGGGGCGCGCAGCCCTCCGGGCCCCGGGTCGGCGGCTGACCGGCCTCGCGGCCGCTCTGGCCGGTTCCCGGACGTCGGGGTCGCGTCATCCTCTGGTCGCCACGGTCATGGTCCTTCCCTTCGCCCTTCTGCTCGCCATGCTGTTCGGAGGGGTGGAGGCGGTGATCACCCAGGCGTCGTCCGTGGCAGGAATGCTGGGGCGCTGAGCAGGCGCCCCGGGCCCGGGAGAGCGGCCCGGGTTGGGGATTTCCTGATCAACCCCGTGGGGACGGGGGTGTGGCGGACGGCATGTGAGCCCGGGCAGCCCATGGCTGCCCGGGCTACGTGCGTTCGCGGGTCGGCGGGTTCGTCCTGAGCGCGTCCGTCCGCGCACGGGTGTCCGTCGGGACGGGCGCGGGGCCCAAGACGAAGTCCCCCGGGCCGAAGGGGCCCGGGGGACTCGGAGGTGTGGACGATACTGGGATTGAACCAGTGACCTCTTCCGTGTCAGGGAAGCGCTCT
>NZ_JABLSI010000009.1:2303-111977 GCF_019303475.1 Streptomyces sp. JJ38
AACCAGTGACCTCTTCCGTGTCAGGGAAGCGCTCTCCCGCTGAGCTAATCGTCCTTGGAGGTGGAGACGGGATTTGAACCCGTGTAGACGGCTTTGCAGGCCGTTGCCTCGCCTCTCGGCCACTCCACCAGGAGCCGTGGGGGCCAAAATACAGCCCCCACTGTCGAGCGGACGACGAGGCTCGAACTCGCGACCTCAACCTTGGCAAGGTTGCGCTCTACCAACTGAGCTACGTCCGCAGCGCCTCCGGGACCGTTGTTGCGGCCCGGCGACGTGTTGAACTCTAGCGGATTCCCGGGCCAGCTCAAATTCCGTTCACTCACCGTGCCCGTCCTAGACTCGAAGACGTGCTCGATTCAGCTCCACTCGCCCGCTTCGGCGGCCTCGTCGCCTCCGACCTGCGGGATGTCACCGACGACCCCGAGGCACTGGACTCCCGGGGCTGGTGGGCCGTCGTCGCCGACTTCGAAGGGCGGCTGCTGTGCGCCCGCTTCGGCGACGTGCGCCCCGACCCCGGCGCGCCCCCGGCGCTCTCGTGGCGCGGCCCGCACCGCGAGAGCTGGACGTCCTCCCTCGACCGGGCCGCCTACGTCGCCGCCGTGCGCCGCATCCGCGAGCACATAGCCGCCGGCGACGTCTACCAGGCCAACCTGTGCCGCGTGCTCAGCGCCCCGCTGCCCGAAGCCGGTGCCGCCGACATCGACGCGCTCGGCGCCCGGCTGGCCCTCGGCAACCCCGCGCCCCACGCGGGCGTCGTGCGGCTGCCGTCCCACGGCGTGGAGGTGGCCACCGCCTCCCCTGAGCTCTATCTGCGCCGCGCCGGCCGCATCGTGCACTCCGGCCCCATCAAGGGCACCGCCCGCACGCCGGACGGCCTTCTGGAGAAGGACTACGCCGAGAACGTCATGATCGTCGACCTCGTCCGCAACGACCTGGGCCGCGTGTGCGCCCCCGGAAGCGTCACCGTCCCCGCGCTCTGCGCCGTGGAGGAGCACCCCGGGCTCGTCCACCTGGTCTCCACGGTCCGTGGCGAACTGGCAGACGAAGCGGGCTGGGCCGGGCTGCTCGCCCACACCTTCCCGCCCGGGTCCGTCACCGGCGCGCCCAAGTCCAGCGCCCTGCGCGTCATCCGCGCGCTGGAACCGGCACCGCGCGGCCCCTACTGCGGCGGCCTCGGCTGGGTCGACGCGGACCGGGGCACCGGCGAGCTGGCCGTGGGCATCCGCACCTTCTGGATCGACCGCGACGCGCCCGGCGGCCCCGTGCTGCGCTTCGGCACCGGGGCGGGGATCACCTGGGGATCGGACCCGGAGGGCGAGTGGGCGGAGACGGAGCTCAAGGCGGACCGGCTGCTGGCGGTAGCGTCTGGGGTACACGAGCACGTCGAGGTGGGAGGTAGGCCGTGACGCTGATCTGGCTGGACGGCAGGCTGCGGGACGCGGACAGCGCACGGGTGTCGGTCTTCGACCACGGGCTGACCGTCGGGGACGGCGTCTTCGAGACGGTCAAGACCGTGCGGGGCCGTCCCTTCGCCCTCACCCGGCACCTGGAGAGGCTGACCCGGTCCGCGAGGGGGCTGGGCCTGCCCGACCCCGACCACGACGAGGTGCGCCGCGCCTGCGCCGCCGTGCTCGAGGCCAACCCCATGGAGCTCGGCCGGCTCCGGATCACCTACACCGGCGGCTTCTCTCCGCTCGGCTCCGACCGCGGCCAGGCGGGCCCCACCCTCGTCGTCGCCATCGGGGAGGTCCGGCGCCGCCCGGACACCACGGCCGCCGTCACGGTGCCCTGGGTCCGCAACGAGCGCGGCGCCCTCACCGGGCTCAAGACCACCTCCTACGCCGAGAACGTCGTCGCCCTGGCCCACGCCCACCGGGCCGCGGCCTCCGAGGCCCTGTTCGCCAACAGCGCCGGAGCCCTGTGCGAGGGCACCGGCTCCAACGTGTTCGTCGTCCTCGACGGCGAGTTGTTCACCCCGCCGGTGAGCTCCGGCTGCCTGGCCGGGATCACCCGGGCCCTCGTCGTGGAGTGGAGCGGCGCCAAGGAGACCGACCTCCCGTTCGACGCCCTGGACCGGGCCGAGGAGGTCTTCCTGACCTCCTCGCTGCGCGACGTGCAGGCCGTCCGCCGCGTCGACGGCCGCGAGCTGCCCGGCGCCCCCGGGCCCGTCACGGCCGAGGCCATGCGCACCTTCGAGGAGCGCTCCGGCGCCGATCTCGACCCCTGAGGGGTGCGGCCGGCGCCGCCAGCGGGTAGAAGACGTCGATGACGACCACGCTGCGCCCCACCGGGGCCGAGGAGCGGTCGGCCGACGGCGGCCGCTCGCGCACCTACGCCGTCTGTGTCAACGGGCGGCCCGTCGGCCGTCTCCGGCTGGCCGCGGAGGCTGTGCCACGGGCCCTCGGGCACCTGCGGGACCTCACGGTCGAGCCCGCCGAACGGCGCCGCGGCCGGGCCACCGTGGCCGCCCTGGCCGCCGAGGAGATCCTGCGCGGCTGGGGCTGCCGCCGTGTCCACTGCGAGATCCCGGCCGCGGCCGAGGCCGCCCGCCGCCTCGCGGTGGCGCTCGGCTACCGCGAGGGCCACCGCTATCTGGCCAAGGAGCCCGAAGCGTCCCCGCCGCCGCCCCCGGGCAGCGCCGCCCGTCCCATGTCGGACGCCGACTTCCTCCGTTGGCGGCCCGTCGAGCGCTCGGACCACGCCCGAACCTGGCAGGAGGAGGGGCTCTCGGCGGCGGAGGCGGCCGAGAGGGCCGAGCGCGACTACACCGCCCTGCTGCCCGAGGGACCGGCCACCGCGGGGGCCGTGCTGCGGGTCCTGGCCCACGACGGTGAGGACGTCGGCTGGCTGTGGCTCGGGCTGAACAGGCCCGGCACGAGGGGCGGCTATCTGTACACGGTCAGGGTGGCGCCCGAGCACCGGGGCCGCGGCCACGGCCGCACCCTGCTCCACCTCGCCGAGGACGCGTGCCTGGCCGCCGGGGCGCCGCTGCTCACGCTCAACGTCCGCACGGCCAACACGGTCGCCCGCGGCCTGTACGCCTCCTGCGGCTTCCGGCCCACCCGGCTCCACTTCGGCAAGGAGCTGCGTTAGGCCCGTGGGCCCCCGCGGCTGCGTCTGCGAGACCCCGGGCCGAACGTCCCGGGCGGGGGCGACGCGCGTCCGGTTCCGCGGCCGTCTCAGCCGCCCCGGGGCGCGCCCAGCAGCCGGTCCGTGATGGCCTCCACGCGCTCGCGCAGGCCCTCCTGGCTCCGGCCGCCGTCCAGCCGCTCGCCGCCGATCACGTACGTCGGCGTCCCCGTGACGCCCAGTGCCTTGCCCTCGGCCTGGTCGGCGTCGACCGCGAGCAGGTGGCGTCCGTCGATGAGCGCCGTCTCGATCTCCTCGCCGTCGACGCCCACGGCAGCGGCCACCTCCAGCAGCACCGGCTCGCCGCGCTCGCGCAGCTCGGCCGTGCGGGCCAGCAGCGCCCGGAGGTACTCCTCGCCCCGCCCCTGTTCGAAGGCCTCCTCGGCGGCCTGTGCCGCCGCGTACGCGTGCTTGTTCTTCGCCAGGGGGAAGTGCCGGAACCGGATCTCCAGCTCCGCCCCGTAACGCTCCCGGAGCCGGTCGACGTCTCCCAGCGCGGTGTGGCAGTCGGGGCACTGCAGATCGAACCAGACGTCGAGGACGGCGGCGGCCGCCGGAGTGTCAGTCATGCGCCCAGTCTCTCAGCCGGGCATGGCCTCGCCGTTCCCTCGGGGTGCAGGATGGATACATGCTGACGCTGACCGTGTGTGCCGCACTTTCCGCCGCCGGCCTGGCCGTGTCCTTCCTGACCGCCTGGCGCCGCCGCTTCGTCGCCGCCACCCGGCTCGCGGCCCTCTCGCTGCTGCCGATCGGTCTGGCGCTGTCCGGCCTGCTGGGCATGTTCGGCGACATCGCCCGCTCCGTCGGCTCCTGGGCCGCGGACCTCGTCATGGACCCGGAGGTGTGGGTCGGCTTCGGGGTGCTGGCGCTGTCCGTGGTGCTGTACGTCGTGGCCCGGCTCGCCGGGGCGCGTACCGCGCGCCGGCACACCGTCGAGGTCCCCGAGCGCGGCGGCGCGCCTGGGCAGGACGCCGGGCGCACCCCGCCCGCGGTCTCCGGGCGCCGCGAGAGCGCGCGGTCCAAGCCGGACGGCGGTGAGGACTTCTCGGACATCGAGGCCATCCTCAAGAAGCACGGGATCTGACGAACTGCCCCACTCGCCGGGCGTGTTGACCCGCGCACGGCCTGTGGTTGCGCCATGATCGCCGCGAGATGCCGTACTTCCCCCCGGGCACCGCCCACACCGCTCCACCCGAGTCCCCCGAGCAGCGCGCCGCGTCCGGCAGACCCGCGCCCGAGCCGCGTGGCTGCCTCTTCGCACTCTCGCAGCCGCCGCTGATGCTGTTCCTCGCGGTCATCGGCGCGCTGCTGCTGATCACCGCGGTGCACGACCTGTTCGTGCTCTGAGCCTCGTGCCCCGAACGCACCGGGGCCTGCCGCTCAGCCGCCCGCGGACTCGCGCTGTCGTGCCCGGTAGGCGGCGACGTGCAACCGGTTGCCGCAGGTGCGGCTGTCGCAGTAGCGGCGGGAACGGTTGCGGGAGAGGTCGATGAACGCCCGGCGGCAGTCGGGCGCGGCGCAGCGCCGCAGCCGTTCCCGCTCGCCCGCGACGAGCAGGAAGCCCAGCGCCATGCCGCCGTCGGCCGCCAGGTGGTCGGCCACGGAGGCGCCCGGCGCGAAGTAGTGGACGTGCCAGTCGTGCCCGTCGTGATCGGTGAGCTGCGGTGTGGTGCCCGCCTGCGCGACCAGGGCGTTGATCAGCTCGGACGCGGTGCGCACGTCGGGGGCCTCGAAGATCAGACCCAGCTGCTCCCGCACGTGGCGGATGGCCGCCACGTCCTTGTCGTCCAGCTCGTCGACCCCGCTGAAGTGGTTGCGTCGTACGTAGGCGCGCAGCTCGTCGACGTCACGCAGGGTGTCGGCCTGGCCGGTGTCGGGCGCGGTGTTGAGCAGGTCGACCACCACGTCGAGAGCGTGCCGGGTGTCGTGGTTGATCAGCACGGTCGGTCGCTCCCCAGGCCGGTGTTCAGGTCTGCTTCCATCGTCCGTCATCGTCCGTCGGACGCGACGGGCGATGCCGCTGCGTCATCGCCCGGAGACTCTAGCTGGTTCCCGACACGCCGATGCCGCCCCCACGTGACCGTGGCGGCGGCATCGGCGTACCGCGTGGGTGAGGGGTCCGAGCCGTCGCCCCGAGTCGGACGGCACGGAGTTCGAAGGGCTCAGCTCTCCGCGAGGATCTGCGAGAGCTCGGTGTCGAGGTCGAAGTGACGGTGTTCGGTGCCGGGGGGCACGGCGGAGTCGGTCCGCTTCAGGAACGACTCCAGGGCCCGTGCGGGGGCCTCCAGCAGAGCCTCGCCCTCCGGGGAACTGAGGGCGATGCACACGACGCCCTGCCCGTGGCTTCGGGAGGGCCACACGCGGACGTCGCCGGTACCGGTCGGGCGGTGGAGGCCCTCGGCCAGGAGATCGCGGGCGAAAACCCACTCGACGGTCTCCTCGGCACCGGTGTGGAAGGTCGCATGCACGGCGTAGGGGTCGGCCGTGTCATACCGCAGGCCCGCGGGTACAGGCAGGGAGGACTCGCTCGATACAACGAGGCGCAGGTGCAGCTCGCAGCTGACCGTGGTGTTCATAAGCGCCAGGGCCTTTCGCTCAGTGTGCGCTCGGGGGTTCGCACGTCGGCGAAATCGACATGCCACCTACCAGCCGGTTGTAAACCCCTCTGACCGATTTGTTCCGCTTCAAGTCGTTCGCCTAGCGGATCGGCTCCTGTGCGGGTTCGTCCAACCCGGTGAACGCACCCCTCGGCGCGGGAGCCGTGCGCTGGTCACACTGCGTGTCCGCGCTCCCGCCGCCCTCCGCCGACCATGGTCATCGGGCCCGCCGGGATGGGGTAGTGTTGGCGCCGCACCGCGGGCGATTAGCTCAGTGGGAGAGCGCTTCGTTCACACCGAAGAGGTCACTGGTTCGAACCCAGTATCGCCCACCGCGTTGCCCGGGCCCGGAACCACTGGTTTCCGGGCCCGTGGTGTCTGCGTCTCACGGCCGCCCGGGCGGCGTATTCCGGTTTGGTGGAAGTCCGGAGCCGCCTGTATGGTTCTCTCCGTGCCGCAGGGCACAGGGGGCGATTAGCTCAGTGGGAGAGCGCTTCGTTCACACCGAAGAGGTCACTGGTTCGAACCCAGTATCGCCCACTTCCACACCAGCCGGTCCGGCACAGCGGCGGACCGGCTTTCGTGTTTTCCGGCACCCCGTGCCGCCCAGCGGACCTCGCCGGAATCCGTTTCGCGCCGCACCCCGCGGGCTCGGTACGATTCGGGTCCGTCCAGGCGCCCGCCCGGCGGGCCCTCACAGTCAAGGGAGAGTTCCGGTGTCCGATGTCCGTGTGAACATCCAACGCGATTCCGAGTGGGAAGAGCGCGTGGTGACCACGGGTACGACGGCCGCCGCGCTCTTCGAGGGCGAGCGCACCGTCGTCGCCGCCCGTGTCGGTGGACAGCTGCGGGACCTGGCCTACGAGCCGGCCGACGGTGAGACCGTCGAACCCGTCGAGATCTCCAGCCCCGACGGTCTGGACATCCTGCGGCACTCCACCGCCCACGTCATGGCGCAGGCGGTGCAGGAGCTCTTCCCCGAGGCCAAGCTCGGCATCGGCCCGCCCATCCGGGACGGCTTCTACTACGACTTCGACGTCGACCAGCCCTTCCACCCCGACGATCTCAAGCGCATCGAGAAGAAGATGCAGGAGATCATCAAGCGCGGTCAGCGCTTCTCGCGCCGCGTCACCAGCGACGAGGACGCTCGCGAGGAGCTCGCCGGCGAGCCGTACAAGCTGGAGCTGATCGGGCTCAAGGGCTCGGCCGCGGAGGCGGCCGAGGGCGCGTCCGCCGAGGTCGGCGCCGGCGAGCTGACCATCTACGACAACCTCGACCCCAAGACCGGCGAACTGTGCTGGAAGGACCTCTGCCGCGGGCCGCACCTGCCCACCACCCGCACCATCCCGGCCTTCAAGCTGATGCGGTCCGCCGCCGCGTACTGGCGGGGCAGCGAGAAGAACAAGCAGCTCCAGCGCATCTACGGCACCGCCTGGCCCTCCAAGGCCGAGCTGAAGGAGCACCTGGAGTTCCTGGCCGAGGCCGAGAAGCGCGACCACCGCAAGCTCGGCGCCGAGCTCGACCTGTTCTCCGTCCCGGAGGACATCGGCTCCGGTCTTGCCGTCTTCCACCCGCGCGGCGGCGTCATCCGGCGCGTCATGGAGGACTACTCGCGGCGCCGGCACGAGGAGTCGGGCTACGAGTTCGTCTACACCCCGCACGCCACCAAGGGGCAGCTCTTCGAGAAGTCCGGTCACCTGGACTGGTACGCCGACGGCATGTACCCGCCCATGAAGCTCGACGAGGTGCACGACTACTACCTCAAGCCGATGAACTGCCCCATGCACAACCTGATCTTCGACGCCCGGGGGCGGTCCTACCGCGAACTGCCCCTGCGGCTGTTCGAGTTCGGGACGGTGTACCGGTACGAGAAGTCCGGGGTCGTGCACGGCCTGACCCGAGCCCGCGGCTTCACCCAGGACGACGCGCACATCTACTGCACCAAGGAGCAGATGGCGGACGAGCTCGACTCGCTGCTGACCTTCGTGCTCAACCTCCTGCGCGACTACGGCCTGGAGGACTTCTACCTGGAGCTGTCCACCAAGGACCCGGAGAAGTACATCGGCTCCGACGAGAACTGGGAGGAGGCCACCCGGACGCTGCGCGAAGCGGCGGAGAAGCAGGGGTTGGAGCTCGTTCTGGACCCGGGCGGCGCCGCCTTCTACGGCCCGAAGATCTCCGTCCAGGCCAAGGACGCCATCGGCCGGACCTGGCAGATGTCCACGATCCAGGTCGACTTCAACCTGCCGGAGCGGTTCGAGCTGGAGTACACCGCCGCCGACGGCTCCCGGCAACGTCCGGTGATGATCCACCGCGCCCTCTTCGGCTCCATCGAGCGGTTCTTCGCCGTCCTGCTGGAGCACTACGCCGGTGCCTTCCCGGCGTGGCTGGCGCCCGTCCAGGCCGTCGGCATCCCGATCGGCGACGACCACGTGCCCTACCTGGAGGAGTTCGCCGCCGAGGCGAAGCAGCGCGGCCTGCGCATGGACGTGGACTCCTCGGCCGACCGGATGCAGAAGAAGATCCGCAACGCCCAGAAGGCCAAGATCCCCTTCATGGTCATCGCCGGTGACGAGGACATCGCGAACGGAGCCGTCAGCTTCCGCTACCGCGACGGCTCGCAGAAGAACGGCATCCCGCGCGAGGAGGCCCTCGCGGAGATCGCCCGCGTCGTCGCCGAGCGCGTGCAGGTCTGACCGCGCGCGCCGGCGGCGAGAGCGCCGAGCGTACGACGGCCGTGGGGCCCCGTAACCTGCGACGGGGCCCCACGGCCGTCGCGGACCGGACGGCTCCGGGGCCGGAGGCAGCGCCCGGGGCCCGGCGACACGCCGGGCGGCGGGTACGCCATATGCTGGCACGCATGAGCAGCGAGCCGGAACAGCAGATCGGGGTGGGGGCGCCGGACGCCTTCCAGCGCTTGTGGACGCCGCACCGGATGGCGTACATCCAGGGCGAGAACAAGCCCTCGGGCCCGGAGCCCTCCGACGGGTGCCCGTTCTGCGTGATTCCGGAGAAGAGCGACGAGGACGGACTGGTCCTGGCCCGCGGTGAGCACGTCTACGCCGTGCTCAACCTCTATCCGTACACGGGTGGTCACTGCATGTCCGTGCCCTACCGGCACGTCGCGGACTACACCGAGCTGACGGCGGCAGAGACGGCCGAGCTGGCCGAGTTCACCAAGCGGGCCATGACGGCCCTGCGCAAGGCGTCGGGCGCGCACGGCTTCAACATCGGGCTCAACCAGGGCACGGTGGCCGGCGCGGGCATCGCCGCCCACCTGCACCAGCACGTGGTGCCGCGCTGGGGCGGGGACACGAACTTCATGCCCGTCGTGGGCCACACCCGCGTCCTGCCGCAGTTGCTGGCCGACACCCGGCGCATGCTGGCCGAGGCGTGGCCCGCGGGCTGAGGCGGGCCACGCTCACTGAGCCCTCCGGCGGGCTCAGACGGTGTACTGGTCGGCGTTGCCGGGCGCCGGGGCCTGCACCTGCCCGCTGAGGAAGGCCGAGCGGGCGCCGAACTTCTCGGTGTCCACGCCGTTCTCCTCCAGCACCTTGATCGCCGCGGAGTGCACGACCCGCAGCACCGGGGTGGCCGCGCGCAGGGCGTCGTCGGCCATGAAGCGGTGCCGCCAGGGCTGGTTGGCCCACGTGTGGCGCAGCCCGAAGGGCTCGGGCAGGGTGAGCTTGCCGCCGAGGAAGTCCAGGACCGGCGGGAACCACGTCAGCGGCGCCCGGGCCGCCAGCCGGACGACCTCCTTGGTCTCCACCAGCGGCAGCGGCACCGACTTCGTCTCCCAGAACTTGACGGGCCGGGCGACCTCCTTCGACTTCGGCGAGGGCTTGGTCGTGAACAGCGGGTGCACCGGGCCGAGGGCGTGACCGGTGACCTCGATGCGCAGGGTGTGGTGCAGCACCGTCACGGTGATCATCATCGTGAGGATGAGCTGGCCGTCCCACAGGACGAACTGCACCCCCAGGTAGTGCCGGCTGCCGCTGCCGAACTGCTGCTCGTTGCAGATCCGCTGGATCTCGAAGTCCTTCACCTGGAAGGACTCCACCTCCTGCCCGTCCGGCCGGGAGACCGCCGAGGCGCCCTCGCCCACGGGGGAGACGATCCAGTGCCGTATCGAGGGCTTGGGGAAGCCGCCGGTGTGCAGCGGGGTCCGCTCCAACAGCCGCAGCTTGGCCTCGATGGCCCGCACGACGTCCCAACTGCGGAACGGGTTGATGTCGTCCATGCCCGCTGCGGGTTTGAGGTCCTCGGCGAGGTGCCAGCTGCCCCAGCGGGTACCCATGCCGAGTATGCCCTTGGGGCCCGCGTAGAAGACGACGTTGCTGTTCTGCTCGGCCGCGACCTTGGTCAGCGCCTGCCGCAGTTTCTCCGCCTCCCGGTCGTGCGGGTTCTGCGGGACGGCCTCCGGGATGCGCGCACCGACGCCGCCGCCCCCCAGCAGGGAGGACCAGAAGCCGCGCAGGTCCTTGGCGTACGTCTCACAGATCCGCTTCGCCCACAGCCAGCCGATCACCGGAGCGGCGAGCATGGCGAGCAGGTAGACGCCGAGGAGGCCCCCGACCGGCAGCGCGACCCCCACCACCAGGACGAGCGCGGCGAAGGCCAGCAGCGCGGCCACCCCCAGGGCGCCGGCGCGGCGGTTCTGCGCCCCGGCCATGGTGCGGCGCAGCTGGAAGCCGGCGAGCCACAGCAGCACACCGGGCAGGAACAGCAGCCCGCAGACGGCCATCACCAGTGTCAGCTTGGCGTCGCGCGCCTTGCGGATACGGCCCGCCGCCAGGCAGTGGTCGACGACGGTCATGGCGTCGGTGCCGAAGGACTGGATGAGCGCGGCGCGGCCCCCGCCCAGCATCCGCACCCGCACCGCACGGGAGAAGGCCTCGCCGAGATTGGGCTCGAACAGGGAGAGTTTCGGCTCCTTGACCTTCGTGGCCTCGTTGGCCTTGACGAGGTCGGTCACCGGGCCGTCCCGGTAGGCGGCCGAGGCCAGGGCGTAGGTGGTCGTCGTCTGCCCTGAGCCGCCGCTCAGCGGGATCTGCGCACCCGGACTGAAGTCCACCTCCACGCCGTGCTTGCGGTCGTCGAACCCTGCCACACGTGCCCCCACTCCTGTCCGCGCCGGGCCACCGACCCGATCCCCGCCGGACCGGGCTGCGAAACGTCTGTCGGAGTGTCAGGGTATCGGTGCTCAGCCCCCGTTCTCCTCCGCTTCGCGGATCCTGTCCGCGATCTGTCCGGGCATGGCCTCATGCCGGACGTAGGCGCGGGAGAACCGGCCGCTGCCGTGGGAGAGGGAGCGCAGGTCCACGGCGTAGCGGCTGATCTCCAGTTCGGGGGCCTCCGCCCGCACCAGGGTGGTGGAGCCGGCGCTCTGCTCGGTGCCGAGGACCCGTCCGCGGCGCCCCGCGAGGTCGCTCAGCACCGCTCCCACGTAGTCGTCCGGCACCTGGATCGTCAGCTCCGCGTAGGGCTCCAGAAGATGGATCGAGGCAGCGGCCGCGGCCTCGCGCAGGGCGAGGGCGCCGGCGGTCTGGAACGCGGCGTCGGAGGAGTCCACCGAGTGGGCCTTGCCGTCCAGGAGCGTGATCCGCACGTCCACCAGCGGGTGGCCCGTCGTCACCCCCTTCGCGGCCTGCGCCCGCACGCCCTTCTCCACCGAGGGGATGAACTGCCGCGGCACGGCGCCGCCCACCACCTTGTCGGCGAACTCGATGCCGGTGCCCACCGGCAGTGGCTCGACGCTGATCTCGCAGATGGCGAACTGCCCGTGCCCGCCGGACTGCTTGACGTGCCGCCCACGCCCCGAGGACGGCGCGGCGAACGTCTCCCGCAGGGCGATGCGGTGCGGTTCGGTGTCCACCCGCACCCCGTAGCGCGAGCGCAGCCGCTCCAGCGCCACGTCCCGGTGGGCCTCGCCCAGGCACCACAGCACGACCTGGTGGGTGTCGGGAGACTGCTCCAGACGCATCGTCGGGTCCTCGGCGACGAGCCGGGCCAGCCCCTGGGAGAGCTTGTCCTCGTCGGCCTTGCTGTGGGCGCGGATGGCCACGGGCAGCAACGGGTCCGGCATCCGCCAGGGCGTCATCAGCAGGGGGTCGTCCTTGCCGGAGAGCGTGTCTCCGGTCTCGGCCCGGGTCAGCTTGGCCACGCAGGCCACGTCCCCGGCGACGGCGTGGGCCAGGGTGCGCTGCTGCGCCCCGAAGGGGGAGGTGAGGGCGCCCACGCGTTCGTCGACGTCGTGGTCCTCGTGGCCGCGGTCGGCCAGCCCGTGCCCGGAGACGTGCACGACGCTGTCGGGCCGCAGGGTGCCCGAGAAGACCCGCACCATCGAGATCCGGCCGACGTACGGGTCGGAGGTGGTCTTGACGACCTCCGCCGCCAGCGGCCCGGCGGGGTCGCAGCGCAGCGCCGGGCGAGGGGCCCCGTCCGGGCTGGTGACCGCGGGGAGCGGATGCTCCTCGGGCGTGGGGAAGCCCCCGGTGACCAGTTCCAGCAGCTCCAGGGTGCCGAGCCCGTGGCGGGCGCCGGGCGCGGCGGGAGCCGCGGCCAGGACCGGGTGGAAGGCACCGCGGGCGACGGCCTTCTCCAGATCCGAGACGAGCGTCTTGACGTCGACGTTCTCGCCGCCGAGGTAGCGGTCCATGAGGGTCTCGTCCTCGCTCTCGGCGATGATGCCCTCGATCAGGCGGTTCCTCGCCTCCTCGATCACCGGGCCCTCGCCGTCGTCCGGCTCCCGGTCGGCGCGCTCCGGGCCCGAGTAGTCGAAGACCCGGCGGGACAGCAGGCCGTACAGGCCTCTCACCGGGGCGTGGCCGTCCGCTCCGGGCGGCCCGTGCAGTGGCAGGTAGAGCGGGAGGACGGCGTCCGGGTCGTCTCCGCCGAAGGCATCCTGGCAGCGTCGCGTCATCTCCGAGAAGTCCGCGCGCGATGCCTCCAGATGGGTGATGACGATGGCCCGGGGCATGCCGACGTCCGCGCACTCCTGCCAGATCAGCCGGGTGCCCGCGTCCACGCCGTCCGCCGCCGAGACGACGAAGAGGGCGGCGTCCGCCGCCCGCAGCCCGGCCCGCAGCTCCCCGACGAAGTCGGCGTACCCGGGGGTGTCGAGGACGTTGATCCGGATGCCGTCCCACTCCAGGGGCACGAGCGACAACTGCACCGAGCGGTGCTGGCGGTGCTCGATCGCGTCGTAGTCCGACAGGGCCGCCCCGTCCTCCACCCGCCCGGCCCGCTGTACGGCTCCCGAGGCCAGGGCCAGCGCCTCGACCAGCGTTGTCTTCCCGGATCCGCTGGGGCCGACCAGCACCACGTTGCGCAGTGCGCTGGGGTGGTCGGCCGCCCTCGCCCCGCCGGGGGCTCCCGAGGGTGTACGCGCCTTGTCGCCCATGACATCCCGCCTCTTCAGCTCGAAGGTCGGCAGCGTGCTGTCCGCGGTGCAGTTCGAGCTTTGCACCGGGATCACCCCGCGTCCATACGGCGTACTCCCGCCCCGGGCGCTACCGGTCGGTACCGGGGGTGATCCGGGCGTCCCGTGGGCGTCCGGCGTGACTACGATGGGTCGGCCGGTGGCAGGAGGCCGCCGGGCCCGCACCGACCTCCGGGACGACCATGCTGAACAAGTACGCGCGTGCGTTCTTCACGCGTGTCCTGACCCCGTTCGCCGCGCTGCTGCTGCGGTGGGGGGTGAGTCCTGACGCGGTCACCCTCGTCGGCACGGCGGGTGTGGTGGCCGGTGCCCTGGTGTTCTTCCCGATGGGAGAGTTCTTCTGGGGCGTCGTCACCATCACGCTGTTCGTCTTCTCCGACCTCGTCGACGGCAACATGGCGCGGCAGCTGGGCCGCAGCAGCCGCTGGGGCGCGTTCCTGGACTCCACACTGGACCGGGTCGCCGACGCGGCCGTGTTCGGCGGCCTCGCGCTGTGGTACGCGGGCGACGGCGACGACCTGCTGCTGTGCGCGGTGGCGCTCTTCTGCCTCGCGAGCGGGCAGGTCGTCTCCTACACCAAGGCCCGCGGCGAGAGCATCGGCCTGCCGGTGAACGTCAACGGGCTGGTCGAGCGCGCCGAGCGGCTGGTGATCACCCTCGTCCTGACCGGTCTCGCCGGCCTGTCGGCGTTCGGCGTCCCGCACATCGACGTCCTGCTGCCGCTCGCGCTGTGGATCGTCGCCGTGGGCAGCCTGATCACGCTCGTGCAGCGCATGGTGACCGTCCGCCGGGAGGCCGCGGAGGCGGATGCCGCCGATGCCGCCGGCACCGAGGGGGCCGACGGGGCGGACGGCGCGGGCGGGCCCGCCCACCCGGCGGCGAACGGCACGGACCAGTCAAGGGGGAACCCGGCATGAGGGAACGGCTCACCGACGGGCTGTACGGGCTCGGCTGGGCCGCCGTCAAGCGGCTCCCGGAGGGCGCGGCCGTCCGGCTCGGGCAGCGCATCGCGGACACGGCCTGGAAGCGCCGCGGCCGGGGGGTGCTGCAGCTGGAGGCCAACCTGGCCCGGGTGGTGCCGGACGCCTCCCCGGAGCGGCTCGCCGAGCTCTCCCGCGCGGGTATGCGCTCGTACCTGCGCTACTGGATGGAGAGCTTCCGGCTCCCCGCCTGGAGTGAGGAGCGGATCGCGAACGGGATACAGGTCAAGGACCTCCACCGGCTCACCGATCCGCTGGAGCGCGGCCAGGGCGTCGTCCTGGCCCTGCCCCACCTGGCCAACTGGGACCTGGCCGGCGCCTGGGTCACCACCCGTCTGAAGGCACCGCTGGCCACCGTGGCCGAGCGGCTGAAGCCGGAGTCGCTCTACGACCGCTTCGTCGCTTACCGCGAGTCGCTGGGCATGGAGGTGCTCCCGCACGACGGCGGCACCCCGTTCGGGGTGCTGGCCCGGCGGCTGCGGTCCGGGGGCGTCGTCGCCCTTGTCGCCGACCGCGACCTGTCCGCCTCCGGCGTCGAGGTCGAGTTCTTCGGCGAGACGGCCCGCATGCCCGCCGGTCCCGCCCTGCTCGCCCAGCAGACCGGCGCCGTGCTGCTGCCCGTCAGCCTCTGGTTCGACGACTCGCCCGTCCTGCAGTGCCGGGTGCACCCCGCGGTCGAGGTGCCGAAGGAGGGCACCAGGAGGGAACGGACCGCCGTCATGACGCAGCACCTGGCCGACGCCTTCGCCGAGGCCATCGCCGCCCACCCCGAGGACTGGCACATGCTCCAGCGGCTGTGGCTCGCCGACCTGCCCGCGTCCGCCCCCGGGCGCCCGGGAACGGAGCACCGGTGAGGATCGGCATCGTCTGCCCCTACTCCTGGGACGTCCCCGGGGGCGTGCAGTTCCACATCAGGGACCTGGCCGAGCATCTGATCCGGCTCGGCCACGAGGTGTCGGTGCTCGCTCCGGCCGACGACGACACCCCGCTGCCGCCGTACGTCGTCTCCGCCGGCCGGGCCGTACCCGTCCCCTACAACGGCTCGGTGGCGCGGCTCAACTTCGGGCTGCTGTCGGCCGCGCGCGTGCGCCGCTGGCTGTCCGACGGCGACTTCGAGGTGCTGCACATCCACGAACCGGCCGCGCCCTCCCTGGCCCTGCTGGCCTGCTGGGCGGCGCGGGGACCGATCGTCGGCACCTTCCACACCTCCAACCCGCGCTCGCGGGCGATGATCGCGGCCTACCCGATCCTCCAGCCCGCGCTGGAGAAGATCAGCGCGCGCATCGCGGTCAGCGAGTACGCCCGCCGCACGCTGGTGGAGCACCTGGGAGGGGACGCCGTCGTCATTCCCAACGGCGTCGACGTCGGGTTCTTCGCCGACGCCGAGCCGAAGGCGGAGTGGCAGGGCGAGACGATCGGCTTCATCGGCCGCATCGACGAGCCCCGCAAGGGGCTGCCCGTGCTGATGCGCGCTCTGCCCGCCATCCTGGCGGCCCGCCCCGGGGCCCGGCTGCTGGTCGCGGGCCGGGGGGACGAGAAGGAGGCCGTCGCCGGGCTGCCGCCCGGTCTGCGGGACCGGGTGGAGTTCCTCGGCATGGTCAGCGACGAGGACAAGGCGCGGCTCCTGCGCAGCGTCGATGTCTACGTCGCCCCCAACACCGGCGGGGAGAGCTTCGGCATCATCCTGGTCGAGGCGATGTCCGCGGGTGCCCCGGTGCTGGCCAGCGACCTGGACGCCTTCGTGCAGGTGCTCGACGGCGGCCGGGCGGGCGAGGTCTTCGCGAACGAGGACGCCGACGCCCTCGCCCGGGGCGCGGTCACCCTCCTCGCGGACGGGCGGCGCCGCCGTGAGCTCACCGAGCGGGCAGGCCGGCACGTGCGCCGCTTCGACTGGACGACGGTGGGCGCGGACATCCTGGCCGTCTACGAGACGGTCACCGAGGGGGCGGGCGCCGTGGCGGCGGAGGAACGCCCCCGCACGTTCCGGCTCCGCGGATAGGGTGAGCCCCCGTGACCCTCCTCGCCTGGATCATCTGGACCACCGTCGCGCTGGTGCTCGTCGGCGTCTACCTGAGCTGGACCGCCGGCCGACTGGACCGCCTCCACGCCCGCATCGACGCGGCCCGGGCAGCGCTGGACGCGCAGCTGCTGCGCCGCGCCTCCATCGCCCAGGAGATCGCCACGGCCGGGGTGTTCGACCCCGCCGCCTCGATGCTCCTCTACCAGAGCGCCCACGACGCCCGCTCGGCCCCTGAGGAGCAGCGGGAGGTGGCCGAGAGCGAACTGAGCCAGGCGCTGCGCGCCGTGCTCGGCGACACGGAGCAGGTGGCGGCCGTGCGCGGGGTGCCCGGGGGAGAGGAGTCGGCCGCGGAGCTGGCCGAGGCGGTCCGCCGGGTGCCCATGGCGCGCCGCTTCCACAACGACGCCGTCCGGGCCGCGCGGGCGCTGCGGCGGCACCGTAAGGTCCGCTGGCTCCGCCTCGCGGGGCACGCGCCGTTCCCGCTCGCCTTCGAGATGGACGACGAACCCCCCAAGGCCCTGGTGGACCGGGCGAACGGCGATGACCGCGTCACCGGGCGCGGACCGGGCCACTGACCGCGGACCGGGCCACTCGCGCCGGATTGGACCTTTGCCGGTCACCTGGCGGCAGGGTTTTATCAACCGTGGAGCATGATCGGTCACGAAGTGGACTTCGTGGCCGATCCGGGTGAGCAGGGCGGCGGGCCTACGATGGGTCCGTCGGACTGTATGCCGCCATAGCCCGGTATACGGCCCTCGTCATCCGCTGCCGTTTCTGTCGTCTTTGAACGTCGAGTGAGGTCAACCGTGTCCAGCACGTCTCCCAGCACATCCACCGGCCCCGAGACCGGCACCGCGCGCGTCAAGCGCGGTATGGCCGAGCAGCTCAAGGGCGGCGTGATCATGGACGTGGTCACGCCCGAGCAGGCGAAGATCGCCGAGGACGCGGGCGCGGTCGCCGTCATGGCGCTGGAGCGCGTCCCGGCCGACATCCGCAAGGACGGCGGCGTGGCCCGCATGTCCGACCCGGACATGATCGAGGGCATCATCGACGCCGTCTCCATCCCGGTGATGGCCAAGTCCCGCATCGGCCACTTCGTGGAGGCCCAGGTCCTCCAGGCCCTCGGCGTGGACTACATCGACGAGTCCGAGGTGCTCACCCCGGCCGACGAGGTCAACCACAGCGACAAGTTCGCCTTCACCACCCCCTTCGTCTGCGGTGCCACCAACCTGGGCGAGGCCCTGCGCCGTATCGCCGAGGGTGCGGCGATGATCCGTTCCAAGGGCGAGGCCGGCACCGGCAACGTCGTCGAGGCCGTGCGCCACATGCGCCAGATCAAGGGCGAGATCGCCCGGCTGAAGGGCCTGGACAACCATGAGCTCTACGCCGCGGCCAAGGAGCTGCGCGCCCCCTACGAGCTGGTCGCCGAGGTCGCCGAGCTGGGCAAGCTGCCCGTCGTGCTCTTCTCCGCCGGCGGTGTGGCCACCCCGGCCGACGCGGCGCTGATGCGTCAGCTCGGCGCCGAGGGCGTCTTCGTCGGCTCCGGCATCTTCAAGTCCGGTGACCCGGCCAAGCGTGCCGCCGCCATCGTCAAGGCCACCACCTTCTTCGACGACCCGAAGATCGTCGCCGACGCCTCCCGCAACCTGGGCGAGGCCATGGTCGGCATCAACTGCGACACCCTGCCCGAGGCGGAGCGCTACGCCAGCCGCGGCTGGTGACACCCGTCCCGGCCCCCGTGTCGTGACCACCGCAGCGTGACCGGGCGGCCCGGGCCAACGGCCCCGGCCGCCCGCCGCTCGTCAGAGAGGTATCCCGTGAGCAATCCCCACATCGGCGTCCTCGCCCTCCAGGGCGACGTCCGCGAGCACCTGGCCGCCCTCGACGGCGCCGGTGCCACGGCGCGCCCCGTCCGCCGTGCGGAGGAGCTGGCCGCGGTGCACGGCCTCGTCATACCGGGTGGCGAGTCCACCACCATGTACAAGCTCGCCCACGTCTTCGGCCTGCTGGAGCCGCTGCGCGAGCGGGTCCGGGAGGGCCTGCCGGCCTACGGCTCCTGCGCCGGCATGATCATGCTGGCCGACAAGATCCTCGACCCGCGCTCCGGCCAGGAGACGATCGGCGGGATCGACATGATCGTGCGTCGCAACGCCTTCGGGCGGCAGAACGAGTCCTTCGAGGCGGCTCTCGACGTCACCGGGGTCGCGGGTGGTCCGGTGCAGGGCGTGTTCATCCGGGCGCCCTGGGTGGAGTCCACCGGCGCGGACGTGGAGACGCTCGCGCGGATCGACGGCCACCCGGTGGCGGTGCGCCAGGGCAACCTGCTGGCCACGTCGTTCCACCCCGAACTGACCGGCGACCACCGGGTACACGGGCTGTTCACCGCGATGGTGCGCGCGGCCCATTGACGCGCTGGCGGTAGGATCGGCGCGTTGGAACCTGTTGGTGACTTTGAAGGAGCGAGGCTGTGTCCGGCCACAGTAAGTGGGCAACCACCAAGCACAAGAAGGCCGTGATCGATGCCAAGCGCGGCAAGCTCTTCGCCAAGCTGATCAAGAACATCGAGGTGGCGGCGCGGCTGGGCGGGGCGGACCCGGACGGCAACCCCACGCTCTACGACGCCATCCAGAAGGCGAAGAAGCAGTCGGTCCCCAACAAGAACATCGACAGCGCGGTCAAGCGCGGTGCCGGCCTTGAGGCGGGCGGCGCCGACTACGAGACGATCATGTACGAGGGCTACGGCCCCAACGGCGTGGCCGTGCTGATCGAGTGCCTGACGGACAACCGCAACCGGGCCGCGTCCGACGTCCGCGTCGCCATGACCCGCAACGGCGGCTCCATGGCGGACCCGGGCTCGGTCGCCTACCTCTTCAACCGCAAGGGCGTCGTCGTCGTGCCCAAGGGCGAGCTGACCGAGGACGACGTGCTCGGGGCCGTGCTCGACGCGGGCGTCGAGGAGGTCAACGACCTGGGCGAGTCCTTCGAGGTGCTCAGCGAGGCGACGGACCTGGTGGCGGTGCGCACCGCCCTCCAGGAGGCCGGCATCGACTACGACTCCGCCGACGCCAACTTCGTCCCCACCATGCAGGTGGAGCTCGACGAGGAGGGTGCGAAGAAGATCTTCAAGCTGATCGACGCCCTGGAGGACAGCGACGACGTGCAGAACGTCTTCGCCAACTTCGACGTCCCCGACGACGTCATGGCCAAGGTCGACGCCTGACGGCCGGGGAACCGAGCCTGCCGTACGACGGGCCGCACCGGGGATGACGACACTCCCCGGTGCGGCCCGTCGCGTTGTCGGAGGCGGCGGATAACCTGCCGTACAGCCGACCGAAGATCCACCGGGGATCCACCGGGGCCGAAGTGCGAGAGGGGTGTGGCGCGTTGCGCGTGCTCGGCGTGGACCCGGGGCTCACACGGTGCGGCGTGGGCGTCGTCGAGGGGACGGCGGGCCGGCCGTTGACGATGGTCGCGGTGGGCGTCGTCCGCACCCCCGCCGAGGCCGAGGTGCCGCAGCGCCTGGTGGAGATCGAGCGCGGGCTGGAGCGGTGGCTCGACGAGCACCGGCCCACGGCCGTCGCCGTCGAGCGGGTCTTCAGCCAGCACAACGTGCGCACGGTCATGGGCACCGCCCAGGCCAGCGCCGTCGCCATGCTGTGCGCCGCCCGCCGCGGCCTGCCGGTCGCCCTCCACACCCCCAGCGAGGTCAAGGCGGCCGTCACCGGGAGCGGTCGGGCCGAGAAGGCGCAGGTCGGTGCCATGGTGACGCGGCTGCTGCGGCTGTCGGAGGCGCCCCGGCCCGCCGACGCCGCCGACGCCCTCGCCCTGGCCATCTGCCACATCTGGCGCGCCCCCGCCCAGGGCCGCCTCCAGCAGGCCCGGCGCCTGCACGCCGCGCCCCCACGCTCAGCGCCGCCCCCGCACTCCCTGAAAGGCCCCCGCCGATGATCGCGTTCGTCCAAGGACCCGTCGCCGCCCTCGCGCCGGACACCGCCGTCATCGAGGTCGGCGGCGTCGGCATGGCCGTCCAGTGCACGCCCGCCACCCTGGCCGGGCTCCGCACGGGCGAGGAGGCGCGGCTGGCCACCTCACTCGTCGTCCGGGAGGACAGCCTCACCCTCTACGGCTTCGCGGACGACGACGAACGCCAGGTGTTCGAACTCCTGCAGACCGCCAGCGGCGTGGGGCCCCGGCTGGCCCAGGCCATGCTGGCCGTCCACCGTCCCGACGCCCTGCGCCGCGCGGTGGCCGCGGGGGACGAGAAGGCCCTCACGGCGGTGCCCGGCATCGGCAAGAAGGGGGCGCAGAAGCTCCTGCTGGAGCTGAAGGACCGGCTCGGAGCCCCCGTCGGAGCGGCTCCGGCCCCCGCCGCCGGATCCGCGGCGCCCGCCCCCTGGCGGGATCAGCTCCACTCCGCGCTGCTCGGCCTCGGCTACGCCGCCCGCGAGGCGGACGAGGCCGTCTCCGCCGTGGCGCCGCTGGCCGACGAGCAGTCGGCCGGGGGAGGCCGGCCGCAGGTCGCCGCGCTGCTGCGGGCCGCCCTGCAGACCATGAACCGCACCCGCTGACGCGCCCGCCGCCGAGGCCCGACGAGAGATCCGAGCATGACCTGGGACGACCACAGCGCACAGGACCACGGCCACGAGCCGCCGGGCGAGGGGACGCCGCACGGCGGCGAGCGGCTCGTCGGGGCCGGCGCCGACACCGACGACACCGCGGTCGAGGCGGCGCTGCGCCCCAAGACGCTCGCCGAGTTCGTCGGTCAGCCCAAGGTGCGCGAGCAGCTCGACCTCGTGCTCCGCGCCGCCCGGCAGCGCGGCGCCACCGCGGACCACGTGCTCCTCTCCGGTGCCCCCGGGCTCGGCAAGACCACCCTCTCCATGATCATCGCCGCCGAGATGGGCGCCCCCATCCGGATCACCTCCGGCCCCGCCATCCAGCACGCGGGCGACCTCGCGGCGATCCTCTCCTCCCTCCAGGAGGGCGAGGTGCTCTTCCTGGACGAGATCCACCGCATGTCCCGTCCCGCCGAGGAGATGCTGTACATGGCGATGGAGGACTTCCGGGTCGACGTCGTCGTCGGCAAGGGGCCGGGGGCCACCGCCATTCCGCTGGAGCTCCCGCCGTTCACCCTGGTCGGCGCCACCACCCGGGCCGGGCTGCTGCCGCCGCCGCTGCGCGACCGCTTCGGCTTCACCGCGCACATGGAGTTCTACGAGCGCCCCGAGCTGGAGCGCGTCCTCCACCGCTCCGCGGGGCTGCTGGACGTCGAGGCGGACGCCGAGGGCGCGGCCGAGATCGCCTCCCGCTCGCGGGGCACCCCGCGCATCGCCAACCGGCTGCTGCGCCGCGTGCGCGACTACGCCCAGGTCAAGGCCGACGGCGTCATCACCCGGGAGATCGCCGCCCAGGCCCTGGCCGTGTACGAGGTCGACGAGCGCGGCCTGGACCGGCTGGACCGCTCGGTGCTCCAGGCGCTGCTGAAGCTGTTCAACGGCGGGCCCGTCGGCGTCTCCACCCTGGCCGTCGCGGTGGGGGAGGAGCGGGAGACCGTCGAGGAGGTCGCCGAGCCCTTCCTCGTGCGGGAGGGCCTCCTCGCCCGTACGCCCCGGGGCCGCGTCGCGACCCCGGCCGCCTGGGCACACCTGGGGCTGACCCCGCCCACGCCCGCCGCCGGGTCGCCGGCCGCCCCTCCCGGTCAGGGCGGGCTGTTCGACGGTTGACGTCGCCCCGGGCGCCGGCGTGCGTCAGGACGGGTGAAGCGGCGGCCGCCCCCGCAACCGGTTTCGGTGGCGGTTTTTCCCCGGACATCCGGCAGCGGAAGCGCCCGGTATTCGTGGTTCGCGGAACCGGGGTGCCATGCTGGACGTTGTTCCACCGGTGGGGCCTCCCTTAGACTCCGCCGATGCCGTCCCTGTGGCCGGCTCACCCATCCTCATACACCCCCCAGGTCGCTCGCGGCCTTGCAAAGGACATCTTTCCGCCGTGGATATCGCATTTCTCCTTCCTCTCCTCATCCTGATCGGCTTCATGTTCCTGATGACGCGATCGGCCAAGAAGAAGCAGCAGCAGGCCATGCAGATGCGTGATCAGATGCAGCCGGGTACGGGTGTGCGCACCATCGGTGGCATGTACGCCCGGGTCAAGGAGGTCGGCGACGACACGGTGACCCTCGAGGTCGCCCCCGGCGTGCACGCCCTCTACGCCAAGAACGCCGTGGGCGCGGTGCTGGAGGACGAGGAGTTCGACCGCATCGTCCACGGCGCCCACGCCGAGGGCGACGACGCCCCTGTGGTGCCCGACGACGCCTCCACTCTGACCGGTCCGGTGGGTTCCGCCGACGAGGACGGCGATGGAAAGATCGGGCTCAGCAAGGAGAGCGGCCCGGCCCCCGCCGACAACGCGGACGGGGAGTCCGAGGACACCGAGCGCGACGGCGAGGACGGCCAGAAGAAGTAGGCCCCCGTGCCGCCGGGCCTACCGGTCCGGCGGCGACGCACGTTCGCACACCACTTCGCGCGCCACGCGGCGACCACCGCGCGCGGGCGGCCGGACAGGGAGAAACGACAAGGTGGCAACACCGAAGAAGCGCCGGAGGGTCCCTGGGGCGCAGGGGAAACCGTGGCGGGCGCTGACGCTGATGCTGGCGCTGACCGCCGTCCTCACGGGCGGGATGTTCCTCTCGGGGGCGACGACGCCCCGGCTGGGCATCGACCTCGCCGGCGGCACCAGCATCACCCTCGCGGCCGTGGACCGGCCTGGCAAGGAGAGCGCGGTCAACGAGGCCAACATGAACACGGCGGTCTCGATCATCGAGCGCCGTGTGAACGGGCTCGGCGTCTCCGAGGCCGAGGTCAAGACCCAGGGTGACCGCAACATCATCGTCAACATCCCGAAGGGCACGGACGAGGAGCAGGCCCGGGAGCAGGTCGGCACCACCGCCGAGCTGGGCTTCCGGGCGGTGCTGAACGCCGTGCCCGCCGGCGCGCCCGTACCGGACCCGGCCGAGTCCCCGGAGACGGAGGACGGCGCCGCGGAGGACGGCGAGGAGAAGCCCGAGGACGGCGAGGAGAAGCCGGAGGACGACGGCGCCGCGGGCGAGGACAAGCCCGAGACCGCGCCCTCCGGGGACGCCGGTGAGTCGAACCAGCCCGACGCCCAGGGCGGCCGGCTCGGCCCGGTGACCGACGAGTCGCCCTCGCCCGACCCGAGCGCCACCGCCGACGCGGGCGAGGAGGGCGCCGCGGGCGAGAAGAAGCCCGAGCAGGACCCCGAGGATTCTCCGGAGCCGCCCGCGGCGGACGAGGGCGCCGCGGCCCTGATGCAGCAGCTCCAGCAGCTCGACTGCTCCACCAGGAAGGGCCGGGCCCAGGCCAGCCAGGCGGTGGCCGCCGCCGAGCCCTCCGAGCAGGTCGTCGCCTGTGACCAGGACGGCGCCTACAAGTACGTGCTCGGCCCCGTCGAGGTGCCCGGCACCCAGGTCGAGGGCGCGGACGCCGCCTTCGACCAACAGCGCGGCATCTGGCTCGTGACCATGGACTTCACGGACGGCGGCGGCAAGAAGTTCGCCGACGTCACCGGCCGCATCTCGGCGCTGCCGCAGCCGCAGAACCAGTTCGCCATCACCCTGGACGGCCAGGTCGTCTCCGCACCGTCGGTGTCCTCGCGGATCGCCGGCGGCCAGGCCGAGATCACCGGCAGCTTCAACCAGGACTCCGCCGCGGACCTGGCCAACGTACTGAAGTTCGGTGCGCTGCCGATCACGTTCGAGGAGGCCAACGTCCTCACGATCTCGCCGTCCCTGGGCGGCGAGCAGCTCAAGGCCGGGCTCATCGCCGGCGCCATCGGGCTCGCCCTCGTGGTGGTCTACCTGTTCTTCTACTACCGGGCGCTGTCGCTCGTCGCGATCGCCAGCCTGCTCGCCATGGGCGGTCTGACGTACGTGATCATGTCGCTGCTCGGCCCGGCCATCGGCTTCGCGCTGAGCCTGCCTGCCGTGTGCGGCGCCATCGTGGCGATCGGCATCACCGCCGACTCGTTCATCGTCTACTTCGAACGCATCCGGGACGAGGTCCGCGAGGGCCGCTCCATCCGCCCGGCCATCGAGCGGGCGTGGCCCCGCGCCCGGCACACGATCCTGATCTCGGACGTCGTCTCGTTCCTGGCCGCCGTGGTGCTGTTCTTCGCCGCGGTCGGCTCGGTCCAGGGCTTCGCGTTCGTCCTCGGCCTGACGACGCTGCTCGACGTCCTCGTGGTCTTCCTGCTCACGAAGCCGCTGACGAGCATCCTGGCGGCCCGGCCGTTCTTCTCCAGCGGTCACCGCTGGTCCGGGCTGGACCCCAAGCGGCTGGGAGCCCAGCCGCCCATCCGCGGGCGCCGTCGCGCGCCGTCCACCACGGCCGAGCCGAAGGAGGCCTGAGATGTCCCGTATCGGCGAACTCGGTGCCAAGCTGTACCGCGGCGAGGCCGCCTACGACTTCGTGGGCCGGCGCAAGATCTGGTACCTGGTCTCCGTCATCATGATCGCCATCTCGCTGGCCGGTCTGGGCGGCAAGGGCCTGTTCATGGGCGTGGAGTTCCAGGGCGGCGCCGTCTTCACGACGCCGCCGACCCAGGTGTCCATCGAGGACGCCCGGTCCATGGCCGAGGAGGCGACGGGCAACGACGCCCGGGTGCAGCGGCTCGGCAACGACGCCCTGCGCATCACGATCACGGGTCTGGACACGGAGACGTCCAACGCCGCCCGCGGCGAGCTGGCGCAGGACCTGGGCCTGGAGACCGGTGAGCTGAACGCCGAGCTGGTCGGCCCGAGCTGGGGCGACCAGATGACGAGCAAGGCGCTCACCGGCATGGTGATCTTCCTGGTGCTCGTCAGTGTGTACCTGGCGATCACCTTCGAGTGGCGGATGGCGCTGGCCGCCCTCGCCGCGCTCCTGCACGACCTCGTCATCACCGTCGGCGTGTACGCCCTGGTGGGATTCGAGGTCACCCCGGGCACGGTGGTGGGCGTCCTGACGATCCTCGGCTACTCGCTCTACGACACCGTGGTCGTCTTCGACAAGGTCAACGAGAACACCCGCACGCTCAACAAGCAGAACCGCTGGACGTTCGCGGAGCTGGCCAACCGCGGCCTGAACGCGACGCTGATCCGTTCGGTCAACACCTCGGTGGTCGCCCTGCTGCCCGTCGGCGGTCTGCTGATCATCGGCGCCGGGCTGCTCGGCGGCGGCATGCTCAAGGACATCGCGCTGTCGCTGTTCGTGGGTCTCGCCGCGGGTACCTACTCCTCGATCATGCTCGCCACCCCGATCGTGGTCGACCTGAAGAAGGGCCAGCCCGAGGTCAAGCGCCACGACCGTCGGGTCCTCTCCAAGCGCGCCAAGGCCGACCCGGGCGATGCCGAGGGCCGGGACGCCGTGGACGAGGACGGGGCCGAGGGCGCGGCGCACACCGCGGACGCCCAGGACGACCCGGAGCCCGCGGAGGTCGCCCCGGCCGGGGCCGCAGCCGCGACCGCGTCCCGTCCGGGCGGTCCCCGCACCGGGCGCGCCCGCGGCGGCTCGGCGGGGAGGCGCCGGTGACCGGCGTGACCGGCCCGGTGCCGCCCCAGCGCACCGAGGACCTGACGGGCCTGCTGCTGAGCCGCATCCGGGACGTGGCCGACCACCCGAAGCCGGGGGTGGTGTTCAAGGACATCACCCCGCTGCTGGCGGACCCGGTGGCCTTCGCCGCCCTCACCGAGGCCCTGGCCGCCCGGTGCGCGGAACTGGGGGCGACGAAGATCGTCGGGCTGGAGGCGCGCGGCTTCATCCTCGGCGCCCCGGTGGCCGTCCGCGCCGGGGTGGGCTTCGTGCCCGTCCGCAAGGCCGGAAAGCTCCCCGGGGCCACCCTGGGGCAGGCGTACGACCTCGAGTACGGCAGCGCCGAGATCGAGATCCACGCGGAGGACCTCCGTGACGGTGACCGGGTGCTCATCATCGACGACGTCCTGGCCACCGGCGGCACCGCCGAAGCCGGTGTCCACCTCGTCCGGCGCTCCGGCGCCGAGGTGGCCGGCATGGGCGTCCTGATGGAGCTGGGCTTCCTCGCGGGCCGTCCGCGCGTTGAGACGGCCCTGGCCGGAGCCCCGCTGGACGCCCTGGTCACGGTCTAGGGCGGTTCTCCCCGGCAGGGCTCGATACCATGGCAGTCCAGCCGTTTCCGGCCGGACCGTCCAAGGAGAGCTCTTGCCAGACGAGGCCCAGCGACTGACCGCCGCCGAGCGAGAGGACACGGGCGCCCCGGCGCGGCCGGGCGCCGGTTCCGCGCCGCGGGCGGAAGGGGCTGCCCCGACCGCCCGCGGCGCGGACACCGGGCCCGCCGCGCGGCCCGCCCCGTCGAAGGGCGACGGGTCCGGTTCGGCGGCCCCCGTCCGTGGCGCTACTCCGACGCGGGCCATCTCCGGCGTCTCCGGCCGCTACGGCTCGTCCAACCGCGTGCGGGCCCGGCTGGCCCGGCTCGGTGTGCAGCGCTCCAGCCCCTACAACCCCGTGCTGGAGCCCCTGCTGCGTATCGTGCGCGGCAACGACCCGAAGGCCGACACAGCCACGCTCCGCCAGCTCGAGCGCGCCTACCAGGTGGCCGAGCGCTGGCACCGCGGCCAGAAGCGCAAGAGCGGCGACCCGTACATCACCCACCCGCTCGCCGTGACCACGATCCTCGCCGAGCTGGGCATGGACCCGGCGACGCTGATGGCCGGCCTCCTGCACGACACCGTCGAGGACACCGAGTACGGCCTGGACACCCTCCGCCGGGACTTCGGCGACCAGGTGGCCCTGCTCGTCGACGGCGTCACCAAGCTGGACAAGGTCAAGTTCGGCGAGGCCGCGCAGGCCGAGACGGTCCGCAAGATGGTCGTCGCCATGGCCAAGGACCCGCGTGTGCTGGTCATCAAGCTCGCCGACCGGCTGCACAACATGCGCACCATGCGCTTCCTGCGCCGTGAGAAGCAGGAGCAGAAGGCCCGCGAGACGCTGGAGATCTACGCGCCGCTGGCCCACCGGCTGGGCATGAACACCATCAAGTGGGAGCTGGAGGACCTCGCCTTCGCGATCCTCTATCCCAAGATGTACGACGAGATCGTGCGGCTCGTCGCCGAACGCGCCCCCAAGCGGGACGAGTACCTGGCCACCGTCGTCGACGAGGTGCAGGGCGACCTGCGCGGCGCGCGCATCAAGGCCACCGTCACGGGGCGGCCCAAGCACTATTACAGCGTCTACCAGAAGATGATCGTGCGGGGCCGTGACTTCGCCGAGATCTACGATCTGGTGGGCATCCGCGTCCTCGTGGACACCGTCCGCGACTGCTACGCGGCCCTGGGCACCGTGCACGCACGGTGGAACCCGGTGCCGGGGCGGTTCAAGGACTACATCGCGATGCCCAAGTTCAACATGTACCAGTCGCTGCACACGACGGTCATCGGGCCCGGCGGCAAGCCGGTCGAGCTCCAGATCCGCACCTATGACATGCACCGCCGCGCCGAGTACGGCATCGCGGCGCACTGGAAGTACAAGCAGGAGGCCGTCGCCGGCGCCTCCAAGGTCCGCAGCGACACCGCGGGACGCGGCAAGGGCGGCGGCAAGGAAGCCGTCAACGACATGGCCTGGCTGCGGCAGCTCCTGGACTGGCAGAAGGAGACGGAGGACCCGGGCGAGTTCCTGGAGTCCCTGCGCTTCGACCTCTCCCGCAACGAGGTCTTCGTCTTCACACCCAAGGGCGACGTCATAGCGCTCCCCGCCGGGGCCACCCCCGTCGACTTCGCCTACGCCGTGCACACCGAGGTCGGCCACCGCACCATCGGCGCCCGGGTGGGCGGGCGGCTCGTCCCGCTGGAGTCGACGCTCGACCACGGCGACACCGTGGAGATCTTCACCTCCAAGGCGCCCGGCGCCGGCCCCTCCCGGGACTGGCTGAGCTTCGTCAAGTCACCGCGGGCCCGCAACAAGATCCGCGGCTGGTTCTCCAAGGAGCGCCGCGACGAGGCCATCGAGCACGGCAAGGACGCCATCGTCCGGCAGATGCGCAAGCAGAACCTGCCGATCCAGCGCATCCTCACCGGGGACTCGCTGGTCACCCTCGCCCACGAGATGCGCTACCCCGACATCTCCTCGCTCTACGCGGCCATCGGCGAGGGCCACGTCACCGCGCAGAACGTCGTGCAGAAGCTCGTGCAGGCCCTCGGCGGCGAGGAGGCCGCCAACGAGGACATCGCCGAGACCGAACCGCCGATGCGCCGCCGCACCAAGCGCCGCAGCAGCGCGGACCCGGGCGTCATCGTCAAGGGCACCGACGACGTGTGGGTCAAGCTCGCCCGGTGCTGCACTCCGGTCCCCGGCGACCCGATCATCGGCTTCGTCACCCGTGGCAGCGGCGTCTCCGTCCACCGTGCCGACTGCGTCAACGTGGACGCCCTCTCCCGGGAGCCGGAGCGCATCCTGGAGGTCGAGTGGGCGCCCACCCAGTCCTCGGTCTTCCTCGTCGCGATCCAGGTGGAGGCGCTCGACCGCTCCCGGCTGCTGTCCGACGTCACCCGCGTGCTGTCGGACCAGCACGTCAACATCCTGTCCGCAGCCGTGCAGACGTCCCGCGACCGGGTGGCGACGTCCCGCTTCACGTTCGAGATGGGCGACCCGAAGCACCTGGGCCACGTCCTCAAGGCCGTCCGCGGCGTGGAGGGCGTGTACGACGTCTACCGCGTCACCTCGGCCCGCCGCCCGTAGGCTCCGACGCCGCGCCCCGCACCGCCCGGAACGACGAAGCGCCCGGGGCGCGGCGAGCCGAAGCCACCGCGCCCCGGGCGCACGACCCGGCGTCGGCCGTCAGCCGCCGAGCTCCTCCATGCCCTTGAGGGCCTGGTCGAGCAGGGCCTTGCGACCCGCCAGCTCCTTCTCCAGCTTCTCCGCCTTCGCGGAGTTGCCCGCGGCGCGGGCCGCCTCGATGTCGGCGCGCAGCTTGTCCACGGCGTCCTGCAGCTGACCCGTCAGCCCCGCGGCCCGGGCCCGGACCTCCGGGTTCGTGCGGCGCCACTCGGCCTCCTCGGCCTGCTGGATCGCCTGCTCCACCGTGCGCATCCGGCCCTCGATGCGGGAGCGCGCGTCCCGGGGCACGTGCCCGATCGCGTCCCACCGCTCGTTGACGGACCGGAACGCCGACCGCGCCGCCTTGAGGTCGGTCACCGGCAGCAGCTTCTCCGCCTCGGCGACCAGCTCCTCCTTCCGCGCCAGGTTCTCCCGCTGCTCGGCGTCGCGCTCGGCGAACACCTCACTGCGGGCCTGGAAGAACACGTCCTGGGCGGCGCGGAACCGCTGCCACAGGTCCTCCTCGTGCTCCCGCTGCGCCCGGCCGGCCGCCTTCCAGTCCTGCATCAGCTCGCGGTAACGGGCCGCCGTCGCGCCCCAGTCCGTCGAGCCGGACAGCGCCTGCGCCTCGGAGACGAGCTTCTCCTTGCGCTGCCTGGCCTCCTCCCGCTGGGCGTCCAGCGCGGCGAAGTGCGCCTTGCGCCGCTTGGAGAACGCCGAGCGGGCGTGCGAGAAGCGATGCCACAGCTCGTCGTCCGACTTGCGGTCCAGCCGCGGTAGCCCCTTCCAGGTGTCCACCAGGCCGCGCAGCCGCTCGCCCGCGGCCCGCCACTGGTCGCTGCGGGCCAGCTCCTCGGCCTCGGCGACCAGCTCCTCCTTGGCCCGCCGCGCCTCCTCGGCCTGCCTGGCCTTCTGCGCCTTGCGCTCCTCCTTGCGAGCCTCCACCCGGGTGGTCAGCTCGTCCAGGCGCTTGCGCAGCGCGTCCAGGTCACCGACCGCGTGGTGCGCGTCCACCTGCTCCCGCAGGTGCTCGATCGCGGTCATGGCGTCCTTGGTGGACAGGTCGGTGGTCTTCACTCGTCGTTCCAGGAGGCCCACCTCGACGACCAGCCCCTCGTACTTCCGCTTGAAGTACTCGAGGGCCTCCTCCGGGGAGCCGGCCTGCCACGATCCCACGACCTGCTCGCCGTCGGCCGTCCGCACGTAAACGGTCCCCGTCTCATCGACGCGGCCCCACGGGTCGCTGCTCACAGCGCCTCCTCCACATGACACCGGCGGGGCACCACACGCCCCCGGCATCGTCCACGGTCTCGTCCGGCATCCGATGTTCACCGTGCTGGTCACCTGGCCGGAGCAGGCTCCCTGCACACCGCCAACATACCGGGGGCGGGGTCCGGCGTCTGTGGTTCGGTGACGGGGATGTGCGGGTCGCCGTCTTCCGTCTCCGGGCGCGTCGTCGCTCTGTCGGGCGCGGCCCGGGCTGGTCGTGCGGAGTCGGGTACCGCAGCGCGCGGGGGCGGGCCGGAGGGACGCGTGGTGCGGGGTGTCCGGGGCGGCCTGGTGGGCGGGTGCGGGGTCCGGCGTCCCGGGTACGGGGGTGGCGAGTGTGCGGGTGGTCGTCTTCCGTCTCCGGGCTCGTTGTCGGCGTGTCGGCTGCGGTGTCTGTCGGTGCGCAGCGGGGTGCCCTTCGGGGGCGGGGGAGCGGCCGAGTCCGTGGTGCGCAGGGACTCACCGGGGTGCCGACGGCGGCCGGGGTGGGCCGGGGCCTGTGGCACGGTACGCCCGGCTGCCCGCGGGCGGTGGGGTCACCGGGCGCGGACAGCCGGGGGCGGGGCTACTTCTCGGCGACCGTGGCCTTGTCGATCACGACGGTCGCGTTGGGGACGGTGGCCTGGATCTGCGGGTCCACCGTGGAGCCCGCGTCGGCGATCTTCTTCAGGACGTCCATGCCCTGGGTGATCTGCCCGAACGGCGTGTAGTCCGGTGGCAGTTTGCTGTCCTCGTAGACGAGGAAGAACTGGCTGCCGCCGGTGTTCCGGCCCTCGTCGAGCTGGGCGTTGTAGGTGTTGGCCATGGCGACGGTGCCCGCCGGGTAGACGCCGTCCTGGACCGCCGGGTCCTTCAGGTTCTCGTCGGGAAGGGTGTAGCCGGGCCCGCCCTTGCCCGTACCCGTCGGGTCGCCGCACTGGAGCACGAAGATGCCCTGGTCGACGAGACGGTGGCAGGGGGTGTGGTCGAAGTAGCCCTCGCCGGCGAGGAAGCTGAAGGAGTTGACCGTGCGCGGCGCCTTCTCGGCGTCCAGGGCGATCTCGATGTCGCCGCAGGTGGTGGCCAGGCTCATGGTGTAGGAGGCCGAGGCGTCGATCGCCATCTCCGGCTCCTCCTCCCACCGCTTGTCGCCCGGCTCGCCCTTCGCGGGCTCGGCGCAGGGGTCGGGAGCCTGCTGGGCGGTGTCCTCGGCGGGCTTGCCCGTGTCCGCCTCGCCCTCGAAGGCGCCGACGGCGGCGGCCACCCCGCCCGCGCCGAGCGCGACCACCAGGGCGGCGGCGATGATCCCGTTGCGCAGCCGGGCCTTGCGACGGGCGGCCTCGTGCCGCTGCTGCCGTCGCAGGTGCTTCTGCCGCGCGAGCTGCTTGCGCCGCTGCTCCTTGGTGACCACCGTCTCCTCCTTTGGCCCGCACCGCCTCGGTGCGGCTGCCTGCTGCTGTGACGTGCCCCGTACCGTATACGGGTTCGCGACGGGACCGGCGGCGCCGGTAGGCTCTGGTCGGACACCTCATCACCGTCGGACGACTGAAGGACGATCGTGCTCATTGCCGGGTTCCCCGCCGGGGCCTGGGGGACCAACTGTTATCTGGTCGCCCCCGCCGCCGGTGAGGAGTGCGTGATCATCGACCCGGGCCACCAGGCCACCCAGGGCGTCGAGGAGACCATCGCCAAGCACCGGCTCAAGCCGGTCGCCGTCGTCCTGACCCACGGGCACCTCGACCACGTCGCCTCCGTCGTCCCCGTGTGCGGCGCGCACGACGTCCCCGCCTGGATCCACCCGGACGACCGCTACATGATGAGCGATCCGGAGAAGGGCCTCGGGCGGGCCATCGGGCAGCAGCTCCTGGGCGACCTGACCGTCGGCGAGCCGGACGACGTCCACGAGCTGACCGACGGCGCCAGGCTGCCGCTGGCGGGCCTGGAGCTGACCGTCTCGCACGCCCCCGGCCATACCCAGGGGTCGGTGACCTTCTCGCTGCCGGAACAGGCCGACATCCCGCCGGTGCTGTTCTCGGGCGACCTGCTGTTCGCCGGCTCCATCGGACGCACCGATCTGCCCGGTGGCGACCCCGCCGAGATCCTGCGGTCGCTGGCGCGCGTCTGCCTGCCGCTGGACGACTCGACGGTGGTCCTGTCCGGGCACGGCCCCCAGACCACGATCGGCCGTGAGCGTGCCGCCAACCCGTTCCTGCGGGAGGTCGCCGCCGGCCGCGGAGCCGATGGCTTCATCGCTCCACGACGAGGAATGTGACGAAGACTTCCGTGAGCACCTTTTCCGCCCCCAAGGGCACGTACGACCTGATCCCGCCGGACTCGGCCGACTTCCTCGCCGTCCGCGAGGCGATCTCCGCGCCGCTGCGGCGCGCCGGGTACGGGTACGTCGAGACGCCGGGCTTCGAGCAGGTGGAGCTGTTCGCCCGCGGTGTCGGAGCCTCCACCGACATCGTCACCAAGGAGATGTACACGCTCACCACCAAGGGCGGCGACGAGCTGGCCCTGCGTCCCGAGGGCACCGCCTCCGTGCTGCGGGCGGCCCTCCAGGCGAACCTGCACCGCGGGGCGCTGCCGGTGAAGCTGTGGTACTCCGGCTCCTACTACCGCTACGAGCGTCCGCAGGCGGGCCGCTACCGGCACTTCTCGCAGGTCGGGGCCGAGGCGCTGGGCGCCGAGGACCCGGCGCTGGACGCCGAGCTGATCATCCTGGCCGTGGACGCCTACCGCTCGCTGGGGCTCAGCGACTTCCGGCTGCTGCTCAACTCGCTGGGCGACGCCGAGTGCCGTCCCCGCTACCGCGCCGCGCTCCAGGACTTCCTGCGCGCCCTCGACCTGGACGAGGCCACCCGCGAGCGCATCGAGATCAACCCCCTGCGGGTGCTCGACGACAAGCGGGAGGCCGTGCAGCGGCAGCTCGCCGGGGCGCCGCTCATGCGCGACCACCTGTGCGAGGGCTGCAAGTCCTACCACGAGCAGGTGCGGGAGCTCCTGACGGCGGCGGGTGTGGCCTTCGAGGACGACCCGAAGCTCGTGCGCGGGCTGGACTACTACACGCGGACCACCTTCGAGTTCGTGCACGACGGGCTTGGCGCGCAGTCGGCGATCGGCGGCGGCGGGCGGTACGACGGGCTCTCCGAGATGATCGGCGGCCCCGCCCTTCCCTCGGTGGGCTGGGCGCTCGGGGTGGACCGCACGGTGCTGGCCCTGCGGGCCGAGGGCGTCGCGCTGGAGACCCGGTCGTCGACGGACGTCTACGCCGTGCCCGTGGGCGAGGAGGCGCGTCGCGTGCTGTTCGGCGTGCTCACCGAGCTGCGCCGCTGCGGGATCGCCGCCGACTTCGCCTACGGTGGCAAGGGGCTCAAGAACGCCATGAAGTCCGCCGGCCGGTCCGGCGCCCGTTACGCCCTGGTGCTGGGCGAGCGGGATCTGGCCGAGAGCGTCGTCCAGGTCAAGGATCTCGACAGTGGTGAGCAGTCACCGGTGCCGCTGTCTTCCGTCGTCGAGGTCGTCCGGGCGAAACTGAGCTGACCCCTGACTCGTTGGGCCACAATGGACCAGCAGACCCGGACGATGGGACGACGAGCGCGATGATGACCCACACGGCACCCTCCGCCGAGAGCAGCGATGCCACCGAGGACGCGGAGCGGTCGCCGCTCACGCTGGCCGCGAGCCGGGCCTTCGCCTGGATGCTCGTCGTCACCGGCTTCGCGGGTCTGCTCGCGGCCTGGGTCATCACGAACGACAAGTTCAACCTTCTCGAGGCCAGGGTCGCGGGGAACGAGTACACCCCCGCCTGCAGCCTCAACCCCATCGTCTCCTGCGGCGACGTCATGGAGAGTGACCAGGCCGAGGCGTTCGGCTTCCCGAACCCGATGCTCGGCCTGGTCACCTACGGGGTGGTCATCGCGATCGGTGCCGGGCTGCTGGCCGGGGCGCGCTACCGGCCGTGGTTCTGGCGCAGCCTGCTGGGCGGCACCTTCTTCGGGGTGTCCTTCTGCACCTGGCTGATGTACCAGTCGCTGTACAACATCAACGCGCTGTGCCTGTGGTGCTGCCTCGCCTGGGTCGCGACGCTGACGATGTTCTGGTACACGCTCTGGTTCAACCTCAGGCACCGGCTCGTCCCGGCCCCGGAGGGGCTGCGCAAGCTGTTCCTGGAGTTCCACTGGGTCTTCCCCGTGGCCCACGTGGGGATCATCGGCATGCTGATCCTCACCAAGTGGTGGTACTTCTGGGTCGGCTGAGCCCGGTGCCCGGCGTGCGGGCGCTGTCAGTGGCGTGACCTAGGGTTGCGGCCGTGGAGCCCGATCTGTTCACCGCCGCCGCCGAGGAACGCCAGTCCAAGGACCCCGCCGCGAGTCCGCTCGCCGTGCGGATGCGTCCGCGCACCCTGGACGAGGTGGTGGGCCAGCGGCATCTCCTGCGCCGTGGCTCCCCGCTGCGCAGGCTGGTGGGGGAGGGCGACGGCGGCCCGGCCGGGGCGTCCTCGGTGCTGCTGTGGGGCCCGCCGGGCACGGGGAAGACGACGCTGGCGTACGTCGTCAGCCGAGCCACGGACAAGCGCTTCGTGGAGCTGTCCGCCATCACGGCCGGGGTCAAGGAGGTGCGGGCCGTCATCGACGGCGCCCGCCGCTCGTCCGGTGCCTACGGCAAGGACACCGTCCTCTTCCTCGACGAGATCCACCGCTTCTCCAAGGCCCAGCAGGACTCCCTGCTGCCCGCCGTGGAGAACCGCTGGGTCACGCTCATCGCCGCGACCACGGAGAACCCGTACTTCTCGGTGATCTCCCCGCTGCTGTCCCGCTCACTGCTGCTGACGCTGGAGCCGCTGACCGACGACGACCTGCGCGGGCTGCTGCGCCGGTCCGTCGCGGACGAGCGCGGGCTGGCGGCCTCCGTCACCCTGCCCGAGGACGCCGAGGCCCATCTGCTGCGCATCGCGCAGGGCGACGCCCGTCGGGCGCTGACCGCCCTGGAGGCCGGTGCCGGTGCCGCGCTGGCCAAGGGGGAGTCGGCCGTCACCCTGGCCACGCTGGAGGAGGCGGTCGACCGGGTGGCGGTGACGTACGACCGCGACGGTGACCAGCACTACAACGTGGCCAGCGCCCTCATCAAGTCGATCCGCGGCTCGGACGTGGACGCGGCGCTGCACTACCTGGCCCGCATGATCGAGGCCGGTGAGGATCCACGGTTCATCGCGCGGCGGCTGATGATCTCCGCCAGCGAGGACATCGGGCTCGCCGATCCCACGGCCCTCCAGACGGCCGTGGCCGCCGCCCAGGCGGTCGCGATGATCGGCTTCCCCGAGGCGCGGATCACCCTCAGCCAGGCGACGATCGCCCTCGCGCTCGCCCCCAAGTCCAACGCCGCCTACACCGCGATCGACGCCGCGCTGGCCGACGTCCGGGCGGGCAAGGCCGGGCCCGTTCCCGCGCATCTGCGGGACAGCCACTACGGCGGGGCGAAGAAGCTCGGTCACGGCGCCGGCTACCAGTACCCGCACGACCTGCCGGGTGGTATCGCGGCACAGCAGTACGCGCCCGACGGCGTGCACGGGGCGCGGTACTACGAGCCGACGCGCTACGGCGCGGAGGCCCGCTACGCGGACGTGGCCGAGCGCGTGCGGGCCCGGTTGCGCGGCGAGCAGGACGCCGCCCCGTAGGGGCGCGGGGAACCGCGCGCGAGCCCCCCGCTGCCCGCGTCGTGCGTGAAGCGGCATCCCTGCCCAGGCGGGGCACCGGACGGGCTCAGCACTCCTCGGCGGCGTCGAAGAGGCGGTGCATGGCGCGCCGCAGCCCCGCCACGTCGGCGACCGGGCCGGGGAAGGGGAAGTGCACGTCGAAGGGCTCGGCCTGTTCGCCCGCCGGGGCGCAGTAGCGCACGCGCAGCCCGAACCGGTCCAGGGCGAGGGGAACGGCGCGCAGGGCCGCGGCGGCGCAGCCCGCACCGCGCTCCCCGAGCAGGGCGCAGAGGCCGTGCACGCGCTCCTCGTGGGCGGCCGCGAGGTGCTGGAGCAGGTCCGCCTCGTGCCGGGCCAGCGGGTCGGGCCGGGCGGCGGCGAACTCCTCGGGCTCGACGTGCCCCTCGCCCCAGAGGTCCTCCACGACGGCCTCGCCGAACTCCAGCCGCAGCGCCACGCGCTCCGGGGCACCACCGGGCGGCTCCGGCGGCAGCCGGTCGGCCAGCAGCGCACTCGCGAGGGCGAGCTCGTCGTCCCCGCGGACCGTGGTGAGCCAGCCGCCGATCTGGGCGTGGCCGCGGACCCGCTGCGGGACGGAGACGGGGGCGACGTCCGTGATGTCCATCACGGCGACGACGTCGTCGTCCTGGGCGTAGGCGGCGGCCCGGGCGGCCGAGGACTCCGCCCCGACCAGCACGACCACGTCGCCGTCGGGCGTGACGGCCCGGGCCAGGGGCAGCGTCGAGCCGAGTCCGCCGGGCTCGGCCCCGGGAATGGCCAGGACTGCCGATACGCTGGAGTCCACGAGGGTACGTACGCGCTCGGCGGCATCAGGCCGGCCGGCGCTTTCTTCCGCGGGACGCGGCTGACCCACCGCGGCGTCGTCATCGGTGCCGGGCAGGGGGATCCCAGGTCGAAACACAGCGTTCTCCTCCGCTAAGGTAAGCCTCACCTAACTTACACGGAGGTCCGTTCAACGTGAACCAGTCGCGTCCCAAGGTCAAGAAGTCGCGTGCGCTCGGCATCGCGCTGACCCCGAAGGCCGTCAAGTACTTCGAGCAGCGCCCCTACCCGCCGGGCGAGCACGGCCGCGGTCGCAAGCAGACCAGCGACTACAAGGTCCGGCTGCTGGAGAAGCAGCGCCTGCGCGCCCAGTACGACATCAGCGAACGCCAGATGGTCCGTGCCTACGACCGCGCTCGGAAGGTCGAGGGCAAGACGGGCGAGGCGCTCATCGTCGAGCTGGAGCGCCGACTGGACGCGCTCGTCCTGCGGGCGGGCCTCGCCCGCACCATCTACCAGGCCCGGCAGATGGTCGTGCACGGCCACATCGCGGTGAACGGCCGCAAGGTCGACAAGCCGTCCTTCCGTGTCCGCCCGGACGACGTCGTACAGGTCCGCGAGCGCAGCCGCGACAAGTACCCGTTCCAGGTCGCCCGCGAAGGCGGGTACGCGCCCGACGGCGAGACGCCCCGGTACCTGGAGGTCAACCTCCAGGCGCTCGCGTTCCGCCTCGACCGCGACCCCAACCGCAAGGAGATCCCGGTCATCTGCGACGAGCAGCTGGTCGTCGAGTACTACGCCCGCTGACCCGGGTGCGAAGCTCCCCCGCACGCCGTGCGGGGGAGCTTCGCCGTCCCGGTGCCGGGGCGGGCGTGGCCTCCGCGGAATCCGACGGGTCCGCCTCGCCCAACAATGCGGTACGGGGCCGTCGGTTCGGCGCGATAAGGTCGGGACCTGGACTTGAACCCGACGGAAGCGGTGCAGCGTGACCGGTGCTGAGGTAGCCGGCCTCCTCGTGGCGGTCTTCTGGGCGATCCTCGTGTCGTTCCTCGCCGTCGTGCTCGTGAGGCTCGCGCAGACGCTCAAGGCGGCCACCAAGCTGGTGGCCGGCGTGACGGAACAGGCCGTGCCGCTGCTCGGCGAGGCCTCGGCCACCGTGCGCTCCGCCCAGACCCAGCTCGACCGGGTGGACGCCATCGCGGCCGACGTCCAGGAGGTCACCGCCAACGCCTCCGCCCTGTCCTCCACCGTCTCGACCACCTTCGGCGGCCCGCTGGTCAAGGTGGCCGCTTTCGGCTACGGCGTCCGGCGGGCGCTCGGGCGCAGGGGTGGGGCCGCGGCCGAGCCCCCCAAGACCGTCGTCGTCGGCCGCCGGGTGCCCCGTGCCCGGCGCGGCGGCCGCATCCGCCGAGGCGGGAAGGACTGAACCACCCATGTTCCGCCGCACGTTCTGGTTCACGGCCGGCGCAGCCGCCGGCGTCTGGGCCACCAGCAAGGTCAACCGCAAGCTGCGCACCCTGGCGCCCGACTCGCTGGCGGTGCGCGCCGCGGACCGGGCCGTCGTCACCGGGAACCGGCTCCGGGAGCTCGCTGCCGACGTCCGGACGGGGATGGCGCAGCGCGAGCACGAGCTCAACGAGGCCCTCGGTCTGAACGACGACCCGGACGCACCTGCGCCCACCTACCTGACCGCCACCCCCAGCCCCCGGACGCTGTCCGGGAGCCGTCCGCGGGCCGAGCGCGGCCTGCCCCACCGAACGACCGGAAAAGAGGACCACTGATGGAGTCGGCTGAAATCCGCCGCCGCTGGCTGAGCTTCTTCGAGGAGCGTGGGCACACCGTCGTGCCGTCGGCGTCGCTGATCGCGGACGACCCGACGCTCCTCCTGGTCAACGCCGGCATGGTGCCCTTCAAGCCCTACTTCCTCGGCGAGGTCAAGGCGCCCTACGACCGGGCCGTGAGCGTGCAGAAGTGCGTGCGCACCCCGGACATCGAGGAGGTCGGCAAGACCACCCGGCACGGCACCTTCTTCCAGATGTGCGGCAACTTCTCCTTCGGGGACTACTTCAAGGAAGGGGCCTGCAAGCTCGCCTGGGAGCTGCTCACCTCCTCCGTCGCCGACGGCGGCTACGGCCTCGACCCCGAGAAGCTGTGGATCACCGTCTACGACGAGGACGACGAGGCCGAGCGCATCTGGCGGGACGTCGTCGGCGTCCCCGCCGAGCGCATCCAGCGCCTGGGCAAGGCCGACAACTTCTGGTCCATGGGCGTGCCCGGCCCCTGCGGCCCGTGCTCGGAGATCAACTACGACCGCGGCCCGGAGTTCGGCAAGGAGGGCGGCCCGGCCGTCAACGACGAGCGCTACGTGGAGATCTGGAACCTGGTCTTCATGCAGTTCGAGCGTGGCGAGGGCACCGGCAAGGACGACTTCGAGATCCTCGGCGACCTGCCCGCCAAGAACATCGACACCGGGCTCGGCCTGGAGCGCCTGGCGATGATCCTCCAGGGCGTCCAGAACATGTACGAGACGGACACCCTGCGCGTCGTCATCGACAAGGCCACCGAGCTGACCGGCGTCCGCTACGGAGCCGCCCACGAGAGCGACGTCTCGCTGCGCGTCATCGCCGACCACCTGCGCACCTCGGTCATGATGATCGCCGACGGCGTCACGCCCGGCAACGAGGGCCGCGGTTACGTGCTGCGCCGCATCATGCGCCGCGCCATCCGCAACCTGCGCATCCTCGGCTCCCAGGAGCCGGTCGCCCGAGCCCTCGTCGACGTCGTCGTCGAGACGATGGGCCGGCAGTACCCGGAGCTGCTCACCGAGCGCCAGCGCATCGAGACCGTGGCCCTCACCGAGGAGGCCGCCTTCCTCAAGACGCTCAAGGCCGGCACCAACATCCTCGACACGGCCGTCACCGAGACCAAGGAGAAGGGCGGCACCGTCCTCTCCGGCGACCAGGCCTTCCTCCTGCACGACACCTGGGGCTTCCCCATCGACCTCACCCTGGAGATGGCCGCCGAACAGGGCCTCTCCGTGGACGAGTCGGGCTTCCGCCGCCTGATGCAGGAGCAGCGTGAGCGGGCCAAGGCCGACGCGCAGGCCAAGAAGACCGGCCACGCCGACCTCTCCGCCTACCGCGAGGTCGCCGACTCCGCCGGGGCGACCGAGTTCACCGGCTACCGCCACACCGAGGGCGAGGCCACCGTCGTCGGCCTGCTCGTCCAGGGCGTCTCCGCCCCCGCCGCCCACGAGGGCGACGAGGTGGAGGTCGTCCTCGACCGCACGCCCTTCTACGCCGAGGGCGGCGGCCAGCTCGCCGACACCGGCCGCATCCGCCTGGACGGCGGCGCCGTCATCGAGGTGCGCGACGTCCAGCAGCCGGTGCCGGGCGTCAGCGTGCACAAGGGCGTCGTCCAGGTCGGCGAGGTCACCGTCGGCTCGTCCGGCTACTGCGTCATCGACGTCGTGCGCCGCCGCGCCATCGCCCGCGCCCACAGCGCCACCCACCTCACCCACCAGGCCCTGCGCGACGCGCTCGGCCCCACCGCCGCCCAGGCCGGCTCGGAGAACGCCCCTGGCCGGTTCCGGTTCGACTTCGGTTCGCCCACTGCCGTGCCCGGCGGTGTCCTGACCGACGTCGAGCAGAGGATCAACGAGGTCCTGGCCCGCGAACTGGACGTCACGGCCGAGGTCATGTCGATGGACGAGGCCCGCAAGCAGGGCGCCATCGCGGAGTTCGGCGAGAAGTACGGCGAGCGCGTCCGCGTCGTGACCATCGGGGACTTCTCCAAGGAGCTGTGCGGCGGCACCCACGTGCACAACACCGCCCAGCTCGGCCTGGTCAAGCTGCTCGGCGAGTCCTCCATCGGCTCCGGCGTGCGCCGGGTGGAGGCCCTCGTCGGCGTGGACGCCTACCAGTTCCTCGCCCGGGAGCACACCGTCGTCTCGCAGCTCACGGACCTCGTCAAGGGCCGTCCCGAGGAGCTGCCGGAGCGGATCTCCGGCATGCTCACCCGGCTCAAGGACGCTGAGAAGGAGATCGAGCGCTTCCGCGCCGAGAAGGTGCTCCAGGCCGCCGCCGGGCTGGCCGAGGGTGCCCGGGACGTGCGGGGCGTGGCCGTGGCCGCCGGCCGCGTGCCCGACGGCACCGCCGCCGACGACCTGCGCAAGCTCGTGCTCGACGTCCGGGGCCGCATCCCCGGCGACCGGCCGGCCGTCGTCGCCCTGTTCAGTGTGGTGAACGGCCGTCCGCTGACGGTCATCGCCACCAACGAGGCCGCCCGCGAGCGCGGTCTCAAGGCCGGTGACCTGGTGCGGACCGCCGCCAAGACACTCGGCGGCGGCGGTGGCGGCAAGCCGGACATCGCCCAGGGCGGCGGCCAGAACCCGGCCGCCGTCGACGAGGCGCTGGCCGCCGTGGAGCGGCAGGTCGGCGAGAGCCTGGTCGGGTCCTGATGCGCCGGGGCCGCCGCCTGGCCGTCGACGTCGGTGACGCCCGGATCGGGGTCGCCTCGTGCGACCCCGACGGGCTCATCGCCACCCCGGTCGAGACGGTTCCCGGGCGGGACCGTCCCGCCGCCCAGCGCCGCCTGGCCGAACTCGTCGCCGAGTACGAGCCCTTGGAGGTGCTGGTCGGCCTGCCCCGCTCGCTCGGCGGGCAGGAGGGCCCGGCGGCGGCCAAGGTGCGCGCCTTCGCCCAGGACACGGCCCGCCGCGTCGCGCCGGTCCCCGTCCGGCTGGTGGACGAGCGGATGAGCACCGTCACCGCCGCGCAGTCCATGCGGGCGTCCGGGGTGAGCGCGAAGAAGGGTCGCGGCCGCATCGACCAGGCCGCCGCCGTCGTGATCCTGCAGAGCGCACTGGAGACCGAACGGGTGTCGGGTCGCCCGCCGGGGGAGTGCGTCGAAGTGGTTGTCTGATCGCAGTACGGTAACGTTCCGCGCGATGTGACGCCTTCCGATGTTCGAACCGCTGTACGGGCGCGAGGGTGTTGTCGGAGCGCTGCATAGGGGATCGATGACTGAGTATGGCCGGGGCCCGGAGCCCCAACCGTGGCACCCAGAGGACCCCCTCTACGGGAACCAGAACTGGGACGGGGCCGCCCAGCAGGGTGCCTGGGACGCCTACGGGGGCCATCAGCAGCAGTACCCCCGGCAGGAGGACCCGTACGGCGGCTGGCACGACCCGCAGGCCGCCACGGGGTCCTACCCCCAGCCGACGGCCGATCCGTACGGAGCCCAAGCCGGCTACCCCCAGCACGGCGCCTACCCGGCCCCGCCCCAGCACGGCTACGCCCCGCATCCCCAGCAGGGGCCCGAGCCCTACGCGGGGGCGCCCCAGCCCGGTGGCGGGCAGCCGGGAGGGCCGTACCACCCCGGCCCGCAGCACCATGGCGGCACGCCGTACCCCGCCGACCACCAGCACCAGCACCAGCCGTACCCCGGGCAGTACGACGGCCACGCTCCCGCCCTCCAGTACCCGGGACCGGACCAGCCGCGGATGGACGCGGGCCAGGCACCGGACCCCGGCTGGAACCCCGACTGGGAGACGGGCGCGGGCGCCGGCCGGGAGGATTCCCACCTCACCCACGCCTCCCACTCCGCCGTGGCGGACCCCGGCCCCCCGGAGTCGGCCGCCCCACGGCGGGGTGACGGCCGGCCGGGCCGCCGTCGTCCTGAGCCGGAGGACGACGACGGCTACGACGCGGACGACGCGGACGACGCGGACAACCACGAGCCGGCCACCCGGGCGGACCGCCGCGGAGCGGCCCGACGCCGCTCCGGCCGCCGGAAGAACCGGATGGCCTGCCTCGTGGTGGTGCTCGTCCTGGCCGGCGGCGCGGCCGCGGCCACCTACGCGGGTTACAGCTTCTACCAGAGCCGCTTCGCCGCGGCCCCCGACTACCCGGGCGCCGGCAGCGGCGAGGTCACCGTCGAGATCCCGCCGGGTTCGCTGCCGCCGGACATGGCCGAGATCCTCGCCGAGGCGGACGTCGTCAAGAGCGCGGCCGCCTTCGTCGAGGCGGCGAACGCCAACCAGGAGAAGGCGCGCTCCATCCAGCCGGGCATCTACACGCTGCGCGAGAAGATGTCGGCGGCCCAGGCCTTCGAGCTGCTGCTCGACCCCGCCAGCCAGGCCGGGATGATCGTCCCCGAGGGCCTGCGCGCCTCGCGGATCTACGCGCTGATCGACGAGCACACCGGCTCTCCCGAGGGCACCACCGAGAAGGTCGCCGAGACGGCCGACCTGGACCTGCCCGCATGGGCCGAGGGCAACGTCGAGGGGTTCCTCTTCCCCTCCAAGTACGCGGTCAGCGAGAACACCGAACCGCTGGACGTGCTGGGCGAGATGGTGGAGCGCGCCAAGTCCGAGTTCGCCCGGGTGGACCTGGAGGGCCAGGCCGCCGAGGTGGACAGGACCCCGTACGAGATCCTCATCATCGCCTCCCTCGTCCAGGCCGAGGCGCAGGAGAAGAAGGACTTCGGCAAGGTCTCGCGCGTCGTCTACAACCGGCTGAAGCCCGGCAACACCGCCACCAACGGCAAGCTGGACTTCGACTCCACCATCAACTACGCGCTCGACCGTTCCACGCTCGACGTCTCGGTCAAGGACACCGGGCTCGACCACCCGTACAACACGTACAAGAACGTCGGCCTGCCGCCCGGCCCCATCGACAACCCGGGGCACCAGGCCATCGAGGCGGCCCTGAACCCCACCGAGGGGCCGTGGCTCTACTTCGTCACCGTCAAGCCCGGTGACACCCGCTTCAGCGAGACCTACGAGGAACACCAGGCACACGTGAAGGACTTCAACGCGGAACAGGCCAGGAAGCGCGAGGAGGAAGGCGAGTGACCCACGGACCGCAGCGCGCCGCCGTCCTCGGCTCGCCCATCGCGCACTCCCTCTCCCCCGTGCTGCACCGTGCCGCCTACGCCGAACTGGGCCTGACGGGCTGGAGCTACGACCGCTTCGAGGTGGACGAGGCCGGGCTGCCCGGTTTCCTCGGGGGGCTGGGTTCCGGCTGGGCCGGGCTCTCCCTGACGATGCCGCTGAAGCGGGCCGTCATCCCGCTGCTGGACGAGGTGAGCGCCACGGCGGCGGCCGTGGAGGCCGTGAACACGGTGGTGTTCACCGAGGACGGCCGCCGGCACGGCGACAACACGGACATCCCCGGCATGGTCGCCGCCCTGCGGGAACGCGGCGTCGAGCAGGTGCCAAAGGCCGCGATCCTGGGCGCCGGGGCCACCGCCTCCTCCGCCCTGGCCGCCCTGGCCCGGATCTGCCCGGGCCCGGTGACGGCCTACGTCCGCAGCGAGGCCCGCGCCGCGGAGATGCGGGTGTGGGGCGACCGCCTCGGCGTCCACGTCCGCACCGCCCCCTGGGAGCGGGCTGCCGAGGCGCTGGCGGCGCCGCTGGTCGTCGCCACCACCCCGGCGGGTACGACCGACGCCCTGGCCGACGCCCTCCCCGGCGTCGGCCCGGACACGCCGGGCACGTTGTTCGACGTGTTGTACGAGCCGTGGCCCACTCCGCTGGCCGCTGCCTGGGCGGCCGCGGGCGGCCGGGTCGTCGGCGGGCTCGACCTGCTGGTGCACCAGGCGGTGCTCCAGGTCGAGCGGATGACCGGCTGCTCCCCGGCGCCGTTGGCGGCCATGCGGGAGGCCGGTGAGGCGGCGCTGCGCTCCCGCCCCTCGACACGGTAGTCTCCGCCCGTCCGGCGCTGCCCCGAAACGGCGTCCGGGTGCTGGACCGGCGCTCGGGGGGCGGCCCCGGCGTGGGAAGATCAGGGCAAGCACTGGCGGAATGAGGAGCACCGTTGAGCAGGTTGCGCTGGCTGACCGCGGGGGAGTCGCACGGCCCCGCACTCGTGGCGACGCTGGAGGGGCTGCCCTCCGACGTCACGATCACCACGGAGATGGTGGCGGACGCGCTCGCCCGGCGGCGGCTCGGCTACGGGCGCGGTGCCCGGATGAAGTTCGAGCGGGACGAGGTCACCTTCGTCGGCGGCGTCCGGCACGGCCGCACGCTCGGCTCGCCGGTCGCCATCATGGTCGGCAACACCGAGTGGCCCAAGTGGGAGCAGGTGATGGCCGCCGACCCGGTCGACCCGCAGGAGCTGGCCGAGCTCGCCCGCAACGCGCCCCTCACCCGGCCCCGGCCCGGCCACGCCGACCTCGCCGGGATGCAGAAGTACGGCTTCGACGAGGCGCGCCCGGTGCTGGAGCGCGCCTCCGCCCGGGAGACGGCGGCCCGGGTGGCTCTCGGCACCGTCGCCCGCTCCTACCTGAAGGAGACGACGGGCATCGAGATCGTCTCGCACGTCGTGGAGCTGGGCGCCGCCCGCGCCCCGCACGGCTGCGTGCCCGTCCCCGCGGACGTGGAGCGGCTGGACGCCGACCCGGTGCGCTGCCTGGACGAGGCAGCGAGCGCGGCGATGGTCGCCGAGATCGACCAGGCGCACAAGGACGGCGACACCCTCGGCGGTGTCGTCGAGGTCGTCGCCCACGGGGTGCCCGTCGGGCTCGGCAGCCACGTCCACTGGGACCGGCGGCTGGACGCCCGCCTGGCCGCCGCGCTCATGGGCATCCAGGCGATCAAGGGCGTCGAGGTCGGCGACGGCTTCGACCTCGCGCGGACGCCGGGCTCCAAGGCGCACGACGAGATCCTGACCACCCCCGAGGGCATCCGGCGCGCCTCCGGCCGCTCCGGTGGCACCGAGGGCGGGCTGAGCACCGGCGAGCTGCTGCGGGTGCGCGCCGCCATGAAGCCCATCGCCACCGTGCCCCGGGCCCTGGCCACCGTCGACGTCGCCACCGGGGAGCCGGCCCAGGCCCACCACCAGCGCTCCGACGTGTGCGCGGTGCCGGCGGCCGGCATCGTGGCCGAGGCGATGGTGGCCCTCGTACTGGCCGACGCCGTCGCGGAGAAGTTCGGCGGGGACAGCGTCACCGAGACCCGGCGCAACGTCCGCGGCTTCCTCGACCACCTGGCGATCCGGTGACGGGCCCCGCGATCATCCTCGTCGGGCCCATGGGCTCGGGGAAGTCGACGGTGGGCCGCCTGCTCGCCGAGCGGCTCGGTCTCGGCTTCCGCGACACCGACGCCGACATCGTCGAGGAGGCGGGCAAGCCCATCGCCGACCTGTTCGTCGAGGAGGGCGAGCCGCACTTCCGGGAGCTGGAACGCGCCGCCGTCCGCCGCGCGGTGGAGGGCCACGAGGGCGTCCTGGCCCTCGGCGGCGGGGCGGTCATGGCCGCCGAGACCCGCGCGCTGCTGTCCGGACGGCCGGTGGTCTTCCTGGAGATGGAGGTCGGGGAGGCGGTCAGGCGCGTCGGTCTGGACGCCCCGCGGCCCCTGCTGGCCATCAACCCCCGCCAGCAGTGGCGCACCCTCATGGAGGAGCGCCGCCCGCTGTACACCGAGGTCGCCCGCGTGGTGGTCTCCACCGACAACCGCACCCCGGACGAGGTCGCGGACGAGATCCTGGACGCCCTGGAGCTGAGGAAGGCATGAGCAGCACCGAGACCCCCACCCGGATCACCGTCGCGGGCACCGGCCACGAACCGTACGACGTGCTCATCGGGCGGCAGCTCCTGGCCGAACTGCCCGGCCTGGTCGGCGAGCGGGCCCGGCGGGTCGCCGTGCTGCACCCCGAGGCGCTGGCCGAGACCGGCGAGGTGGTGCGGGCGGACCTGGCCGAGCAGGGCTACGAGGCCATCGCGATCCAGCTGCCCAACGCCGAGGAGTCGAAGACCGCGGAGGTCGCGGCCTACTGCTGGAAGGCGCTCGGCCAGACCGGCTTCACCCGCACCGACGTGATCGTCGGCGTCGGCGGGGGAGCGACGACGGACCTCGCCGGGTTCGTCGCCGCGACCTGGCTGCGCGGGGTGCGGTGGATCGCCGTCCCGACCACCGTGCTCGGCATGGTCGACGCCGCCGTGGGCGGCAAGACGGGCATCAACACCGCCGAGGGCAAGAACCTGGTGGGCGCGTTCCACCCGCCCGCCGGAGTCCTGTGCGACCTGGCGGCGCTGGACTCGCTGCCGGTCAACGAGTACGTCAGCGGGCTCGCGGAGGTCGTCAAGGCGGGCTTCATCGCCGACCCCGTGATCCTCGACCTCATCGAGGCCGACCCGCAGGGCGCACGGCGTCCCGACGGGCCGCACACCACCGAGCTCATCGAGCGGTCGATCAGGGTGAAGGCCGACGTCGTCTCCGCCGACCTCAAGGAGTCGGGCCTGCGGGAGATCCTGAACTACGGTCACACCCTCGCCCACGCCATCGAGAAGAACGAGCGGTACAACTGGCGGCACGGCGCGGCCGTGTCCGTGGGCATGGTCTTCGCCGCCGAGCTCGGCCGCATCGCCGGGCGGCTGGACGATGCCACCGCCGACCGGCACCGCCGCGTGCTGGAGGCCGTCGGACTGCCCGTCACCTACCGCGGCGACCAGTGGCCCAAGCTGCTGGACACCATGAAGGTCGACAAGAAGACCCGCGGCGACCGGCTGCGCTTCATCGTGCTGGAGGGCCTCGCCCGTCCCGCCGTGCTGGAGGGCCCCGACCCGGCGATGCTCCTCGCCGCGCACGCGGAGATCGCCGCATGAGCGGGACGGACCAGGCCCCACGCCCGGTGCTCGTCCTCAACGGGCCCAACCTCGGCCGGCTCGGCTCCCGGGAGCCGGACGTCTACGGCTCGACCAGCTACGCCGGCCTCGTCGAGCAGTGCACCGCGCTGGGCGCCGAACTCGGCTTCGCCGTCGAGGTACGCGAGACCAACGACGAGGGCGAGATGGTGCGCTGGCTGCACGAGGCGGCCGACGGCTCCGTGCCCGTCGTCATCAACCCCGGGGCGTTCACGCACTACTCCTACGCCCTGCGCGACGCGGCGGCCCAGCGCACGGCCCCGCTGATCGAGGTGCACATCTCCAACCCGTACGCACGCGAGGAGTTCCGGCACACCTCGGTCGTCGCGGCCGTGGCCAGCGGCACCGTCGCCGGCTTCGGCCTCGGCTCCTACCGGCTCGCCCTGCGCGCCCTGGCCGAGCAGCTCACCGAGTCCGCCACCGCCAGGAGACCCTGAACGGCCGGAACGGGCACTTTCCCGCCCGCCCCGGCCGTTCACACCTCGGCCGGTCGCACGGCCGGAAGACGGTACCGTGCGGTGAACTGAACGGTGGGCGTGCGGAGATCGCGCGCTCCGGACGACGGAGTGGTACCGGATGCAGCAGTACGTGGGACCCGCACACGGCGGGCGCCCTCCCGCCCCTCCCGGCCACCCGCCGCCTCCTCCCGGGCCGTCGGCCGCCCGCGGACCCGGCTGGGCGGGTCCGCCGCCGCACGGTGCGCCGCCCGCCGTCCCGCCCCGTCCCGCGCCGGGCGAGCCGGCTCCCGCACCGCAGCCGACCGCCCCGCCGCATCCCGGTGGCGGCTCCCAGCCCGCGCCCCCGCCGCGCTCCGAGGGCACCGGCCAGGTGCGGCTGCCGGTCGGCGCCCCGGTGCAGATACCCACACCCCCGGCACGGCCCACCCCCGGCACGGCTCCGCAGGACGGTCCGTTGGAGGCCACCCAGGTCCCCGTCGCCGTCCTGCTCATCGGCCCGGCCGGAGCGGGCAAGACGACCGTCGCCCGCTACTGGGCCGAGCGCCGCCGGGTGCCCACGGCCCACATCAGCCTCGACGACGTCCGCGAGTGGGTGCGCGCCGGTTTCGCCGACCCGCAGCGGGGCTGGAGCGACGGCTCCGAGGCCCAGTACCGGCTGGCCCGCCGGACCTGCGGCTTCGCCGCCCGGAACTTTTTGGCCAACGGCATCTCCTGCATCCTCGACGACGCCGTCTTCCCCGACTGGCCGGTCGTCGGCCTGGGCGGCTGGAAGCGCCACGTCGGCCCCGGGCTCATCCCCGTCGTCCTGCTGCCCGGTCTCGACGTCGTCCTCGAACGCAACGCCGAGCGCAGCGGCAACCGCCGGCTCTCCGACGAGGAGGTGGCCCGCATCCACGGCCGCATGGCCGGCTGGTACAGCAGCGGACTGCCCATCATCGACAACACCCGGCACGGCGTGGAGGCCACCGCGCGGCTGTTGGACGAGGCCGTCGCCCGCAGCCTCGCCAGCCCGCCCTCCTGGTAACCCCCGTCCGGCCCCGCTCGGACGGCCCCCCGGCCCGCCGCGCCGTAGGCTCGGTGCATGTCCGAGGTGCACATGGCCCGACGCTCCCGCCTCCGCGAACGCTCCACGGCGACCGGGGCGGCCGACGGAACGGCCGTCCTGGTCTCCACCCCGGCCAACCTGCGATACCTCACCGGCACCGCCCCGCCCGATGCCGTCCTGCTGCTCGACCCGGACGGGTACGACACCCTGGTGACCCGCGCCAGCGGCGTCCCGCCCGCCCTGGGCGACGGAACGGACGCCCTGCGGGTGCGCGCCCTGACCGCACCCGGCGGTGACCCCGTCGTCACCGCCGCGGAGCTGGCGGGCCGGGGCCGCATCCGCGTCCTCGCGGTGGAGGAGCACCACCTCACGGTGGCCCGCCACCGGGCCCTGGCGGCCGTGGCCCCGCATCTGCGCCTCGCCGACCTGGGCACCGCTGTGGAGCAGCAGCGGCTGGTCAAGGACGAGGACGAGATCGCCGCCCTGCGCATCGCGGCCGAGATCACCGACCAGGCCCTCGGGGAGCTGCTGGAGTCGATCCTCGTGGGCCGCACCGAGCGCCACCTGGCCCTGGAGCTGGAACGGCGGCTGATCGACCACGGCGCCGAGGGGTCGGCCTTTCCCACCAGCGTCGGCACCGGGCGGAACTCCGGGCTCGCCGATCACGTCCCCACCGACCGCAGGGTGGAGGAGGGCGACTTCCTCACGGTGCGCCTCGGCGCACGCTACCGCGGGTACCGGTGTCGCATCGGTCGCACGTTCGTCATCGGCACGGCCCCGGCCGACTGGCAGATCCAGCTGTACGACCTGGTGTTCGGCGCCGAGCGGGCGGCACGGGAGGCGCTCGCCCCCGGGGCGCAGTACCGCGCGGTGGACCGCGCGGCGCGCCAACTCCTGGACGCGGAAGGGTACCCGGACGCCCTCGGCCGGGCGGTGGGCGCGGGGGTGGGCCTCGAAATCGGAGAGGACCCACTCCTGTCCCCCGAGGCCGTGGGTAAACTGGACGCTTGTGTGCCGGTCACCGTCGAGCCGGGGGTTCACCTCCCCGGGCGGGGCGGAGTCCGGATCGATGACACACTCGTCGTCCGTGCTCAGTCGGACGGCGGGCCGGAGCTACTCACCATCACGACCAAGGAGCTGCTCGCTCTGTAGCGTGCCGGCCGGTCCCCGGGCCGGGCGGGCCTTGGTCCCGTAAAGCAGCGTCTGTAGGAGATTCCGCGACCGTGGCCACCACGAACGACCTGAAGAACGGCATGGTGCTCAAGCTCGACGCGGGCCAGCTCTGGTCCGTTGTCGAGTTCCAGCACGTCAAGCCCGGCAAGGGCCCTGCCTTCGTGCGCACCAAGCTGAAGAACGTGCTGTCCGGCAAGATCGTCGACAAGACGTTCAACGCCGGCACGAAGGTCGAGACGGCCACCGTGGACCGACGCACGATGCAGTTCTCGTACATGGACGGCGAGTACTTCGTCTTCATGGACATGAGCACGTACGACCAGCTCCCCGTCGACCGCAAGACCGTCGGCGAGGCCGCCAACTACCTCATCGAGGGCTTCGAGGCCACGGTGGCGATGTACGAGGGCAACGTCCTCTTCGTCGAGCTGCCCGCCTCCGTCGAGCTGACCATCGAGCACACCGACCCGGGCGTCCAGGGCGACCGTTCCACCGGCGGCACCAAGCCCGCCCGCCTGGAGACCGGCTTCGAGATCGGCGTCCCGCTGTTCATCACCACCGGCGAGAAGGTCAAGGTCGACACCCGCTCCGGCGAGTACCTCGGCCGGGTGAACAGCTAACCGTGGCCGCTCGCACCAAGGCACGCAAGCGGGCCTTCCAGATCCTCTTCGAGTCGGACCAGCGCGGCGCCGACGTCGCCTCGGTCCTGGCGGACTGGGTCCGGCACGCCCGCAGCGACACCCGGCAGCCGCCCGTGAGCGCGTACACGATGCAGCTCGTGGAGGGGTACGCCAAGCACGCGGACCGCATCGACGAGCTGATCTCCTCGCACTCGGTCGGCTGGACGCTGGACCGGATGCCGGCCGTCGACCGCAACCTGCTGCGGCTGGGCGCGTACGAGCTGCTGTGGGAGGAGGAGACGCCCGACGCCGTGGTCCTCGACGAGTGTGTCCAGCTCGCCAAGGAGTTCTCCACGGACGAGTCGCCCGCCTTCATCAACGGCCTCCTCGGCCGGCTGAAGGATCTCGGCCCGACTCTGCGCGGCTGAAACCCGGCGGCGGACGGCTCACCGACACCCCGACGCAAGGCCCCGGAACCCGCTCGGAAGCGGGTTCCGGGGCCTTCGCCGTGGGCTGACCGGAAGACCGCCCGGGCAGCCGCACCCCGCCCGGCGGCCGCGCTCTGGGCCCGGCGGGGGCGGTGCGGCGCACGGTGGGCGGGTGTGCGACGGGGCTCCCTGTGCCTCCGCCCCCCGCCCGGAAGCCGGGCGGGGGGCGGAGGCACGTTTCTTCGGAGGTCTCGCCGTCAGGCGTCCTCGTGGGCGACCGCGCGGCGCGCGTCCGCGTCCAGCACGCCCCAGCTGATCAGCTGCTCGGTCAGCACCGAGGGCGACTGGTCGTAGATGACGGCCAGTGTGCGCAGGTCGTCCTGGCGGATCGAGAGCACCTTGCCGTTGTAGTCGCCGCGCTGGCTCTGGATCGTCGCCGCGTAACGCTGCAACGGCCCGGCCTTGTCGGCCGGGACGTGGGCGAGGCGCTCCAGGTCCAAAACGAGCTTCGGCGGCGGCTCGGCTGCTCCACCCGGCGTGCTGCCGGGCAGCAGTTCCTGCACCGGGACGCCGTAGAAGTCCGCCAGCTCGGCGAGGCGCTGCACGGTCACCGCGCGGTCCCCGCGCTCGTACGAGCCCACCACGACCGCCTTCCAGCGGCCCTGGGACTTCTCTTCGACGCCATGGAGGGAGAGGCCCTGCTGGGTGCGGATCGCCCGGAGCTTGGCTCCGAGCTGTTTGGCGTATTCGCTGGACATGTGGCTCCCCGGAAAGAGGCGTTGGTAACTCACTGTGAGGTTACGCAGCGTAATGTACGCCGTCAAGCCGGGGACGTCGACCACCTGTGCCGCATCGGCCCCACCAGCCTCGCCAGCCCCCGCTGACCAGCGGTGATGTGAAAGTCGGAGCGTCGGCCGTCCGGGGGGCCGTCCGAGCGGTTCCCGCGGCCGCCGCGCGACGGACGCCCCCGGGGCGGCGGCGGACGCCCGGCCGCCGCCTGGTACCGTTGACGCGCACCACCAGGCGTCCTTTAAAGCCCGTCCCGTGAGGCGGGGAAGGAGGTCCGTTACCCATGGACAGCAACACCGGCGGCACCAGCCAGGCCGCACCCGCCCGCCCCGTGCTCGAGGGGCCGGACATCGCGCGCGTCCTCACGCGCATCGCTCACGAGATCGTCGAGCGCGCCAAGGGCGCGGACGATGTCGTCCTTCTCGGTATCCCCACCCGCGGCGTCCACCTCGCCCGGCGGCTCGCGGCCAAGCTGGAGGAGATCACCTCCCGGCCCGTCCCGGTCGGCTCGCTGGACATCACGATGTACCGCGACGACCTGCGGCTGCGCCCCGCCCGCGCCCTCGCCCACACCGAGATCCCCGGAGACGGGATCGAGGGCTCCCTCGTCGTCCTCGTCGACGACGTGCTCTTCTCCGGACGGACGATCCGCGCCGCGCTCGACGCCCTGGGTGACCTCGGCAGGCCCCGCGCCGTGCAGCTCGCCGTGCTCGTCGACCGGGGCCACCGCGAACTGCCCATCCGCGCCGACTACGTGGGCAAGAACCTGCCCACCTCGCTGCGCGAGACGGTCCGCGTCCAGCTCACCGAGGAGGACGGCCGCGACGGCGTGCTGCTCGGCCTCCGCGAGGCGGCCGACGCGGGAGCGTCCCCCTCCGAGGACCGGAAGGCCGCGCCGGCCGACGACCGGTAGCGCCCACCGGCGCACCGACGACTCCCGCCGAGACACCCGGCCGGGCCCGCCACGCGCGCCCGCCCGGCCACCCGGCACGCCCGTCCCCACCCCACGGAAGGCAACAGATGAAGCGCCACCTCATCTCGGCCGCCGATCTCTCCCGCGACGACGCCGTCCTCATCCTCGACACCGCCGAGGAGCTGGGCCGCCTCGCCGACCGGCCGATCAAGAAGCTGCCCACCCTGCGCGGCCGCACCGTCGTCAACCTCTTCTTCGAGGACTCCACCCGCACCCGCATCTCCTTCGAGGCGGCGGCCAAACGGCTCTCCGCCGACGTGATCAACTTCTCCGCGAAGGGGTCCTCGGTCTCCAAGGGCGAGTCCCTGAAGGACACGGCGCTGACCCTGGAGGCGATGGGCGCGGACGCCGTCGTCATCCGGCACCACGACTCCGGGGCCCCGCACCGGCTGGCCACCTCGGGCTGGATCGGCGGCTCGGTCGTCAACGCCGGGGACGGCACCCACGAGCACCCCACCCAGGCCCTGCTGGACGCCTTCACGTTGCGCCGCCGCCTCGGCGCGGGCACCGGGAAGGACCTCAGCGGCCGCCGGGTCACCATCGTCGGGGACATCCTGCACAGCCGCGTCGCCCGTTCGGGCGTCCGGCTGCTGAGCACCCTCGGCGCCGAGGTCACCCTCGTCGCCCCGCCCACGCTCGTCCCCGTCGGCGTCGACGCCTGGCCGTGCGAGGTCTCGTACGACCTGGACGCCGTGCTCGGCAAGTCCGACGCCGTCATGATGCTGCGCGTGCAGCGCGAACGCATGAACGCCGCCTACTTCCCCACCGAGCGCGAGTACGCCCGCCGCTACGGGCTGGACGGCACCCGCATGGCCCGCATGCCCGAACACGCCGTCGTCATGCACCCCGGGCCGATGAACCGCGGTATGGAGATCACCGCCGACGTCGCCGACTCGCCCCGCTGTACCGCCGTCGAGCAGGTCACCAACGGGGTCAGCACGCGCATGGCCGTCCTGTATCTGCTGCTCGGCGGCGCGCTGCCCGGCGGAGCCCCCGCCGGGACGGCCGCCGACACCACCCACGAGAGCACCGCCGAGGAGACCAAGTGACCACCGAGAAGACCCTGATCCGCGGCGCGCGCGTCCTCGGCGGCCCCGCCCAGGACGTCCTCGTCGCGGGCGAGAGCATCGCGGAGGTCGGCACCGGGCTGTCCGCCGCCGGCGCGACCGTCGTCGAGGCCGAGGGGCTCGTCCTCCTGCCCGGCCTGGTCGACCTGCACACGCACCTGCGCGAGCCCGGCCGCGAGGACTCCGAGACGGTCCTCACCGGCACCCGGGCCGCGGCCAGGGGCGGCTTCACCGCGGTGCACGCGATGGCCAACACCTTCCCCGTCGCCGACACCGCGGGCGTCGTCGAGCAGGTGTGGCGCCTCGGCCGCGAGTTCGGCTACTGCGACGTGCAGCCCGTCGGCGCCGTCACCGTCGGGCTCGCGGGCAAGCAGCTCGCCGAGCTGGGGGCCATGCACGAGTCGGCGGCCGGGGTCACCGTCTTCTCCGACGACGGCAAGTGCGTGGACGACGCGGTGATCATGCGCCGCGCCCTGGAGTACGTGAAGGCCTTCGACGGCGTCGTCGCCCAGCACGCGCAGGAGCCGCGGCTGACCGAGGGCGCCCAGATGAACGAGGGCGTCGTCTCCGCCGAGCTGGGTCTCGGCGGCTGGCCGGCCGTCGCGGAGGAGTCGATCGTCTCCCGCGACGTCCTCCTCGCCGCGCACGTCGGCTCCCGTGTGCACATCTGCCACCTGTCCACCGCCGGCTCGGTGGAGATCGTGCGCTGGGCCAAGTCCAAGGGCTGGAACGTCACCGCCGAGGTCACCCCCCACCACCTGCTGCTCACCGACGAGCTGGTCCGCTCCTACGACCCCGTCTACAAGGTCAACCCGCCGCTGCGCACCCAGGACGACGTCCTCGCCCTGCGCGCCGCCCTGGCCGACGGCACGATCGACTGCGTGGCCACCGACCACGCCCCGCACCCGCACGAGGACAAGGACTGCGAGTGGGGCGCCGCCGCCATGGGCATGGTGGGCCTGGAGACGGCCCTGTCCGTCGTGCAGCACACCATGGTCGACACCGGGCTGCTGGACTGGGCCCAGGTCGCCGACCGGATGTCGTTCCGGCCCGCCCGCATCGGCCGCCTGACCGGCCAGGGGCGTCCCGTCTCGCCCGGCGAGCCCGCCAACCTCACGCTCGTCGATCCGGCATACCGTGGACAGGTGAACCCCGCGGGCTTCGCCTCGCGCAGCCGTAACACCCCCTACCGGGACCGCGAGCTGCCGGGCCGCGTCACGCACACCTTCCTGCGGGGCCGGGCCACGGTGACAGACGGGAACCTCGCGTGAACGCAACGGTACGGACTTACCTCGCCGACACCGCCCTCGCGGCCGAGCGCCAGTCGCAGGAGGTGACGGACTGGGCCTCCCGGATCGGGTGGACGGTCGGCATCCTGCTTGTCATCGCGCTGGTGTACTGGCTGATGCGCGAGGGCTGGAAGTGGCGCGCCACGCTCCAGCACGACCTGCCCGAGCCCGCCGCCGTCCCCGAGGACGCCGGAGCCGCGCAGCTGACGCTCGACGGCCGCTACCACGGCAGCACCACCGCGGGCCAGTGGCTCGACCGCATCGTCGCGCACGGCCTCGGCACCCGCAGCCGGGCGGAGCTGACCCTCACGGACGAGGGCCTCACCGTGCTGCGTCCCGGTGCCCGGGACTTCTTCGTCCCCACCGACGCACTGCGCGGCGCCCGGCTCGACAAGGGCATCGCCGGCAAGGTCCTCACCGAGGGCGGCCTGCTGGTGATCACCTGGCAGCTCGGCACCCGCACCCTGGACTCCGGCTTCCGAGCCGATCACCCCGCCGAACACGCGGCGTGGGTCGAGGCGGTCACCACCGTCACCACCTCCTCCGGCGACAGTGCCGTCGCCGGGCAGCACGACCGGGAAGGCGCATGATGACGACCTCCACCCGTACCACCGCACCGGCAGCCGCCGTACTCGTCCTGGAGGACGGCCGGGTCTTTCGCGGCCGTCCCTACGGGGCCGTGGGCGAGACCTTCGGCGAGGCCGTCTTCTCCACTGGCATGACCGGCTACCAGGAGACCCTCACCGACCCCTCCTACCATCGCCAGGTCGTCGTGATGACCGCCCCCCACGTGGGCAACACCGGCGTCAACGACGAGGACCCCGAGTCGCGGCGCATCTGGGTCGCCGGCTACGTCGTCCGCGACCCCGCCCGCGTCCCGTCCAGCTGGCGGTCCGTGCGCACGCTCGACGAGGAGCTGGCCGCACAGGGGGTCGTGGGCATCAGCGGCATCGACACCCGGGCCCTGACCCGTCACCTGCGCGAGCGTGGCGCGATGCGTGTCGGCATCTTCTCCGGAGACGCCGTCGAGACCGACGCGGCGCTGCTCGCCCGCGTCCGGCAGGCGCCGGAGATGAAGGGCGCCGACCTGTGCGGCGAGGTGGCCACCCGCGAGCCCTACGTCGTCCCGGCCGTCGGCGAGAAGCGCTTCACCGTGGCCGCCGTCGACCTCGGCATCAAGGGCATGACCCCGCACCGCATGGCCGAGCGCGGCATCGAGGTGCACGTCCTGCCGGCCTCGTCCTCGCTGGAGGACGTCTACGCCGTGCGCCCCGACGGCGTCTTCTTCTCCAACGGACCCGGCGACCCGGCCACGGCCGACCACCCCGTCTCGCTCGTGCGGGGCGTGCTGGAGCGCGGCACCCCGCTGTTCGGGATCTGCTTCGGCAACCAGGTCCTCGGCCGTGCCCTCGGCTTCGGCACCTTCAAGCTCAAGTACGGTCACCGCGGCATCAACCAGCCGGTGCAGGACCGTGCCACCGGCAAGGTCGAGATCACCGCGCACAACCACGGCTTCGCCGTCGACGCGCCGCTGGACGGCCCGTCGGACACGCCCTACGGGCGGGCCGAGGTCAGCCACGTGTGCCTCAACGACAACGTCGTCGAGGGGCTGCGTCTGCTCGACCGCCCCGCCTTCAGCGTCCAGTACCACCCCGAAGCGGCGGCCGGTCCGCACGACGCGGCCTACCTGTTCGACCGCTTCGTCACCCTGATGGAGGGCCAGCGTGCCTAAGCGCACCGATATCCAGTCCGTCCTGGTCATCGGCTCCGGCCCGATCGTCATCGGGCAGGCCGCCGAGTTCGACTACTCCGGCACCCAGGCGTGCCGCGTGCTCAAGGCCGAGGGCCTGCGCGTCATCCTGGTGAACTCCAACCCGGCGACGATCATGACCGACCCGGAGGTCGCCGACGCCACCTACGTCGAGCCGATCACCCCCGAGTTCGTCGAGAAGATCATCGCCAAGGAGCGGCCCGACGCCCTGCTGCCCACCCTCGGCGGGCAGACCGCGCTGAACACGGCCATCTCCCTGCACCAGGCCGGCACCCTCGACAGGTACGGCGTCGAGCTGATCGGCGCCAACGTCGAGGCGATCAACAAGGGCGAGGACCGCGACCTGTTCAAGGAGGTCGTCGAGGCCGTCAACGCCAAGATCGGCCACGGTGAGTCGGCCCGCTCGGTCATCTGCCACAGCATGGACGAGGTCATCGCCGGCGTCGACGAGCTCGGCGGCTACCCCGTCGTCGTCCGCCCCTCCTTCACCATGGGCGGCGCGGGCTCCGGCTTCGCCCACGACGAGGACGAGCTGCGCCGCATCGCCGGCCAGGGCCTCGCCCTCTCGCCGACCACCGAGGTGCTCCTGGAGGAGTCCATCCTCGGCTGGAAGGAGTACGAGCTGGAGCTGATGCGCGACAAGCACGACAACGTCGTGGTCGTCTGCTCCATCGAGAACTTCGACCCCATGGGCGTGCACACCGGCGACTCGATCACCGTCGCTCCGGCGATGACGCTCACCGACCGCGAATACCAGGTCCTGCGGGACGTCGGCATCGCCGTCATCCGCGAGGTCGGCGTGGACACCGGCGGCTGCAACATCCAGTTCGCCGTCAACCCCACCGACGGCCGGGTCATCGTCATCGAGATGAACCCCCGCGTCTCCCGCTCCTCGGCGCTCGCCTCCAAGGCCACCGGCTTCCCGATCGCCAAGATCGCCGCGAAGCTCGCCGTCGGCTACTCCCTGGACGAGATCCCCAACGACATCACCGAGCAGACGCCGGCCTCGTTCGAGCCCACGCTCGACTACGTCGTGGTGAAGGCGCCGCGCTTCGCCTTCGAGAAGTTCCCGCTGGCCGACAGCACCCTCACCACGACCATGAAGTCCGTCGGCGAGGCCATGGCCATCGGCCGGAACTTCACCGAGGCCCTGCAGAAGGCGCTGCGCTCGCTGGAGAAGAAGGGCAGCCAGTTCGACTTCACCGGCCCCGCCGGGGACAAGGACGCCCTCCTGGCCGAGGCCCGCCGCCCCACCGACGGCCGCATCAACACCGTCATGGGGGCCATCCGCGCCGGGGCGAGCCCCGAGGAGGTCTTCGCGTCGACGAAGATCGACCCCTGGTTCGTCGACCAGCTCTTCCTCATCAAGGAGACCGCCGACGAGCTCGCGGCCGCCGAGCTCCTCACCCCGGAGATCCTCGCCCAGGCCAAGCGCCACGGCTTCTCCGACGCGCAGATCGCCTCCCTGCGGGGCCTGCGCGAGGACGTCGTCCGCGAGGTCCGGCACGCCCTCGGCGTCCGCCCCGTCTACAAGACCGTCGACACCTGTGCCGCCGAGTTCGCCGCCCGCACCCCGTACTTCTACTCCTCCTACGACGAGGAGAGCGAGGTCGCGCCGCGCGAGAAGCCGGCCGTGGTCATCCTGGGCTCCGGGCCCAACCGCATCGGCCAGGGCATCGAGTTCGACTACTCCTGCGTGCACGCCTCCCTCGCGCTGAGCGAGGCCGGCTACGAGACGGTCATGGTCAACTGCAACCCCGAGACCGTCTCCACCGACTACGACACCTCCGACCGGCTCTACTTCGAGCCGCTCACGCTGGAGGACGTCCTGGAGATCGTGCACGCGGAGCAGCAGGCGGGCCCGGTGGCCGGTGTCGTCGTCCAGCTCGGCGGTCAGACACCGCTGGGCCTGGCCCAGGCGCTCAAGGACAACGGCGTCCCCGTCGTCGGCACCCCGCCCGAGGCCATCCACGCCGCCGAGGACCGCGGCGCGTTCGGCCGTGTCCTGACCGAGGCCGGGCTGCCCGCGCCCAAGTACGGCACCGCCTACTCCTTCGACGAGGCCAAGACGATCGCCGCGAGCATCGGCTACCCCGTCATGGTCCGCCCCTCCTACGTGCTCGGCGGGCGGGGCATGGAGATCGTCTACGACGAGCCGTCCCTGGGCGCCTACCTGGAGCGGCACGCCGGGCTCATCTCCGAGCACCCCGTCCTCATCGACCGCTTCCTCGACGACGCCATCGAGATCGACGTCGACGCCCTCTACGACGGTGAGGAGCTCTACCTCGGCGGCGTCATGGAGCACATCGAGGAAGCCGGCATCCACTCCGGCGACTCGGCCTGCGCCCTGCCGCCGATCACCCTCGGCGGGTACGACATCAAGCGGCTGCGCGCCTCCACCGAGGCCATCGCCCGCGGAGTCGGCGTGCGCGGGCTGATCAACATCCAGTTCGCCCTGGCCGGGGACATCCTCTACGTGCTGGAGGCCAACCCCCGCGCCTCCCGCACCGTGCCGTTCACCTCCAAGGCCACCGCCGTGCCGCTGGCCAAGGCCGCCGCCCGCATCTCGCTCGGCTCCACCATCGCCGAGCTGCGTGCCGAGGGTCTGCTCCCGGCCGAGGGCGACGGCGGCACCCTGCCGCTGGACGCGCCCATCTCCGTCAAGGAGGCCGTCATGCCCTGGACCCGCTTCCGGGACGTGCACGGGCGCGGCGTGGACACCGTCCTGGGCCCGGAGATGCGCTCGACCGGCGAGGTCATGGGCATCGACTCCGTCTTCGGCTCGGCCTACGCCAAGTCCCAGGCAGGCGCCTACGGCGCCCTGCCGACGAAGGGACGGGCGTTCGTCTCGGTCGCCAACCGTGACAAGCGCTCGATGATCTTCCCCGCCCGGGAGCTGGTCGCCCTCGGCTTCGAGCTGCTGGCCACCTCCGGCACGGCGGAGGTGCTGCGGCGCAACGGCATCAACGCCACCGTCGTGCGCAAGCAGAGCGAGGGCGAGGGGCCGAACGGCGAGAAGACCATCGTGCAGCTCATCCACGACGGCCAGGTCGACCTCATCATCAACACCCCGTACGGCACCGGCGGCCGGCTGGACGGCTACGACATCCGCACCGCGGCCGTGGCCCGCGCTGTGCCGTGCCTGACCACGGTCCAGGCCCTCGCGGCGGCCGTCCAGGGCATCGAGGCCCTCGGGCGCGGCGAGGTCGGTGTCCGCTCCCTCCAGGAACACGCCGAACACCTGCACGCCGCACGCGGCGCCCGCTGACGGGAGAGGGGGACGCCGCCGGCGTCCCCCTCACTCGCGTCGGGCCCGCGCCGCACCGGCCTCCGCGGCCCCCGCGCACCGGCTCCACGACCCGCGCCGCACCCGGCGCCACACGAAGGCATCCACGCATGTACCGCCTGATGTTCCACCTCCTCTTCCGCCGTCTGGACCCCGAGAAGGCCCACCACCTCGCCTTCGGCTGGATCCGGGCCCTGGCCCGCGTCCCGGTTCTCCGGACCTTCGCCGCGGCCATCCTCGCCCCGCGCCACCGCTCGCTGCGGCTGGTGGCCCTCGGCCGCCGCATGCACGGGCCGTTCGGTCTGGCCGCGGGCTTCGACAAGAACGCCGTCGGCATCGACGGGCTGACGATGCTCGGCTTCGACCACGTGGAGATCGGCACCGTCACGGCCGAGCCGCAGCCGGGCAATCCGCCCCGGCGGCTGTTCCGGCTGGTCCCCGACCGCGCCCTGATCAACCGCATGGGCTTCAACAACGAGGGCTCCGCGGCCGTGGCCGAGCGGCTGGCCGCCCGGGCCGCCACCCGGCCCCCGTTCCGCGCGCTGGTCGGCGTCAACATCGGCAAGACGAAGGTCGTCCCCGAGGAGGAGGCCGTCGCCGACTACGTCACCTCGACCGAGCGCCTGGCGCCCTACGCGGGTTACCTCGTCGTCAACGTCTCCTCGCCCAACACCCCGGGGCTGCGGAACCTCCAGGCCACCGAGCAGCTCAGGCCGCTGCTCACCGCCGTACGCGAGGCCGCCGACCGGGTGACGACGGGACGGCGCGTGCCCCTGCTGGTCAAGATCGCCCCCGACCTGGCCGACGCCGACGTCGACGCCGTCGCGGACCTCGCCGTCGAGCTGGGCCTGGACGGGATCATCGCCACCAACACCACCATCGCCCGCGAGGGCCTCGGTCTCACCTCGCCCGAGCGGCTGACGGAGGAGGCCGGCGGCCTGTCCGGGGCCCCGCTCAAGGAGCGCTCGCTGGAGGTCCTGCGCCGGCTGTACGCCCGCGTCGGCGACCGGCTGACCCTCGTCGGCGTCGGCGGCATCGAGACCGCCGACGACGCCTGGGAGCGCATCCTGGCCGGCGCCACCCTGGTCCAGGGCTACAGCGCCTTCGTCTACGAGGGTCCGCTGTGGCCCCGGCGCATCCACCAGGGCCTCGCCGAGCGGCTGGCCGCGAGCCCGTATCAGACCCTCGCCGACGCCGTCGGTGCCGACACCCGCAGGCCGGAGGCCCCGTGACCGTCACCCCGACCACCGCGCCCGGCGAGTCCTTCGGCGTCCGGCTGCGCCGCGCCATGGACGAGCGCGGCCCCTTGTGCGTGGGCATCGACCCGCACGCCGCGCTGCTGGAGCAGTGGGGCCTGGCCGACGACGTCGCCGGGCTGGAGCGCTTCACCCGCACCGTCGTGGACGCCCTCGCCGACCGGGTGGCCGTCTTCAAGCCGCAGTCCGCCTTCTTCGAGCGCTTCGGCTCCCGCGGCGTCGCCGTCCTGGAGCAGGCGCTCGCGGACGCCCGCTCAGCCGGGGCGCTGGTGCTCATGGACGCCAAGCGCGGCGACATCGGCTCGACGATGGCCGCCTACGCCGCGGCCTACCTGGACCGCCGCAGCCCGCTGTTCTCGGACGCCGTGACGCTGAGCCCCTACCTCGGCTTCGGCTCGCTGCGCCCCGCCCTGGACACCGCCCGCGCCAACGGAGCCGGGGTCTTCGTCCTCGCCCTGACCTCCAACCCCGAGGGCCCCGAGGTGCAGCGCGCGACGGCCGCGGACGGCCGGACGGTGGCGCAGGTCGTGCTCGACCACCTCGCGGCCGAGAACGCCGGAGCCGAGCCGCTCGGCTCGTTCGGGGCGGTGGTGGGCGCCACGCTCGGGGAGGCGAAGGCCGAGCTGGCCGTCAACGGCCCCCTGCTGGCCCCGGGCCTCGGCGCCCAGGGCGCCGGCCCGAAGGATCTGCCCAGGGTGTTCGGGGACGCGCTGCGCAACGTGCTCCCGACGGTCAGCCGCGGGGTGCTGCGGCACGGTCCGGAGGCCGCCGCGCTGCGTGCCGCCGTACAGGCGGAGACGGACGCGCTGGTGGCGGTTCTGGGCTGAGTGCGGCCCCGCGACGGCGCCCGTTCGGCACTACCGTTGAGTAATGTCCGGAAAAGTCCTGTTCGGCTTGAGTCTGACCAGGACTTTTCCGCTGTTCTCGCTGACTGTGGCGCCGCGGGGGGCTAGTCTCCGATCAGAGCGGCGTGAACAGGCGCGTTGCTCGTTGCCCCGCCCAGGTGGGGCTACTAGGTTCCTCAGCGATCCATATCCGACCAGTTCGATATCCGAGGTGACGAAGGCGTGGCTCTTCCGCCCCTTACCCCTGAACAGCGCGCAGCCGCGCTTGAGAAGGCCGCCGCGGCTCGCCGGGAGCGCGCCGAGGTCAAGAACCGGCTCAAGCACTCGGGTGCCTCCCTGCACGACGTCATCGAGCAGGGCCAGAAGAACGACGTGATCGGCAAGATGAAGGTCAGCGCCCTTCTGGAGTCCCTGCCCGGCGTCGGCAAGGTCCGGGCCCGCCAGATCATGGAGCGGCTCGGCATCTCCGAGAGCCGCCGGGTCCGCGGTCTCGGCTCCAACCAGATCGCCGCGCTCGAGCGAGAGTTCGGCGCCAACACCTGACCGGGTGACGCCATCGGGTGCGGATTCCGCGGTGAGACCGCCCCCGTGGCCCGGGCACTTCCGGAAACCGGGATAATCGCTGCATGACTACTCCCGTCTCCCGGGGGGAAACCCCGGCGCCCCCGGAAAGACACCCGCGGCTGACCGTGCTCTCCGGCCCCTCCGGGGTCGGCAAGAGCACGGTCGTGGCCCATCTGCGCACCGTGCACCCCGAGGTGTGGCTCTCGGTCTCGGCGACCACCCGCAGGCCGAGGCCTGGCGAGCAGCACGGCGTGCACTACTTCTTCGTCGACGACGAGGAGTTCGACAAGCTCGTCGCCAACGGCGAGCTGCTGGAGTGGGCCGAGTTCGCCGGCAACCGGTACGGCACCCCGCGCCGCGCGGTGCTGGAGAAGCTGGAGGCCGGCGAGCCGGTGCTCCTGGAGATCGACCTCCAGGGCGCCCGGCTGGTGCGCTCGTCGATGCCCGAGGCCCAGCTCGTCTTCCTGGCTCCGCCGAGCTGGGACGAGCTGGTGCGACGGCTGACGGGCCGGGGCACGGAGGCGCCCGAGGTGATCGAGCGCCGGCTGAGCGCCGCCCGCACCGAACTGGCGGCCGAGCCGGAGTTCGACGTGACGCTGGTCAACACCTCCGTCGAGGACGTGGCCGCGGAACTGCTAGCCTTGCTCTGATGACCTGGGGCGGTACGCGACGGGCCCGGTCGGCCCGACGGGTCCAGCAGGCCCGACGAGCCCGGCGAGCCCGACGAGATCGCCGAGCGGCCACCGTCTCGGTTCGCCCCCGATCATCCGCCCTGATCAGGCGCCGCCCGGCCCCCGGGCCGCCCGATCGACGAACGTCTCATCCACTCCGGAAGGCAGAGCGTGTCCTCTTCCATCGCGACGCCCGAGGGCATCATCAATCCGCCGATTGACGAGCTGCTCGAGGCCACTGACTCGAAGTACAGCCTGGTGATCTACGCGGCCAAGCGTGCCCGCCAGATCAACGCGTACTACTCGCAGCTCGGTGAGGGCCTCCTGGAGTACGTCGGCCCCCTCGTGGACACCCACGTCCACGAGAAGCCGCTGTCGATCGCACTCCGCGAGATCAACGCCGGTCTGCTGACCTCCGAGGCCGTGGAGTCCGCGAGCTGACCCCGGCCCGGTGAACGCGAGACCTCAGGCCCGGCAGCGCGGCTGCCGGGCCTGAGGTGCGTCGACGGGCCCTGACCCTTCTCGGCACACTCTTGTCGGACACATCCTTCCCGAGCAGAGGCGGAACGGCTTCAGATGACGGACAAGCCCACGGTGGTCCTCGGCGTGAGCGGTGGGATCGCCGCCTACAAGGCCTGCGAGCTGCTGCGGCGGTTCACCGAGTCGGGACACGACGTCCAGGTCGTGCCCACCGCCTCCGCCCTGCACTTCGTCGGCGAGGCGACCTGGGCGGCCCTCTCCGGCCGCCCCGTCGCCACCGAGGTGTGGGAGAGCGTCCACGAGGTACCGCACGTGCGCATCGGCCGGGAGGCCGACCTCGTCGTCGTCGCCCCCGCGACCGCCGACACCCTCGCCAAGGCCGCCCACGGGCTCGCGAACGATCTGCTCACCAACACCCTGCTCACCGCCCGCTGCCCCGTCGTCTTCGCGCCCGCGATGCACACCGAGATGTGGGAGCACCCGGCGACCCGGGAGAACGTGGCCACCCTCCGCCGCCGCGGGGCCGTGGTGATCGAGCCCGCCGTCGGCCGGCTCACCGGGGCCGACACGGGCAAGGGGCGGCTGCCCGAGCCCGAGGACGTCTTCGCGGTCTGCCGCGAGGTGCTCGCCCGCGGCGTGCGGAAGCCGGACCTCACCGGACGGCACGTCGTCGTCAGCGCCGGCGGCACCCGCGAGCCCCTCGACCCCGTCCGTTTCCTCGGCAACCGCTCCTCGGGCCGCCAGGGGTACGCCCTGGCGGCGACGGCCGCGGCTCGCGGGGCCCGCGTCACCCTCGTCGCCGCCAACACCGCGCTGCCGGACCCGGCCGGCGTCACCGTCGTGCGCGCCGGGACGGCTCTGCAGCTCCGCGAGGCCGTCCTCAAGGCCGCCTCCGACGCCGACGCCGTCGTCATGGCCGCCGCCGTCGCGGACTTCCGGCCCGCCGCGTACGCGACCGGCAAGATCAAGAAGCGCGAGGGCCAGGAGCCCGAACCGGTCGCGCTCGTGCGCAACCCGGACATCCTCGCCGAGCTGTCCGCCGAGCGCCCCCGCCCCGGCCAGACCGTCGTCGGGTTCGCCGCCGAGACGGACGACGTCCTGGCCGCGGGCCGGGCCAAGCTGGCCAGAAAAGGCTGTGACCTGCTCGTCGTCAACGAGGTCGGCGAGGAGAAGACCTTCGGCTCACCGGACAACGAGGCGGTGATCCTCAGCACGGACGGCGAGCCCGTACCGGTGCCGTACGGGCCCAAGGAGGCCCTGGCCCACACCGTCTGGGACCTGGTCGCGCCGCGCCTCGGCGCGGCCGGAGCGTGAGCTTCCGGGGCCCTTCGCCGCGTGATGCGGACAACTCAGTGGGTGAGACACCTTGACCACTCCACTAGGACCTGCGGATAAACTGTCGGCGGACCCTTCAGGGCGCAGCTCCCCGATCGGTCCGCCAACGATCAGCCAGCAGCCGCTGCAACCCCAGGGAGCGATGTGTCCCGCCGCCTGTTCACCTCGGAGTCCGTGACCGAGGGCCACCCTGACAAGATCGCTGACCAGGTCAGCGACACCATCCTCGACGCCCTCCTGAAGGAGGACCCCACCTCCCGCGTGGCCGTCGAGACGCTCATCACCACCGGCCAGGTGCACGTCGCCGGAGAGGTCACCACCAAGGCCTACGCCCCGATCGCCTCCCTCGTGCGGGAGAAGATCCTGGAGATCGGCTACGACTCCTCCAAGAAGGGCTTCGACGGCGCCTCCTGCGGCGTCTCGGTGTCCATCGGCGCACAGTCCCCGGACATCGCCCAGGGTGTCGACACCGCCTATGAGAACCGGGTGGAAGGCGACGACGACGAGCTGGACCGGCAGGGCGCCGGCGACCAGGGCCTGATGTTCGGCTACGCCTCCGACGAGACCCCGGAGCTGATGCCGCTGCCGATCACGCTCGCGCACCGGCTCTCCCGGCGGCTGACCGAGGTCCGCAAGAACGGCACCATCCCCTACCTGCGGCCCGACGGCAAGACGCAGGTCACCGTCGAGTACGACGGTGACAAGCCCGTGCGCCTGGACACGATCGTCGTCTCCAGCCAGCACGCCTCCGACATCGACCTGGACTCGCTGCTCGCCCCCGACATCCGCGAGTTCGTCGTGGACCACGTCCTCGGCCAGCTCGTCGACGAGGGCATCAAGCTCGACACCGAGGGCTACCGGCTGCTCGTCAACCCGACGGGGCGGTTCGAGATCGGCGGCCCGATGGGCGACGCCGGGCTGACCGGCCGGAAGATCATCATCGACACCTACGGCGGCATGGCCCGGCACGGCGGCGGTGCCTTCTCCGGCAAGGACCCGTCCAAGGTGGACCGCTCGGCCGCCTACGCGACGCGCTGGGTCGCCAAGAACGTGGTCGCGGCGGGGCTGGCCGCCCGCTGTGAGGTCCAGGTCGCCTACGCGATCGGCAAGGCGGAGCCGGTCGGCCTGTTCGTGGAGACCTTCGGCACCGCCACGGTGGACGTCGCCAGGATCGAGGAGGCCATCACCGAGGTCTTCGACCTCCGCCCGGCCGCCATCATCCGCGACCTCGACCTGCTGCGGCCGATCTACGCCCAGACGGCGGCCTACGGCCACTTCGGCCGCGACGAGGACGCCTTCACCTGGGAGCGCACCGACCGCGTCGAGGAGCTGCGCAAGGCCGTCGGCCGCTGACGCGCGCACCGCGCGTCGCACACCACGCAACGCCGCAGGCCCGGCCCGCCACCGAGCGGGCCGGGCCTGCGGCGTTGCCCACGCCGGGCGGACCCGCGGCCGCCTCCCGCGGACCAGGGGCTGTCCGAGCCGTCTGCTAAGACTGGGGGCGTGAGCAGCGGTGACGAGGGCAGGGAGGCGGGCGGCGGCCCGAGCCGGCCGCCCGCCGAGCAGCTCGCCCTCATCCGCGAGACGGTACGGAAGCACAAGCCGCCCCGGGCGCGCCCCCGCACCTGGCGGGGCGCGGCCCTCGCCGAGCGGCTGCCCGTAGCCCGCGTCCTCGTCGACAAGGGGCTCGTCCACCTCGACCGCTACTTCGACTACGCCGTGCCCGCCGCCATGGACGCCGAGGCGCGGCCCGGCGTGCGGGTGCGGGTCCGCTTCGGCGCCGGGGAGCGGGAAGGCCGCCGCGAGGGCGGCAAGCTGCTGAACGGCTTCATCGTGGAACGCCGCGCCGACAGCGACTACCCCGGCACGCTGGCCCCCATCGCCCAGGTGCTCTCCCCGGAACCGGTGCTCACCCCCGCCCTCCTGACCCTGTGCCGTTCCGTGGCCGACCGCTACGCCGGGGCCCTCGCGGACGTCGTCCAGCTCGCCGTCCCGCCCCGGCGGGCCCAGGCCGAGCGCTCGGCCCCGCCCCCGCCGTCCGGCCCGCCGCCCCGCCCCGAGGCCCCCGAGCCGGACACCTGGGCCCGGTACCCCGACGGCCCCGCCTTCCTGCGCGCCCTCGCGGGCGGCGGCACGCCCCGGACGGTGTGGACGGCGCTGCCGGGCCCCGCCTGGCCCGGCGAGCTCGCCCGCGCCCTCCTGGCCACCGCCGCCTCGGGCCGCGGGGCCCTCGCCGTCCTGCCCGACGGCCGCGCCGCCGCCCGCGTCGACAGCGCGCTGACGGCCCTCGGCCGGGACGCGGGCACCGCCGCGGCGGGCCCCGTCCCGCACGTCCTCCTCACCGCCGAGGCCGGGCCGGAGGCCCGCTACCGCCGCTGGCTCGCCGTCAGCCGGGGCCATGCCCGCATCGTCGTCGGCACCCGGGCCGCGATGTTCGCCCCCGTCCACGACCTGGGCCTGGTCGCCGTCTGGGACGACGGCGACCAGGCCCTGCGGGACGAGCGCGCGCCCCAGCCGCACGCCCGCGACGTGCTGATGCTGCGCGCCGCCCACGAGCGCACGGCGCTGCTGGTGGGCGGCCACGCCCGGACGGTCGAGGCCGAGCGCCTCGTCGACACCGGCTGGGCCTACCCGCTGGCCGCGCGCCGGGACACCGTGCGTGCGGCGGCTCCGCTGATCCGCACGGTCGGGGAGTTCGACGAGGCGGAGGACGCCGGTGCCCGCACCGCCCGCCTCCCCAGCCTCGCCTGGCGCGTCGCACGGGAGGCCCTGCGCCACGGACCCGTACTCGTCCAGGTCCCGCGCCGGGGATACGTGCCGCGGCTGGCCTGCGAGCGCTGCCGCGAGCCGGCGCGCTGCCCGCACTGCCAGGGTCCCGTGACGGCCCCCGGCGCGGCCGAGGAACTGCGCTGCGGCTGGTGCGGCCGGGGCGCCCCGCACTGGCGGTGCCCCGCCTGCGGTGGCGCCCGGCTGCGGGCCAGCGTGGTCGGGGCGCGGCGCACGGCCGAGGAGCTGGGCCGGGCCTTCCAGGGGCTGCCGGTACGGACCTCCGGGCGGGACCACGTGCTCGACACCGTGCCCGACCGTCCCGCGCTGGTCGTCAGCACGCCCGGAGCCGAACCCGTCGCCGAGGGTTCCGGTTACGCCGCCGCGCTCCTGCTGGACGGCTGGGCGCTCCTGGGCCGCGCCGACCTGCGCGCGGAGGAGGAGGCGCTGCGCCGCTGGCTCGCCGCCGCCGCGCTCGTGCGCCCGCAGCGCGAGGGCGGCACCGTCGTCGCCGTCGCCGAGCCCACCCTGCGGCCGGTGCAGGCGCTCGTGCGGTGGGATCCGGAGGGCCATGCCGCCCGTGAGCTGGCCGACCGCGCCGAACTGGGCTATCCGCCCGTCTCCCGGATGGCCTCGGTCACCGGCCTGCCCGACGGCGTCGCCGCGCTCCTCGCGAGCGCACCGCTGCCCGCCGACGCCGAGGTCCTCGGCCCGGTGCCGCTGCCCCGCCGCGAGCCGGGGATGCCCCGCCGCACCGGTGACGCACCGCCGGGCGAGGAGTGGGAGCGGGCCCTGGTACGGGTACCCCCGGGCCGGGGCGCGGAGCTGGCCGCCGCCCTCAAGCAGGCCCAGGCCGCCCGGCTCAGTCGGCGGGAAGGGCCCCCGGTGCGCATCCTCGTCGACCCCGCCGACCTCGGCTGAAAGCCGCCCTGGGCGGGTGCGGCCCGGGCGCCGGCTCAGCCGTTGCGCGGGCCGGGGAAGACGCCGGGCCGGGGTGCCGCGGCCGGCACGCCGCGGGCCGCCGGAACGGAGGGCGTCACCCCGGCGCCGCCCTCAGCGCCCGGGCCGACGACCTCGGTTCCCGCCGTGACGGCCGCGGCGGAGCGGTCACCGGCGGTCGCGGCCGTCGCCCCCTCGGCCGCCCGCCGGGAGCCCCCGTAACGGCGGTGCACCGCCTGTTTGGTCACGCCGAGCGCCGAACCCACCGCGTCCCAGGAGAACCCCAGCGAGCGGTCGAACTCGACGGCCGCCGTCACCAGGCTTTCCACGCTCTCGCGCAGCTCCTGGGCCAGCCGCACCGTGGGGGCCGGCGCCCGCCCGTAGACGACGAAACCGGCCGACGGGCCGGTGCGGCGGGGGCGGTACACGTTCCCGAGCTGGGCGGTGAGGGTACGCAGCGCGTCCACCTGCCGGCGGACCCGCTCGATGTCCCGTACCAGGAGGTGCAGGCTGGCGCGTGCCTGGGCGTCGTGGGTTGCGTGGTCGGCCATGGACAAGCCTCTCGAACCGGCGTGGAAAGGACCGCTGAACGACCGGCCGTCCAGCGCCCCCTACGGTCACATCGCCTTGACCAACGCCGTACCGGGGCTGTGGTCACGGCCGGGGCGTGCCGAGGACACCGCGGGGCGCGCACCCCGCGGGCACGCCCCGCCGGGCCACGGTCCGTCACCAGCCGTAGACTGAGGCGCCGTTCGAGGACGCGCTGGAGCGCGTCAGGTCCGTCAGGGCGCAGCCCGGAGAGGTAGTCCGCACCCGATGAAGCTCGTCTTCGCCGGCACCCCCGAGGTCGCCGTGCCCGCCCTGGACGCCCTGCTCGCCGCCGAGCGCCACGAGGTCGCCGCTGTCGTCACCCGGCCCGACGCGCCGGCCGGGCGCGGGCGGCGCCTGGTCGCGAGCCCCGTGGCCGAGCGGGCCGAGGAGGAGGGCATCGAGATCCTGCGGCCCGCCCACCCCCGCGACCCGCAGTTCCAGGAGCGGCTGCGGGAGATCGCTCCCGACTGCTGTCCCGTCGTGGCCTACGGCGCGCTGCTGCCCAGGTCGGCGCTCGACATCCCGGCGCACGGCTGGGTGAACCTGCACTTCTCGCTGCTGCCCGCCTGGCGCGGCGCAGCCCCCGTCCAGCACGCCGTGCTCGCGGGCGACGAACTGACCGGGGCCAGCACCTTCCGGATCGAGGAGGGCCTCGACTCCGGGCCGGTCTTCGGCGTCGTCACCGAGGAGATCCGCCCCACCGACACCAGCGGCGACCTGCTCACCCGGCTCGCGCTGGCCGGGGCCGGGCTGCTCGTCGCGACGATGGACGGCATCGAGGACGGCAGCCTGCACGCCGTGCCGCAGCCCGCCGAGGGCGTCAGCCACGCACCCAAGATCAACGTGGCGGACGCCCGGATCGACTGGACGGCGCCCGCCCTGCGGGTGGACCGTGTGGTGCGCGGCTGCGCCCCCGCGCCGGGAGCCTGGACCCTCTTCCGCGGGGAGCGGCTCAAGCTCGTGCAGGCGGCCCCCGCCCCGGAGGTCGGTGACCTGGCCCCCGGCGAGGTGCGGGCGGGGAAGAAGAGCGTGCACGTGGGCACCGGATCGCACGCCGTGGAGCTGGTCTGGGTGCAGCCGCAGGGCAAGAAGCCGATGCGTGCCGCTGACTGGGCGCGCGGTGTCCGCGTCGCCCCCGGAGAGCGTCTGGACGGCTGACAGCCGGACGATCGAACGGCTCGGGTCCGCAACACGAGGTCTGACGGCCAGCCCGGCTCCGGGCCCGTGCGCCGACCTCCCGGGGCGGGACGGGGGCCCGGGGCGGGCGCGTAAGCTGGGGGTTTCGCTGACCGAGCCGTTTTCCGAGTTGTCCCGAGCCTTCCAGCCTCCCGGAGCACACCCCACGTGAGTGACCCGTCCCGCCGTCGTCGTCCGCGTCCGCAGCAGCAACAGCGCCGCCCGCGCAGGGACCCGGTGCGGGTCCTGGCCTTCGAGGCGCTGCGCGCGGTGGACGAGCGGGACGCCTACGCGAACCTGGTGCTGCCGCCGCTGCTGCGCAAGGCCCGCGCCGCCGGCGGCTTCGACGCGCGGGACGCCGCCTTCGCCACCGAGCTCGTCTACGGCACCCTGCGCCGCCAGGGCACCTACGACGCCGTCATCGCCGCCTGCGTGGACCGGCCGCTACGGGACGTCGACCCGCCGGTGCTGGACGTCCTCTCCCTCGGCGCCCACCAGCTCCTGGGCACCCGGACCCCGCCGCACGCCGCCGTCAGCGCCAGCGTGGAACTCGCCCGCCACGTGGTGGGCGACGGACGGGCCCGCTTCGTGAACGCGGTGCTGCGCAGGGTCGCCGCCCACGACCTGGACGGCTGGCTGGAGCGGATCGCCCCGCCGCTGGACGAGGACCCGGTCGAGCACCTCTCCCTCGTCCACTCCCACCCCCGGTGGATCGTCTCCGCCCTGTGGGACGCCCTGGGCGGCCCGGACGCCGGGCGTGCCCGGCTGGCCGAGCTCGCGGAGCTGCTGGCGGCCGACAACGAGCGCCCCGAGGTCACCCTCGTCGCACGCCCCGGCCGGGCCACCGTCGAGGAGCTGCTCGGCTACGACGGACCGGACGGCCCGGGAGCCGAGCCCGGCCGCTGGTCGCCGTACGCCGTGCGGCTCACCGAGGGCGGGGAGCCCGGCGCGCTGGAGCCGGTCCGGGAGGGCCGGGCGGGCGTGCAGGACGAGGGCAGCCAGCTCGTCGCCCTGGCCCTGGCAGGCGCACCGATGGCGGGCGACGACCTGCGCTGGCTGGACGGCTGCGCCGGGCCGGGTGGCAAGGCGGCGCTCCTCGGCGCGCTGGCCGCCGAGCGCGGCGCGGCTCTGGTCGCCGCCGAGAAGCAGCAGCACCGGGCCCGTCTGGTGGCCCGCGCGCTGGACGGCAACCCGGGCCCGTACCAGGTGGTCACCGCCGACGGCACCCGCCCGCCCTGGCGGCCCGGCAGCTTCGACCGCGTCCTGGTCGACGTCCCCTGTACCGGGCTCGGTGCGCTGCGTCGGCGTCCCGAGGCCCGCTGGCGCCGCCGCCCCGAGGACGTGGAGGGGTTCGCTACGCTCCAGCGCGCCCTGCTCCGCGAGGCGCTGGCCGCGGCCCGCCCCGGCGGCGTCGTCGGGTACGCGACCTGCTCTCCGCACCTCGCCGAGACCCGCGCGGTCGTCGAGGACGTCCTGCGCGGCCCGCAGGGCGAGGGCGTCGAGTGGATCGACGCCCGCCCGCTGCTGCCGGGCGTCCCGGCGCTGGGGGAGGGGCCTGACGTCCAGCTGTGGCCGCACCGGCACGGCACCGACGCGATGTACCTCGCCCTGCTGCGCACGGCTGGCTGATCACCGTCGCACACCGAGCGCCATACTGGGGCCATGGCTCAGATCAACCCCAGCATCCTGTCCGCCGACTTCGCGCGGCTCGCCGACGAGGCCGCGGCCGTCGAGGGCGCCGACTGGCTCCACGTGGACGTCATGGACGGCCACTTCGTCCCCAACCTGACCCTCGGTGTGCCGATCGTCGAGTCGCTGAGCAAGGCCACCGGCACGCCGCTGGACTGCCACCTCATGATCGAGGACCCGGACCGCTGGGCACCGCAGTACGTGGAGGCGGGCGCGGGCTCGGTCACCTTCCACGCCGAGGCCGCCGCCGCCCCGGTGCGGCTGGCCCGGGAGATCCGGGCGAAGGGGGCCCGCGCCTCGATGGCGCTCAAGCCCGCCACGCCGATCGAGCCGTACGAGGACCTGCTGCCCGAACTGGACATGCTGCTCGTCATGACGGTCGAGCCCGGTTTCGGCGGGCAGGCGTTCCTGGACATCATGCTGCCCAAGATCCGCCGCACCCGGCAGCTCATCGACCAGCACGGTCTGCAGCTGTGGCTCCAGGTCGACGGCGGTGTGTCGGCGTCGACGATCGAGCGCTGCGCCGAGGCGGGGGCGGACGTCTTCGTCGCGGGCTCGGCCGTCTACGGCGCCGAGGACCCGGCCGCCGCGGTGCGGGCGCTGCGCCGCCAGGCGGAGGAGGCGACGGCGCACGGCTGCGTGCACTGACGGCCCCACCGCGTGCCGGTGCGCACCCCCTGAGTGGGCGGTGCGCCCGCACGCGACGGATCGAAGGCGTCGCTCGATCTGCGAGGATGAACCCGCGGCGTGAAGGTGACGAGGCTGACAGTGAGGTGAGTTGCGGTGTCGACGGGTCGGGCAGCGGCGAGAATGGGGCCCGCCGAGCTGATGCAGGCGGCGGCGATGGCGCGCCGCTTCTACCTGGAGGGCAAGTCCAAGATCCAGATCGCAGACGAGTTCGGTGTCAGCCGCTTCAAGGTGGCCCGGGTCCTGGAGACGGCCCTGGAACACGACCTGGTCCGCATCGAGATCCGGGTGCCGGCCGAGCTGGACGCCGAACGCTCGGACGCGCTGCGTGCCCGCTACGGCCTGCGGCACGCCGTCGTCGCCGAGTCCCCGGCCGACGCCACCGAGACCGTGGAGAACGTGGCCGACCCGGAGAACCTGGGTGAGGTCGCCGCCGACCTGCTCGGCGAACTGGTCACCGAGGGGGACGTCCTGGGCCTGGCCTGGGGCCGCTCCACCATCCACATGGCCACCGCCCTGCGGCGGCTCCCGCCGTGCACCGTCGTCCAGCTCACCGGGGTCTACGACGCCGGCACCGCCGACCGCGGCTCGGTGGAGGCCGTGCGCCGGGCGGCCGAGGTGGCCGGGGGAGAGGCCCATCCGATCTACGCCCCCATGCTCCTCCCGGACCCGGCCACGGCGGCGGCCCTGCGGCACCAGACCGGCATCGCCGCCGCCTTCGAGTACTTCGACAAGGTCACCGTCGCCGCCGTCTCGATCGGCTCCTGGGAGCCGGGAATCTCCACCGTGCACGACATGTTGTCCGAGCGGGAGCGGGCCCACTACGCCTCGCTCGGCGTCGCCGCGGAGATGTCGGCGCACCTCTTCGACGCGGAGGGGCGCCGCATCGGGCGGGATCTGGGCGAGCGCTGCATCACCGTCGAGGCCGCCCGGCTGCGCCGGGTGCCCGAGGTGGTGGCCATCGCCGGCGGGCGCCGCAAGGCCGCCGCCATCGGCGCCGTCCTGCGCTCCGGGCTGGTGACCAGCCTGGTGACGGACACGGCCGCGGCCGACGCGCTGCTGGAGGACCGCAGGGCGGTGCTGCGCCCCGCGCTGGACCGCGCCGACCCCGACGAGTCCTGACCCCCCGGGAACGGAGCCAGCCATGACCACACGACGCACCACGCTCCCCGGCGTCGGCGTCCAGTACGACCTGAGCACGCGGGACGGGCGGCACCTGTCCGTCGTCGTCCACCAGGACGGCCGCCGCTTCCTGGGCTTCTACCGCCCCGACGACCCGGACGCCTGCCAGGCGACGATCCCCCTCGAACCCGAGGAGGCCGGGACGCTGGCCGAACTCATCTCCCCCGAGGAGGCGGCCTCCACCACCCTCCAGCACGGGGACATCGAGCTCGACCTGGTCAGCGAGCGCGTCACGGTGGACGCGCACTCCCCGTTCCGGGGGCGGCTCCTCGGCGAGACGAGGGCCCGCACCCGCACCGGAGCGTCGATCGTGGCGATCCTGCGCCGCACCGGGGCGCTGCCCTCGCCCGGCCCCGACTTCCGGCTGGAGGCCGGTGACGAACTGCTCGTCGTCGGCACCCGGCAGGGCGTGGACGCCGTGGAGGCGATCATCGCCGGCACCTTCGCGGCCGACGGGGACGAGGACTGAGCGTGCACCACACCACGGTCCTGCTCATCGAGCTCGGGGCGGTCATCCTCGGGCTGGGAATCCTCGCCCGGTTCGCCGGGCGGGTCGGCATGTCGCCGATCCCGCTCTACCTGCTCGCCGGGCTCGCCTTCGGCCACGGGGGCCTGCTGCCCCTGGCCACCAGCGAGGAGTTCATCCAGGCCGGTGCCGAGATCGGGGTCGTCCTGCTGCTGCTCATGCTGGGCCTGGAGTACAGCGCGTCCGACCTCGTCACCTCCCTGCGCACCCAGTACCCCTCCGGCATCGTCGACTTCCTCCTGAACGCCACCCCCGGCGCCGTCGTCGGCTGGGCCCTCGGCTGGGGGCCGGTCGGCATCATCGCGCTGGCGGGCATCACCTGGATCTCGTCCTCGGGCGTCATCGCCAAGGTCCTCGCCGACCTCGGCCGCCTGGGCAACCGCGAGACCCCGGTGATCCTCGGCGTGCTGGTCATGGAGGACCTGGCCATGGCCATGTACCTGCCGCTGCTGACGACGCTGGTGGCCGGGGTCGGGCTGCTGGCGGGCGGCCTGACGCTGGCGATCGCCGTCGTCACCGCGGGGCTCGTGCTCTTCCTCGCGCTCCGGCACGGGCGGATCATCAGCCGCGCCGTGTCCTCCGAGAACCCCGAGATGCTCCTGCTCGTCGTCTTCGGCCTCACCCTGCTGGTCGCCGGAGTCGCCCAGAGCCTGCAGGTCTCGGCCGCCGTCGGCGCCTTCCTCGTCGGCATCGCCATCTCCGGGGAGGTCGCGCACAGCGCGCGCGCCCTCCTGACCCCGCTGAGGGACCTGTTCGCCGCGGTGTTCTTCGTCTTCTTCGGCCTGTCGACCGTCCCCGCGGACATCCCGCCCGTGCTGCTCCCCGCGCTGGTGCTGGCCGCCGTCACCATCGTGACGAAGATCCTCACCGGCTGGTACGCCGCCCGCCGGGCCGCGATCGGCCCCCGGGGACGGCTGCGGGCCGGCGGGGCGCTCGTCGCCCGCGGCGAGTTCTCCATCGTCATCGCCGGGCTCGCGGCCGGCACTCAGCCCGGGCTGCGTCCCGTGGCGACGGCCTACGTCCTCCTGCTCGTCGTCGCGGGCCCGCTCACCGCCCGTTGGACCGAGCCGGCCGTGCGCGCTCTGCGCGAGCGCCGGGGCCGGCGGGCGAGCCGCCCGGACGGGCCCTCGCCGATAGCCGGCGGGGCCCAGGCCACCGAGGTGAGGGCCGAGCATTCGTAGGTTCTCACCAGTGTCTCGCCGACGATGTGGCTGATTCTCCGTGGGGGCTGCGGCAGGCACCCGTGGGACAATGAAGTACGTGCGTTTTCCCCGGCCGGACGAGGCCGGGGATCTTCTCCGATGGACTGGGTGTACAGCACGTGCGATTCCTCAACGACCAGCGGCCCCCGTACGACCTGACGTACGACGACGTCTTCATGGTCCCGAGCCGCTCGGCGGTCGGTTCCCGGCAGGGTGTGGACCTCTCCAGCCCGGACGGGTCGGGTACCACCATCCCGCTCGTCGTCGCCAACATGACGGCCATCGCCGGGCGCCGGATGGCCGAGACGGTGGCCCGGCGCGGCGGCCTCGTCGTCATCCCGCAGGACATTCCTCTCGACGTCGTCACCGAGGTCATCTCCTGGGTGAAGCAGCGGCACCTCGTCCTCGACACGCCCATCGTCCTGGCGCCCAACGCGACCGTCGCCGACGCCCTGTCGCTGCTGCCCAAGCGCGCCCACGGCGCCGGTGTGGTGGTCGACGACGGGCGGCCGGTCGGCGTCGTGACCGAATCCGACCTGGCCGGGGTGGATCGTTTCACCCAGCTGGGCCAGGTCATGTCCAGGGACCTGCTGGTCCTGGACGCCGACACCGATCCCCGGGACGCGTTCAACCGGCTGGACGCCGCTCACCGCAGGCTGGCCCCCGCGGTGGACGCCGACGGGAAGCTCGTGGGCCTGCTCAGCCGCAAGGGCGCGCTGCGTGCCACGCTCTACACCCCCGCCACCGACGCCGCCGGGAAGCTGCGCGTCGCCGCCGCCGTCGGCATCAACGGTGACGTGGCGGGCCGCGCCCGGGCCCTGCTCGACGCCGGGGTGGACACCCTCGTCGTGGACACCGCCCACGGCCACCAGGAGGGCATGCTCGACGCCCTCAAGGCCGTCCGCGCCCTCGACCCGCAGGTCCCCGTCGTCGCCGGCAACGTCGTCGCCGCCGAGGGCGTGCGGGACCTGGTCGCGGCGGGCGCCGACATCGTCAAGGTCGGCGTCGGCCCCGGCGCCATGTGCACCACCCGGATGATGACCGGTGTGGGACGGCCGCAGTTCTCGGCCGTCCTGGAGTGCGCCGCCGAGGCCCGCAGGCTCGGCAAGCACGTGTGGGCCGACGGCGGTGTCCGGCACCCCCGTGATGTGGCCATGGCCCTCGCCGCGGGTGCCTCGAACGTGATGATCGGCTCCTGGTTCGCCGGGACGTACGAGTCCCCGGGCGACCTCCAGCAGACCGCCGACGGCCGGCTGTACAAGGAGTCCTTCGGCATGGCCTCCGCCCGCGCCGTGCGGAACCGTACAGCCGAGGAGTCCGCCTACGACCGGGCCCGCAAGGGGCTGTTCGAGGAGGGCATCTCCCACTCCCGGATGTTCCTCGACCCGGCCCGTCCCGGCGTGGAGGACCTGATCGACTCGATCATCGCCGGAGTGCGCTCGTCCTGCACCTACGCGGGCGCGGGCTCCCTGGAGGAGTTCGCCGAGCGGGCCGTCGTCGGGGTGCAGAGCGCCGCGGGCTACGCCGAGGGCAAGCCGCTGCACGCCAGCTGGAGCTGACCGGGGCCGCGCGGCGCGCGGCGGACACGGAACGGTCAAGGGGGCCGTGGGTGCGAGCGCACCCACGGCCCCCTTTATCACAAAGAACTGCATGGCGGAAGTAAACGAACGTACGAGGTACCCTGGATCTGCGCAACGAATCACCTCAGGTGCGCAAGGATCACGCATTACGTGCCGACATGTCCGGGTCCTAGAGTCGGGCGCTGTACGAGGAGTGGCGGAGACCGCCTGCTCGACGGTCTCAGTTGCTGCGTGGTGTGAATCCGACCGGTATGCGGCCAGAGCCGTCCGGTCCCCGCCACAGACCCGCAGCAACGCCAAGGAGCCACTCCGTGCTGGACCAGAAGACCGTGTCCGCCGCGCCGCCCGCCGGGTTCGCCCGGTTCATGCGGCGCAAGCCCGTCGAACGACTGGTATCGGAGGCCGGGCACGGGAGCGGGGGCAGCCTGCGGCGCACGCTGTCCATGTGGCAGCTCACCATGATCAGCATCGGTGCCACGCTGGGCACCGGCATCTTCGTCGTCCTCGGCGAAGCCGTCCCCGAGGCCGGGCCCGCCGTCACCATCTCCTTCGTGATAGCCGGCCTGACCGCGCTGTTCTCCGCGCTCTCCTACGCCGAGCTGGCCGGCACGATCCCCGCCTCCGGCTCGTCCTACTCCTACTCCTACGCCACCATGGGCGAGCTCGTCGCCTGGATCTGCGGACTCTGCCTGATCCTGGAGTACGGCGTCTCCGTGGCCGCCGTCGCCGTCGGCTGGGGCCAGTACCTCAACGAGCTGCTCGACGGCACCATCGGCGTCACCATCCCCGCCGCCCTCTCCAACCCTCCGGGTGACGGCGGCTACTTCAACCTGCCCGCCCTGATCGTCGTCCTGCTGGCCATGGCCTTCCTGATGGGCGGCGCCAGGGAGAGCGCCCGGGTCAACGCGATCATGGTGTTCGTGAAGATCGGCGCCCTGCTGCTGTTCTGCGCCGTGGCGTTCACCGGCATCAAGGCCGGCAACTACGCCCCGTTCATGCCCCTGGGCATGGCGGGTGTCAGCGCCGCAGGCGCCTCGCTGTTCTTCTCCTACATCGGCTTCGACGCCGCCTCCACCGCCGGTGAGGAGGCGCGCAACCCCCAGCGCGACCTGCCCCGCGCGATCATGCTCTCGCTGCTCATCGTCACCGCCCTGTACGTGATGGTCGCCGCCGTCGCCGTCGGCGCCGTGCCGTGGGAGGGCTTCGAGGGCTCCGAGGCCGCGCTCGCCGGTGTCCTCAGCGACGTCACCGGGCACCAGTTCTGGGCCACGATCCTGGCCGGCGGCGCCGTCATCGCGATCGCCAGCGTCGTCCTGGCCGTCCTCTACGGCCAGACCCGCATCCTGTTCGCCATGTCCCGCGACGGCCTGGTGCCCAAGGTGTTCTCGAAGGTGCACCCCCGCACGGGCACCCCGCGGGCCAACACCCTCCTCGTCTCCGTCTTCTGCGGGGTGCTGGCCGCCGCGATCCCGCTGGGCGAGCTGGCCAACGCCACCAGCATCGGCACGCTTTTCGCCTTCGGCCTGGTCAACGTCGCCGTCCTGGTGCTGCGCCGCACCCGGCCCGACATGCCGCGCACCTTCCGGGTGCCGCTCTCGCCGGTCCTGCCGCTGCTCGGCCTCGGCTTCTGCCTCTACAACATGCTCAACCTGCCCGCCATCACCTGGCTGGTCTTCGGTGTCTGGATGGCCGCCGGTCTCGTGTTCTACTTCCTGTACGGGCAGCGCCGCTCCCGCCTGGCGAACGAGCCCGCCGACCTTCCCGTGACCGCAGAGAAGTGACCCACCCGCAGTGCGACTGAACGAACTCGACGAACGCATCGTCCACGCCCTGGCGGAGGACGCCCGCCGCTCCTACGCCGACATCGGCGCGGAGGTCGGACTCTCCGCCCCGGCCGTCAAGCGGCGGGTGGACCGCCTGCGGGCCGACGGCGCCATCACCGGATTCACCGTGCGGGTGGACCCGGCGGCCCTGGGGTGGGAGACGGAGGGGTTCATCGAGATGTACTGCCGGCACAACACCTCACCCGAGGACATCCGGCGGGGTCTGTCGCGCTACCCGGAGGTGGCGTCCGCGTCGACGGTCACCGGCGATGCGGACGCCATCGTCCAGATCTTCGCTTCCGACATGCGCCACTTCGAGCGCGTGCTGGAGCGGATCGCGGGGGAGCACTTCGTCGAGCGCACCAAGTCCGTCCTGGTGCTCTCGCCGCTGCTGCGCCGCTACACGGCCGGCTCCCCGGCCTGAGCGGCGCCTTCGGCCACCGGGTCAGAGCTTGGGCTGCCAGGGCACCACGGTGAGGCCGCCCGACTCCACCCGCTCGTAGGGCGCGGAGGAGACGCACAGGGGCAGGTCCTCCGCGTCCCGCGGGTCGCTCGTGGCGGCCCAGCTGTAGCCGAGCCGCTGTCCGTCGTTGGTCACGGTGAAGCCGACCCGCCTGCCCTCCAGACCCTCCAGGTCGGAGTCGGTGACCACGCCGGTGAGCACGGTCACCGGCCCGCCGGAGACCATGCAGTCGATCCGCCCCGCGCCGTAGGCGCCGCGGTCGCCGAGGTGATGGCTGAACCGGAACGTGCCGCTGGCGTCGTGCATGACGTCGCGGGCGTCGAAGGTGAAGTGGATGACGTCACCGGCCGCGCGCTGGATCTTCACGGAGCCGACGAGCCGGGCGTCGGCCCGGTCCATGGCCTCTTCGCGGTCGGCGGCGGCGACGGCGGAACCGCCCGCCGCGACCGCCAGCAGGAGGCCGAGCCCGGCGGCGGCCGCCCGGGTGCGGGGGCGGACACGGCTCGGACGGGAGGCGACACGCATGACGGGGACCCTTCTGTTGGGACAACTTCCGCGTTGAGAGCGGGAGTTCATGACGCCCTCCAGCCTTCCGCCGGGCGTCCCGCGGCGCGTCACGCTGTGGGGCCAACCGTCCCTACGCCGCGCGTCGCGCCCCCGGAACCGCCGCATACGTCCCGCGGCGGACCCGCGCTCAACCTTCGGGTTGATGGCGGGCGCAACGAATCGCCACGCAATGCCAGGGGGACGCAACGAAAACACTGTAGATGCGCAAGAGAGCCGCCTTGTCCGCCCCGGTGGCCCGAACGTACCGTCGAAACATCCACCCCCGGTCCGCGACCGACATCCCGTGAGGTCCCATGACGTCCCTGCGCATCGCGCTGTACCAAGGCCCCGGCGGCGTCCCCGCCCCCGGCGAGAGCCTGGCCGCGTTCGCGCGGGCGGCCCGCCGGGCCGCGGCGGCCGGTGCACGGCTGCTGGTGACGCCCGAGCTGTCGCTGACCGGATACGCCCTGGGCGACGCCGTCGCCGGGCTGGCGGAGCCCGCCGACGGGCCCTCCGCGCGGGCGGTCGGCCGGATCGCCGCCGAACACGGCCTCGCCATCCACTACGGCTACCCCGAGCGCGACGGCGCCGCCGTGTACAACGCCGCGCAGCTCATCGGCCCCGACGGCACCCGGCTCGCCGGCTACCGCAAGACCCACCTGTTCGGCCCCTACGAGACGGCCCGCTTCACGCCCGGCACCGAGCCGGTCGTCCAGGCCGAGCTCGACGGCGTCCGCCTCGGCCTGCTGGTCTGCTACGACGTCGAGTTTCCGGAGGCCGTGCGGGCGCACGCGCTGGCCGGGACGGAGCTGCTGCTGGTCCCCACCGCGCTGATGCGCCCCTACGAGATCGTGCCGCGGTCCGTGGTGCCCGTGCGGGCGTGGGAGAGCCAGCTCTACATCGCCTACACCAACCGCCACGGCAGCGAGGGCGAGCACGTCTTCGCCGGCATGAGCTGCCTGGCGGCCCCCGACGGCACCGTCCGCGTCCGCGCGGGCGGCGGCGAGGACCTGATCGTCGCCGACGTCGACACCGCCGCCCTCGCGGCCTCGCGCGCGGAGAACACCTACCTCGCCGACCGCCGCCCCGAGCTGTACACGTCCCTGTCCCCGCAAGGAGAACCGCGCCGATGACCTCCACCGTGCCCGCCGCCGTCCACGACGAGCAGCACGCAGAGGCCCAGTCCACGCCGCCCATCACCATGTTCGGCCCGGACTTCCCCTTCGCCTACGACGACTTCCTGGCCCACCCGGCCGGCCTCGGCCAGATCCCGGCCACCGAGCACGGCACCGAGGTGGCCGTCGTCGGCGGCGGCCTGTCCGGCATCGTCGCCGCCTACGAGCTGATGAAGATGGGTCTCAAGCCCGTCGTCTACGAGGCCGACGAGATCGGCGGCCGGCTGCGCACGACGGACTTCGCGCGCTCGGACGACGGCACCGGCAAGCCCCTCAACGCGGAGATGGGCGCCATGCGCTTCCCGCCGTCCTCGACGGCGTTCCAGCACTACGTCGACCTCGTCGGCCTGGAGACGAAGCCCTTCCCCAACCCGCTGGCCCCCGACACGCCCTCGACCGTCGTCGACCTGAAGGGCGAGAGCCACTACGCGCGCACCGTGGACGACCTGCCCGAGGTCTACCACCAGGTCATGGACGCCTGGAACGCCTGCCTGGAGGAGGGCGCCGACTTCTCCGACATGCAGCGCGCCATCCGCGAGCGCGACGTCCCGCGCATCCGTGAGATCTGGGCCGCCCTCGTGGAGAAGCTCGACAACCAGACCTTCTACGGCTTCCTGTGCGAGTCGGAGTCGTTCCGCTCCTTCCGGCACCGGGAGATCTTCGGCCAGGTCGGCTTCGGCACCGGCGGCTGGGACACCGACTTCCCCAACTCGATCCTGGAGATCCTGCGCGTCGTCTACACGGGTGCCGACGACGACCACCGCGGCATCGTCGGCGGCAGCCAGCAGCTCCCGCTGCGGCTGTGGGAACGCGAGCCCGCCAAGCTCGTCCACTGGCCGAAGGGCACCTCGCTGGCGTCGCTGCACGACGGTGCGCCGCGCCCCGCCGTCACCCGGCTGCACCGCACCGCGGGCAACCGCGTCACCGTCACCGACGCCGACGGGGAGATCCGTACCTACCCCGCGGTCATCTTCACGGCGCAGTCGTGGATGATGCTCTCCAAGATCGACTGCGACGACGCGCTGCTGCCGATCGACCACTGGACGGCCGTCGAGCGCACCCACTACATGGAGTCCTCCAAGCTCTTCGTGCCCGTGGACCGGCCGTTCTGGCTGGACACCGACGAGGAGACCGGCCGCGACGTGATGAGCATGACGCTCACCGACCGCATGACCCGCGGCACCTACCTGCTGGACAACGGCCCGGACCGCCCCGCCGTCATCTGCCTGTCCTACACCTGGTGCGACGACAGCCTGAAGTGGCTCCCGCTGGACGCGAACGAGCGCATGGAGGTCATGCTCAAGTCGCTCGGCGAGATCTATCCCAAGGTCGACATCCGCAAGCACATCACCGGCAGCCCGCTGACCGTCTCCTGGGAGAACGAGCCGTACTTCATGGGCGCGTTCAAGGCCAACCTCCCGGGCCACTACCGCTACCAGCGGCGGCTGTTCACCCACTTCATGCAGGACCGGCTGCCCGAGGACAAGCGTGGCCTGTTCCTGGCCGGCGACGACATCTCGTGGACGGCCGGCTGGGCCGAGGGCGCGGTGCAGACGGCGCTCAACGCGGTGTGGGGCGTCATGCACCAGTTCGGCGGTGCGACGGACCCGAGCAACCCCGGGCCCGGTGACCTCTACGACGCCATCGCCCCGGTCGAGCTGCCGGAGGACTGAACCCGTGGCGCTACTCCCGCACGGTCTTTGACCGGTGGGCGCCCTTCGCGGCGCCCACCGGCCGCGCCGACGCGGGCCGCAGCACCCCGGCACCGAGCACGAGGCCCAGCGCCAGGGCCGTGACGAGGCCGAAGGAGGCCGTCAGCGAGGCGAACTCGGCGACGGACCCGATGGCCGTGGGGGCGATGAGCCCCGAGGTGTAGGTGATCGTCGCCACTCCCGCGATCGACTGGCTCGGCGCCGGGCCGCTGCCCCCGGCCGCAGCGAAGGCCAGCGGGACGACGACGGCGATGCCCGTCCCCAGCAGCGCGAAGCCGGCCATGGCCACCGCGGGAGCGGCGGCGGTGGCGACGAGCCCCCCGCCCAGCGCGGCCAGCACGCCGCCGCACCGCACGGTCCGCACCGCGCCGTACCGCTCCACCACCGTGTCCCCGGCGAACCGGGCCACCGCCATCGTGCAGGCGAAGGCGGTGGTGGAGGCCGCGGCGGCCCCGGCCGAGGCGCCGAGGACGTCACGCAGATAGAGGGCCGACCAGTCCAGGCTGGCGGCCTCGGCGAACACCGCGCAGAACCCCACGGCGCCGATGAGCAGCGCGGCGCGCGGCGGCAGCGCGAAGCGCGGCGGGGGATGCGCTCCGGGCGTACCGCGCAGGTCCGGGACGCCCCGGCAGACCCCGGCACCGAGCGCGGTGAGCACGAGGGCCGCCAGACCCAGGTGGGCCCGGGCGTCCGTTCCGAGGTGGGCGGCCACGGTGCCCGCAGCCGAGCCCACCAGCGCCCCCGTGCTCCACATACCGTGCAGCCCGGACATGACCGAGCGGCCGAGCCGCTGCTCGACCTCCACCCCGAGGGCGTTCATGGCCACGTCGGCCAGGCCCGCCGTCGCGCCGAACAGGAAGAGGGAGGCGCACAGGCTGAGGAGGTCCGGCGCGAGCGCGGGGAGGAGCAGACAGGCCGTCCAGAGCGCCAGCATGCCGCGCAGCGCCCTCCGCGAACCCCATCGGTGGCTGATGCGCCCGGCCAGCGGCATGGCGGCCGAGGCGCCGAGGGCGGGGAAGGCCAGCGCGAGGCCCAACTGGCCGGCGCTCAGCCCCGCGTGGTCCTGGATCCAGGGGATCCGGGTCGCGAAGCTTCCGGTCACGGCGCCGTGCACGGCGAAGACGGCCGCCACCGCCCAGCGGGCCCGGTGCGGCCGCCGCGGGCCCGGCTCCGGCAGGTCGCGGCCCGTCGGTGGATGCGTTCCCCGCACACCGTCAGCTCCCGTCATACGCAGCAGGTTCCCGGACGGCGCGGATTCCGTCGAGCGGGCTGCGTGTGGGTGGGCGCGGCCACCGGGGTGGCCGCGCCCGCCGGGTGCGTTCGCGCGGAGGGGTCGGGGACCGCGGGAGCGCACCCGGCCGTTCACCGCGAAGGGCGTCAGCAGGCGCCGAGGTCCTCCCAGACGCCCCACTCGCCGGTGGTGCCGGGCTCGTCGCCCTGCGTCCACCACTTGGCGCGCCAGGTGCGGTCGTTCCAGGAGACGGTGTCGCCGCCGTTGTAGACCGCGCCGGAGTCCCAGGCCGGGTCGGTGCACTGGCCGCCGCCGCCGGAATCGCCGCCGCCGTCACCTCCGCCGGTGCCGCCGCCCGGGTCGCCCGGCGTGGTGCCGCGGGCGAGGTCGCCGGGGATGGCGTACGCGGTGCCGTCGAGGGTCACCGTCCAGTTGGACGGCGTCGAGACGGGCAGGTAGTAGACGAAGTCCACGGTGACCGTCGCCCCGGGTGCCACCGACTGCCAGGAGGGCAGCTTGAGCGACACGCGGTGGTAGTCGCCGTCGAGCCCGCCCACGTTGCCCTTGCGGGTGTGGTCGCTGCGCACGATCGACGTCCCGAACCCGGACTGGTCCTTGGCGTTCCCGGGCGCCGAGGTCGCGTAGTCGAACTGGAACTCCGTGCCTCCCGGCAGGGTGACGTCGGAGTTGTTGGTGATGCGCAGCTTGGGGCTGATCGGGTAGTTGGAGTCGCCGAGCGGGAAGTCGGTGAAGTCGACGTCCACGTCGATCGTCTGCGTCGGCAGGTCGGTCGTCGCCCGCTGGGCGCCGTAGGGCGAGGCGGACTTGAACGCCTCGTACATCACCGTCGTGAGCGTGTCGCCCTGCTCGTACTGGCCCTTGGCGGCGTTCCAGCCGTAGTCGCCGGCCAGCTCCCACATCATGGTGCCGCCGATACCCTGGTCGACGACGTACTGCGCCTTCGCGCGCACCGACTCCTCGTCCTCGGTGGACAGGAAGACCTTCGTGTCGGCGTTCCACAGCCACGGCGAGACGAGGGTGGCGTCGTACTTGCGCGTGTAGTCGCCGGTGAGCTGGAAGTCGGCGGGGAAGCCGTACTGCGTCACGTAGTCCCCGACGATGCCCTTCTCCAGGTTCTTGGCGTGCCACATCGGGTTCGACCCGGCGGGGGACTCCTTGCCCTCGGTGTCCAGGTCGTGCCAGAGGTTGTCGATGCCGGAGGCGCCGTCGCCGCACGTGGTCAGCCCGGCCCCGGCGGGGCAGTCGCTGCTCGGGGCCTTGCCCCACAGCCCGTCCGTGCCGCCGGTGACGTTCTTCCAGCCCCGGGTGTAGTACGGCAGGCCGATGTTGATGCGTCCGGCGGGCATGGCGCCGCGGAAGTAGTGGTACGCCCAGTCGGCGTTGAGGTAGCCGATGCCGCCGTACTGACCGGTGGTGTAGATGCCGGCGGCGGCCAGCTCGGCGTCGCGTCCGTCGTCGAAGAGCGCGGCGTTCGGACCCACGTACTCGTTCCAGGCGCCGTGCAGGTCGTAGGACATGATGTTGACGTAGTCCAGGTACTTGGCGGTCTGGTACGTCTCCATGCCGCGCAGCAGATAGCCCGAGGAGGGCGCGGCCACGGTGAGCAGGTAGTGCTGCCCGTCGGCCGCCCCGGCGCGGTCCAGCTTCTCCCGCAGGGTCTTCATCAGCTCCGCGTAGCCGGCGCCCAGCCCGGCCCGGCGCGGGTTGGCGATGGGCCAGTCCAGCGGGTTCCCGGCGTCCTTCATCGACGTGGCGTACTCGTAGTCGATGTCGACGCCGTCGAAGCCGTAGGCGCGGATGAACTCGACGGCCGAGTCGGCGAACGTCTCGATGCCCGCGTGGTTGACGGAGCCGTCGGCGTTGGTCGCCATGGTGTAGAAGCCGCCGGAATCCACCCGGGTGCCGTCGGGTGCGAAGTAGCCGCCGGTCTCGGCCCAGCCGCCGACCGACACCATCGTCTTGACCTCGGGGTGCTGCTTCTTGAACTTGTTGAGCAGGTTGAAGTGGCCCTTGTAGGGGAACTCCGGGTCCATCTCGGCGCCTTCGACGCCTGGCCAGGTCATGCCGGTGGCCGGGTTCTCGGGGCTGTCGGGGCCCACCGACAGCTTGTTCGCCTCGTCGACGTGGGCGAAGGCGTAGTTCAGGTGGGTGACCTTGTCCCATGGGATGTCGGGGGCGAGGTAGGCGTCGCGGCCGTTCTTGCCGGTGCGCCAGCTGGTGAAGTAGCCGATGACGCGCCGCTGGTGGTCGGCGCCCATCTGCTCGCGTCCGGCGGTGTCGTAGACCGTGCAGTACGGGACGTCGACGCCGGGCGTCGCGTAGAGGCCGTCGGGACGGCAGGACTGGTGGTCCTGGGCCTGAGCCGGTGGGGCCGTCAGCGCGCCGAAGAGGAGTCCGGCGACGGCCGTGGCGGCTGCCGCGAGACTGGCTCTCGCGCGGGTTCTGGGCAACACGGGAAGTCCTCCTGGTGAGGTCAGGCGGATGGGACGGTGGGGGGCGGTGGTGCCTGGCCCGGGGCGTGCGCACACCCCGGACCCACTCCTCGGAGGTGCCGTGAGCGTAGGAGGACTAGACCACTGCGTCAATAGGTCTGGACCAAAGCGGAGTTGGGTCCGGTGTCCCCCGTGTGGCGGTACCAGCGGCTCCGGCGCGAGCGGCCGTCGGCCTGGGGGTGGAAGCGCGGCTGTGCCCTGCCGGGGTGTCGGTGCAGGTCGCGCGCTTCGAGTGGGACGTGAGCCACTCCACAGGCCGCCGCCCGCGTGCGTTCGAGTGAGCCGTGGCAGACTGGACGCGTAGAAGTGACGTCAGCGCACTCCGGGGTCGGTGTAATTCCGAACCGGCGGTTACAGTCCGCGACCCGTCCGCCGCCAGCGGCCGGTTGACCAGGTGAAACTCCTGGACCGACGGTGAAAGTCCGGATGGGAGGCAGTGCGCGGCGGGCAGTGGTGCAGTGTGCGCTCCGGCGTACCCCGCCCGCCCCGGCCAGGGGCCTCGGGGGAGTGTCGCGCAGCCGTTGGTGCACCGAGGTCCGCTCCGTCCCACCATGCCCCGGAGTCCGTGCCCGATGAGGCAGGAGGGACCCGGTGGCCACCGCAGCAGCCATGCGCGCCGAGCGCGACGCGATGCGCCGCGCAGTCGAGCTCTCGGCCCGCGGACTCGGCTTCACCAGCCCCAACCCCGTCGTCGGCTGCGTCGTCCTCGACGCCACCGGCCGCATCGTCGGTGAGGGCTGGCACAAGCGGGCCGGCGGCCCGCACGCCGAGGTCCACGCGCTGGCCGAGGCCGGCGACGACGCCCAGGGCGGCACCGCCCTGGTCACCCTGGAACCCTGCAACCACACCGGCCGCACCGGCCCCTGCGTCCAGGCCCTCCTCGCCGCCGGTGTCTCCCGCGTGGTGTACGCCGTCGCCGACCCCACCCCCGAGGCCACGGGCGGCGCCGCCGCCCTCGCCGCCGCCGGGGTCGAGGTCGCCGCCGGGCTGCTGGAGGAGCAGGCAGCACAGGTCAACGCCGCCTGGCTCACCTCCGTAACGCTCGGCCGCCCGCACGTGCACTGGAAGTACGCGGCCACCCTCGACGGCCGCACCGCCGCCGCGGACGGCACCAGCCGCTGGATCAGCTCCCCCGAGTCCCGGGCGGACGTGCACCGGCTGCGTGCCGAGAGCGACGCGGTCCTCGTCGGCTCCGGCACCGCCCGCGCCGACAACCCCCACCTCGCCGTGCGCGGCGTGTCCGGCGCCGTCCAGCCGCTGCGCGTCGTCGTGGACACCGACGCCCGCGCCGTTCGCCCCGGCGCCCGGGTGCTGGATGACGCGGCTCCCACCCTGATCGCCGTCGCCGAGGACGCCGACGCCTCCGCCCTCGAACCGCTCGTCGACCTCGTCCGGCTGCCGCGGTCCGCCTTCGGTGGCGGCCTCGACCTCGCCGCCCTGCTGTCCGCCCTGCACGCCCGCGACGTCCGTTCGGTCCTGCTGGAGGGGGGCGCCACCCTGGCCGGCTCCTTCGTCGCCGCCGGACTCCTGGACAAGGTCACCGGCTACCTCGCCCCCGCCCTGCTGGGCGCGGGCCCCCAGGTGCTGACCGACGCGGGCATCACGACGATCGCCCAGGCCCTGCGGCTCAGCCTCACCGAGGCCGTACCGCTCGGCCCCGACCTACGCGTCACCGCCACCGTGCCCCACACCGACCGCACCACCACCACCGCCACACGCCGCACCGAGGAGCGCTGAGTGTTCACCGGAATCGTCGAAGAACTGGGTGAGGTCACCGCCATCGAGCGCCTCGGTGACTCCTCCCGGCTGACCCTGCACGGCCCGCTCGTCACCAAGGACGCCGCCCACGGCGACTCGATCGCCGTCAACGGTGTCTGCCTGACGGTGGTCACCGTCGTCGACGGGGAGTTCACCGCGGACGTCATGGCCGAGACGCTCCAGCGCTCCAGCCTCGGCGCGCTCACCGTCGGCTCCCGCGTCAACCTGGAGCGGCCCATGGCCCTCGGCGGACGGCTCGGCGGCCACCTCGTCCAGGGCCACGTCGACGGCACCGGCACCATCGCCGCCCGCACCCCCGGCGAGCACTGGGAACTCGTCAGGGTGACGCTGCCCGCCGCCCTCGCGCGCTACGTCGTCGAGAAGGGCTCCATCACCGTGGACGGCGTGAGCCTCACCGTCGTCGAGGCCGGGGACGACTGGTTCACCGTCAGCCTCATCCCCACGACCCTCGACCTGACCACGCTGGGCGTCAAGCAGCCCGGCGACCCGGTCAACCTCGAGGTGGACGTCCTCGCCAAGTACGTCGAGCGGCTGCTGAGCGCGGGTCAGACCCCGGCGGGGGAGCCGCGGTGAGCCTCGGCGACGTGGTGGGCCTCCTCGACGACACCGCCTTCACCGTCCTCGGCCAGAAGGTCATCTGGTCCGACATGACGGGCAACCTCCTCGGCCTGACCGCGCTCGCGCTCGGCTGGCGCCGCTCGGTACTGAGCTGGCCCGTGCAGGTGCTGGCCGGCGTCGTGCTCATCGCCGCCTACCTCTCGGCCTCCCTGGCCGGGGGTGTCGGCAAGCAGATGCTCGTCGTCGTGGTCGGCCTGTGGGGGTGGCAGAAGTGGAGGGACGGCCGCCGGGACGCGGACGACGGCCACATCGCCGTCCGCTTCGCGACCGGCCGCGAGCGGCTCCTGCTCGCCGCCACCACGGCGCTGGGCACGCTCGCCGTCGGTGCCCTGTTCACCGCGGTCCCCGAGCTGTCCTGGAACCCCTGGCCGGACGCCTACATCTTCGTCGGCACCCTCGCCGCCATGTACGCCCAGGCCAGAGGGCTGGTCGAGTTCTGGTTCGCGTGGCTGCTCGTCGACCTCGTCGGCGTGCCCCTCGCCTTCGCCAGCGGGCTGGCCTTCTCCGGCCTCGTCTACCTCATCTATCTCGTCCTGGTTCTGTGGGGTCTGCGCGCCTGGTGGCTGCGCTCCCGCACCCACACCGCCCCGGCCCCCGTGCCGGCGCGGGACATGGAAGGAGTGGCCCTATGACCGCAACGCAGAGCTGGTACGACGCCGCGGGCCCGGGCACGGCCCTCGACGACGCCCTCACCCTGGACCCGGTCGAGCAGGCGATCGCCGACCTCGCCGCGGGCCGCCCCGTGGTCGTCGTCGACGACGAGGACCGGGAGAACGAGGGCGACCTCGTCATCGCGGCCGAGATGGTCACCCCCGAGGTCGTCGCCTTCATGATGAACGAGTGCCGCGGCCTGATCTGCGTGCCGATGGAGGAGCCCGAGCTCGACCGGCTCGAACTCCCGCAGATGGTCGCCCAGAACACCGAGTCCATGGGCACGGCGTTCACGGTCTCGGTCGACGCCGCGCCCCGGCACGGCGTCACCACCGGCATCAGTGCCGCCGACCGCGCCACGACCATCCGCATGCTCGCCGACCCGGCCCACCAGGCCGAGGACTTCGTCCGCCCCGGACACGTCTTCCCGCTGCGCGCCCGCTCCGGCGGCGTCCTCACCCGCCCCGGCCACACCGAGGCCGGTGTCGACCTCGCCCGGCTCGCCGGGCTGCGTCCGGCCGCGGCCATCGTGGAGATCGCGGGCGAGGACGGCACCATGCTGCGACTGCCCGAACTGGTGCCCTTCGCCCGCAAGCACGGACTCTCGATCATCTCCATCGAGCACCTCATCGCCTACCGGAAGGGCCTGGCCGAGGGCACGCCGCCCATGGCCACCAGCCCCGCCGTCACCCGGGAGGCCGTCACCCGGCTCCCCACCGCCCACGGCGAGTTCCGCGCCCACGGCTACCGTTCCACGCTGGACGGCGTCGAGCACATCGCCCTCGTCGCGGGCGACCTCGGCGACGGCGAGGACGTCCTCGTGCGGATGCACTCCGAGTGCCTGACCGGTGACATCTTCGGCTCCCAGCGCTGCGACTGCGGACCCCAGCTGCGCGCCTCCCTCCAGCGGGTGCAGGAGGAGGGCCGCGGTGTGGTGATCTACCTGCGCGGCCACGAGGGGCGCGGCATCGGCCTGCTCTCCAAGCTGCGCGCCTACGAACTCCAGGAACGCGGACGCGACACCCTCGACGCCAACCTGGAACTCGGCCTGCCCGCCGACGCCCGCGACTACGCCGCCGGCGCGCAGATGCTCGCCGACCTCGGCGTCCGCTCCGTCCGGCTCCTGACCAACAACCCGGCCAAGAGCGACGCCCTGGCCCGGCACGGGGTCGCCGTCGCCGGCCGGGAACCCATGCCCGTCCAGGCCGGCGAGCACAACATCCGCTACCTGCGCACCAAGCGCGACCGCATGGGCCACGACCTGCCCTGGCTGGACGAGGCCCACATCTCCGTCTGCACCACGCAGTGACCGCGCGCACGGCGCACATCCCACCCACCACCGACCCGACACGACGCACCCGCGTCACCGACCAACCGAGGAGCACCACGTGAGCGGCAAGGGCGCACCCGAGCTGACCGTCAAGAACTGCCAAGACCTGCGGGTCGCCGTCGTGGCCGCGCAGTGGCACGACCAGGTCATGGGCGGCCTCGTCGACGGCGCCCTGCGCGCCCTGCGCGAGCTCGGCATCGACGAGCCGACCCTGCTGCGCGTGCCCGGCAGCTTCGAACTGCCCGTCGTGGCCAAGGTGCTGGCCTCCCGCGGCTACGACGCGGTCGTGGCCCTCGGCGTCGTCATCCGCGGCGGCACCCCGCACTTCGACTACGTCTGCCAGGGCGTGACGAACGGCCTCACCCAGGTCTCCGTGGAGACCGGCGTGCCCGTCGGCTTCGGCGTTCTCACCTGCGACACCGAGGAGCAGGCCCTGGATCGCTCCGGCCTGCCCGGCTCCAGCGAGGACAAGGGCCACGAGGCCGTCACGGCGGCCGTCGCCACCGCCGCCACCCTGCGCACCGTCGCCGAACCCTGGCGCTGAGGGCCGCGGAACCCCGCGGCGTCGTCCACGGGAGCATCCACAACCCGGACACGGTGCGCCCGCACGCGGGCGCACCCCGTAGGGTGAACAGCACCATGGCGAACAAGACATTCGACGAGCTCTTCGCGGAGCTCCAGCACAAGGCCGCCACCGGCGACCCCGCCACCTCCCGCACCGCCGAGCTGGTGGCCGGCGGCGTCCACGCCATCGGCAAGAAGGTCGTCGAGGAGGCGGCCGAGGTCTGGATGGCCGCCGAACACGAGGGCACCGAGCGCACCGCCGAGGAGATCTCGCAGCTCCTCTACCACCTGCAGGTGATGATGGTGGCGCGCGGCATCTCCCTCGACGACGTATACGCTCATCTCTGACGCCCCCGCGTCCCCGTCCCCTCCGCATCCCCCTCACGAGTGAAGGAACCACGCACCATGCTGCGCATCGCCGTCCCCAACAAGGGTTCACTGTCCGAGCCTGCGTCGGCGATGCTCCATGAGGCCGGCTACCGCCAGCGCAAGGACCGCCGCGAACTCGTGCTCGTCGACGCGGCGAACGACGTGGAGTTCTTCTTCCTGCGGCCGCGCGACATCGCCGTCTACGTCGGCTCAGGGCGGCTCGACATCGGCATCACCGGCCGTGACCTCCTGCTCGACTCCGGCGCCGAGGCCGAGGAGATCCTCCAGCTCGGCTTCGCCGGCTCCACCTTCCGCTACGCCACCCTGCCGGGCACCGCCACGAACGTGAACGAGTTCGGCGGCATGACCGTCGCCACCTCCTTCCCCGGTCTGGTCACGCGGCACCTGGAGGAGCACGGCGTGGACGCCTCCGTCGTCCGGCTCGACGGCGCGGTCGAGACGGCCATCAAGCTCGGCGTCGCCCAGGTCATCGCCGACGTCGTCGAGACGGGCACCACGCTGCGCAACGCCGGGCTGGAGATCATCAGCGAGCCGATCCTCGTCTCCGAGGCCGTCGTGATCCGCGGCAAGGGCACCGACACCGAGGACCCCAAGGTCCAGCAGTTCCTGCGCCGCATGCAGGGCGTCCTCGTCGCCCGCGAGTACGTGATGATGGACTACGACATCCGCGCCGAGTACGTCGAGAAGGCCGTCGAGCTGACGCCCGGCCTGGAGTCGCCGACCGTCTCCCCGCTGCACGACAAGGGCTGGGTCGCCGTGCGCTCGATGGTGCCGGCCCAGAAGGCCCAGCGGATCATGGACGACCTCTACGAGCTCGGCGCCCGCGCGATCCTCACCACCAACATCCACGCCTGCCGACTGTGAGTACCGCACGCCGTGCCGTCGGCCGCCCCACCGTGAGGAAGAACCGCCCATGCCCGCCGCCGTCCCCCCGCTGCCGGTGACCTTCCGTCCGACCCGCACCCGCGTCGTGCTGATCGGCGTCGGCGTCGCGACCCTGGCCACGCTGACCGTCGTCGCGGTGCTCCTGGAGAGCCTGACGGCGGCGGAGCGGATCAGCTTCGTCCTCACCGGAGCGCTCTTCCTCGCGGTGCTCGCCCTGCTGGCCCGGCCGCACGTCACCGCCGACGCCGACGGCGTGACCGTCGTCAACCTCACCCGCAGCCGACGGCTGGAGTGGGCCGAGATCCTCGCCGTCAACCTGCGCTCCGGAGACCCGTGGGTCTCCCTCGACCTCGCGGACGGCACCAGCCTGCCCGCCATGGGCATCCAGCCCGGCATCTCCCGGGCCCAGGCCGTACGGGACGCCACGGCCCTGCGCGCTCTGGCCCAGGAGCACGGCACGGGCCACCCGGGCGCTGACTGACCGGCTCGTCGGTCCTCAGCCCGGCGGCGGCTCCGGCCGCGGGCCCGCCGGGCCCCGCCCGGACAGCACCTCACCGTAGGCCTGCATCAGGTCGGGCAGCCGCAGCGTCGCCAGATCCTCCCGCGACGGCGTCCCCGACCAGTCCGACAGCCGCAGGTCGCGGTAGGCGCAGCTCTTCTCGTACAGAGTGCGCAGAAACCGCCCGTTGCCCAGCTCGTCGACCCAGCCCTGCGCCACCACGTGGCCGCTGATGCTGCGCAGCTCCTCCAGCGACTCCTCGTCCCACCGGTCGCCGTTCTCGGCCGCCAGTACCTCGCCGATGGCCGTCAGCTCCAGCGGGCGGTAACTCGGGAAGTCGATCCGCGTCGTGAACCGTGAGCCCAGCCCCGGGTTCACGGCCAGCAGCCGCTCCATGCCCTCGGGATAGCCGGCCAGGATCACCACCAGACGGTCCCGGTTGTCCTCGGCCCGCTTGAGCAGCACCTGCAGCGCCTCGTCGCCGTACGCGTCCCCCTTGGCGTAGCCCGAGTTCGACAGGCTGTACGCCTCGTCCACGAACAGCACCCCGCCCAGCGAGCTGTCGATGAGCTCGTTGGCCTTGACCGCCGTCTGGCCCAGGAACTCGCCCACGAAGTCCGAGCGCTGGGCCTCCACCAGATGGTCCCCGCCCAGCAGCCCGAGCGCGTAGAACACCCGGCCGAGTATGCGCGCCACCGTCGTCTTCCCGGTGCCCGAGGGCCCGGAGAACACGAAATGCCGCTTGGGCGGCTGCACGGGCAAGCCCTGCCCGGCCCGCAGCCTGGCCATGTGCAGCTGGGCGGACAGCGCCCGCACCTGCCGCTTGACGGGCTCCAGCCCCACCATGCGCTCCAGCTCCGCCAGCGCCTCCGCCAGCAGCTCCGGATCGGCCGGCCCGCCCGGCCACCGGTCCTGCGGTGCCCGGCCGTCCCGCCCCCGCGGCTCGCCCGCGTCCACGCCGGCGCCCGCCCCGGGGCCGCCCACCGGCTCCGCGTCCAGCGGCCACAGGTCCTCCAGCACCGGGTCCGTTGGATCGGCGCCGTCCGGCCCGGCGGGATCGCCGTCGCCCCCCGGCTCCCGGGCCGCCCCCTCGGGGCCCGCCCCCGCCGCCGTCCGCAGCGGGGCCGCCCAGGAGGAGGCCAGGGAGTCCGCCATGCCGTCCGACTCCGTGATGGCGGTGAGCCGGGCGGCGGTGTCCATGAACGCCGGGTCCACCCGGTGCACCGCCCGGTACAGCGGCAGCGCGGCGGCGCTGCGCCCGGTGCCCTCCCGGGCCCGGGCCAGCCAGTACCGCAGCTCCTTGCGCTGCGGCTGCTCGCTGCGGCAACGCATGAGCGCCGTGGACAGCAGCGGCTCGGCCTGCCCGTACATCTCCAGCCGTACCCGGGCCATCCCGGCGAACAGCCCCGCCTCGACGCCGAGCAGCGGGTCCTCGACCAGGGACTCGGTGTGGACGACGAGCCCTTCCCAGTCTTTGGCGAGGTAGGCGCGGCACGCGTGCAGGAAGCGCACCTGCGGATCGGCGTCCGGCGGCGGGCAGCCGGCCAGCGCCCGGTCCAGGTCGGCGACGTGCCGGCCGTCCAGCCAGTGCGAGGCGTGCGCGAGCAGTAGGTCCCGGCCGCTCTCCAGCACCGGCTGGACCCACCACCCCAGCCAGTACCAGGAGTTGAGGCTCAGCCCATGGCGGGAGCGCTGTTCGCCGAAGCGGTCCCGGTACTCGAACATCCGCAGTAGCGCCGTCGTGGCGTCGACGCGCAGGGCGTGCAGCCCCAGCCAGGCGTCGGCCATCCCCACGTCCAGCCGCACCGCCGTCCTGAACTCCTCCTCGGCCTGCGGGTAGTCGCCCATGGTGTAGGAGTCCACGCCGCGCAGCCAGGCGAGGTCGGCGGGTGCGCGCGGCACCCCGGTACCCCGCGTGCCGAAGTCCATCCCGTCCCCCTGGGCCGATCCCGTCGGGTCCTGCCAGGCGCCTGCCCCGCCTGGTCAACTGCCGTACCACGGACGGCGGTTGTAGATCATGGTCGGGGATCGCCCGGCTCCGCGCAACGGTCGCATCGTACCCGCGTGGCACGCTGCGTCGAAGTGCGCGGTACAGACCGTACCCGCACGTCCGGCCAGGTCGGGCGGTGAGCCTCACCCAGGGTGACGGTCGAGATGGGCGAGCCGGACATCACGGACAGGACGAAGCCCCCGGTCACGGGGGAACAACCAGGGGCTTCGCGCTCTCGGACGGCCGGTGAAGACCGTGTGTTTTGAACGTAATCTGTCACTGCGCCGCAGGTCAAGCAATCGCCGTGAGCGATCATCCGGGACGCCCCGGCTCGGCCGCACACTGGTTCGGTCCCACTACCCAGAGTCATGGCGTCGCGCCGTGCAAGCGCCCGCGGGCCCTGACAGCACCACATACCCCTCCGGCATCTGCCGTACCAGCAGATCCGCGAACGGCCGGGTGGGGTCGGCCGCGAAGTGGGCGCGCTCGGCCGCCGTCCAGTCGTCCCAGAACGCCGCCAGCCCCGGGCCGTCCCGCCGCCGCCCGCGCTCCCAGGCCGTCGCGGGGGAGACGTCGAGCCACAGCACCGCCGACAGCACCGGGCGCACCGCCGCGCGTCCCGCGCCCACGCCCTCCACCAGCACCACAGGATCGGGGGACAGCGACAGCGGGCGGCTGAAACTCCGGCGCTGCCAGTCGTATCCGAGGAAGCGGGCCGACACCCCGCGCCCGAGGGGCGTCACCACCGCGTCGGCCAGCCGCTCCGTCCAGCCGAAGAAGGCCGCGTGGCAGGCCAGATCGTCCAGGTGCAGCACGGGCGCTCCGCCGAGCTCCTCGGCCAGCCGCCGGGCGAGGGTGCTCTTGCCGGAACCCGCGTGCCCGTCGACCGCGACGAGGCGCACCGGACCGCACGAGGGCGGCAGCCCGCGCAGCCGCGCCGCGAGACCACCCAGAGCGCCACAGCGGCCGGCCCCGGGGGAGCGGACCGCCGCGCGCTCCCCGACCGGCCGCTGCTTCGTCACCCGCCCAGCCTACGGCGTCCACGGCTCCAGAGGTCCAGACCGATAACGGTGGGCCCCGTGCTGGCGCGGCCCCTGGCCCGGCCCGCGCCGCCCGGGGATAGTTGACGCAGCCGCCACCCGGCGTCCACCGTCCAGTGACTAGGGGGACCACCCGCATGAGCCGACCCGTGACGACCCGCCGCACCCTGCTGGCCGCCTCCGTCGCCGTCGCCGCCACGGCCGCCGCCACCACGCTGCCCTCCGCCGCCCACGGTGCCGGACGGGCCGCACCCGAGGGCGCCTCGCGCGGCGGTGGCGGGTCGAGCGTCGCCTACGCCTCCTGGACCTCGGTGGCGGACTGGCACGGCGGCTCCGGCCGGGGCACCCGCGTCGACCACGGGCGCCGCCCCGGCCTCGCCATCGGCAGGCCCGCCGGGACGCTCACCTACCGCGACCCGCACGGCGGCACCACCGTCGAGCGGTGGGAGTACGCGACCTGGACCTCGCCGCGCCGGGCGCTGCGGCACCCGGCCCGGCAGCTGATCGCCTCCTGGAACGCCCGCACGCCGGAGGGCACCTGGCTCCGCGTCGAGGCCCAGGGCACGTACTCCGACGGCACCGAGTCGCCCTGGTACACGCTCGGCGTCTGGACCTCGGGTGACGGTCCCGACGTCCCCCGCCGCACCTCCGTGGACGACCAGGGCGACGGCCGCAGCACCGTGTGGACCGACACCCTCGTCGTCACCGAGGACGGCACCCGGCTCACCGCCTTCCGGCTGCGGGCCACCCTGCTGCGCGCCCCCGGCAGTCACGCCACCCCCACCCTCTGGCGGCTGGGCGCGATGACCTCCGACGTCCCCGACCGCTTCGAGGTCCCGCCGACCGCCCCCGGCGAGGCCGCCGGCGTCGAACTCCCCGTCCCGTCCTACTCCCAGAACATCCACGTCGGCCGCTACCCGGAGTACGACAACGGTGGAGAGGCCTGGTGCAGCCCCACCTCGTCCCAGATGATCATCGAGTCCTGGGGACGTCTGCCCGAGCCGGAGGACTACGCCTGGGTCAACCCGGAGTACGACGACCCCCAGGTGTGCCACGCCGCCCGGTACACCTACGACTACCAGTACGAGGGCTGCGGCAACTGGCCCTTCAACGCCGCCTACGCCGCCACCTACGACGACCTCCAGGGCGTCGTCACCCGGCTGGACACCCTGCACGACGCCGAACGGCTCGTCCGGGCCGGCATCCCGCTCATCACCTCCCAGTCCTTCCTGGAGGAGGAGCTGGACGGCGCCGGCTACGGCACCGCCGGCCACCTCATGACGGTCGTCGGCTTCACCCGGGACGGCGACGTCATCGCAGGCGACCCGGCGTCCGACAGCAACGCCGAGGTGCGCCGCGTCTACCGCCGGAGGCAGTTCGAGAACATCTGGCTGAGGACCAAGCGCTACGACGCCAAGGGCAAGGTCAGGAGCGGCACCGGCGGCGTCTGCTACCTCTACTTCCCGGCCCGTCCCAGCGCCGCCCAGCGCCGCGCCCTGGCCGCCGTCGGCATCCGCTGACGGCCTCGGGCCCGGCCCGTAGCCGCACCCGCCCGGCCCCGTCCACACCCGTCCGGACCAGCGCCGAGCCTCGCCTGGTGTGCCCCGGCCGACGGCGGGTACCCCGCCACGGGCCGGGGCGCCGTGGGCCCCGGCGGACGCGCACGGCAGGTGGCGCTGGACCAGGCGCGGGCCCACGGCAAGGGCACCCTCGTGCAGGTCGGTTCGGCGCTGTCCTACCGGGGGCTGCTGCGGTCGGCGTACTGCCCGCACCGGCTACGCGTCCCAGCACTCCGACGAGCCCGACGAGCCCGACGACCCGGCGGCCCCGGCCGACGGCCCCGGCGGGCGGGACCACGGCACCCGACGCCGCTCCAGCGGGACGGCCCATGGGCGCGGCCGTATGTCACCTGATTCTCCGTTAGCCCGTCCGTGCCGGGGGAGCGGGCAGCGAGGTGACGGCACGTTTGACGCATTCACGCCGGGACAACCGGGAACCCACGTCCGACATCCGTCCCGGAGGGAGCAGGAACGCGTGTTGCCGTCCCGCAGGAGCGTCGGCGCCGACGGAGCGGCCCGGCGGGCGGGCCTGCGCGCCTTCGACGCCCTCGACGCGCGGCTGCCCGTCGCCGAGGTCGGCAAGGGGACGCTGCGCAAGGCCTTTCCCAGCCACTGGTCCTTCCTGCTGGGCGAGATGGCGCTCTACAGTTTCATCGTCCTGCTGCTGACGGGCGTGTTCCTCACGTTCTTCTTCGAGCCCGCCCACGGACAGGTCGTCTACGAGGGCTCGTACGAGCCCTTGCGCGGCGTGCTGATGTCCGAGGCGTACGCGTCGACGCTCGACATCAGCTTCGACGTCCGCGGCGGGCTGCTGATCCGCCAGATCCACCACTGGGCCGCGCTGCTGTTCACCGCGGCCATCACCGTCCACCTGCTGCGGGTCTTCTTCACCGGAGCCTTCCGCAGACCGCGCGAGCTGAACTGGGTCATCGGCGTCACGCTGTTCATGCTGGCGATGGTGGAGGGCTTCTGCGGCTACTCACTCCCCGACGACCTGCTCTCCGGAACCGGCCTGCGCATCACCCAGGGCATCATGCTCTCCATCCCCGTCGTCGGCACGTACGTCAGCTTCCTGGTCTTCGGTGGCGAGTACCCCGGGGAGCTCATCATCCCCCGGCTCTACGTGACCCACGTCCTGCTCGTGCCGGGCCTGCTGCTCGCGCTGGTCACGCTGCACATCCTGCTGGTCTTCCACCTCAAGCACACCCAGTGGGCCAAGCGGGGGCACACCAACCGCAACGTCGTCGGCGACCCGATGGTCCCGGTCTTCGCCGCCAAGTCGGGTGGGCTCTTCCTCACCGTGTTCGGGGTGCTCGCCGTCCTCGGTGCCGCGGCCCAGATCAACCCCGTGTGGGCCTACGGGCCCTACCGGGCCGACCAGGTCTCCACCTTCTCCCAACCGGACTGGTACGTCGGATTCCTGGAGGGCTCGCTGCGGCTGATGCCGGGCTGGGAGATCACCCTGTGGGGCCACACCCTCATGCTCAACGTGCTGGTACCGGCCGTCCTGCTGCCCGGTGCCTTGTTCACCCTCCTCTACCTCTACCCGTTCTTCGAGCGGTGGGTCACCGGGGACCGTGGTGAGCACCACCTGTGCGACCGGCCGCGCAACCGCCCCACCCGCACCGGACTCGGCGTCGCGGGCACGACGTTCTACGCCGTGCTGCTCATGGCGGGCGGTCAGGACCTGATCGCCTACCTCTTCGACCTCTCCGTGGAACGGGTCGTGTGGACCTTCCGGGTGGCCGTGCTGCTCGGCCCCGTCCTCGCGTTCCTCGTCACCAAGCGCGTCTGCCTCGCCCTCCAGGAGCGGGACCGCGACCGGCTGTCGGAGGGGGAGGAGACCGGCCAGGTGGCCCAGTCGGTGGCCGGCGGCTTCGGTGCCGGGCACAGCCCCGTGTCCGCCGAGGAGCGCTACCGGCTCCTCGTGCGGGACATGCCGCTGCCCCTGGAAGGGACGGAGGCGGAACCGGGAGGCCGCGGCCGACGGCTCCGCGGACTGCGGCTCGCCCTGAGCCGCTGGTACTACGGCAAGCGGGTGGACCTGCCGACGACGGCCGCCGAGCGGGACGAGATCGCCGCGCGCACCGCCCCGCCCGAGCGCGCGGGACACACCGAGCGCTGATCCTCGCTCAGTCGCCCTGCACGTACTGGAAGACGAAGCCGAACACTCCGCCAGCGAGCACCGCGAGGCCGATCAGGAACAGCCACAGCCCGAACACGACCCCCAGCCCCAGCAGCGCCAGGCCCATGGCGGTGACGACCGGCGCCGTGCTGTGCGCGGGGAAGAAGCCCAGCGGGCCGGCCCGCTCGGCGATCTCGCCGTCGCCGCGGTCCTCGGGGCGCGGCCCCCGCCGCAGGTACTGGACCCACAGGAAGAGCGCGACGAGAGCGGCCATCAGAGCGCAGACGACCAGGACCGCCCCGCCGGCGGGATCGTCCCCGAAGGCCAGATAGGGGACGGACACGGCCGCGAAGAACCCCGTCACCCCGGTGAAGTACAGCGCCTCGGCCTTCATGCGCGCCCCAGCTCACGGGCCCGCTCCTGCTCGTACAGGGTGATCTGGGGATGGTGCAGGGTGAAGGCCGGGTCGTTGGAGCGGATGCGGGGCAGCGAGACGAAGTTGTGCCGCGGTGGCGGACAGGACGTCGCCCACTCCAGCGATCTGCCGAAACCCCACGGGTCGTTCTCCCGCACCCGGGTCCCGTACTGGCTGGTGTGCCACACGTTGTAGAGGAACACCAGCGTGGAGACGCCCAGCAGGAACGCGCCCGTCGTCGAGACGGCGTTGAGAGCCGTGAACCCGTCGGCCTCCAGGTAGTCCGCGTACCGCCGCGGCATTCCGCCCTCGCCCAGCCAGTGCTGGACGAGGAAGGTGACCTGGAAACCGACGAGCGTGAGCCAGAAGTGCACCTTGCCGATCCGCTCGTCGAGCATCCGGCCGGTGAACTTCGGCCACCAGAAATAGAAGCCCCCGAACATCGCGAACACCACCGTGCCGAAGAGCACGTAGTGCAGATGGGCGACGACGAAGTAGCTGTCCGTCAGATGGAAGTCCAACGGGGGCGAGGCCACCAGCACCCCCGTCAGACCGCCCAGGAGGAAGGTGATGAGAAAGCCCACGGCCCAGAGCATCGGCGTCTCGAAGCTGAGCGAGCCGCGCCACATCGTGCCGATCCAGTTGAAGAACTTCACCCCCGTCGGAACGGCGATGAGGAACGACATCAGCGAGAAGAAGGGCAGCAGCACCGCACCCGTGGCGAACATGTGATGGGCCCACACCACGGCCGAGAGCATGGTGATCGTGATGGTCGCGCCCACGAGGCCGAGATAGCCGAAGACGGGCTTGCGGCTGAAGACGGGGATGATCTCGGTGATGATGCCGAAGAACGGCAGCGCCACGATGTAGACCTCGGGGTGGCCGAAGAACCAGAACAGGTGCTGCCACAGGATCGCCCCGCCGTTGGCCGGATCGAAGATGTGCGATCCGAACGTGCGGTCCGAGGCGAGCGCGAGCAGAGCCGCCGTGAGCACCGGGAACGCCAGCAGCGCCAGGATCGAGGTGAAGAGCACGTTCCAGGTGAACAGCGGCATCCGGAACATGGTCATGCCCGGCGCCCTCAGGCAGATGATCGTCGTGATGAAGTTGACCGAGCCGAGGATCGTGCTCGTCCCCGCCACCACCAGGCCCATCGTCCACAGGTCCGCGCCAACCCCGGGGGAGAAGGCCGCGCCGTTCAGCGGAGCGTAGGCGAACCAGCCGAACGAGGCCGCCCCGCCCGGGGTGAGGAAGCCGGAGACGACCATGAGCCCCCCGAAGAGGAACACCCAGTACGTGAAGGCGTTGAGCCGGGGGAAGGCCACGTCGGGCGCACCGATCTGAAGCGGCATCACGGCGTTGGCGAAGCCGGCGAACATCGGGGTCGCGAACAGCAGCATCATGATCGTGCCGTGGATCGTGACCCACTGGTTGTACTGGTCGGGGGTGGCGAACTGCAGTCCGGGCGCCGCCAGCTCCGTCCGCATGAGCAGAGCGAGGAGACCGCCCACCAGGAAGAAGCCGAACGCGGTCACCATGTACAGGTTGCCGATGACCTTGTGATCCGTGGTCCGCAGCCATCCGACCACCAGGGGGCCGATCCGCCGCGGCCGCTCGCCCCCGCCGTCCGCCGCGGGGCTCCCGGGCCCCGGGCCCACGGGGGCCGCTCGATTCTGCTGGGCCATCACCACACTCCTCGCAGCGCCCACCGGGTCGCGACCGGCCGGGCGGTGCGGGGCTCACCGGCCCGGCGCTGGTTCAAACCCTCGTCCACCCGAGGCCGCGGAACCCGCTTCGACACACCGGGCGAGACGGCGTCCGCAACCGTGTTCGCACCGGCGCGGGTGGGGCACGGCGCGGACCGGGACCTCGCCCGCGCCCGTTCACCCGCCGCCATCGGTAACGCGAAGTCCACCCGCCGGAAGCCGGGGGCGAGGCCGGGACGGACCGACGAGACGGGCCGAGAAGGGCCGGAGAAGGGGAATACCTCTCGTCAAGTCCGCCGCTGGCGTGGCCCCCGGGCGGACGCTGCCCCTCTTCGCAGCCCGGCACCTCACCGACTGGTGGCGCGCTGGCGGCGGCACCCGGGGCGGCGGCTCACGCGGACAGGTCCTCCGGCGGCCCGACACCTGCACCGACACCTTCCAGCCCGCCGTCGGCCGGGCCGCCGTGGAGGTGCTGGAAGCGGCCGGATTTCATGTCAAGGTCCCCACCCGGCCCGGGTGCTGCGGGCTCACCTGGATCTCCACCCGGCAACTCGGCATTGCCCGGCGCGTCCTGCGCCACCCCGTGGCGACGCTGCGCGAGGACTTCCGCAGCGGTATCCACCGTCGTCGGGCTCGGACCCGGTTCCACCGCCGTCTTCCGCTCGGACGCTCCCGACCTCCTGGCCGGGGACGCGGACGTCCGGAGACTGCGGGAGCGCACGACGGCCTTCGCCGAACTCCGCGGTCAGCGGGCCCCCGACTGGCAGCCCCCGCCGTCCTCGCCGCCGGACCGCGCGCCGACCCGGCCCCGCGCGCCGACCGCCCCCAGCCGCCCTCGCCGCGGTCACGGCGGTGACGGCCGTCGGAGCCACGGCCACGGCCCGGTGGCTCAGGCACCACGGACGGCGGTGACCGGGCCCCGGCCCCCAACGACTCGGCTAACTCCGCAGTTCCAGCACCGTCTTCACACCCCCGCCGTCGCTCTCGAAGGCCTCCGCGAACCCGCCGAGTGGCACCCGGCGGGTCACCATCCGGTCCAGCCAGGGCAGGTCCGCGGCGGCCAGGGCGCGCGCCGCCGCGGTGAAGTGGTCCCGGTTCGCGTTCACCGACCCCACCACCACGGAGTTCTCCAGGACCAGCTCCCGGTTGATGGCGCCGGCGTCCACCCGCAGCGTGCGCCCCGACGGGGACACGCCCGTCAGACACAGCACGCCGTACGCCCTCAGGCCGAGCATGGCCGCGAACGCGACCCCGGGCGAGCCCGTCGCCTCGATCACCACTTCCGGGCGCACCCGGCGCAGCACCTCCTCCGCGTCCCCGGTGTGGAACGTGCCGCCCAGCAGCCGCACCAGCTCCGGCTTGGGGCCGCGCTCCACCCGGTCCAGCACGTGCACGTCCAGGCCCCGCTGCCGGCCGATTAGGGCGGCCAGCAGCCCGATGGGTCCGGCACCGGTGACGAGGACCGAGCGCGGTTCGAACCACGCCCGCCCCCCGATCCGCTCGATCTGCTCCCAGGCCTTCGCGACGATCGTGGTGGGCTCCAACAGCGCCCCCACACGCTCGAGAGACGGATCCACCCGCACGGCGTAGCCGGTCTCCACCGTCCACAGCGTCGCGGCGTATCCGTCCCGTTCCTTGATGCCCCGTTCGGTGTAGCGGCCGTTGCGGCACATGTCGTACTGGTCGCGGGCGCACGCCCCGCACGGCACGGGGTCGGGGCGACGCACGATCCCGGCCACCAGGTCGCCCTCGGCGAAGCCGCTCCCCGACGGTGCCCACACCACCCGCCCCAGCGACTCGTGCCCGACGACCAGCCGTTCCCGGCCCGGCGGCGCCCAGCCGTAGGACCCGGACGCGATCTCCCGGTCCGTGCCGCACACCCCGACCGCCAGGCCCTCGACCAGCAGGTCGTCCGGGCCCGGGGACGGGTCCGGCAGGGTCTCCACCCGCAGCGAGTCCCGCCGCCGCGGTGTGACGGTCAAAGCCTGCATCGTTCTCTCCAGCGGGGCGCGGCGTCCGGACGTCGGCCCGGCGGCCGCGGACCGCGGTGTCGCCGTGCGCTGCTGACCGTTCCCGGCCAGGCGCCGTCCCTAACGCCTCCGCCCGCCGCCGATCGGGCGGAGTCCCGGCCGCCACCTCCACCGGTCTGCTCTCCGCGCGGCCGCGGCGGGCAGCATCAGCGGTACCAGACCTGCCCAAGACCCTCCGGCGACGTCCCCGGCCCCTGTCCCCCGTCGCCGCAGCGCCCGACAGCGAGGAGAGCGCCGCGATGCCCGACTACGGCCCCCGGCCCGTGGAGCGCCACCTGCCCACCGAGGAAGCCCGGGACCTGCTCACCCTGGTGCGGGACCTGGCCCAGCGGGAGATCGCGCCCGTCGCCGCGGACGAGGAGGCCACCGGCCGCTTCCCGCGGGATACCTTCGCCCTCCTCTCGCGTTCCGGCCTGCTCGGGCTGCCCTACCCCGGCGCGTACGGCGGAGGCGACCAGCCCTACGAGGTCTACCTCCAGGTCCTCGAGGAGCTGGCCGCCGCCCGGCTCACCGTCGGCCTGGGCGTCAGCGTGCACAGCCTGTCCTGCCACGCGCTCGCCGCGTACGGCACCGACGAGCAGCGCGGCACCCACCTGCCCGACATGCTCGGCGGCGGGCTCCTGGGGGCCTACTGCCTCTCCGAGCCCTCCGCCGGCTCCGACGCCGCCGCCCTGCGCACCCGCGCCGTCCGAGCCGGGGACGCCTGGGTCCTCGAGGGCACGAAGGCCTGGATCACCCACGGCGGCATCGCCGACTTCTACACCGTGTTCGCCCGGACCGGAGATGCGGGCCCGCGCGGCATCACCGCGTTCCTCGTGCCCGGCGACGCACCCGGGCTCGGCGCCGCCGCGCCCGAACGCAAGATGGGCATGAAGGGCTCGCCCACCGCCCAGGTCCACCTGGACGGCGTCCGGGTACCCGACACCCGGCGCCTCGGCGCGGAGGGACAGGGCTTCGCCATCGCGCTGGACGCCCTCGACGCCGGCCGGCTGGGCATCGCGGCCTGCGCCGTCGGTCTGGCCCAGGCAGCCCTGGACGCGGCCCTCGGCTACGCCCTGGAGCGACGGCAGTTCGGCCGTCCCGTCGCCGACTTCCAGGGAGTGCGCTTCCTCATCGCCGACATGGCCACCCGGATCGAGGCCGGCCGCGCCCTGTACCTCGCCGCGGCGCGCCGTCGCGACGAGGGCGCGTCCTTCACCCGGCAGGCGGCCATGGCCAAACTGAGCTGCACCGACACGGCCATGCAGGTGACGACGGACGCCGTCCAGGTACTCGGGGGCTACGGCTACACCGCCGACTTCCCCGTCGAGCGCTATCTGCGGGAGGCGAAGATGCTTCAGATCGTCGAAGGCACCAACCAGATCCAGCGCATCGTGATCGCCCGTCAACTCCTCGGCCCCGAGAGCCGCTGACGGCCCGTGGGACGGCGCCGAAGACGCCTCCCGGTGCGCTGTCGCTAGCCGCGCCGGGCGGACGCCGGGCGCAGCGGCCGGGAGCTCGGACCGCCCGCGTGCGAGAAGGGCTGGGTCCGCCAGTCCAGACCGGCCGGAAGCGTCAGCAGCGCCGCGGCGTCCTGCTCCTGCGGCTCGCCGTCGCCCACGGCACCGGCCGAGGCGGCGGGCAGCCCGGAGCCCTCGCACACCGTCAGGCCGAACGGATTCCACGGCGAGGCGCACAGGGCGTGCTCGGGCAGCTCCTCCTCACCGGCCAGCAGCGCGATGGGCTGTGCGCACCGCGGGCACCGCACGCGGTAGATCTCCCACGCGTCGAGATGTTCGTCGGACTCCACAGTGTCCTCGGCGCTTTCGGCGTCCCGCATGGCCGGGACGTCGGAGCGAAGGGACTGCGTGTTGCGCATCTCTTATCCCCCTTGGAATGGGCCGGCCGGACGTCTCAGCACCAACTGGTCCCGGCCACAGCAAGCATTTCCCGTCCCAACCCGCGAATATGCGCCGCCACTCCCGGGAGCGAAGGAGCACGGCTGTGGGCTTCATCACATCTCGGTGGTGATTCGCGCCCCTTGGGCGCCCTCACTGTGCCGGGAGGCGCCCGGCACAGTAGGTTGATGTGCTGTGGAGGAGCTGGACCGGCACATCGTGCAGTTGCTCGTCAGGGACGGGCGGATGAGCTACACCGACCTGGGCAAGGCCACGGGCCTGTCCACCTCGGCCGTGCACCAGCGTGTGCGCCGACTGGAGCAGCGGGGGGTGATCCGGGGCTACGCGGCCATCGTGGACGCCGAGGCCGTCGGCCTGTCCATGACGGCCTTCATCTCGGTCGCCCCCTTCGACCCGAGCGCGCCCGACGACATCGCCGACCGGCTCGCGGACGTGCCGGAGATCGAGGCCTGTCACAGCGTCGCCGGAGACGAGAACTACATCCTCAAGGTGCGCGTCGCCACCCCGATCGAGCTGGAACACCTGCTGGCCCGCATCCGCAGCCTCGCCGGTGTCTCCACCCGCACCACGGTCGTCCTCTCCACCCCCTACGAGGCCCGCCCCCCGCGGCTGTGACCCCGGTCCCGCCGCCCGCCGCGGCGGGACCCCGCGCACCGGGACCCCACGCACCGGCGGGCCGGACGCGAGCGGGACACTGGGAGCCATGAGCGAGCGCACGACCCCAGGCGAGAAGCCCCGCACCGTCCTCCTGCGCGGCGGGGAGGTGTACAGCCCCGCCGACCCCTTCGCGACCGCGATGGTCACCGAGGGGGACCGGGTGGCCTGGATCGGCTCCGAGGGGGCCGCGGACTCCTTCGCCGACGGCGTCGACGAGGTCGTCCAGCTCGCTGGAGCCCTCGTCACCCCCGCGTTCACCGACGCACACGTCCACGCCACGGCCACCGGGCTCGCGCTCACCGGACTCGACCTGGGCTCCAGCACGGGCCTGGCCGACGCCCTGGACCGCGTCCGCGCCCACGCCGCCGCCCGCCCCGGCGACCGCGTCCTCCTCGGCCACGGCTGGGACGCCACCGCCTGGCCCGAGGGGCGTTGGCCCTCCCGCGCCGAGCTCGACGCGGCCACCGGCGGACGCCCCCTCTACCTCAGCCGCGTCGACGTGCACTCCGCGCTCGTCACCACGGCACTGCTCGACGCCGTCCCCGGCCTGCGGGACCTCCCCGGCTTCGCCGCCGACGGCCCCCTGACCGCCGAGGCCCACCACGCCGTGCGCGCCGCCGCTCTGGACGCGCTCACCCCCGGCCAGCGCGCCGAGGCCCAGCGCAGCACCCTGCGCCGCGCCGCGGAGCTGGGCATCGGCTCCCTCCACGAGTGCGCTGGTCCCGAGATCTCCGGCACGGACGACTTCACCGGCCTGCTCGCCCTCGCCGCCGAGGCACCGGGACCGCGCGTCTTCGGCTACTGGGCCGAGCGCGTCACCGGGCCAAAGGACGCCGAGCGGATCCGGGAGCTGGGCGCCCACGGCGCGGCCGGTGACCTGTTCGCCGACGGCGCCCTCGGCTCCCACACCGCGCACCTGCACGCCCCCTACGCCGACGCGCCCCACACCGGCAGGTCCTACCTGGACGCCGACGCCGTCGCCGCCCACGTGTCCGCCTGCACCGAGGCGGGCCTCCAGGCCGGGTTCCACGCCATCGGTGACGCCGCCGTCACCGCCGTCGTCGACGGGGTCCGCACGGCCGCCCGGCGACTGGGCACCGCCCGGATCAGAGCCCTGCGCCACCGCGTCGAACACGCCGAGATGCTCACCCCCGAGCACATCGCGGCCTTCGCCGAGCTGGGCCTCATCGCCTCCGTCCAGCCCGGGTTCGACGCCGCCTGGGGCGGACCGAAGGGCATGTACGCCCAGCGGCTGGGCGTGGAGCGGGCCCGCACCCTCAACCCCTTCGCCGCGCTGCTGCGCGCCGGCGTCCCGCTGGCCTTCGGCTCCGACAGCCCGGTGACCCCCCTGGGGCCCTGGGCGGCCGTCCGGGCCGCCGCGTTCCACCACACCGAGGCCCACCGCATCACCGCCCGCGGCGCGTTCACCGCCCACACCCGCGGTGGCTGGCGGGCCCTCGGCCGCGACGACGCGGGCGTCCTGGTGCCCGGAGCCCCCGCCGACTACGCCGTGTGGCAGGCCGGCGAACTGCTCGTCCAGGCCCCCGACACCCGGGTGGCCAACTGGTCCACCGACCCCCGCTCGGGCACCCCGGGCCTGCCTGATCTGACACCGGGCCGTCAACTTCCGCTGTGCCTGCGGACGGTGGTGGCGGGACGCACGGTCCACGCGCGGCCGAACGAGTGATCCGCGGGCGTGGCCGTGCCGCCGGAGCCGGGCGGCGCACGGTCCCGCCCTCCCCCCAATCCCCGGCGTCCCCCCGGTCCTTCGGCGTCCGGTGGGGGAGAGACACAGGTCAAACGACTGTTGACAAGCGGCCGTCGAAGGCGGGTAGGTTCGGCGGAGTCCACCACAGGACGTCCGGTCGGGGGTTCCCCCACCTAGTTGCCTGGAGCCGCTGGGCCATGGGGTGGTGCGTCGCACCGGCACACCACCACTGGGAACCAGGTTCAGCGCCCGCGACACGGGGGCGGAAGGTTTCGTCTGACCGGCAGGTGTGACCCGGGTAGGGCCCGGACGCTCAGTAGACAACGGCTCCCGGCCGATCCGCAGCCAGCGGGTCCGGGGCCGGCCCGAAGGGCGCCGGGCCCGGCCCGCTGAAGTCCGTGCGCCGCGCGGGGCCGAGCCGGCCCCGCGGCACGCCGCCACGGTCCGTGGATCAGTTCACACCCCAGGGGCTCCGCCGCCGCCACCGCCGTTGTACGGTCACAGCAGACCGCCCACCTGCAGGAAGGCCGCCATCGTGGCACCGGGCTCCGACACCTCCGCCCAAGCGGCTGCCCATCCGGCCGCCAGCGCGGCCTCCGGCGCCGC